>NZ_JBEZNU010000001.1:0-694242 GCF_040653375.1 Streptomyces sp. NPDC047974
CTTGCGACTGAAGCTACGTCGATGATCACCATGGCCCGCATCCTAGGCACCATTCGCAACCTCACGGACAGCAGACCTAACGAAGCACTACTAGGACCTGTCCGGCCGATCATCGGCAGAAGCTACTGTCGGCGGACCCTTCTGAATCGGGCTGCCAGCTTGGTGGTGCGGGTGCTGAACCGATCCATCAGCCTGATCGCCATGTCGTGGCGGAGCTTGCGGGCCCAGTCGTAGGCGGCTTCGCCGTTCACCGCGAGATGTGGATCAGCACCGTATGCCAGGAGGATCGCGGTCAGTGCGCTGTCGATCGGCTCCCCCGACTGGTTCGCGACATCGACCTCTGTGTCGATGGCGTGCATCAGCAGAGTCATCTGGCAGCAGACCTCGTCAGCGTCGGCTCCCTCGTCGAGGATGCGCGTGAGCGTGGCGTGCTCGCTCAGCTCCACCGCTTGGTGAGCGGGCGTCCAAGGGTTCTTGTGATTCAGGGCATCCGCGATGGTCATTGAGGCATCCACCCAGGGCATTCTGCCCGATGGAACGCGACCTTGATCGGCCGGACAGGTCCTAGACGGAGCCGGTGGCGATGGCAGTGGCGGTGGCAGTGAAGCTCAGCGCGTCGGTGTCCAACGCCAAGACCTGGCGGGACAAGCTCGACCAGGAGCGGCTGGACGCCCTGCGGAAGCTCGGCTTGGCGTGGGCGTGACGGGTGTCGTAGGGCCTCCGTCAGAGGAGGAAGAGCAGGGCCCTTCCGAACGCAGCTACGCCGCATGGTTGCTTCGATGACGCTGTCGCAGTGAAAGCTCTCCACCTGCCGTGGGGCCGAAGCAGGCGGGGGAACGCACTTCTTCGACCGAACTCAGGATGGCCCGTGGCCATCGCACAGGAGGAGAAGCCCGTGGCGAAGCAGACTTTCGATCCCAACAGGCTCACGTTCGAGCAGGGCGTGGAGCGCATCAAGAACGCGGTCCGCGACAGCGGACTCGACGTCGAGGGCAGCATCATCACCTCAAGGGACCCAGGAGTCGAGAAGGCGCTCAAGGTGCTCGAGGTCGACAATGTCCCACCGGGGTTCCGCAAGTGGCAGCTTCCTGTGTACATGGCCTGCGAGTCCCAGCTGTACATCACGGTGGCCGAGCCGGGTGCGCAGGCGTCCCCACACGCGCACAACGGCGGCGCCGGCATCCGGTTCATCGCGAGCGGGTCGATCATCTACGACGGCCATGAGCTCACGGCCGGGGACTGGATGTACATCCCGGCGGGGATGGAGTACTCCTTCGAGGTCGGCCGCTACGGCGCGCTGATGTGTTACTGCTACTGCTGCTCCTGCGCCTGAGAAGAGCCGAACCTCGCCGGGCGGACGCAGCCGGCCGCCCGGCCGGGTCGAGGCCGCCGTAGTCGGTGCCATGCACGGGGCCGCGCGTGCCCGCCGCTCCGGTGTGCTGCCGGCCGCCCTCGCCCCCGTCCTGCCCGCCCAGGCCGCCGAGCCGTACGTCATCCAGGTGTCCGGCGCCCTGACCCGCCGGCCATTCGGCACCGAGATCACCGTCGCTCCGACAAGACCGTCATCGGACTCGGGGACACCGCCGTGCTGGTCCACGACAGGCTGCACCCGGACCCCGGCACCCCCAACGTCATCATCCGCAACCCGACGATCCGGAGCACCGCCGTCGAGGGCCACGGGGACTGCGACGGGGCCTCCAGGAACTCGGCGGAGACTCAGGAGAGGCAGAACTCGTTGCCCTCGATGTCCTGCATCGTGATGCACGACTCGTTGACGCCATCGGCGCGCTGCGTCAGCACGTGCTTCGCGCCGAGCGCCGTCAGCCGTGCACATTCGGCCTCGAGAGTGGCCAGGCGCTCGTCGCCCACGAGCCCCGTACCGACCCGCACGTCGAGGTGCACCCGGTTCTTGACGACCTTGCCTTCGGGAACTCGCTGGAAGAGCACGCGCGGACCCGCACCCGAGGGATCGGTACACGCGAAGTAGACCTCGTCCTCAGGCGGCAGCGAGTGGTGGTACTCCTCCCACGTGGAGAAGCCCTCCGGGACCGTCGGTACGACGTACCCCAGCACCTCGCACCAGAAGGCGGCGAGCCGCGCAGGTTCGGCACAGTCGAAGGTCACTTGGAACTGCTTGATCGTTGACATCGGCGCACGATAACAGGGGTGCTCCCCATCTCCCCAGGCGGGTGGATCCACACGTTGCCAGGAAGACGTCCCCTGCCATCCGCCGTTGCGTCGCGCGATCCCGGACGGGGTGCGCGCGCCTGCTCGGCGTTCCCGCCCCCCTCGTAGGGACGGCCCTCCTGGACTCGTTCCAGCCGGCGCCGGACGACAAGTCTGCGCTGCTCGCCGACGCCGATTCCGACTCCGAGGTGCGGTGGGCCGCTGCGCTGGACGCGTGCGACGCGACGCCCACGACCCGGTGGCGTCCGGGGCCAGGAGAGGCGTGCAACGGGGCCCCGAGGTGGAGGACCGGCCGGCCGTGCACCATCCGGATACCCCGGAGGAGTTCCTGCTCCGGGGTGTACGCACGGCTCGGCGGCACCTTCTCCGCCTGGATGGCGGAGACGCGCTCCCGCCTCCCCCGCGAGGACGTCGCCACGCGCTCCGCGGACCACCCCTGCGGCGCCCCTTGCCGACTGCCCCTGCCGGACCGACGCCACTCCCCCGCTGGTCGAACGGCTCACCCACGAACCGGAGTTCAGTACCCGCCAGGCGGCGGTGGGCAACCCCCGCCGGCCGCCGCACCAGCTCCGCGCAGGCCGAGACGGTGGCCGTCCCGCACCGGGCGGGCGTTGCATGAGCGGAAGAAGACACCCTGTCCGCAGGAGGAACGTGACCCGGGGCTGGGCCTCACCCATCCCACTCGTCTCATCTGTCTCACCTGTCTCACCTGTCTCACCTGTCTCACCTGTCTCACCTGTCTCACCTGTCCTGCCCGTCTCATCGGACTTCTCACCGGAGCGGAACGGAAGGCGCGCGTAGGCCGCTTGAAGGAGCGCTCGACCGCCAGGCAGCCGTGGCGAGGGCAGCCCTGAGGGCGAGGCGGGCGGCCGGAGGGGTACGCGCCCGGTGGAGGCGGAAGCCCCTGACGCCGGGGATCCCGGGGCGCCTGACCCCAGGATCGTGGGGCGCGTGACGCCCCCGGGATCCGCGCCACCGGACCCGCGCCCGCCACAGCGCCTCCCCTCGGCCTGAACGCGTCGGGAAGTGGCGCGGGGCCGATCAGAAGGGGTGGGAGATGCCGTGCGCTTCGAGGGCGTCCGTGCAGCGCTGGAGACGGGCTCCGAGGTCGGCGTGGAGGAGTCCCGCCACAAACCGGGCCTCCTCCAGGTCGCCCGTCCGGGAACAGCTCGGCATCCACCCGTTCCCTCGGCCCTCCGTCCGGTGTCCCTCGCGCGCGCCCGTCGTCCGCGCACGACCGGCAGCCTCGTCCACCTTCCGCGACGCGGAAGATCAACAGGCGCCCGGCACGGGATAGGCTCGGCTGATGGTTCCCGTGCAGCCCCCAGTGGTCATCACCCGTCACCACGACGACGGGATCCATGCCTATACGGTCGAACCGGACGCCATCGGGACGCTGGAGCCCGCCGCGGTGTTCCGGCCGCTGGACGGCGACGAGGTGACGGGGTCGGCGGTCCGGCCGGACCTTGCGCGGGTCGTGTACACCACTCTGCACCGGGTCGTCTGCCTCGACCGCTCAGGCGACCTGCTGTGGGAGTCCGAGTTCGCCCCCCGTTCCGACGTCCGCCACGGCCACCGGCCCGGCTGCGCGCTCTCCCTCGACGGCCGCACCGTCTGGGTCTACCGGCCGGACGCGATGGCGGGCCGCGCCGATGCGGACCAGTGGGTCCTGCACGACGCCGAGAGCGGGGCGGTCCTCGCCCGCCGGGAAGTCCGGACGGCCGGGCACGGCGGCTTCCACCACGTGCACCCCGTGGACGGCAGCGTCTATCTCGACATCGGTGAGGGGCAGGACGGCACGGTCGTCCTGCGCGGCGTGCCCGGTGGCGACGGGGACGTGGACGTGGACGTGGAGTTCACCGAGTACCCCTGGCCCGACCGCTGTCTGATCGCCCTTTCCCCCGGCGGCGAGCAGTTCATGACCGTCGACCACGCGCAGGCGGACGTCGCCTTCCACCGCCACCCCGGCGGCGAGGTGCTCCTCGCCCTCCCGGTCGAGGCCTTCGGGTACGACCCGGACGAGACCGTCGTGGAGTGGAGCGGCGGTTATCTGACGCCGGACACGGCCGTGGTCACCCTCGCCGGCGAGACCGAGGACGGGGAGGACTGGTACCGGTTCCACCTCGTCGACGTGTCCACCGGCACCGTCGACAGCGAGCCGCTGGCCGTCGAGGCCGCCCATTCCTACGACATCCACCCCCTCGGCGACGGATCCTGGCTCACCGAGGGTCCCATCCGCTGGTTCCGGGAGGAGCCGTCGGCGGCCGTACCCCCGTCCCGACCGGCAGACTGACGGATCCGGCGGGCGGGAAGGTCCGGAGGGCGGGAAGGTCCGGAGGACCGGGGAAGTCGGTCGGATCAGCGAAGCCCGCCCTCCCCCGGCCCCGGAACGATGCGACCCACGTCGGCCCACCGCCCTCCCGGCCCCGGAACGGTACGCGCCCCGCCGACGGCCCGGCGTTCGCGCGCCGAGCCGTGGCGGGCCACCGGTCGTCCCCCTACGCCGCCGCCAGGGCCAGCGTCGGTGACTGACGGGCGGCGCGCACCGCCGGGTACAGGCCGGCCACCGTGCCGATCAGGAGCGTCGCGGCGAAGCCGGCTCCGGCCGCCCAGGGCGGGACGACCCAGGGAAGTCCCCCGGCGGAGGCGTACACGGCCGTCGCCGCCGCGCCCAGGCCCACGCCGGCGATGCCGCCGAGGCCCGAGAGCATCAGGGACTCCGTGACGAACTGGATGCGGATCTGACCCCGCGTCGCACCGAGCGAACGGCGCAGTCCGATCTCGTGCCGCCGCTCCAGGACCGAGATGATCATGGTGTTGGCAACCCCGACGCCTCCCACCAGCAGGGCGATCCCGCCCAGGCCCAGGAGCAGGGTGGAGAACGCCCCCTCCGTCGCCGCCTTCGCCTTGAGCGCCTCGGACGGGTCGCTCACGGCGACGTTCTGCGGGTTCCGCGGGTCGATCGTCGGCGCGAGCAGCCGCTGGACCTGCCGGACGGAGGCGTCCGTGGACCGCTCGTACACCGAGGTGGGATGTCCGTCGAAGCCCAGCAGCCGCTGCGCCGCGTCCCAGCCGACGAGCGCGGAGCGCTCGATCTCGGGGGCGAGCGGCAGCGGGTCGAGGATGCCGACGACGGTGAAGTAGCGGTCGTCGACCCAGACCTGGCGCCCCGGCCGGTCGATGCCGAGCCGTTCCGCGGCGACGTGCCCGAGGACGACGGAGGGGTAGCGGCCGGTGGCGGCGTTCAGCCGGCTGCCGGAGGCCAGGGTGCCGCGCAGCACGTCGAGCAGCCCTTCCGTCGCCGCCTTCACCGCGATGCCGCCCGTCTCCTCCTCCGGGATCAGCCGTGAGCGGCGCACCGAGTGCCTGAGGTCTCCGGTCGCGCCGGCCTCCTCCACGCCCTCGATCCGGCCGACCATTCCGACGGCGTCCTTGGGCAGTCTCACCTCCTGACCGCTGAACATCCCCTCGCCGGGCTTGGCGACCAGCATGTTCGTGCCGAGCGCGTCGAGCCGCTGGAGCAACTGCGCCTGGCTGGAGGCCGAGATGCCGACGACCGCGATCATGGTCGCGATGCCGATGGCGATCCCGAGCGCCGACAGCACCACCCGTACGGGCCGGCTGCGCAGCCCCGCCGAGCCGACGTGCAGCACGTCGCGGGGGCCGAGGCGGCGGGCCCTGAGCACGGCGGTCCGCCGGTCACCCGTCTGCCGCGCGGCCGCCGGGGGCGCCGGGGGCGCCGTGCGTGTGCGTCTGCCGGGCATCAGAGCACGACCTTTCCTCGGGTCGAGTCCGCGACGACCCGGCCGTCGCGGATCCGGACCTGTCTCGGCAGCCGTTGCGCGATCTCGGTGTCGTGGGTGATGACCGCGATCGTGGCGCCCTCGTCGTTCAGGGCGTGCAGCAGCTCCATGACGGCCTGGCCCGACGCCGTGTCCAGCGCGCCGGTGGGTTCGTCGGCGAGGAGCAGGTCGGGCTGCCCGACGAGGGCGCGGGCGATGGCGACGCGCTGCTTCTGACCGCCCGACAGCTCGTGCGGCCGGTGCCGCATGCGGTCGGCGAGGCCGACCCGGGCCAGCGCCCCGGCGGCCAGCGCCCGGCGCCGGGCCCGGGGCAGCCCGGAGTAGAGCAGCCCCTCGGCGACGTTCTCGACGGCGCTGAGGCCCGGGGCCAGGTGGAAGGCCTGGAAGACGAAGCCGATGTGGCGGGCGCGCAGGGCCGAGAGGCGGCGGTCGGTGAGCCTCGCGACGTCGTGGCCGGCGATCGCGACCGTTCCCGAGGTGGGGCGGTCGAGGGTGCCGACGATGTGGAGCAGGGTCGACTTGCCGGAGCCCGAGGGGCCGACGATGCCGACGAGTTCGCCCGCTCCGATAATGAGGTCGACGCCGTCGAGCGCGCGGACGCCGCCCGCGTACTCCTTCACGACGCCGGTGAGCTCGACGACCGGCGGCCGGTCGGGGGCGCGGACCGGGCCGTCGACCGGGACGGCGACCTGGCCGGAGACCTGGCCTGAGACCGGTTCGAGCTCCGGGCCGGGGGTGTGGCCGGCGCTGGGGCCCGCGGTGAGGTGCGGGGCGAACTCCCGGCCGGGGGTGTCACCGGGGCCGGGGCCCGCGGTGGAGTGCGGCATGAAGGTCATCAGGACGGCACCCCGACCTTCATGCCCGCGCGCAGGCCCGGGCCGCTGATCTCGACCCGGCCCTGCGCGAACATGCCGAGCTCGACCCGGACGTCCCGCGAGGCACCGTTCTCGACCACCTCGACGCCGAACCCGCCGTCAGGCAGGGCGAGCAGGGCGTTGACCGGGACGGAGAGGACGTCCCTGCGGGTCTCGCCGACGAGCTCGACGGTGACCGGGGACTGGTCGACACCCTTGACCGCGGCCGGGTCGTCGAAGGAGACCGTGATGTCGATCTTGGGGGTGCGATCCTGGGGGTCGTCACCGGCCGTCGCCGTCCTGCCGACCGCCGTCACCTTCCCCGGCAGCCGCGTCCCGTCGGGAAGCGTGACGCCGACGCGCGTCCCCGTCTTCGCGGAACCGGCCTCGGAGGCGGCGACCCGGAAGGAGACGACCCGCTCGGAGCCCGTCACGGTGAGGACCGGGGAGCCCGCCGTGACCCGGTCGCCGGGGGCGATCCGACCCCCGCCGCCGGAGTCGCCACCGGATCCGGAGCCGGCTTCCTTGACCCGTACCGCGCTGCCCGCGAAGGCGATCAGGTCCGGTCCGACGGTGCCGGTCTGCTTCACGCCGTGGGACTTCTGCCAGCGCTTGACGGCCGCGGCCGTCTTCGCCGTGTACTCCTCGTCGACGTCGAAGCCGGTGTACCCGAGGGCGGCGAGGTTCTCCTCCAGCTGCCGTACGTCCCTGCCCTCGTCGCCCGCCTTCAGGGTCCGGTACATGGGCTCGTCGCCGTACATCAGCCGCACGGCCGCGCCGTCGACCTCGTAGAGCCGCTCGTCCCGGGACACGACCGAGCCGGCGGGGGCCAGCCAGGTGAGGGTGCCGCCGGTGCCGCCCGCGTTGATCTTGCGTTCCCCGAGGTGACCGAGGGTTCCGTCCTGCTGTGAGCTGTCCGCCAGGTCGCCCCTGGTGATCGGAGCCGTCGCGGACGGCAGTCCCTCGGAGTCCGCGGGCCCGGACGACGCCTCCGGTGGGACGGTCAGCGCGGTGACGGCGACCCCGCCGCCCGCGAGGGCGACGATGGCGAGGAGCGCGAACCCGAGGCGCCGCCGCCCGAGCGGCCGCCGCTCGCCGGTCCGCGCGTCGTCCGCCGGACCTGTCAGCGGGCCACTCGTCGGGCCACTCGTCGGGCCGTTCAACGGGCCACGCCTTCGCAGGCCTTCATCGCCTTCTCGAACTTCTGCTTCTCCGCGCCCTGCGGTATCGGCAGGGCCTTCTGCGCGCTCCCGTCGAACTTCGGGTCGGGCATGTCGAAGCCGTTCTCCCGCATGCACTTCGCGTACGCGAGCGCCCTGTCCTTGTCGGCCTGTGTCGGCTCCTTGCCGAATCCGCTGCCTCCGGCCTTGTCCGCGCAGGCCTTGAACGCCTTCTCCATCTTCTCTTTCGACATTCCGTCGCCGCCGATGGTGAGCCCGACGCCCTCCTCGCCCGGCTTGGGCTCGGGAACGTCGAGGCCTTGTTCGCGCAGGCACTTGCGGTGCTCGAAGGCCTGGTCGGCCTTCTTCCCCTCCTCGCTCGCGCTCCCGGAGTCCTTCCCGCCGGTGTCGGAACCGGTGCACGCGGTGGCGAGGAGGGCGAGGGCCGCGGCCAGACAGGGGGCGGCTGCCGTGCGGATGATCCGTCGAATCGTCATGCCGCAGAGGCTGCCGCGAAGGGATGTTTCGCTTCTCTCAACGGTTTCGTTTACACCGCCGAAAGGTCCCCTTCGGATACACAGGGGCCATGCGCGTACTGGTGGTGGAGGACGAGGCGTTCCTCGCGGAGATGATCGCGGAGGGGCTGCGCCGCGACGCGATCGCCGTGGACATCGCGGCCGACGGCCTGGAAGCCCTGCGGAAGCTGCGGCTGGGAGAGTACGACGTCCTCGTCCTGGACCGGGACCTTCCCGGGATGCACGGCGACGACGTGTGCCGCCGCGTGGTCGAGCAGCGGCTGATGACCCGGGTCCTGATGCTGACGGCGGCGGGCACGGTACGGGACCGGGTCGAGGGCCTCGGCATGGGCGCCGACGACTACCTGACCAAGCCCTTCGCCTACGACGAGCTCCTCGCGCGCGTCCTGGCCCTGGGCCGGCGCGCGAGGCCCGCGCTCCCGCCCGTCCTCGCACGGCGTGGGATCGTCCTGGACACCGCCCGCCGCCAGGCCGACCGGGACGGACGGCACCTGCACCTGTCGCCCAAGGAGTTCGGCGTCCTGGAGGCGCTGCTGCGCGCCGAAGGCGCCGTGGTCAGCGGCGAGGACCTGATCGAGCAGGTCTGGGAGGAGCACACCAGCTACCGCACCAACGCGGTACGGGTCACCCTCAGCAAGCTGCGGGCCAAACTCGGCGATCCGCCGGTGGTGGAGACCGTCCCCGGCGCCGGCTACCGGATCGCGTCGTGAGGGGCCTGCGCCGCGGGGCCTCGCCGCGCCCCACCGCACCGCGCCCCACCGCACCGCGCCCCTCCGCACGGCGCTCCTCCGCACCGCACCGGACGGCGGACGCCGGCGCGCGGGGCGGCCGCGAGCCGGCTCTGAGCGGCGAACGGGTCCGGCTGACGGCCCTGTACACCGTGCTGCTCGTGGTCGCCGGAGCCCTGCTCTCGGGGGTCGTGTACCTGCTCGTCCAGCAGGGCCTGTACTCGTCGATCAGCGTGGCGGTCACCACCGCGGTCCCGGCCCAGCGGCTGGAGGACCTGCCGTCGCCGTGGGCGACCGCCGGCCCCACCCGGGCCCTGCCGGCGAGCCCCGCGCCGAGCGCCACCGGCGTCCTGCCGGGTGAGGCGATGGCGCTCACGCGCACGGTCAGCGACGCGGCCGGATCCGCCGCCCTGGACCGGCTCCTGACCGTCTCCGTCCTCGTCCTCGTCTGCTACGCGGTCGCGTCGGTCGCGGTCGCGTGGTGGACGGCGGGCCGGGTCCTGCGACCGATCGCCGTGATCACCGACACCGCCCGGCGGCTCTCCGGCGAGAACCTGCACGAGCGGATCGCGCTGGACGGGCCGCCCGGCGAGCTGAAGCGGCTCGCCGACACGTTCGACGGCATGCTCGGCCGGATGGAGCGGCTGGTCTCCGCCCAGCAGCGGTTCGCGGCGAACGCGGCGCACGAACTCCGCACCCCGCTCGCCGTCCAGCGCGCGGCGGCCGAGATCGGACTCGCCGGGGATCCGTCCCCCGAGCAGGTGGCCCGCATCAGGGCGAAGCTCATCGAGGTCGCCGACGACAGCGAGCGGATCATCGAGGGGCTGCTCCTCCTCGCCACCTCCGAACAGGGACTGAAGGAACGCCGCCCGGTCGCGGTGGACGAACTCGCCCGGCAGGCGGCGGCCGCGCTCGCCGACGAGGCGGCCGACCGCGACGTCCGCGTCGCGGTGCGGGCCCTGCCGCTGACCGTCGAGGGCGACCCGGTCCTCCTGGAGCGGCTGCTGCACAACCTGATCGCAAACGCGGTACGGCACAACGTCCCCGGCGGACGCGTCGACGTCCGTACCGGACCGGGCACCGGCATCGAAGTGACCAACACCGGTCCGGTCGTGCCCGCCGAGACGGTCCCGCTGCTCTTCGAGCCCTTCCGCCGCCTGAACGCACGCACGCACGCCCCCGGGGAGGGCGCCGGGCTGGGCCTGCCGATCGTCGACGCCATCGCCCGCGCCCACGGCGCCGAGGCGACGCCGACGCCCAACGCGGGTGAGACGGGCGGTCTGACGGTCCGGGTGACGTTCTAGGCCGGTGGGACCTGGTGGCGGGCGGTGTGGGCACCCCCTCGCAGGAGGGAAGCGCAGAGCGGACTTCCTGACCCGCAGTTCCATCCGATGTCCTCTCCCCCACCCCCCACCCCGCTGGGTTCCCCGCAGTCCCACGCCGGTCGTCCCACACGGTGGAGTCCCACGCCGTACAGCCCTCGCCTCCTCCAGCCCCTCCGCGTGGTGTTGAGGCTCCGGTCAGCGGAGGGACAGATCAGGTCCATCTGCGCGATCGCGAAGAGCGAGACGGTATCGGCGCGGCCATCGAGGTGGCCGGCGGTGAAGTACGGCACAGTGATGAAGGCCTGATCGACGCGGTCGCGGTGGAGGGATGGATGCTCGGCGATCTGGGCGCAGGAGGCTCGGGGGCGATCTCGGTGCCTCGGTGGACACGGCAGAGGAAAGGCACGCCAGGCCCGGCACCGGCGAGGCCGGAAGCGAGGCAGGTGACGGTGGGGGAAGGCTCCGGTCGGGCCCCGGGAATCAGGAGCACGCGAGGCGGCCCCCACGTCGTCGGCGACGGCGACGGCGGCGGTGGCCCCCGAGGGGCGCGTCGCCCGCCGCAGCGGACGGGACACGCTCCACCGGCCGGCTGATCAGGACTTCGCGGCACGGCCTGGCCCCACCCGCCGACGGGAGGCCGCCGGCGTCAGCCCGTACAGGGGCGTCCCGCATGGCACGGGCGCCCTCCACCCCGAAGGGGAACACCTTGCGCA
This sequence comes from Streptomyces sp. NPDC047974, assembly GCF_040653375.1. NCBI lineage: Bacteria > Bacillati > Actinomycetota > Actinomycetes > Kitasatosporales > Streptomycetaceae > Streptomyces > Streptomyces sp. NPDC047974. The sequence continues at coordinate 11,307 of NZ_JBEZNU010000001.1, forward strand.
GACGATCCGTCCTGCAGGCCGCCGGCACCCTGGCGGCGGCCCTGACCACCCCGTTCACCTGGGCCTTCGCGGCCACGGCCACCCCGGCCGTGTTGGACCGGCGACTCGACCGAAGTTACGACGGCCGGAGGTACACCGATCTCTCCGCCACGATCGGCACCGTCCGCGGACTCACCGCGGGCACGGTCCTGGCCACCTTCGCCACCACGAGCCGCAACCTCTCGATGACCCTGATCAGCGCCTCGGACCCGACGAAGCCGTCGACGGGACTCACGGTCGGCGTCAGTGGCGGCCGCCTGCAGTTCTCCGTCCGCCAGGGCGGGGTCGTGAAACAGAACCACCTCACCCGCACCATGTACGACGACGGTGCGCTCCACACCGTCGCGATCACCGTCTCCCCGGCCGGTTGTACGTTCCACGCCGACGGACGCCCCGTCCTCACCGTCCCCCAGGCGTCCTTCTTCGGTTCGGTGCCCGGCCTCACCGCGCTCAACGTCGCCCGCACGCTCGACAGCGAGCAGCCCGGTGGCAGGTGGTTCTACACCGGCAGGATCCAGCGGGTCGCCGTCTGGGACCGCGTCCTGACCCAGTCGGAGATCGCCGCCGAGAGCGTCCGTGTGGACCTCGCCGACGCCGGCCGGCTCTCGATGATCCTCAACTCCGACAAGCCTGCCGTCTGGTTGACCACCGGGGACAGCATCACCCACGGCGCCCTGTGGACCAACGGCTGGCGCAGCTACCCCGAGCACTTCCAGGAGCGGGTGCGCTGGGAACTCGGCAGGCCGAAGAACAGCGATTTCGTCATCGACACCGGCGTCAGCGGCAGCACCACGAACGACCTCGTGGCGAAGTTCGCCGATCGGGTCGCCGCGTTCCGCCCCCGCGTCGTATCGATCATGCTCGGAACGAACGACGCCGCCACCGCGGCCACCGGGCCCTCTGTCTTCCGGTCCAACCTGCGCAAGCTGGTGACGGCTGTCCGCGCTGTGCCCGACGGGGCGATCCCCCTGCTCCAGACACCCAACCCGGTCGACGTCGACCGCTGGACCGATCGGGCTTCCCTCGGCGACTACGCCCGGATCACCCGGGAGGTCGCGGCCGAACTGAACGTCGTCCTCGTCGACCATCACGCGCACTGGCTGAAGTCCAACGGAGGGGCGGTGCCCCTCTCCCTCCTCGGTGACGGACTCCATCCCAACCAGCGCGGCCACCTCGTGATGGCCAAGAAGATGATCAGGGATCTGCGGCTCCACGACCCCGCCAGCCGTGTCTGCGGGCTGACGATCCCCTGACGCCCGCCGGCGGGCGCGGTCGGACCGGGCCGGCACCGCGATGCCGGCCCGGTCCGACAGGCAGCACACCGCGGCGGTGCACGGATTCCCGAGTTCCGAACACGATGATCGATGTAACGCCTGCTACATTCTGCGCCGTGACGGAACCCGATGACTCCGTGCGGTGGCTGATCCTGGTGATCAAGCTGCCCGCCGAACCCTCCCGGCACCGCGTGGCGGTGTGGCGGGAGCTGCGCAGGATCGGCGCCCTCTCCCTGGGCCAGGGGATCTGGGCCGTACCGGAGGTCCCGGTCTTCGCCGACGGGGTCCGGCGCGCCCTCGAACTCACCGACGGTGCGGGCGGTCAGGGCATCACGCTCCAGGCCGCGGGCCGCTCCGCCGATGACGCCGCCCGCTTCCGTGAGCTGTTCACGGCCGCCCGCTCGGCGGACTGGGCGGAGTTTCTCTCCGACTGCGCGAAGTTCGGGGCGGAGATCGCCAAGGAGATCCGGATCGGCAAGTTCACCCTCGCCGAACTGGAGGAGGAGGAACAGAGCCTGGAGCGCCTGCGCCGCTGGCACCGCGACCTCACCGCCCGGGACGTGTTCGGAGCTCCCGAGGCCGCCGAGGCCGCAGCGCGGCTGAGGCAGTGCACCGCCGAGTGCGAGGACTACGCCGAGCGCGTCTTCGCCGCCCTCCACACCGGCAGCGAGGAACCCTCATGACCAGCGCCTCCCCCCGGCCCATACCCCAGGCCGCCCCGAGACGGGCGATGTGGCCCCTGTACGCGGCCGGGTTCACCACCGCGTTCGGCGCCCACGGCATCGCCGCCAACCTCGGCGGGTTCACCGAGGACGCCGTCACCTCCCTGCTCGTCCTGGGTGGACTGCTCGCCCTCTACGACGGCGCCGAGGTCCTCCTCAAGCCCGTCTTCGGCTCGCTCGCCGACCGGATCGGCGGCAAGCCCGTCCTCCTCGGCGGCCTCGTCGCCTTCGCCGCCGCCTCGGCGCTGTACGCCCTCGCCGACAGCCCCGGCTGGCTGTGGGCCGCCCGCCTCGGCCAGGGCGCCGCCGCCTCCGCCTTCTCCCCCGCGGCCTCCGCGATGGTCGCCCGCCTCAACCCGTCGGCCAAGCGCGGGCGCGCGTTCGGCAGCTACGGCTTCTACAAGTCCATCGGCTACACCCTCGGCCCCCTGCTCGGCGGCCTGCTGGTCTGGGCCGGCGGTCTGCGTCTGCTGTTCACCGTCATGGCCCTGTGCGCCGCCGCGGTCTCCCTGTGGGCCGCCCTCGCCGTGCCCGCCGTACCCCCACTGCCCCGCAAGCGGCAGACGGTCGCCGACCTCGCCCGCCGCCTGGCCGACCGCTCCTTCCTCGCCCCCACCGCGGCCCTCGCCGCCGCCACCGCCGCCCTCTCCGTCGGCGTCGGCTTCCTGCCCGTCACCGGCGCCGCCGCCGGACTCGGCCCACTCGCCACCGGTGCCGCCGTCTCCGTCCTCGCCGCCACCGCCGCCCTCGTGCAGCCCAAGGCCGGCCGCGCCCTCGACGCCGGGCGCCTCACCACCCGCGCCGGCCTGCTCACCGGACTCCTCGTCACCGCCGCCGGTCTCGCCGCCGCGATGCTGCCGGGGCTCGCCGGAATCCTCCTCGCCGCCGCGCTCATCGGGACCGGCACCGGCCTGATCACCCCGCTCGGCTTCGCCGCCCTGGCCGCGGCCACCCCCGAGGAACGCATGGGCCAGACCATGGGCTCAGCGGAACTCGGCCGCGAACTCGGCGACGCCGGAGGCCCCCTCCTCGTCGCCGGCGTCGCCACCGTCACCACCCTCACCACCGGCTACGGCGCCCTCGCCCTCCTCCTCGCCGCAGCCCCCCTGATCGCCCTGGCCCGCCGCCCCCGGACAACCCCCGCACCGAAGGAAGCCCACAGCTCCACCGAGAACCACTGAACCCACGAGAGCCCCGGCCCCTCCTCGTCCCGGGCGTCCGGTTCACGGCTGTACGCACCATGGCCCAGGCGCTCGTACAGGTCACGAGCCGGTGCTGCCGGGCGCGCGGGTTCTCGGGGTCTCGCCGTCGAGGATGCCGGTGGCGAAGAGCCGGCCGGCACGGGCGAGCGCGTCGAGCCGCTGGGGAAGGTCGCCCTTCGGTCGTGCGCGGTGGAGTTCGGCGAGGATGCGCCGGACGAGGAGCGGCGGCAGCGCCAGGCCGAGGTCGGCCACGGGGCGGCCCGTGACGTCGTGGACCCGATGATGCCCCGCCGGTCCGGGCGAGCCTCGGGCGGCATCGTACGCAAGGGGCGCGAGGCATCGGGAGTACGCCCCAGGCTCGCCCGGACCGGCGGGACGGTCTGCCGTGCCGCGGCTGCGGTGTTCGGCCGTTCGGCTCCCTGGGGGCGTGCGAGGAGTCGGAAGCGGGGAGGCAGACGGGAACATGTCGCCGCCCGCCCCGGAGTCCTACCGTGTCCCCGTTCCTCGACGCCGACGTCCTCACGCGCCTCGGGCCCGGCCATGCCGGCCGGTTCGCGCGGGACGGCTACCTCGCCCTGCCCGGGCTGCTGACCGGCGACGGGCTCGCCGCACTGGGACGGGAGGCCACCGGCCTGGAGGCCAGGGCACGGCGCCGCGACTTCGCGATGGAGTGCATGGACGACTCGCCCCGCCACATGACGACCCTCGGCGGCCACGTCATCAGCGAGACGTCCGGGCTGATCCCCGCGCTGTACCGGGACCGGAACCTCATCGGCCTGGTGGGACAGGTGGCCGGCGAGCCCGTCGTCCAGGTCGAGGACCCCGTCGAGCGGCACGTGCTGAACATCCTGCACCGCGCCGGCGACACCCACGGCGCCCACACGGACGACCACCCGTTCGCCCTCGTCCTCTTCCTCGAAGCGCCGGACGACCCCGCGGACGGCGGACTGGTCCACTTCCTGCCCCGGGCCGCGTCCCTGCGGAACCTGGACGACAGCCACGCCCGCACCGCCCACCACCACGCCGGGGACGCCTACCTGCTCCGCAGCGACACCACCGCGCACCGCGTCACGCCCCTGACACGCCCGGGCCTGCGTCGTACCGTGCTGAACTTCGCCTACACGACCCCGACCGCTCACCCCCGGCGGACGTCTTCGGCCACCGAACTCTACGGGTGACGCGAGGCGTTCACCCCACGACGTGCGTCTCCCCTCCCTCTCCCGAGCCGGCGACTGCCACCGCGCCGTGGACGGGGCCGGGCGAGGCCGGATGTGGGACGGTGGGGGCATGCCGGTTCCCGTGATTCTCGACTGCGACCCCGGTCACGACGACGCGTTCAACATCCTCCTCGCCGCCGCCCATCCGGCGGTCGAACTGCTCGCCATCACCACCGTCGCGGGCAACCAGACGGTGGAGAAGACCACGCTCAACGCCCGGCGGGTGTGCGCGGCGGCCGGGATCCGGGGCGTGCCGATCGCCGCGGGCCGCGCCCGGCCGCTGCGCGGACCGGGCCGGGTCGCCGAGGACATCCACGGCGCCTCGGGGCTCGACGGCCCCGGTTTCGGCACGGCCGAGCCGGACGTGCCGCAGGACCCGCGCGACGCGCTCGCCCTGCTGCGGGACACCCTTCTGGCGCACCCGGAGCCGGTGACGCTCGTGCCGACCGGGCCGCTCACCAACATCGCGGTGCTGCTGCTCGCGCATCCCGAACTCGCCGCCCGCATCGGGCGGATCGTGCTCATGGGCGGTTCGACGGAACGGGGGAACACCACGCCCGCCGCCGAGTTCAACATCCTGTGCGACCCGGAGGCGGCCGACATCGTCTTCCGCAGCGGGCTGCCGGTGACGATGTTCGGCCTCAACGCGACCCACCAGGTGCGGGCCACCCCCGAGGTGGTCGCCCGGATCGCCGCCCTCGGCACCCCGCTGAGCCGGCTCTGTGTCGAGCTGCTCACCTACTTCGCGTCCACCTACCGCGAGGTGTTCGGCTTCGACGCGCCCCCGCTGCACGATCCGCTCACGGTCGCCCACCTGATCGATCCGGCGCTGGCCCGTGTCGTCCGGGCGGCGGTGACGGTGGAGCTGGACGGGACGCACACCCGGGGCGCGACGGTGGTCGACCTGCACGGGGTGACGGGCCGGCCGGCCGGCGTCGACGTCGCCACCGACGTCGACGCGGACCGGTTCTGGGACCTGATCGTGGAGGCCGTACGCACGCTCGGCGGGCCCGCCGGGACCTGAACCCGGGATCCCGGGAACCCGGCTCCCGGGCACCCGGGCTCCCGGACTACGGCTGGGCGTCGAGCCAGCTCAGCTTGTGCCCGTAGAGCACCCGCTGGCAGTAGTCGGTGCCCACCGGATCGGCGGCGTCCCGATTCGCGGTGCAGTCGGACGCCGACCCGGGCCGGTGTTCGGAGAGGGACCACAGGCGGCCGGTGCCGCGCTCCAGGTAGAGGTCCTCGGCGCCTCGGGCGGTCCTGACGGCCTGGCCGTCCTGGACCAGCTGACCGTTGCTCCACTGGTACCGCCAGAGGTTGCCGGGTTCGTCCGTGCCCTTGGACTCGTTGACGTACAGCGTGCCGCCGTTCGCCGCCGCTCCCTGCGCGCCGCCGCCTGTCAGGGGCAGGTAGTTGGCCCAGCCCTCCGCGGGCACGTCGGCGGAGCGTCCCTCCAGGGCCGCGACGGGGTACGAGGCGATGCGCCCGGTGGACGGGTAGCCGGACTGCGGACGGCAGTACTCGCCCATCAGCAGCCGGTCCGGGGTGGTGCTGCGGTCGAGCGAGATGTACGAGGCCTTCGGGGCGCCGGTCGAGACGCAGGCGTAGGAGCCCTTGGGGTTGCTCTGGGTCGCCTTGAACTTCCAGGCGGCGACCTGCGGCATCACATAGCGGTAGCCGAAGCTGTACCAGACGTTGTTGTGCCGGCCGACCTTCGTCTTGTCCTGGACGTTCGCGGTCGTCTGCACGCCGTCGGTGTCGGTGCCCATCGCGTCGTGCGTGGCGGGGTCGCCGTCCGGGTCCAGGTCCATGATGGTGCGCATGTCGAAGACGCGCAGGCCGTTGCGGGTGTCGGCGACGTAGAGGTAGTTGCCGTACCAGACGATCCCGCCGGCGTGGACGCCCTTCTGGATGGGGTACTCCGCGGCGTGCAGCCCGTCGAAGGAGACGTGGTCGGCGGAGTTCACGTAGGTCCAGCCCAGCAGGACGTGCCGGTACTTGGTCTCGGGGCTGCCGGTGGCCGGGTTGGTCCGGCTCTGGACGAAGGTGATCCGGACGCCCTTCTGGCTGCAGGCGTCGTCGGCGGCCAGTTCGGCGGCGGTGCAGTCGCCGGTCGCCGGGTCCGGGTCGGTCTCGCGGCCCGGGTCCCAGCCGTCGTACGAGGCGAAGAGCTGGATGTTCCCGGCCTCTCCCCACAGTTCGTTGTCCTTGGCGTCGGAGACGCCGGTGATGCCCTGGGGCACCCACTCGCGCGAGACGGAGTCGTCGCTCTGGAGGCAGTACTTGACGTCGGGGTCGGACGCGGTGCCGAACGGGTCACGGGAGCACCACGGTTCGGCCGTGCGGTTCGCTCCGGCGAGGAGGTTCTGCACGCCCGACTTGGGCAGGACGGCGTCCAGCCGGGCGACCCGGGTCGTGGTCTCGGCGTTCAGCGCGCCGGGCGACAGGGTGAAGTCGCCCGGCGAGGCCGCGCCGCCGGGCGAGGTCCAGGCGGTGGCCGCGAACGGCGCGGGCGCGGCCTCGGCCGTGAGGGGCTCCTGGATCGTGGGGTCCGTGACGGGCGCGTCCTCGGCCTGAGCCGGGGCCACCAGGCCGGTGAACGCGAGCGAGGCCGCGACGGCGGCGGTGAACCAGGCGCGGCGTATTCGCCTTGAGGGCATGTGAGCGTGCCTCCGTGCTCATGTGCGGGACAAGTGACACGGAGGCTTCCAGAACGCCGGAGCAACGCGCAAACCTGATCGACAGAACGTCAGGGAGTCGCCGGGGAGGTGGACTTGGCGACGGTTTGGGAGGCTATACGCCCCTGCGGCCGAGGGCGCGGTTGTCCCCGGGAGGTCCGAACCCCCGCGGACCGGTGCAGGACCTTCCCCCGATCCGCACATGATCCCCACAGCGGAGGGACGCCGCCGGCCACGACGGCATCGCCGGAGAACTCGCGTCGGTCGGCCGCGACCCGGCCGGCGACCGCGCCCTGGGTCGGACGCGCTCCAGGCCCTCGGACGTGTCGCTGCCGGACCTGAGGTAGCGAGTGGATCCGGACGGTCGGGCCGAGGCGGCGCCGTGACGCCCAGGGCCCTCGGTGGGCTCCCCCGTCGTCCTGGCGGGCAGGCCCGGACCGCTCGCCGGTGACCCGGTGACCGGTGACCAGCGGCCGGGCGACGAACTCCCCGCCCCCGCACGGCGTGATCGGTCATCTGTGGGGCGAGGCCTGTCCGGGTCCTTGGCTGCCCAGGTTCCCGGTCCCTGTCCGGATTCCTGCTCCCTGCCCGGATTCCCGGGCAGGCCGGGCCACACTCCATACATACGGGGATAATGGTGCGATATGGGCCTCACGTTCTTCGACGACAGGCGTCTGGCAGGTGACCTCTACGCGGCGGCGAGCCAGAGCACCGGCCCCGAGCAGGTAGGAGCGGGGATCTCGCGGGTGCTCGCCCCCATCGTCGCCCACGACGGCCTGAGTCTGGTGGGGACCGACCCCGCGACGGGTCCCGGGCTCGGCAGTTTCAGCTTCTGGCACGAGTACGACCCCGCGCTGGTCCGGGCGCTCGTCATGCACCGGCACCTGGGAGGCGGCCCGCAGCGGCCGGCGATCCCGACGCTCCTGCGGACCCCGGCCGTCGTCGTGGGGGCCGCCACGGACGGCTCGCCCGTGACGGACCCGCGCATGCGGGAGATCCTCACCGCCCACGGGGCGAGTTCCGAGCTGCGTCTGCTGCTGCGGGACCGGCGGGGCGTGTGGGGAGCGCTCGGGCTGCTCCGCTGCGCGGGTACGGCGCCGTTCGGCCAGGACGATGCCGAGCGGGCGGCTCGGCTCGTACCCGCGCTGCTGACCGCCCTGCGCCGGTACGCGACCGCCGGCCCGCTCTGCCCCGAGGTTCCGCCCCTGTCGCCGGGCGTGATCACCGTCGGCCCCGACCACCGGATCAAGGCGGTCAGCCCGCAGGCGCAGCTCTGGCTGGACCAGTGGGCGGCGCGCGCCATCCCCTCGTGGGTACCGGAAGCCTTCCTCCTGTCGCTCTCCCTCGTCACCCGGGCGGAGGCCCGCCGCCGGGGCGGTTCGCTCCCTCTGGTGTGCGCGCCCCCGGCGGTCTGCGGCCGCTGGACCACCTGCCAGGGCCAGGTGCTCGACGGGGGCGCCACCGGCGATGTCGCCCTCGTCGTCCAGGGGGCCACCTGGGACCTCGTCCTGCCGTCCCTGTGCGCGTGGTACTCCCTCACCCCCCGGGAACGCGACGTCGTCACGCAGCTCCGCACGAAGGCGTCCGTCAAGCAGATCGCCCGCCGCCTCGACCTGTCCGCGTACACGGTCAACGACCACCTCAAGTCGGTCTTCCGCAAGACCGGAGCGGACGGGCGGGACGAACTCGGCGCGGCGCTCACCCGCTGACCCTGTCGGCGCCGGGGCCGTCCCTGATCCGTTCGGCGAGGCGGTGTCCCGGAAGCGTTCCGTACGGGGCCGCTCCGGCCGATCCGGCGCCTCCTGTTCCGCCGTCCGTCCATCCCTGACATCAGGGGGTCGCGGCGCCGCGGATCCGGCCCACCATGAAAGGGAAGACCGGTACCCAGCCGGCCGGCTCGCACAACGAGGACGGGGCGAACACCCTCGTCGAGCCGCCGGCGCGAACGGTCCGGTCCGCCGGAGACCCCCGTACCGGCCTGACGCACACGACAGGAGGGCACCGGCCTGGCGCCGCCCCGTCGGGATCCTCCTCACCGAAAGGACGAGGACATGACGCACAACACTCTTCGAGAAGCCGCCACCAGCGACACGGCACGCGACAACAGCGGCGTGGTGCAGGCCCGGGCCGAGGAAGTCATCCCGTCTGCGGGCGGGATCGAGGGCAAGGCCCTGCTGAATCCGGAGATGGCCTCCCAACCCTTCGAGATGAGGGGCCACGGCGTCTTCGAGCGGATCCTGGACGTCCCCGGTTTCAAGGGAGCCCACGCCATGGTGCTCGGCTCCGTCACCGAGTACAACAGGGCCAGCGACAAGCCCGTCATGGGAGCCGCGGCCGTCACCCTCCACCAACTGGTGGCCATGGACCAGGGCAAGGTGGGGGTCCGCGTCGGAGTGAACTGGCCCGAGGACCTCGACATCCGGGTCACGCTGCTGTGGTTCCTCACCTGACGGCACGGCACACCAAGGGGGCGCGGGTGACCGCGCCCCCGACACCCGTGCACGCGCGCCCGCCCTTCTCCTTACCGGTCCGGGGCCCGTGCCTCCTCCAGGCTGATCGCCTGGACGGGACAGGCGCGGGCCGCCTCGCGGACCAGGGTCCCGCCCGCTCCGTCCTCGCGGCCGGGCAGGACGGTGCCGAAGCCGTCGTCGTCCTGGGTGAAGACATCGGGAGAGACCAGGGCGCACTGGCCCGCCCCCATGCAGATGTCCGGGTCGATGGAGATGCGCACCCGTGGGCCTTCCCTTCTCGTGGGGCCGGATTCTCGCCTGGCGGGGGCGCTCACCAGGCGACGGGGAGTTCCAGCATCCCCTGGATCGTGTCGCCGGGCTTGAAGGGGATCTCCTCGGCGGGTGCCGCGAGTCGCAGGCCGGGCAGGCGCCGCAGCAGCGTGCCGAGGGCGATCTCCAGTTCCGCGCGCGCCAGGTTCTGGCCCAGGCACTGGTGGATGCCGAAGCCGAAGGCGACGTGGTGCCGGGCCGTGCGCTCCCAGTCGAGTGCGTCCGGGTCGGCGTAGACCGCGCCGTCGCGGTTGATGAGGGAGGTGGAGAAGACCACCCCCTCGCCGGCGCGGATGACCGTCCCCTCGATCTCCAGGTCCTCACGGGCCACGCGCAGCATGCCGTCCGCGATCGACAGGAACCGCAGGAGCTCCTCCACGGCCGTCGGCAGCAGGCTCGGATCCGCGCGGAGCTGCGCCATCCTCTCGGGGTGACGCAGCAGCGTGTACGTACCCAGAGAGATCATGTTGGCGGTGGTCTCGTGCCCCGCGACGAGCAGGATGGTCGCCAGCTGCACCAGCTCCTCGCGGTCGGGACCGCCCTCGCGCGCCTGCCGTGCGACCAGGTCGTCCAGGACGCCGTCGCCGGGCTTGGCGCGCTTGCCGTCGATGAGCTCGCCGAGGTAGCCCTCCAGCCGGGCCAGCGCGTCCTCGATGTCCTCCCCCGTGGGGCCGCGGAGCAGCCGTCGGGACTGTTCCTCGAAGAAGTCGTGGTCCTCGTACGGCACACCCAGCAGGTCGCAGATGACGATCGAGGGCACCGGCAGCGCGAACGCGCTCACCAGCTCGGCCGGCGGACCGGCCGCCTCCATGGCGTCGAGCAGCCTGTCCACGGTCGCCTGGATCCGGGGACGCATGGCGTCCGTGCGCTTGAGCGAGAAGCTCGGGATCAGCATCCTGCGCTGGACGTTGTGCTCGGGGTCGTCCCACCCGAGGAGCGCGGCGCGCCGGCGGCTGCGGAGGGCCTGGGCACGTTCGGTGGGGATCGGGAAGTCCGGGTGGGTGGAATCGGTGGACAGGCGCTGATCGGCCAACAGGGCCCGCGCGGTCCGGTGTCCGGTCACGAACCAGACTTCCCGGCCGTCCCACAGGGTGACCCGGGACAGGGGACGGTCCTTGCGAAGGGGGTCGTACGCGGCCGGGGGGTGGTAGGGGCAGGATCGGCTCTGGGGAAAGGCGACGGCGTCTTCCGTTGTCGTCATCAGGGACCTCGCAGACGGCGGATCGTTGGCTCCGGCGTTGGCGCCACACCCACTACATGCCTCAGGCATCTATCCGGTCTACGCGGAGTTCGGCCAATCCCGGCCTGGCCCCCACCCCCGGCCGACTCCGGCGGGCGGGGGTGGGGGGGGCTGGGGACTGGGGGCGCGGTCGGTCAGGCGTCGGCGAGCGGGGTGGCTCCCAGCCTGATGTTGTCCACGGCCCAGAACCAGTTGTTGCCCGCGTGGTGGACCCGGAAGCCCACCTTCACGGAGCGCGCGTCGGCCGGCACCGGGAAGGAACAGGTCACGAGACGGTTCTGCTGGTCGCGGCCGTTGTTGGTGTTCCCGGACGGGGCGCTGGAGTAGTGCAGGACCCGAGAGGTGGCGCCGGTGTCGAAGGCCACGGTCACCTCCGCCTCCTGCGGGCTCTCCTGGCGGTAGTGGGAGTCGAAGCCCAGGTACAGCGTCGGGGTCCCCGCCGGGATCGCGACCGCGGGCGTCGTCAGCGTCGAGTCGAAGGTGCCGCGGCTGGACGGGCTGCCCGTGTCGTCCCAGTCGTCCGGGTCGGCGACGGCGACGATGCCCAGGGACCGGCCGAACGCGCCGCGTTCCTGGCCGGCCGGGAACCAGAACTGCCGGGACAGGAACGACCAGCCGTCGAGTTCCTCCGTCCCCTGGGGCATCCCGGCCGCGTTGGTGACCGTCCACCCCTCGGGCGGGGTCCGCGTCCAGCCCCGCAGCCCCGGACGGCTCAGGTCGGTGGCCGGGGCCAGCCGGTCGGCGAGGGACTCGAAGTCCTCGGCGAGCAGGTAGCCGGTCATCACCGGCCCCACCCGGGTGGCCAGGGTCCCCGTCTGCTCCACCGCCGAACCGCCCGCGGTGCGTGCGCCGACGGTCGCCTTCAGCGTCGCCGAGGTGCGGGCCGCCGCGGCCGGCGCCGTGACCTCCCAGACCACCTTCACCGACGTACGGGCCGGAACCGAGGCCGGGGTGCCGGCGGCCGCCTCGGCACGCCACCCGTCCGGTGCCGCCAGCGCCGCCGACAGGTCGGTGAGCGGGGCGTTGCCCGCGTTGGTGACGGTGGCGGTCACGGCCAGCGGCCGCTCGGGGTAGAGCGCGCAGCCGTCGGTGCCGGGGGAGCTCGCCGGCGCGGTCAGGGTCAGGGTCACCGCGCGGGCGACCTCGGCCCGGACCCGGGCGTCCGCGACGCGCAGCAGGCCGTCGCCTTCGGCGCGGGCCACGACCGTGAGGGTGGCGCCGGTGGCGTCCGCCGCGGGGGTGACCGTGAAGCGCAGGTCCGCCGATCCGCCGCCGGGCAGGCTCCGCGGGACCGGCCCGGCGGACTCGACCGTCCAGCCGGCCGGTGCCGACAGCGACACGGCGAGGTCCCGCAGCCGGTCCGTCTCCTCGTTGCGTATGCGCACCGTCACCTCGGCGGGGCTGCCCTGCACGAACGGGGCGGTCAACGGCGGCAGCGGCTCCGGCAGGGTGAGGGCCGCGCTCAGTGCCGGACCGGTCCCGATCGCCGGGTCGGTGGCGCCCGGTCCGCTGTCCGCGGGCCGGCCGGACATCCGCCGCAGGAAGCGGGGGTCGTCCTCGTCGAGCACCACGATGTCGTACCAGCCGTGGCGGGCGAGCGGTACGGACACGGTCCGCGTGCGGCCGGGTGCCAGCCGGACCCTCTGCACACGGCCCTCGCCGCGCCGCGGATGGGTGGACTCCCCCACCAGGAGCGTGCGGGTCCGCTCCGACGGGTTGCCGCACTCCACGTCGACGCTGCGGGCGTGGGCGCGCTCCACGACATGCGCCTCGGCGCCGGTGCCCGCGCCCCGCAGTTCCCACCGTGCCCAGCCGGGGCCGTGCACCTGGAGGTCGTAGCCCTCGGGGCCGTACGGCAGGCTGCCGGTGGTGCTGTCCCGGCCGGCGACGGTCCACGTGCGCGGAGCGGTCCCGTCCCCCGGGTACGCGGTGATCGCGGCGGCCCGCCGCCCCTCGTTGCCGAGTCCCAGCCGCACCTCGGTGGCGGTGACGGCGGCGTGCAGCGAGAGCCGGTACGGGGACGGCCGGGTGGGGCGGACGCCGGGCTCCTGGACGGGCCGCTCCTGCGTCGCCGGCGGCACCGGGTTCCAGCGGCCGATCGGTACCGGGACGGCGCCGGGCTGCTCCACCTCGGGCTGCCGGTAGGCGCGGTCGAAGTCGAACACGGAGGTCAGGTCGCCGAAGACGCTGCGCCGCCAGGCGCTGATGTTGGGTTCCTGGACGCCGGTCCACTTCTCCAGGAACCGGATCACCGAGGTGTGGTCGAAGAGCTCGGAGTTCACGAACCCGCCGACCGTCCAGGGGGACACGACGGTCATCGGGACGCGTGGTCCGGGGCCGACGGGGCGGCCGCCCACCCAGTCGTCGCCGTCGCCGGTGTCCGGCCTGGGCGCGGTGGGAGCGGGGACGTGGTCGAAGTAGCCGTCGTTCTCGTCGAAGTTGATGAACAGCGCGGTCTTCGACCAGGTCCCGGGGTCCGAGGCGATGGCGTCCAGGAGGTCGTAGACGAGGCCGGCGCTGCCGACGGGCGTGGAGGAGCCGGGGTGTTCGGACAGTGCGGCCGTGGGCACCACCCAGCTGACCTCGGGGAGGGTCCCGGCCTTGATGTCGGCCTTGATCCGGGTGAGCAGGGTGCCCGGTTCGGAGCGGTAGGCGCCGCGGAGGAAGAGCCGGCGCTCGTCCTCGGGGAGGGCGTCGACCGCGGTGCGGAACCGGGCCAGATCGGCCTGTCGCGCACTGTCGTTCTTCGCCCACAGCTTGTCGTAGAACTCCTCGGTGGTGGCGTGGGCGAACCCGGCGGCGGTGAGGATCTTCCGGCCGATCCGCTTCCAGGGCTTGAAGTACTCCACCGCGTTGTCGGTGAAGTTGTCCCATTCCTGGTAGATCTGCCAGGAGACCCCGGCGGCCTCCAGACGCTCCGGGTAGGTGGTCCAGTCGTAGCCGGCGTGGCCGTAGGAGTACGCGGCGTTGGTGACGGCCCGGCCCCCGCCGTTGGGCTCGAACCCGGTGGTGCCGGTCCACAGGTAGTTGCGGTTGGGGTTCGTGGAGCCGAAGACGGAGCAGTGGTAGGCGTCGCAGAGGGTGAAGCGGTCGGCGAGTTCGTACTGGAGGGGGATGTCGCGCCGGTCGTAGTGGGCCATGGTGCTCTGGCCCTTGGCCGCGATCCAGTCGTTCCACCATCCGTTCGCGCGGGCCTGCACCCCGTCGGGGAAGCCGTGCGGCAGCGAGCCGAGGTACTGGATGTCGCTCTCGGGCCGTCCGGCGTCGACGGCCGCCCGCCGCGCGGAGAACGGCAGGACGGCGGGCCCGCCGGCGCGGGGCTGCTCGAACACGCTCGTACCGTCGGGCAGTCGCAGCGCCCCGCTGTCGCCGAAGCCGCGGACGCCCCTGAGGGTGCCGAAGTAGTTGTCGAAGGAGCGGTTCTCCTGCATCAGCACGATGACGTGCTCGACGGCCCGGAGGCCACCGCGCGGCAAGGGGGCGGCCATGGCCGTGAGGAGGGAGGGCGGCAGGACGGAGAGCGCGGAGCCCGCGGCGAGAGTGCCGAGGACCTTACGGCGTGAGAAGTCGGACATGGCGGGGAGGCTAGGACGTGGGACGGCGCCTCGAACACCCGTCACGCCAGGGATTCGCCGACTGTTCACACCAGGGACTCGTACGAAATCCGCAGGTCAAAGCTTTGATCACGATGCGGCGGGCGGTGACGGATGGACTGCCGGCGCCGGGGGTCGGCCGGGTTCGGCCCTCTTTCAGGGGCGGAAGGTGCGGCGGTAGGTGTCGGGCGGGACGCCGACGCTGCGGTGGAAGTGGCGGCGCAGGGTGGCGGCGGTGCCCATGCCGGTGGCCGCGGCGACGGTGTCCACGGTGGCGTCGGTGGTCTCCAGCAGTTCCTGCGCGTGGCGAATGCGCTGGGTGTGGAGCCATTGCAGCGGCGTGGTGCCGGTGAGGCGCTTGAAGTGGCGGCCGAGGTGACGTGAGCTCATGCCGGCCTGGCGGGCCAGGCCCTCCACGGTCAGCGGCTGGTCGAGCCGCTGCAGCACCCAGGGGAAGAGCTCGCCCAGAGGGTGGTTCCCCTGCGCGGGGAGAGGGGATTCGATGTACTGCGCCTGGCCGCCGTCGCGGTGCGGCGGGATGACCAGGCGTCGGGCGATCTTGTTGGCGTTGGCCGAACCGTGGTCCAGGCGGACCAGGTGCAGGCACAGGTCCATGGCGGCGGCCTTGCCCGCGGAGGTGAGGACGTCGCCGTTGTCGACGAAGAGGACGTCCGGATCGACGGTGGCCGCCGGGTGACGCCGGGCCAGTTCCCGCGTGTGGGCCCAGTGTGTGGTGGCACGCCTGCCGTCGAGCAGTCCTGCCGCGCCCAGGATGAAGGCGCCCGTGCACAGCGAGGCCACGCGGGCACCGGCCGTGTGGGCCGCACGCACCGCCTCGACCAGCTCGACGGGTGGGTCACGGTCGGTGTCGGCCCAGCCGGGCACGATCACGGTGTCCGCGTGCGCGAGCTGGTCGAGTCCTCTGTCGGGTTCCAGGCGGAAGCGGCCGACGCGCACCGGCGCGCTCCCGCACAGGGAGAAGTCGTACCAGGGATCCACGAGGTGGGTCAGGTCGGATCCGAAGACCTCGACAGCCACGGACAGTTCGTAGTGGAGCATGCCGTCGGTGACGGCCAGTGCGACAGCGGGCATGTCCGGAACTGTACGGGGCATGTCGTTTCCGACACTCGTGCGGGGTGCTGCCGGAGGGCCAGGCTGTGTGTGTCGGGCCGCGGCGGATCGAGCTCGCGGCGGGCGTTCGAGTGCACGGGAGATTCTCATGGGGTCAGGCAAGCCGGTGACGGTGTTCGGCGCCTACGGTCACACCGGTCGGTTCGTGGTCGCGGAGCTGTCGGCGCGGGGGTTCACCCCGGTGCTGTCCGGGCGCAACGCACCGGCCTTGGAGGAGATGGCCCGCGAACACGGGCTGGAGGCCCGGGTGGCGTCGGTCGAGGACCCGGCTTCGCTGGACCGGGCCCTGGCGGGCACCGCGGCGGTGATCAACTGTGCCGGCCCCTTCGCTTCGACCACCGGCCCCGTCATCGAGGCCGCGCTCCGCGCGCGGATCCCCTACCTCGACGTGGCCGCCGAACTCGAGGCCAACCTCGACACCTTCGCCCACTACCGCGAGCGGGCCCGGGACGCGGGCGCGGTGATCGTCCCGGCCATGGCCTTCTTCGGCGGGCTCGGTGACCTGCTGACCACCGCGGCGATGGGCGACTGGGCCGAGGCCGACGAGGCGCACATCGCCTACGCGCTCAGCAACTGGCACCCCACCACGGGTACCCGGCTCTCGGGGGCGGTCTCCCGCGCGCGCCGCGGCGACCACCGCCTGCGCTACAGCGGCGGGCAGTGGGAGCGCCGCACCGACGCCGCGCCCACCCTGGAGTGGGCCTTTCCGGAACCGATGGGACCGCGGCAGGTGATCGGGGAGTTCACCATGGCCGACGTCGTCACCGTCCCCCAGCACCTCTCCATCCCCGACGTGACCACCTACATGAGCGCCGAGGCGGCCCGGGACGTCGCCGCCCCTCACACGCCCGCCCCGACCGCCGCCGACGAGCGCGGGCGCTCGGATCAGACCTTCCTCGTCGACGTCGTCGTCCGCTCCGGAGGAGCCGAACGCCGGGCCACGGCCGGCGGCCAGGACATCTACGCCGTCACCGCGCCCCTCGTCGCCGAGGCCCTCGATCGCGTCCTGACCGGCCGCACCAGGACCGTCGGGGTCGCTTCCGCCGGCGAGATCTTCGACGCCTTCGACTTCCTGCACGCGCTCGGCCCGCACGTCACCTTCGACCTGCACCCGCAGCAGCACGCCTGACCCGATCAGCACGCCTGACCCGATGCGATTCCCTCACGGTCCCGCTCCTGGGAGCGAGGGTGCGGGTGCGGGTGCGGGTGCGGGTGCGGTCTGGGTCTGGGTCTGGGTCCGGGTCCGGGTCCGGGTCCGGGTCCGGGTGAAGCCTCGGGGCGTCCGCCCCGACCGGCTCAGCGCACCAGCTCCGCCGCCAGCAGGTCCATCAGCAGGCCGTCGTGCCAGGTGCCGTCCGCGCCCCGTTCGTACTGGCGCATCACCCCGACGGGGCGGAACCCGGCCTTCTCATAGCAGCGGATCGCCGCCGCGTTGTCGGCGGCGGGATCGATGACCAGCCGGTGGAAGCCGTGGTCGTCGACGAGGTGGCGGGCGAGGGCGCGGACGGCGTCCGTGCCCAGACCCCGGCCGTGCACCGACGGGTCGAGGAACAGGTCGATCCCGGCGTGCCGGTAGTCCGGCTCGTCCTCGGCGTACCACTGGATCATGCCCACGATCCGGTCGGAGAACCGGATGGTCAGACAGCGCGTGTCGGGGTCCTCCAGGTCGGAGGCGACCTCCCCGGCCAGGTCGTCCTCCCCCCGCCAACGGGCCCGCACCTCGGGCGTGGCCCGGATGGCGGCCAGGGCGGGGACGTCCTCAGGGGCCGAGGGGCGCAGGACGACGGCGGCACCGTACAAGTCGCTCATGCCCTCAGCTTGCCCGACGCCTCACCGGTGCGTGGGGCCGTCGGTACGTTTGCGGCCACCGGTACGGGAGAGACGCGCCCTGTGTCCCGTCGCACGGGCCCGCCCGAAGGGCCCGTCGCGTGCGCCCGCCTCCGACCGGAAGGCACCCATGAACAGCGTCATTGCGTACACGGCCGCCCCCTCGCTCGCCTCGGCGGGCTCCAACGCCCTGGGCTTCGCCCTCGTCGTCGGCCTGATCGTCGTCGCCCTCCTGCTCGGCGCCTTCTGGTGGGGCTCCCGCCGCGTGGCGCGCCGGCGACGTCCCGTCGGCGACGTCACGGCTCCGCGTCCGGGAGCGCCCCGCGACGATTCCTGGTCGACGCCCGACGAGCCGCGGGAGGACGGCGGCCGGCGCGGCTGAGCACCTCAGTCCGGCGACGGAGCTCCGTCCTCGCCGTGCGGGGGCGGACCCGTGACGATCCTCGGCAGCCCGGCCGGGTGCTCCCTGGCGAGCCAGCGGACCAGCTCCTCGCGGACCCCGCAACGCAGCGTCCACAGCTCGTCCGGGTCCTTCGCCGTGACCAGCGCCCGGACGGTGATGCCGGTGGGCGAGGTGTCCGTCACCGCGAGGTCCCAGCCTCGCCCGTCCCAGCCGGGGCACTCGTCGAGAAAGCCGCGCAGATGCGCCCGGAGCGCCGGGACCGGGGTGGCGTGGTCGCAGTGGAGGAAGACCGTGCCGGTCATCTCGGCGCCGCCGCGGGACCAGTTCTCGAAGGGGCGCGAGGTGAAGTACGAGACCGGCAGCGTCACCCGCCGCTCGTCCCACGTGCGGACGGTGAGGAAGGTCAGGGTGATCTCCTCGACCAGGCCCCACTCCCCGTCGACGACGACCGTGTCGCCGATCCGGACCATGTCGCCGAAGGCTATCTGGAAGCCGGCGAAGAGGTTGCCGAGAGTCGACTGCGCGGCCACGCCGGCCACGATGCCGATGATCCCGGCCGAGGCCAGCAGCGACGTGCCCAGCGCCCGGAAGGAGGGGAAGGTCACGAGCGCCACCGCGCAGGCGATCACCCCGACGGCCACCGACACCACGCGGGTGATCAGCGTGACCTGGGTCCGCACCCGCCGCACCCGCGCCGGGTCCCGGGTGCGCCCGGCGTAACGCGCGTACGAGGACTCCACCAGGGCGGTGGCGACGCGGACCGTCAGCCAGGCACCGCTCCCGATCAGACAGAGCGTCCGGAGCCGATCGACGAGCCCGGCGTGCTCCTGCGCGGGCGTCCAGCCGGTGACGCGCATCGCCCAGCCGAGCAGGGCGGTGAACAGGACGACGAACAGGGGTGTACGGCAGCGGCGCAGCAACCCCCACAGAGGCGTGCCGGGACGCCGGGTGTCCGCGCGGCGGGCGGCGAGGTCGGCCGCGCGCACGGCGCCGTACGCGACCAGCGCGGAGCCGCACAGGGCGATCAACAACCGCAGTGAGTTCTCCATACTCTCCCGCCTGACCACCGACGTGCCGGCCAAACAATCCGGTGCGTCCCAGGCCCGGTTGGCCCGCCGGTACGCACCGCCGGCCGCGCCCGTGACGAGGCGGCGACCGGGCCGGTGACGGATGCGGCCGCCTCCCGTGACGAACCGGCGACCGGGCCCGGGACGGAGACGCCGGGCCCGGGGCGGAGACGCCGCCGGGCCCTGGACGGAAAAGCTGCCCCGCGCGTTCGCCTCCCCAAGGACCATTTCGCCGGGCCCGTCTCCTCCCGGAGGCGTAGCCGATCCGCTCCTCGCGCGGGATTCCGTACCGCCACGATCCGCGAAAGGGTGCTGCGGACCGATCCCTCCGCACCCACGAGGAACTGACACCCTGTGCGCACCCGGATAGCCTCCGTCGTGGCGGTCGCCGCCGCCGCGGCGCTCCTGCCCGCCCTGACCCCCGCCGTCGCCGCCGCGCCGCCGCGCACCGCGGTCACGGCCGCCACCCCAGCGACCACCATCACCGACGCCGACGCGTCGGCGTCGTACACACGACAGAAGCCGCGCTGGACGCCCTGCGACCCGCAGGCGCCCGCCGACCTCGAATGCGCGACCATCAAGGTTCCCCTCGACTACGGCGCCCCGGCCGGCCGGAAGCTCGACCTCGCGATCTCCCGGGCGAAGGCCACCAGCCCCCGGGACCGGCGCGGGGTCCTCCTCCTCAACCCCGGCGGCCCCGGCGGGCCGGGCCTCGACATGCCGCTGTGGATGGCGCCCCAACTGCCCGACGCCGTGAAGAAGCGGTACGACCTCATCGGCTTCGACCCGCGCGGCGTCGGCCGCAGCTCGCCGGTGAGCTGCGGCCTCACCGGCGACGAGCTGTCCTGGCAACGCCCGTACAGGGCGGGGTCGTTCGACCGGGACGTGCGCTGGGCGCGGACCGTGGCCGAGAAGTGCCGCGCGCGGAACGGCGCCGTCCTGCCCCACCTCACCACCCGCAACACCGCCCGCGACATGGACGTCGTCCGTGCCGTGCTCGGCGAGAGGAAGATCTCGTACCTGGGCTACTCCTACGGCACCTATCTCGGGGCCGTCTACACCCAGATGTTCCCGCACCGTGCCGACCGGTTCGTGCTGGACAGCGCCGTCGACCCGGCACGGGTCTGGCGCGGCATGATCCAGGTGTGGGCGGAGGGCGCCGAACCGGCGTTCACCCGCTGGGCCGCGTGGACCGCGCGGCGGGACGCCACGTACCGGCTCGGTGACACCCCCGGCGAGGTCCGCGCGGCCTTCTGGAAGATGGTCGCGGACGCCGACCGCACCCCGGTCGAACTCGACGGCATGCGGCTGACCGGCGACGACATCAGGATCGGCGCCCGCGCCTCCTTCTTCGACCCGCAGGCCGCCGCCGAACTCGTGGTCCGGCTGAGGACCGCCGCCGAGGGCGGCACCCCGCCGCCGGCGCCGTCCCGGGGGACCGTGCCGGAACGGCCCGCCCCGCCGTCGTTCGCCGGCCGAGCCGCGACGCGAGCCGGTGCCGACATCTCGGATATCCCCGGCGTCCCCGACGTCCCCGACGTCCCCGACGACAACATGGACGCGAGCTTCTGGTCCGTCGTCTGCGCCGACACCCGCGCCTGGCCCCGGGATCCGGAGCAGTACCGCCGCGACGCGATCCGCGACAAGGCGGCGTACCCGCTCTACGGCGACATCGCCTCGCACATCAAGCCGTGCGCGTTCTGGCCCGCCGGCTCCGAGCCCGCGACCCGGGTGAACAACTCCTCAAGGGCGCTGATCCTGCAGAACGAGTGGGACTCCCAGACGCCGCTGGTCAGCGGCCAGGGCCTGCGCCGGGTCCTGAAGGGCGCCCGCCTGGCCACCGTCCTCGGCGGCCAGGGCCACGGCGTGTACGGCTCCGGCTCCTGCGCCGACGCGACGGCCACCGCCTACCTGACGACGGGCCGGCTGCCCGCCGCCGACGTGACCTGCCGTGCGGCACCGCAGCAGGTCCGCCAGGACCTGCGGCTCCCGCTGCCGTCCCCGCAGGTCTTCTGAGCGACCGGGGCTTCCCGCGCGGGAGGCCCCGGACCAGCGGCACGAAGGGTTTCCGGGCGTGTGCCCCACGCCCGGAAACCCTGTTCCGCAGACGTCGATGATCGTGGGGCACGCGGGCGCGGCCCTGCTCACGACACTGCGCGGGCTCGTTGTCACTCCGGACGATTCCGGGTGCTCTGCCCCGTCCCTGGACTCCTAGTTTGTGTCCCGGCCAGTCCCACGGACACGAAGGAGACGACGGATCTCATGCGCGTCACGACCACGTTTCTGCTCGGCGGGGCCCTTTCCCTCGCCTCCCTCACCCCGGCGACCGGCGCCGTGGCCGCCTCGTCCGGCCCTGCCGGCCAGGCGAGGACGTACGACGCCGTCCAGTCCTTCCAGAACCAGGCCACGGGCCGGTGCATGGACGACACCGACAACGGCTTCCGCACCTGGAGCTGCAACGGCTCCAGTCCGCAGCGGTGGAACGTGCGCGTCTGGGGCGACGGAACACGTGAGTTGAAGAACATCAACACCGGCCGCTGCATCGAGGACACCGACAGCGGCTTCCGCACCGCCGTCTGCAACTCCAGCCGGGAGCAGAGCTGGTGGGTCCAGGTCTGGAACGACGGCACCGTCCGCTTCCAGAACCAGCACACCTCACGCTGCATCGACGACAGCTCCCTGGGCTTCCGCACCTGGGCGTGCAACAGCCTTCCGTACCAGAGCTGGTCCTGAGCCCGAGGGAGACACACGCCCCGGCGCACCTCACGTGGCACGCCGTCCCGCGGTGACCACCGAGCAGCTGATGAGGGCGGCGGGGGCGAAGCGTTCGCTCTCGTCGCCGCCGCGGTCCCGCGCGTCGGACAGCGGAGCGGAAAGTCCGGGCGCAACCCCCTTGCCTAATGGTCAAGAATCGTTGACCATTACTCGCATGCCTACCGATGATCTTCCCGAGACGTTCCACGTCACCACGGACGAGCAGCTGCGCGCCGTCTCCAATCTCACGCGCCACCGGATCATGGCCGTGCTCCGCTTCGAGCCGGCGACGATCACTCAGATCGCCGAGCGGGTGGGCCTCGCGAAGGGGAGTTCCAGCTATCACGTGCGGCTGCTGGAGCGGGCCGGCCTGGTGAAGGTGGTACGGACGCGGAAGGTGCGGGGTGTCACCGAGCGGTACTACGCGATGGCCGCACGGTCGATCGCCCTGCCCGATCCGGGCGAGGGAGGGCCGGATCTGCTGATGCGGCACGCGGTGGCGGACCTCGAGGCGTCGCCGGCGGACGAGCGGCACGTGGGGATGGCGCATCTGCGGCTCACCGACGAGCAGTTCGCGCAGCTGGGGGCTCGGCTGCAGGCTCTGGCGGAGGAGTACCGGGAGCTGTCCGACCCGTCGCTGCCGGACGTGTCCCTCGTCTTCGCGCTGTTCCACCCGGCCTCGCGCGAGCAGGCCGAGGGGAGCGCCAAGTGACCTCAGCCATCAGGAAGTTGCCGTCGGGGTTCGGACGGCTGTGGACGGCACAGACGGTCTCCTCGCTCGGTGACGGGGTGTCACATGCCGCGCTGCCGCTGCTCGCGTTGACGCTGACGCGGGATCCGATGGCACTCGCCGTCGTCACGGCCGCCGGGACGCTGCCGTGGCTGCTCTTCGGGGTGCTCGGCGGTGCCCTGGTCGACCGCTGGGACCGTCGGCGCACGATGTGGGTCACGGACGCGGCGCGTGCGGTGCTGCTCGCGATACCGGCGGCCGCGGCCGCGCTCGACGCCCTGAGCATTCCGCTGCTCGCGGCCGTCGCCTTCCTGCTCGGCCTCGGCGGACTGCTCTTCGACACGGCCGCCACGGCCTATCTGCCGGATCTGCTCGGCCGCGACCCCGCGCTCCTGGAGCGCGCCAACTCTCGCCTGCGCGGCGCCCAGACCGCCATGTCCGGCTTCGCCGGGCCGCCCGCGGGCAGTGCGCTGCTCGCGCTCG
This sequence comes from Streptomyces sp. NPDC047974, assembly GCF_040653375.1. Taxonomy (NCBI): domain Bacteria; kingdom Bacillati; phylum Actinomycetota; class Actinomycetes; order Kitasatosporales; family Streptomycetaceae; genus Streptomyces; species Streptomyces sp. NPDC047974. The sequence goes on from NZ_JBEZNU010000001.1 coordinate 34,447, forward strand.
GGCGAGCGGTGCCGCTGCTCGCCGACGCGGTGTCGTTCCTGCTCTCGGCGCTGCTCGTACGGTCGCTTCCCGCCGTGCCCCGACCCGTGCCGGAGGCCCGCGAGTCACTGCTCCGGCAGGCGCGGGAAGGCGCCTCGTACGTCTTCCGGAACCGGCTGCTGCTCGGGCTCGCGCTCCGTCCGGCGGTCGGGAACATCGCCTTCCTCGCCGTGGAGACCGTCCTCGCCCTCTTCGCGCACGAGCGCCTCGGCATCGACACCTACGGCTTCGGCCTGCTCCTCACGGCAGAGGCCACCGGCGGACTGGTCGGCGCGGGCATCGCCTCGTTCCTCGGCCGACGCCTCGGCACCGGCACCGCACTGACCTGCACGGCCGCCGTCGAAGGGCTCGCCATCCTGGGCCTTGCCGTCGCCCCCGACCCGTACGTCGCCGGCCTCGCGCTCGCCGTCTGCGGAGCCGGCATGGGGGCCACGATGGTGCTCGCGCCCTCCCTGAGGCAGGCGATCGTCCCGGCCCACCTCATGGGCCGGGTCGCCTCCACCTCCCGCATGCTCGCCATGTGCGCGGCCCCCGTCGGGGCGTTCCTCGGCGGCTGGCTGGCCACCACGTACGACATCCGCACTCCGCTCTACGCCGCCGCGATCCTCCTCCTGGCGATGACGGCCGTCACGGCGTCCATGACCAACAACCGCCGGATCGAAGCGGCACTGCGCGCCGCCGACCCGGCCGGCGGTCCGGATCAGCCGACGTCCAAGGAGCCCGCCCAGGCGAGTGCGCCGAACCCGTCGTGACGCCTGCCGCAGCTCGGCACGGGCCCCGACAGGCGTCCGGCCCGGGGTGCGTGGGTCCGCGGAGCGTTGCGTACGTCGGCGGCTTCGCCGGTGCCGTTCAGGCGGTGGCCGCCGGTCGTCTCGGCGCCGAAGCGTTCCGCCTGGGCCCGCAGGCCGTCCCTGAGGTCGGGTCCGTCGATGCCGATGGGGAAGCCGGGGACGTTCTCGACCTCGGTCGTGGTGGTGGTCGGCGAGCCGCCCACGAACATCGAGCTGCCGAAGAGAAGCGGCTTGAGCCAGGCGCGCACGGCGTGGAGGGCCGCGGTGTACCGGCGGGGCCGGAGCCGCCGACGAAGACCTCCCGATCGTCGGCGGTGGGCGGCGCGGTCACATGGGTCACGCCTTCTGCGGCTTCGCGTCGATCTCGGCGACGAGGCCCTCGATGAGGGTCTTGATCGCGTCCCGGATGGGGCGTACGGCCTCGACGCCCTGGCCGGCCGGGTCCTCCAGGACCCAGTCGAGGTAGGTCTTGCCGGGGAAGTAGGGGCAGGCGTCGCCGCAGCCCATGGTGATGATGTAGTCCGACGCCTGCGCGGCCTCCACGGTGAGGACCTTCGGCGTCCGGTCGGCGATGTCGATGCCGAGTTCGGCCATGGCCTCGACCGCGGCGGGGTTGACCCGGTCGCCCGGGAGCGAGCCGGCGGAGCGCACCTCGACGCGGTCGCCGGCGAGGTGGCGCAGGAAGCCGGCGGCCATCTGGGAGCGGCCCGCGTTGTGGACGCAGACGAAGAGCACGGAGGCGAGCGGAGCGGTCATCGGTTCTTCCTCGGGTCAGGGACGAGCGTGTGGCGGGGGCGGGACGGGACGGGAGCGCGGTCTCCCTGTGCGCGAGCGCGCCCGGTCGCTCGGCGGCGGACCGCTCCTCCAGCACCGCGTGGCAGGTACGGACGTGGGCGTGCGCGGCGCGCCGCTCGCGGGAGTCGACAGCCCAGGCTGGTATCAGCTCCAGGTGATATGAGAATATCAGTCCATGATGACGTCAGTCGATGCTGATCTGATTCGGGTGCTCGGTGATCCCCTGCGCCTCCGGATCGTGACCCTGCTCGCCCGCGAGACGCTCTGCACCACCCACCTCGTGGAGGAGACCGGTGCCAAGCAGACCAACCTCTCGAACCACCTGAGAGTGCTGCGCGAGGCCGGGGTCGTGGAGACGGAGCCGTGCGGCCGGTTCACCTACTACCGGCTCAAGCCCGATGTCATCGAGCAGCTCGCCGACGGGTTCGCGGCCCTCGCGCAGACCGCGCGGCTGACCGCCGAGGCGAACTTCAAGCGCTCCTGCCCCTGAGCCTGTCCGACCATGCGCGTCGGATCAGGCCGGGCGGGCCGGACCCGACGCGCATCGTCGAACGGTCCTGCCCACCCACCTTCCCCTGCGTCTCACCAGTCCGAGGAGACCTCGCCCGTGACCGCCACCGAGCCCGCCGTGACCGCTACCGAGCCCGCCGCGAGCGAGGCCGTAGCCACCGCCCCGCTGCCGCGGCCCGCCCCCGGCGCCACCCCGCCCCGTACCCCCCTGGTCGCCCGAGCCGCCGCGGAGTTCGTCGGGACCGCCGCTCTGGTGGCGATCGTGGTCGGCTCCGGCATCCAGGCGACGGACCTGACCGACGACGTCGCGCTGCAGCTGCTCGCCAACTCCACCGCCACCGTCTTCGGCCTCGGCGTCCTGATCGCCCTCCTCGGGCCGGTCTCCGGCGCGCACTTCAACCCCGTCGTCACGCTCGCCGAGTGGTGGACCGCACGCCGCGGCGGCCCGGGCGCCGGCGTCGGCGCCCGCGAGCTCACCGTCTACGTGCCCGCCCAGATCGTGGGCGCGATCGCGGGTGCCGTGCTCGCGGACGCGATGTTCGGCGAGCCGCTGGTGACGTGGTCCACGCACGACCGCTCGGCAGGGAACCTGCTGCTCGGCGAGGTCGTGGCCACCGCCGGCCTGATCCTGCTGATCTTCGGCCTGGCCCGCACCGACCGGCTCCGCTTCGCGCCCGCCGCGGTCGCCTCGTACATCGGCGCCGCCTACTGGTTCACCTCGTCGACGTCCTTCGCCAACCCGGCCGTGACGATCGGGCGCGCCTTCACCGACACCTTCGCGGGCATCGCCCCCGCCTCCGTCCCCGCTTTCATCGGCATGCAGCTGATCGGCGCGGCCGTGGGCCTGGCCCTGGTCGCCGTGATCTTCATGCGCGGGAAGACCGACGCCGCGTGAAGCCCGTGGACGTGGTGGTGATCGGCGGCGGCCAGGCCGGACTCGCCGCCGGCTACCACCTGCGCCGCCTCGGCCTCGACTTCGTCGTCCTCGACGCCGACGCGGCGCCCGGCGGGGCCTGGCAGCACACCTGGGACTCCCTCCGCCTCTTCTCCCCGGCCGCGTACTCCTCCCTCCCCGGCAGGCTCATGCCGCCCCAGCCCGGCGAGACGTATCCGGACGCCGCCCACGTCGTCACGTACCTCAGCGACTACGAGCAGCGGTACGAACTCCCCGTGCACCGCCCCGTACACGTCACCGGCGTCCACCGCGACGGCGGGCTCCTGCGCGTGGAGAGCGGCTCCGGTACGTGGCGGGCGCGCGCTGTCGTCAGTGCGACCGGCACCTGGTCGCGCCCCTTCGTCCCCGCACTCCCGGGCCGTACGGACTTCCAGGGAACCCAGCTCCACACCGTGGGGTACACCGGTCCGAAGGCGTTCGCCGGACAGAAGGTCCTCGTCGTCGGCGGCGGCAACTCCGGCGCCCAGATCGCCGCCGACCTCGCGTACGCCTCCGATCCGGCCTGGGTCACCCTCCGCGAACCCCGCTACCTCGCCGACGACATCGACGGCCGCGCCCTCTTCGACCACGCCACCGCCCGCCGCCGCGCCCTCGACGAAGGCCGCACCGACACGGGCGGCGTCACCTCCCTCGGCGACATCGTCGCCGTCCCCCCGGTCCGCGCCGCCCGCGACGCCGGACTCCTGAAGGCGCAACCGATGTTCGACCGGATCACGCCGAGCGGCGTCGTCCGGGGCGACGGCACCACGACGGACGCCGACGCGATCATCTGGTGCACCGGCTTCCGCCCCGCCCTCGCCCATCTCGCCCCGCTCGGGCTCCGCGGCCCCCGGGGCCACATCCCCACCGCCGGCACCCAGGCCATCGGCGAACCCCGCCTCCACCTCCTGGGCTACGGGGACTGGACCGGCCCTGCCTCGGCCACCCTCATCGGAGTCGGCCGCCCGGCGCGCGAGGCAGCACGGCAGATCGCAGGGCTCGTGCGCTGAGGACGGCGTCGCCACGGCGCAGACCCGCAGACCCGCAGACCCGCAGCATGCTGCGTCGGTGTCCTCTCAAGGGACGGTGGAGAACACGGACGCGTCACCGGCAGAGGCACCTGACCCACTCCTCGGGCCGGCGTCCGCACGGTCGCGGACGCAGCCCTCTCAGCTCTCCCGGAAGATCAGAGCAGCGCCGAGCGACGCCTCCGCCGGCACGAAGAGCTCCCCTCGGGCTGTTTCTCGTACGGGCAGGCCGTTCTCCGCCAGGAGCGTACGTACCCGGGCGACGTCGGGGACGGCTACGGTGCAGGCGACGAGCGCCGGGAGCGCCGGCGGCTCCTCCCCCGGAAGCAGATCCGAGAGCTCTGCCCTGGTCAGGAGGGTGACCGGCCCCTCTGGGGAGATCGGCCGCCCCAGATACCGCGCGTACCGCTCGCTCACCAGGGGGAGTTGTCCGTCCGGCACGCACAGCACCGCCTCGACGAGGTCCTGGGCGCCGTTGGGGTGGTCGAGTTGGCGGGTGTGCTGGAACTCCGGGTCCACGTCGGCAACGACGCCGACCCGGCCTTCCGGCGCGCCGTCGATCTCCAGATAGCGGACGAGTTCCGTGCGCACGCCGTCAGGGGTCTCGACCGGTCGGCCGACGGTGTTCACCCCGCCGTGCACGACCCCGGCGGCGGCGAGCCGCTGCCCCGCGGCGTCGACATCCGGCGAGGAGAACATCAGGATGTGGAGCCCTTCGAAGCGATCGCGCCATCCGACAAGCCGGGAGCTGGTCTCCTCGATCCGCGACATGACCAGGGGAAGCTTCTCCGCGGGCGCCTGGAGCGGAACGATCCGCGTGCCAGGCGGCAGGCCCGCCGTGCTCCCAGGCTTGACCGGGGTCACCAACTCCACGAAGCTCCGGGACAAGTCGGCGTGGGTATTCGCTGCCCCGAACGGCTCCGGCTCGGCGCCCTCACGGGGTGCCGGCGCCGGAACGCTGGGCGGTGGAACGTGGAATCCGAGCCGCCGGTAGAGCGCTATGGCCTGTGCCATGTCGCTGACGACGTGCCCGACGTGGTGTAAGCGTGTGAGGTCGTGAGACATGCCCTCACCGTAGGCCCCGGCTCAAAGAGCTCCTGGACCGGACCAGATCAGACCGACCGACCGACCGACCGAGCCGTACATCCCTGGCCCTGTCCGACCAGTAGGCCAGGATGCTGTCGGCGTTGCGGATGCCCGAGTGAGAGCCATCGGCGTGGGCCACGGCACCGCGGCGGAAGCTGTCGCCGCCGTCGCAGGGGGTCAGTCGATGCGAGAGCTGCGACGTTCGACAAGTGCGACGTCCCGCCACACTCCGTGGTGGATGCCGATCCGCTCGCGGGTGCCGATGACCCGGAAACCAGCCCTCGCGTGCACGGCGAGGCTGGCGGCGTTCTCGGGGAAGATGCCGGACTGGATCGTCCAGATCCCGGCGGCTTCGGTGGAGTCGACCAGCGCCGCCAGCAGCGCGGAGGCGACGCCCCGGCCGCGTGCGTCGGGGTGCACGTAGACGGAGTGCTCGACCACTCCCGCGTACGCGCACCGGTCGGAGACCTTCGTCGCGGCGACCCAGCCCAGGACCCGGCCCGCGCGGTCGAGGGCGGCGAAACGGTGCCCGGGCAGCTTGGCCGCGTCGAACTCCTCCCACGTGGGCGCGGTGGTCTCGAAGGTGGCGTTGCCCTCGTCGATGCCGGCCTGGTAGATCGCGACGACCTCGGCGGCGTGGCCTACCGTCAGCGGCACGACACGCGACGGCGCGGGCGCGCTCACGCGACGGCGGTACGGGTCAGCAGCGCGCCCATCGCGGCGAGGACAGCCGGTTCGACCCGGTAGTACACCCAGGTGCCGCGCCGCTCGGAGGACAGCAGCCCGGCCTCCTTCAGCTTCTTCAGGTGGTGGGACACCGTGGGCTGCGAGACGCCGACGTCGGAGATGTCGCACACGCACGCCTCCCCGCCCTCGTGAGACGCCACCGCCGAGAAAAGCCTCAGCCGAACGGGATCCCCGAGCGCCTTGAACATGATCGCGGTCCGCTCGGCCTCGTCGGCCGTCAGCGGCCTCTCGGTCAGCGGCGGGCAGCACGGCTCGGCGACGGGCTGGAGCAGCGGCAGCACCTTCACATTCGACATACGTCTATGTTGACACATGTCGAAGCAGTGCCCCAGGGGCACCTTCATATCGATGAACGTCTATGTTGACGTTCATCGATATCCAGTGCCATGCTGGCACCACGGGAGATCGACAGACGTCGAAACAAGCAAGGGGACTCGCCATGACCGCCGCCGTCACCACCACCGCCACCACCGCCGACCAACTGCCCGTCGTGGTCATCGGCGCGGGTCCGGTCGGTCTGGCCGCCGCCGCCCACCTGACCGGTCGCGGTCTCGAGCCGCTGGTCCTGGAGGCCGGCGCCGAGGCGGGCGCGGCCGTGCGCGAGTGGGCGCACGTCCGACTGTTCTCCACCTGGGGCGAGGTCACCGACCCGGCCGCCGAGAAGCTCCTCGCCCCCACCGGTTGGGTGAAGCCCGACGCGACGACCTACCCGACCGGCGGCGACTGGGCGGCGCTCTACCTCCAGCCGCTCGCGGACGTCCTCGGCCGCAAGGTCCGTCTCGGCGCTCGGGTCACCGGCGTCTCGCGGGCCGGCCGCGACCGGATCGTCGACGCCGACCGTGAGTCGCAGCCGTTCGTCGTCCACGTCGCGCACGCCGACGGGCGGGAGGAGCGGATCCTCGCCCGCGCCGTCATCGACGCCTCCGGCACCTGGTCGAACCCGAGCCCGGCCGGGGCCTCCGGTCTCCCGGCCCTCGGCGAGAAGGCCGCGGCCGACCGCGTCTCGTACCGCGTCCCCGACCTGAACGACCCCTCCTCCCGCGCCCGCTACGCGGGCAAGCGGATCGCCGTGATCGGCTCCGGCGCCTCCGCGTTCACCGCCCTCGCCGCGCTGGCCGACCTCGCGCAGTCCGACGACGGCACGGACACGCACGCCACCTGGATCCTGCGCCGGGGCCTTTCCGGCTCCACCTTCGGCGGCGGCACCGCCGACCAGCTCCCCGCCCGCGGCGCCCTCGGCCTCGCCGCCAAGGCCGCCGTCGACGAAGGACACGCCGACGCCGTCACCGGCTTCCGCACCGACGCGATCGAGCGCGACACCGACGGCCGCCTGGTCCTGGTCGCCGAGGACGGCCGTCGCCTCGACCCGGTCGACGAGGTCATCGTCCTCACCGGCTTCCGCCCCGACCTCACGTTCCTCGACGAACTCCGCCTCGGCCTCGACGAGCGCCTCCAGGCTCCGGTCGAGCTCGCGCCGCTGATCGACCCCAACCAGCACTCCTGCGGCACCGTCTACCCGCACGGCGTCAAGGAGCTCTCCCACCCCGAACAGGACGTCTACCTCGTCGGCATGAAGTCCTACGGCCGCGCCCCGACCTTCCTCGCCCTCACCGGCTACGAGCAGGTCCGCTCGATCGTCGCCGCCATCGCCGGCGACCAGGAGGCAGCCGGACGCGTCGAACTCGTCCTCCCGGAAACCGGAGTCTGCGGCGGCGCCGGCCTCTTCGACCAGCCGGCCGCCGACACCCCGTCCGACGGCGGCGGCTGCTGCGCCCCCGCCCCGGCCCTGATCCAGCTCGGCACGCCGGCCCAGGCGCCCTCCTGCGGCTGACGACCACCGTCGGCACCCCACCGCAGCCGGCGGAACGGACCAGCGACGACCGACGACCGACGCCCGACCGTCCAGCGGTTCGGCTGCGGCCGCGCCTCCGATGCGCCCGAGTGCTCCGCGCGAGCCACGCACACGCACACCGGGGCCCGGCCGCATGGGAACCCGACTCGGCGGGAAACGCGTTTCTGGAAACAGAACCGGTGGGGCCGGCGAGGTCTCCATCCGATGCGTGTTCGAGGTTCGGGGGGAGCCGTGCAGGCTGCGGAACGGTTGGCAGGCAGGTACGAGCTGGTCGAGTTGATCGGCCGGGGCGGGATGGGCGAGGTCTGGAAGGGCCTCGACCTGGACACGCGTCGACTCGTCGCCGTGAAGCTGATGATGTCCGAGGGAGGAGGCGACGAGGCCGTGGCCCGGTTCCGTCGCGAGGCCGTCATCGGCGGCCGGGTACGCCATCCGGGCGTCGTCCCCGTCTACGACGCGGGGCAGGACGCCGGACGGCTGTACATCATCATGGAACTGCTGGAGGGTTCGGATCTGAGCGCCGCCCTGGCCGGGAACCCCTCGGGACTCCCCCTGGGCGAGGCCGTGAACCTGGCCCTGCAGAGCGCCGAGGTTCTCGCCGCCGCGCACGAGCACGGCATCGTCCACCGGGACCTCAAGCCGGCGAACCTCTTCCGCCAGCACGACGGCCGTGTGAGGATCTGCGACTTCGGGATCGCCCGCACCGCCGATTCGACCAGCGGCCTGACCGTGACCGGACGTCCGTTCGGCACTCCGGCGTACATGGCCCCCGAGCAGTGGCGCGGCGATCGCGTCGACTTCCGGTGCGACCTGTACGCGCTCGGCTGTGTGTTGTACGCGCTGCTCGTCGGCACCCCGCCCTTCAGCGGGGACTACTACGTCCTGATGCGCCGGCACTCCGAGGAGACCCCTCCCCCACTGCACAGCCTGCGGCCCGACCTGCCGTTCGAACTGGTCCGGCTCGTGGCCGCGCTGCTGGAGAAGGATCCCGCGCGCCGGCCGCGATCGGCGCGCCACGTGGCCGCCGTTCTCGCCCGGGTACGGGACTTGCCCGGTGGGGTGCTGCCCGTGGCTCGTGGGGGTGACGGCCGTACCGTCGAGGGGCCGGTGGTGGCCTGGCTCCTGGCCCGGCTCAGAACCTCGACCGACTGCTTCAGACTCGCGCAGGCGGCCGAGCTCGCGGCACGGGTGAGCCCCGCGCTCGCACTGGAACTGGTCGAGACGGCCGAGGCCCGCCTGTGGGACGACCTCCCGCGGCCGGGCTGGTTCATGATGAGCCTCGGCCAACTCGTGGCGTGCTGGCAGCACATGATGCCGAGACGCGTCGCCGGCCTCCTCGCGGCGGCCGAGCACCACCTCGGTCACGACGACGACTCCATGTCGCAGCTGGTGGGCCACCTGGCCCGTACGGACGAACCGGCGCGTGCCGTCACCCTCGCCCGGCGCCTGCCTCCCGGCAAGCACGCGGACAGCGCTTGGTTCTCCTTGACCATGTCCGCCCCGGAACCCGCTCTCGCCCTCTCCTACCTCGATCACATCGCCGACCCGCGCAAGCGCGCCCAGGCGCTCGGCCATGCCGCGCGGACCGTGTCGGACACGGACATGGACGAGGCCATGCGGATGCTCTCGCAGATCACGATGCGCGCGGTCCGCGTCGAATCGCTCGCGGGTCTGGCCGAGCGACGGGCCACCCGGTACCGCGATTTCATCGGCGCACGGAACCTCATGCGTCAAGCCCACGAGGAACTCGCCGCCTACCTTGGCGCCCACGAGCCCTCGAACGACTTCGACGCCTTCACCCTGCCCTCCATCCTCAGATCGGCCGAGGTCCGCATCGAGGTCGCCGAAAGCCGGCCCCGCCGCCCGCACCGACCACCCATCGACGGCGCGACGGCACGCCGACGCGGGTCGGCGATCCCCGACGGCCCCGACGGCCACCACCAACTCCTCGAACTGGCACGTGAGTACATCGGATCCTTCTCACCTCCCCCTCTCGGCGTAGAACTGCTCGACCTCGTGAGCCCACGCACACCCGTGCCGCCCGAGCCCGAGGGTGCCCTCGGTCCCTGAGCGACGTCCGCACTCCGACACCCACGCCGAGGCGGAGCACTGACCGCCTCAAGGCAGCCCTGGTCCCGCACTGCCGGTGGAGACGTCCCTCGACGGTGACCGTCACGGTGACGTTGACCGCGGTCCCGATCGCCAGGGCGTCCTCGGTGACGCCAAGCCCGTCGGAAACCGTCTGTTCGGCCCCTACCTCGCCGAGGTCGCCCTCGGACTCGTCGTCCAGGACATGGATCTGGGCAATCGGTCAGATCTGGGCGTGCTCGGATTCCGTGTGCTCGCAGGTCCTGGTGGGCGATCCCGTGCCGAAGTCCGGGCCGGTGAAGTCGGTCCAGGTGTTGAGGCAGGGTTCTTCTCCTCCCGGGCCGCCGTAGTCCTCGCAGCCGCAGGAGTGCGGGCTCGGCGGTGGATCCAGTTCGGCCATACAGGGACGGCCGACCCAGTCGCGTTCCTCTGGGGACAGGTACGCGCCCGAGGCGCGCACGAGGTCCGCGGCCTTACGACGGGCTTCGATGAGCAGAGCGCCCACCTCGGCCAGGGTCCGGCTCTGGGATTCCGTTCTGTCATTCCAGTTCACGGCTGTCGTCCTACCAGGTACCACGAGCCGATCCCCCACGGCGCGCCCGCACGGCTCCTCCGGCCCATCCGTCAGGGGCAACAAGCCGACGAACGGCAAACGCGGGTTTCCCGAGCGGAGCGGCGGGTCAGCGCGACAACACGGCAGAGGTGAGGACGGGCGAGGTCGGGACGGGCGAGGTGAGGGCGGGCGACCAGGGCCCGGGCAGCGGGCGGGCCTCGCCCGGCACGAGTGCAGAGCCCTGGTGGTGTGCGGGAAAATGCAGGGGAGCGGACGGCCCCGCCCTGTTACGGTCGGGCGCCATGAGCTGGCTTCCCGATGACTTCGTCCACCCCGTCCTGGTACCGCTGCCGGGCGGTGACCATCACCTGCGGCCGATCCGGGAGGCGGACACCCCTCTCGACTATCCGGCCGTCATGGGTTCGCGCGAACGGCTGTGGACCATCTTCGGTCCGGCCTGGGGCTGGCCGGCGGAGACCATGACCTACGAGGCCGACCAGGCCGACCTCTTGCGGCACGAGAAGGAGATCGCCGCGCACCAGTCCTTCAATTACGCGCTGTTCGACGCGGCGGAGACGGTTCTGCTCGGTTGTGTCTACATCGACCCGCCGGAGCGGGCCGGCGCGGACGGCGAGATCTCCTGGTGGGTGGTGGACGAGCTGGTGGGCAGCGAGGTCGAGCAGGCCTTCGACGCGTTGGTGCCGCAGTGGATCGCCGCCGACTGGCCGTTCGAGCAGCCGCGCTTCCTCGGCCGCGAGATCTCCTGGTCGGACTGGCTCGCCCTGCCGCAGCATCCCGACGCGTAGGCGGGTTCGACTCGACCGCCCTGTCGTGCGATTGACTCGTGTGTACGCACGACAGCGCGGCCGGCCATCCGAGCCCGGTGAGCCGGGAACCGTCGGACATGACGGACGCGACCCGCGGCCTGGTCGCAGGGGGATCTCGTGGCGGGCCTGTTGATGCGGCTGCGCCGTAGGCACCGCGACATCGCCTTCGTGTGGACCACCGGAGGCTACGCCGACGGCGGTTCGTGGTGCTGCCGGGGCGCTGGGGGGCGGCGCGGACATCCGCGCCGCCGATGCACTCACGCCGCCGGGCCGGGCTCGCGAAGGCGTACGCACTCGGACCCGTGTACGACCAGGTGAGGGCCTGGCCGATGGACTGCGGCGGTGCTCGTCCAGGAGCTCGCCCACCGATCCGTTGATTGACTGTCCGTCACCAAGGTGTTTCTGGTAGTTGTTGCCGTGGGGTACGGGCGCACGCCCGGGGCGGTGTCTCTTCCGGCACCGCGGGGAGGGCGAGTTCGAGGGGCGCCACGCGGGATGGGCTCCTCACGCCGGTCGGCGAGGAGAGACCCATGGCGGACATCGCTCCGCCTGCTGCGACTTCACCCGCGGATCGGTCCATGGGACACCGCTCCCCCAGCGATCACAGTCGAGACGGAGAACCTCAATGACCACCTACGCCGCCCCCGTGGTCGACGCCACGACCCGGATGAACGCGTACGAGGAGCAGGTCTGGCGAGCGCTCAACGACCACTGGGAGCGCCGCATGAACCGCCGGGTCCTGCCGAGTTGGGCGAGCAGCGCGCTCGGTCGCACCGGCGAGGCCGCGGCCAACGCCATGGGCCGCGTGAGGGGCGCCGTGCCGGAATCGGTCAAGGATCCGATGCGGCGCGTGGGCGACGCGATCGCCGACACGGCCATGCGACCGGCGGTCGGAGCCGCGACAGCACTGCTCGAACTGGTCAACGACCTGGCGCTGGAGCTCAACGATCCGAAGAGCGTCGAGAAGCTCGCCCGCAAGCGTGGCATCGAACTGGACGATTTCACGGACCTGCGACAGCAGGACCTCAAGGTCTGCGACCGGCTGCTGACCGCCAACACCCTGAAGTGGCGCACCGCCGGCGCCCTCGAAGGGGGCGCCATGGGGCTGCTGGCCATGGTCCCCGTCGCCGGAATCCCCGCCGCGATGACGGCGGACATCCTCGTGATCCAGGTCCTGAGCGCTTCGATGGCCTCGCGCATCGCGTACTCCTACGGCTACGACGCGAAGGACCCCGACGAGCAGCTCTTCATCCAGCGTCTGGTGCGCCGGTCCTTCATGACGCAGGCGGCCAAGGCCGAGCCCCTGCACAGGACCGCGCAGGCGGCGCAGGCGGTCAAGGGCCGCGTGAGGTGGTCGAGCAAGCTCCGCAACGACCACCAGCTCCTCGCCGCACTCGAGAAGTTGATGCAGCAGCTGGGTCCGGCCGGCTCCAAGGTGTCGGTCCAGAGCGTCGCCAAGGTCGTACCGTTCGTGGGCGTCCTCATCAGCGCGGGCATGAACTCCGCGGTCCTCGGCAGAGTGGCCGCCGACGCCCAGCGGTACTGCCAGACCCGATTCCTGTGCGACAAGTACGGGCTGCCCCTGCCCGCGGCGCTGGCGGCCGATCAGGGTGACGCTCCCCGGGCCACCGCCATGTGAGTGACGGTCGCCGTCGCATGCCCCCGGCGGGACGGGACATCTCCCGTTCGGCCGGTTCGCCCGTTCGCCGGACGGCCGGTTCGCCGGGGGCAAGGCGCGGCCCGTCCCCGGTCGATCCGTGGACCGGCGAACAGGGGGCGGTGGGATCATACGTACGAGTGCTACGCGGCGTCGCCCTCACCCGCAGCACCAGAGCCTGACCGTGCTGGACCGGCCACTCGTCCTCACCCTCCGCCGCGGCCCGGTTCCGCCGAAGCGGGGTGAGAGGCCGGCGCGCTGGGCGCGGGCCGCTCCGCCTACGCGGACCTCCGGTCGGGCGCGACCCGGCTGCTCGAGATCGACCACACGCTGCCCGACTCTGCCGACGGCCTCTACCTCGTCCTGTCCGAACCGCCCTCCGAGGACTGGTCGGTGGACACGATTCGCGACGTCTTCCACGTCCATGTCATCTGGCGCAGCCCCACCGGCTGGGGCGGCGAGAGCGCCGACACCGCGTTCGGCAACGGCGCCGTGGGCGATCACGCATAGCCGAGTCGGTCCGCTCAGGCCTGCCAGGCCTGCCCCTCCGGCAGCTCTCCGAGGCCGGGGGCGGAGAGGTGGAGCACCTCGTAGCGCTCGGTGTCCTCCTCTTCCGGTGCGGAGGTGTCCGCCCACACCACGAAGCGCATCAGTTGCCAATGGTGGGGATCGACGGCGAGCGCGGCGGTGTGGACGCCCTCATGGTCGCGGAGCTGTCGCAGTTGCTCGACCTCGCGCTCGACGCATGCCGACAGGCCGAGTCCAGTGCCGTCCGGGTCCATGTCGGAGGGGATCGCGGTGAGACGGCGCGAGGCCGACACGGGAGGTGCGGTGCGGGCGGGTCCGGCATGGCAGGCGATGCCGGACCAGTGCCGGACGGCAGGGCGGCCGAAGTCCCGGACGATGTTCTGGAATCCGCCGCCGCCGGCGAGGAAGTGGGCCATCGCGCCGGTGTCGTTCCACAGGTAGAAGGGCGCGTACTGGTTGACGGGCGAGCCGTGGGCGCCGCGTTCGCGGATGACGTACGCCTTCAGGCCCAGGCCGGCGCGGTCGTCGAGGGCGTGGCCGCCGGCTGTGACCCGCTTGCGGATGATCTGCATGTCGTAGTCGGCGGGCAGGGTGATCTCGTACTGCATGGCGTGCATCGGCGAAGCATCCTTTCATCGCGGGGTGGAGAGTCGAAGGATCCGGCCCGTGGGGTGGGCGGGGCGCTTCTACTCGTGCGCGGTGGAATGGAACGCGGCCAGGAGGCCGAGTACCCCCGCGATCGCCTGGTCGAACGGCTGTACCGAGCCGGCGGCGCGGGCCAGGACGTAGCCGCCCTGCAGGGTCGCGACGACCGCGGCGGCGGTCGTCTGCGGGTCGAGCGCGGCGGCCAGTTCACCGCTCGCGCGCCCCTCGGACATCAGCTCGGCGAGACGTGTCCGCAGCCAGGCGAGGGTCTCGTCGACGGGGGCCCGCAGCGCGGGGTCGGCCATGACGTCCGGGTCCTGGGTCAGGCGCCCTATCGGGCAGCCCTTGAGGACGTCCCGCTCCCGGTGCAGGTAGCCGGTGATGCGGTCCACCACGGTGCCCGGGCCGGAGAGTTGTGCCTCGGCCTTGGCCCGCATCTCCTCGGCGGTGCGCTCGATCGCGGCGAGCGCCAGATCCGGCTTCCCGGTGAAGTGGTGGTACATGCTGCCTTGCCCGGCGCCGGCCCTCTGCTGGATCGCCTTGGGACTGGTCCCTGTGTAACCGCGTTCCCACAGCAGTTCGCGCGTGCTCTCGATGAGACGTTCCGCAGCATCCATGCGCTCAGTGTACATACCAGTAGGTACAGCGTTGGCGAGGACCGGTCGGCGGTGCGCCCGCACCCGCTTGGAGACTCTGGTGCGGGCCGTCGCCTCGGCGTAGCCTGCCGGACTGTCGATCAGGTCGTGACGAGGAGTGAGAGTGACCAGTACGCGCAGACTTTTCCTGGGGGCGTTCACCGCGGGGGCCGTGACGGTGGCCGCCGGTGCGGGAACCGCGTCCGCCGCCGAGCAGGCCGAGGGTGACGTGACGTACCCGGGCGAGGTGCTGGCCCGCAACTTCCGCACCGAGGGCGGTACGACGTCGACGTTCAGGACCGTGTCCACGACCGCGACGTCGAAGCTCCACGCCCTGACCGTCCACCAGGCGGGTGTGGCCGGCAACGGCGTCGCCCTGAACGTCGTCTCCGACAACCCGAACGACTCGGCGATGTACCTGTCCGGGACGGAGAAGAGCCGGGGCACGCTGAAGATCCTGCACCGGGGCCACGCGGACGCCTCCGACGCGGGTGCCGCGGCGATCTCCGTCTACCTGGACACCGACGGCGTCACCGACGAGTCGGGCGGCACCGCCGCCCAGGGCATCTTCGTCACCCACTCCACGGGCCCCACCAAGGGCAACCTCCTCACGCTGCGGAACAACGCCGTGGACGACTTCGTGGTCAAGGGCTCCGGGGCCGTCGGCATCGGCGTGGCGATCGGCGCCACGCCGCGCGGCCGGGTGGAGATCGCCCAGCGCACCTCCCCCATCGGGCTCCTGATGCAGGCCAACGAGGACACCGGCAGCCGCCTGATCGAGATACGTGACCGGACGGGCACCGCGAGACTGCGGGTCCTGAACAGCGGCGCGCTGGCCGTCCACAACGCCATGTTCGGCGTCACGAGCGGCGAATCGTACGGTGGCGGCGACGGCGTGATCGGCATCCGCAACGCCACGACCGTCCCGGCCTCCGACCCGACGAACGGCGGTGTCCTCTACGCCGAGGGCGGCGCGCTCAAGTGGCGCGGCCCCTCCGGTGCCGTCACCGAGATCGGATCGGCCTGACCATGGAACTGACCCCCCAACAGCTCGTGGCCGAGTTCCAGGACGCCGTCATGGAACTGTACTTCGCCCGCAAGCGCATCGCGCTCCTGGAGGCCGAGAACTCCGCCCTGCGAGAACACCTGGCCGCCACCGGGCCGGCCCCCGAACCGGACGGCTCCTGAATCACTTGGCGGTCGTGCAGGGCGGGTCGTACGGCAGTTGGGGGACGTACCGCCTCCACTGCTGCGGGCTCAGGGCCCCGGAACTCGCGGCGCAGACGCGGCTGATGGCGGAGTCGACGTTCAGGTCCCAGAGCGTGGCCACGCCGTCGTCGGTGGTGGCGGCCAGGGTGTGCCCGTCGGGGCTGAACGCGAGGACGGCGACGAAGCCGGTCTCCACGGTCAGTGGCAGGCCGATGTCGGTGGGGCGGTCGGGATCGGTGACGTTCCACAGGTTGATCGTGCCCTTGTCGGTGTGGCCGGACGCGGCGAGGGTGCGCCCGTCGGGGCTGAAGGCCACCGACCACACGCTGCCGCCGGGCACGGTCAGGGGCGTACCCCTGCGCGTCAGGTGGTGGGGGTCGGTGGCGTCCCACAGGGTGACGGTGCCGCGGCTGTTCCCGGTGGCGAGGGTGCGGCCGTCCGGGCTGAACGCCACCCAGGTGGCGGTGGCGTTCGGCTGGGCGATCGGCTGCCCGATGCGTTCCCCGGGGTCCGTCGTACTCCACAGGCCGACCTCGCCGTTGCTGCCGTCGCCCCCGGCCGCCAGCATCGTGCCGTCGCGGCTGAACGCCAGGGAGTAGACGGACCTCGTGCGGTCGTTGGAGATGCCGGACCGTTCGACGGGGTGCGCGGGGTCGCCGACGTCCCACAGGGCGATGCCGCCGTCCTCGTCGTCGCCGGCCACTGCCAGGGTGTCGCCGTCGGGGCTGAACGCCAGGGAGAAGATGAGCCCGTCCGCCCCGGTGAGGGTCTCCCGGAAGCGGACGGGCCGGGTGGGGTCGGCGGTGTTCCACAGCGTGACGGTGCCGCCGCCGTCGCCGGCCGCCAGGGTGCGCCCGTCCGGACTGAACGCCACGGCGGTGACCAGGTCGCCGGGGCCGGTGAGCGGATCGCCGAGTGGGGCGGGATGGTGGGGGTCGGCGGTGTTCCAGAGCGAGACGGTCTTGTTCTGGTTTCCGGCGGCCAGCGTCCGCCCGTCGGGGCTGAACGCCACGGAGGCCACGTTGCCTCCGGCGCCGATGATCCGGGTCGGCGGCAGATGCCACAGATCGACGTTGCCGTCGGCGTTCCCGGCGGCGAGGGTGCGGCTGTCCGGGCTGAACACCACCTCGGTCACCGTGTCGCCGGGGCCGGTCAGCGGCCGGCCCAGCGGGCCGATGGCCCCGGGGTGGCTGACGTTCCACAGATAGATGGCGCCATCGGCGTCGCCGGCTGCCAGGGTGTGGCCGTCCGGGCTGAACGCCACCGACATGGCGGGCCGACCGGAACCCGTCAGCTGTTTCTTCAAGGGGGTGGGGTGACCCGGGTCCGCGACCTTCCACAGGTCGACCTCGCCGCCTTTGGATCCGGCGGCCAGGGTGCGGCTGTCGGGGCTGAACGCCACGGAGAGGACGGGATGTCCGGCCTTCAGGGAGCGGCCGGGGCGGGCCGGGTCGGTGGTGTTCCACAGGCGGATGGGGCCGGATGCGTCGTGGCAGGAGGTGGCCAGGGTACGGCCGTCGGGGCTGAACGCGATGCTGTAGGAGGCGAGTTCGGCGCAGTCGAGGTCCAGGGGCGCCGGCGCAGGGGCGACGTCGTGGGGGCGGGTGACGTTCCACAGGCTGACGAGTCCGACTCTCCGTCCGGCGGCGAGGGTACGGCCGTCGGGGCTGAACGCCAGCGATTCGACGGAGGACAGGGCGTCCCAGTCACTGACGGCGGGACTCCTCAGTCGGCCGAGCAGGACCGGGTGGCTGGGGCTGGTCAGGCTCCACAGCTCGACGAATCCGCCGGAACCGCCGTCGCCCGTGTCGCTCGTGTGGCCTCCTACGGCCAGCACCCGGCCGTCCGGGCTGAACGCGAGCGTCTCGATCGCGTCGACGGCGCGGTCCACGGGGACGGGTCTGCCCAGCGCCGCCGGACGGTCGGGATCGGAGACGTCCCAGAGCCGGAGGAGGTTCCCGTCGAGGTTCCCCGCGGCCAGCATGTGCCCGTCGGGGCTGTACGCCACGCTGCTCACCGTGCCGGTCGGGCCGGGCAGCCGGGTGGCCAGCGGCGTGTTGGCGGTCGTGATGAGCCGGGACTCCGCCTCCAGGGTCGGATCCATGCGGTAGGCCGTCAGCGCGAGCTGAGCGGACAACGAGGGATCGGTCGGTGCCAGTTGCACGGACGCCGAGGTGACGGCGGCGGTGACGGCCCGGTCACGGTCCTTCAACGCCTGGTCGGCGGACTTCCGGGCGTCGCCCTCCCGCTGGAAGGCGAACACCGCGGCCAGCGAGGCGACCACGGCCAGGGCCGTGATGGTGGCGACCGCGGCGCGCCGGAGCCGTTTCCCGCGCTGCTCGTGGCGGCGGGCGGCCGTCAGGAAGGCCCGGGCGGCGCCGCTGAGTTCCGGCCCGTGTGTCGCGGCCCACTCCAGTGCGGCCTCCAGGCGGTTGCCGCGGTACAGCGCGGCCGCCTCCCGGTCGGCCCGCTCCCAGAGCGCGGCCGCTTCTTCCAGCTCCTGCCGTACGAGGTTGCCGTTGCGGTCGTGCTCGATCCAGTCCCGCAGCCGGGGCCAGGCACGGATGAGCACCTCGTGTGTCATCACCACGGCGTCCTGGTCCCGGGTCAGCAGCCGGCCGCGGGTGAAGTCGTCCAGGACTCTGCCGGCCGCTTCCGGGTCCGGCGCGTGGCGCAGCAGTTCTTCGTACCGGACGCGCCGTCGGGTGTCGTCGGCGTCGCGTCCCACGATGACGAGCCGCAGGAACACCCACCGTACGGCCTCCCGGCCGGGCGGCGGCAGGATCTCGTACAGCCTGTCGGCCGTGGTGGCGATGGCGCCCTGGATGCCGCCGGTGACGCGGTATCCGTCCACGGTGAGGGTGTGGCCGTGGCGCTGCTGCCAGGTGGCCCGCAGCGCGTGGGCGAGCAGCGGCAGCCGGCCGGTGGTACTGGTCCCGACCGGTCCCCCGGCAGCGCCCAGGTCCGCGAGCAGCACCTCCACCAGGCCGTCCTCGACGTCGAGTCCCACGTCTGCGGCCGGGCGGCGGATCGCGTCCTTGAGTTCCTCCTCCGTCATCGGCTCCAGCAGGACCGCTCCGGCCTGGAGGGCCTCTCTGAGCTGCGGATGGGCCGTGCAGGCGGCGTAGAAGTCCGCGCGCACCCCCAGCACCACGACCGCGCCTCCCGTGGGCCGGGCCAGCCGGTCGAGCACATCGATGAACCACTGCCGTTCGGTCTCGTCGCCGCAGGCCGTGAAGAGCTCCTCGAACTGGTCGACCACGACGACCAGGCCCCCGGGGGCGGACTCCCCGATGGACGTCGCGTCGGCGGCTCCGGTGATCGCGTCGGAGGCTCTCGCGATCCCGCGCAGCTCGTCGAGGCACTGCGCGGGATCGGCCCGCCACCGCGGTGCCGTCTGCCGGGCGGTCTCGGCGTCCAGCCCGGCGGCGGCCGCCAGTGCCAGGGCCGGGGCGGCCGTCGGGGTCAGCAGCAGCCGCGGCCAGGTGCTCGAACCCTCCACCGGGAGCCGGCCCTCGTCCAGGGCGGGGAGCATCCCGGCCGCGATCAGGGACGACTTCCCGGCCCCCGAGGGGCCGATCAGCACCAGCGGGCCGCCCTCGCGCATCCGGGCGTCCAGCCGCTCGCACACGAGGTGCACCATGTGCTCACGGCCGTGGAACCACTGCTTGCGCCCGGCGTCGAACGGAGCCAGGCCCGGGTACGGGCACGGCACTTGGTCGGCGCCGGGCCCGGGCACCGTGCTGCGCCCTTCGTGTCCGTAGCGGACGTGGAGGTCACGTCCGGCCATGAAGGAGCTGCCCCCTCCCGTGACGTGCGAACTCTGGTGCCTCGGCTGCCAGGGAGGCGGCCCGTCGGGGGGTGCGCCGGTGTCACGGTCCGTCACGCCTGGCCGCCTCTGGTGACGTTCATGTCGCGGCCGGCCTGGAACGCGTCCCCGCCGGACACGTGTGCCTCCTGCGTCAGCGAGCCGGTGATCTGCCGGTCCTGGGTTCCGGTCACGTGCGGTTCCCCGCCGAACAGGGCGCGCAGCTCGTCGACGGCTTCCGGCCGCGTGGCCATCAGCCGGGTGATGCGGGCCTGCCACTCGGCGACCAGCAGTGCCTGGAGTTCCCGGCCTTCGCCCTCCCGCCGTGCCTGAACCAGCTCGTCGCGCGCGTCGTCGAGTTCCTCCTCGACCCGCTCCGGGTGCGCGGACCGCCACAGCGACAGGACCGAGGACCTGACCGCGGCCCAGCCGTCCGTCGCGAGCAGGTCGATCAGGCGCGCCGCGGCCACCGATGCCAGACCGGCGAGTTCCACACTCGTCTCCATGTCTCCTCCTTGTCACTCACCGTGTGTGGGCCGCGAGGGCGGTCATGGTCAGATGGGAGGCGACGAACACCCGGTCGCCGCCCACGGTCCACAGGAATCCCACGTCCGGCTGCCCGGGGTCGCGGTATCTCCACCGGGCCCGTCCGGTGGCCGCGTCGATGGCCCACAGCGTCTTGGCGCTGTCCGTGGCGAAGACGGTGTCGGACGAGCACTGCGCGCTCCTGCCGGAGACCCTCAGGGAGGCGTTGAACAGGTTGGAACCGCCCGAGTCGCTTGCCCCCTCCAGCCGCGCGACCCACCTGGGCGTGCCGTCCGACGTGGCCAGGGCGACCAAGTCGGCACCTACCGGCACGTACACGGTCGTGCCGTCCAGGCTGGAGAACGGGGCGCCGATCCGGACCAGGTCCCCGCTCCTCGCCTCGAAGCGCTGCTTCCACTTCTCACGGCCCGTGGCGGCGTCGACGGCGAACAGGGTGTCGCCCTTGCCGCCGGCGAACAGGAACATCCCGGCGGCGTAGCACGTCAGCGGCCAGCCGGTGCTGAAGTAGAACGCGTCGTCCGCAACGGACGCCTTCCAGCCACGGGCGCCCTTCCTGCCGGCGTCGATCATCTGGACGCGGGCGGACTGCTGGCCCGGAACGGCCGAGGTGGCCAGGAGGCGAGTACCGGAGGGCGGTACGAGCACGTTGTTGATGTCCGTGCCCTTGACCGTCCAGAGTCCCTTGCCGGTGGCGGCGTCGAAGGCACGGATGTAGCCGGGCGTCGCGGACCTGGCCGAGAACTCCCCGTCCAGCACGAGCAGAGTCCCGCACACGTAGACCGTGTTCCCTGCGACCGCCACGTAGTTGCCCACGTACATCGTCGTTTGGTCACGGCTCCTGCTCTCGATGGCGGCCATCTCGGTCGCCCATTTCGCCTTGCCGCTGGCGGCGTCGAACGCCGCCAGCAGACCTGACGCGTCCGGAGTGTCACAGAGCAGGTAGAACACTCCGTCCGCGTACGCCGTCGGGTGCGTGAGGCTGGTCGCGGCGGAGTCGCGGGTCGTGTTCAGCGCGGGGAACACGGACTTTCCGGTCGCGGCGTCCAAGAAGGACGTGGCGGTGTCCGTGACCAGCATGACCACCTTGTCGGAGGCCTCCAGGCAGGTGGGGGCGTGCTTCCCGGCACGCGACCACGCCTTGGCGGCGTCAGGTGCGGACAGCACGATCGGTTCCGGTCCGTCCGTCGCGGACGGCGACGCGGAAGGGGCCGGCGTCGAGCGCCCGGCGGACGGGGAGGCCGGGCGCGTCGTGGCCCCGGGACCGCCCGCCCCGCCGGCGGCCGGGCCGCCGGTCGCCGGTGACGAGTCGCCGGAGAGGGCCAGTGCCACCGCTCCGCCGCCCAGTACGGCCGCGCCCCCCGCCAGACCGATGAGCAGCTTCCGACGGCTGACCCCCGTACCGACGGCGACCATCGGCGGCGGTGGAACCAGGCCCTGGCCACTGCCGTGGGCGGCCGTCGAACCCACCGCCGAACCCGCCGCCGCGGCCGCGGCGGCCAAGTCGCCCGTCACCGCCTGCGGCAGCCAACTGCCCTGCGGCGTCGGCAGATCCTGACGCCTCAAGTAGTCGACGAGCTGCTCCGCGGTGGGACGGTCCGGCGGTTCCGGGTACAGGCAGCCGCCGATCACCTCGCGCAGCGACTCGGGGACGGCTCCCGCGTCCGGCTCGCCTCCGGTGGCCGCGAACACCACGGTCGCCCCGAGGTCGAGGATGTCGTCCGTCGGCGCGGATGCCGGACCGCCGGCGGCGCCCCCGATGCCCAGGGCGGTGATGCGCGGCCCGCCCATGGTGAGCAGCACCGAGTCCGGGCTCACCTCGCCGTGGACCGTTCCGGCGGCGTGGAGCACGGCGAGCGCCCGGGCGAGGCCGTCGGTGAGGAATCGCAGCGCCGGTTCGGGCAGCGGGCCGTGTCGGTCCACCACCTGCCGGAGCGGCAGCCCGGCGGAGAACTCGGTCGCCAGCCACGGAACGGGCGCGTCCGTACCGGCGTCGACCACCGGTGCGAGGAAGGCACCGGACAGCGGTCGTGCCGCCTCCAGGGCGGCCCGGAACCGGTCCCGGAAGGCCGGGTCCGCGGCGAGTTCGGGCCGCACGACCGTGACCGTGACGAGTCTTCCGTCGGCCGTGCGCGCCGTGAAGACGTCGTTCCCTCCGACCGTGTTCTGCCATGCGAGCAGCGTGTACGGCCCGATCCGGCGAGCGCCGTCCGCTCCGGGGTGATCCATCGTCCGCCCCCTCACGCCAGCCTGATCGTCTGGTCACGGGCCGCCTGGTAGGCGCTGCCGCCCCCGGACACATGAGCCGTCATGGTCACCGACGGCTCCGGATCGGCGGTCGGCTCCGGATCGGCGGTCGGCGCCGTACCGTGCCCGGCTTGGACAGCGGAGTCGGCATCGGACAGAAGGTCCGCCACCGCGTCGCCCAAGTGCGCAAGCCCGTCGGGCAGATGGGTCTCCGGAACACGAAGGAACTGCAGCCGCCCCAGCTCCGCGATCTCGGCCGGCAGCGCCGAGGCGTCGGGCAGCATCGTCGCGTCACCGAGAAGGACCGGGACGACTCGGTTTCCGGCCCGCAGAGCGGTCGCGATCTCCAGCCGGACCCAGTCGTGCGCCCGGTCCAGAAGCCGCACACCGTCCTCGCCGCGCATGTCGAGCCATCCCGGCCCGATCAGTACGCACATGAGCTCGCATTCGGCGGCCTGTCGCCGCAGGATCTCGGCGAAATCGGCGCCGGGCGGGATCGACCGGCCCGACTTGAAGACCTCGTTGGCCCCTAAGCGGTCGGACAGCGCGCGGTGGACGCGGTCTCGCATCCACCGGGAGTCCGGTTTGCGAAAGCTGAGGAAGACGCGCGGCACAAGTGCCCCCTGTCTGGCGGGTCTTGACGTCAGGGATCGTGCTCACCCTAGGGGCGGCGCAGGCGCTCGGCGCCTTTTCAGCAAGGATTGAATAGCATCCGCAAGGCTCCGTACGCTGGACGGCATGGACTCGGCGGACAGCACGGCAGGGGCGGCCTCGGACGGGGCGGTCCCGCAAGGGGTGGTCCCGACAGGCGCGGTCCTGGCGGACGCGGTCCTGGCCGGGAGATCGACCGACGCCCGTCTCCCGCCGGGCGACTTCGGCGTCGTCCTGGCCACACTGCGGGCCCGTCGGGGGTGGAGCGTGCGCCAGCTCGCCCGGCGTGCGAACGTGTCCGAAGGGCAGATCTGCAATCTGGAGAGCGGGGTGCGCAACCCGACGCCCGCTGTGGCGGCGGCATGCGACGCGGCCTTCGGCACCGGCGGGAGGCTCGCCGAGCTGGCGGGGCCCGGACGCCGCGGCGCCCGCGTCGAGGAGGTCGTCGAGACCGGCCCGATGGTCGCCGGATACGAGCGGGTCCTGCGCGAGCTGAGGGACATCGGCAGATCCACCGGTCCGAGGTTCGTCACCGCGTCGCTGAAGTCGATCACGCGGATCCTGACGGACGCGGCTCCGCACTCCGTGGGCGATCAGCGGGCCGGCACATGGCTGCTGGCCTCACGGTTCGCCGAGTACACGGGGTGGATGGCCCAGGAGGCGGGGAATCCCGCGGAGGCGTTGCGCTGGACGAGCCTCGCGGTCCGCTGGGGCACCGAGGGCGGGGACGAATCGGTGGCCGCGTACGCCCTGGTCCGCAAGGCGTTCATCGCCCAGCACCGTGGTGACGGCGCCGCCGCGATCAGGTACGCCGACCAGGCCGCCGGGCACCCGGCGGCCGACCCGGTGATCCGCGCGCACGCCGCGCGGCGGGCGGCCCAGGGACATGCGCGCCGCGGCGACGCGAGGGCCTGCGGGGAGGCGCTGGAGCGGTTCATGGGTCACACGGCCGAAGCCGTCGGCGGCCGGGCCTCTTCCTCGGGTCCTTCCTGGGGTCCTTCCTGGGGTCCTTCCTGGGGTCCGCGCGTCGAGAACGGCAACCCTCGGCTCCTGGAGGCGTCCTGCCTGCTCGCCCTCTCCCGCTTCGAGCCGGCCGCCGACCTCTTCGCCGCCGAACTCCGACGCCGGCCGGCCGTCCCGGCGGACAGCAACTCCCAGGCCCGCTTCGCGGTCCGGCACGCGACAGCCCTCGTCGGTGTCGGGCGCCTCGACGAGGCCTGTCACCTCGTCGAGGCCACACTGCCCGTGATCAAGCGCATCGACTCGGCCACCGTCCGCACGGAGCTGGGCGGTTTCGCCGACCTGGCCCGGACCCGAAGAGCCGGCCCGGGCCAGCTCGCCCTCATCGACGCGTCGGCCGCCCTCGCGCTGGGCCTGTCGTAGTACGGGCGGAGGCGGATCGGGCCCAACCGCCCGTGGCGGTCACGCGGAGTCCTGACGGCGGGCCACCGTGGGAGACAGGGGGTGGGCCGCAGGCCCCTGCCCGGATGGCAGGGGCCTGCGGCGCGATCAGCCGAGGAGGGACGGCCTCACCTCAGGTGCCGGACGAAGAACCGGCCCGCGGCGTCCCCCGCGTACCGCGGGACACCGGTGTGACCGCCCATGTTGGCGTGCAGCGCCTTCTCCTTCGAGCCGAAGGCGTCGAACAGGTCCAGGGCCGCCTGCCGGTCGTTCCCTTCGTCGTCCCACTGCAACAGGACGTGCAGGGGAATGGTGACCTGGCGGGCCTCCTCGAACATGGCGCGGGGGACGAAACTCCCGGCGAACAGGACGGCGGCCGAGATGCGGGGCTCGACCACCGCCAGGCGGACGCCGATGGAGATCACGCCGCCCGAGTACCCGACCGGGCCGCCGATCTCGGGCAGCGCGAGCAGGGCGTCCAGGGCTCCCTGCCATTCCGGGACCGACTGGTCGACCAGGGGGAGGACAAGGGCGTCGATGATCTCGTCGCCGACCGGCTCGCCGGCCCCCATCGCCCGGCGCAGGTCGGCGACGGCACGCTCGGCCCCGGGCAGGCGGGGCCGGTCGCCGCTCCCGGGGAGCTCGATGGTGGCCGCGGCGAAGCCGTCCGCCACGGCGGAACGGGCCCGGTCCAGCAGTCGCGGGTACGTCGTGCGCAGCCCGAGGGGCGGGGGGCTGATCAGGATCAGCGGCACGGGGGCGGACGCGGATGCCGATGCGGGCGTCCACAGGATGCCGGGAATCTCACCGAGGGTGAACTCGCGCTCGAGGACGCCGTCATCGAGGAGCTGTCGGGAAGTGATGCGCATGGTCGTTTCCTTCAGGAGTGCCATGGAACGGCGCTCCCGGACGACCTATCGCCCGACCGTGACCCCGGAGGAGAGCACCCACGTCGATACGTTCACGGGTACCACCTCCTCGTTCTCTCGCACGGCCTCCGAAAAGGTAGCAGCGGCCGTCGTGGTCCGCCAACGGGTTTTCTCGACACCGGATCACCGGCTCCTGCCGCTGCGTGGTGAAGTGGAGGAGGCCGATACCTCGACAGCAGGGAGCGATCCTTCTGATGACCGCACAGCCCGCACACCCTGAGCACGGCAGTCCCGAGCACGGCAGTCCCGAGCGCCGCAGTCCCGGGCACGCGTCGCACACGGACGTCCCGCCGTTCAGGCCTTCTCTCGTCAAAGCGGTGTTCAGGGACGTGACCCCGATGCACGTCTCACGGTCGGCCGCGTGGGCCGCCGCGTCGGTGACCGGGACGGTGCTGGCGGAGATCATCGACGGCGCGAGGAAAGCGGCGGCGGAAGAGGCCAGGAGAAAGCTGACACCCGCGGACCTCGTCTCGGCGATCGACCGGAACGTCGAGGTGGAGGTGGGAACGGCGTGGTACGAGCACAGCCCGACGTTCAAGGGCCTGACCGGAGACGTACACGACGCCGAGGGCGCCGTCGTGGTTCCTCCCCGACGCCGCAGGTCGCGCAGACCGAGTGCCGTGGTCGGCGCCCACAGGTTCGAGACCGGGATCAAGAGGCTGCTGTCGAGCCGGGGGGTGACGGCCGTCCCCGCGATGGTCCGCGACCTGGACGGAATCGCCAGCGTGTTCCTGACGGACCTCGCCCGCGACGCGGCCATGGTCGTCCGCGAGGGCGGGGTGAAGCGCTTCGGTTCGGTCACCCTGGTGACGCCGGGCGAACCGGTCGGGCCCCTTCCCCTCGACCGTTCTCTCCAGGCCCTGACCGTCCGCGCGGGGGCCCGTCGGACCATCGACAAGAACGACGTCCTGGCCGCCACCACGATGCAGTTGTTCGGAGACCTCCGACACCACGCCCTCGCCCGCGCATCCGAGGCCCCCCGGAACACTGCGGCCGGCCACCCGGGTACGTCTCCGGCCGCCTCCCCCTCGTCCGCTCCCCCGGACCTGCCGAAGGAGCCGGCCGCCACGCACTCCGACGTCTGAACGCGCTGAAACCGGGGATGCGGCCGGTCCGCGAGGTGCTCGCGGGCCCCGGGTTCTCAGTGGGCTGTCGCCTCGCGGAGGTGTTCCAGGTAGCGGCTCGGGTCGCTGCCGTGGGCCTGGTCCTGCGCTCCGTGGCGGATGTGGGCCAGGTCTCCGTCGCGGGTGATGCGCAGCATGGTGGTGGCGGCCTGGGGGGTGTCGGTGTTGCGCAGGGTGTCGGCGTCGGTGACGGGGATGTCGGGTCCGAACATGGCCGTTGCCTCGGGGGCGGTGGCGGCCGGGGCGTGTCCGGTGCGGTTGGCGCTGCTGACGTACAGGTGCGGGAAGCGGTCGAGCAGCGGGGTGAGAGGTTGCCACCGGGCACCGAAGAGGAGGAGGTGTCCGTCGCGTAGGGCGGGGGTGGTCCAGGCCGGTGGCGGTGTGTCGTTGCGCGTGGGCACGAGGAGGGTGACCAGGTGGTCGCGCAGCAGGGTGGTCGCGGCGCGCCGGGCGGTCGGTGTCAGGTCCAGGTGGGTGGCGAGGTCGGTCCAGGTGGTGTCGTCGTGGACCCACAGGGCGACTTCCTGGCCGGTGGGGCGGCCTTTGGCATCGTTGACGGCCTGGGGGGTGGTGGCGGTGACGACGTAGGTGAGGGGACTGGGGTTGGGCAGGACGGCGGCTCGTCCGGTGGCAAGGGCGTGTGCGGCGGCGCTGGTGTCGAGCGGGGCGGTGGCCGGCATGGGGGCGGGTCCGTTCAGGGTCGGGGCGTGGTGGCGGTCAGGCCGTCGAGGTAGGCGGCGAAGTCGGCATCGGGGATGACGGCTTGGTTCAGGCGGTAGGCGCGGTCCTTGACCCAGGTCAGGGCGATGCCGGTCTGGACCGGGTCGAGTCGGTGGCCCAGTCGCTCGGCGACAGCGCTCAGCACGCGCCGGCTGGCGAGGTGGGTGAGGACCACGGTCGGTGACAGCCCGAGATGCTGCTGGGGGTCGTAGGGCTGGAAGGTCCCGGGGTGGGTGAAGGGGGTGCCGGTGGAGATGGTGGCGACGCCGGTGCCCACGATGGGAGTGGTGACGGTGAGCGGGACTCCGGTCTCGTCGGACACCATCTGCGCGATCGCCGGCAGCCGGGTCAGGTCCGGCTGGGTCCACCACGGTTCGCAGTCGGCGCCGAGGACTTGCTCGGCCTTGGCCCGGTCGTGGGCGAGCAGGAAGAGCAGCTGCTCGGTGGCGGTCATGCCGCTGCGTTCGGCCATGCCCAGCCACGAGCACGCCGCCACCCGTACTCCGCTCTCCAGGGCGGCCAGGGTGTTGGCCAGGCCCAGGCCGAGGTCGTTGTGCAGGTGCGAGACCAGGACCGCCTCGGGCCCCGCGTCGGCCGCGACCCGCTGGAACAGGGTCCGGGTCTGGCCGGGCAGCAGGTCGCCGACCGTGTCGGCCAGCACGATCGTGGCCGCCCCCTGGGCCGTCATCGCCCCGGCGTACTCGGCGACCAGGCCGTGGTCCGCGCGGGGCGCGTCGACCAGGCACACGTCCACCGCGATCCCGTCCGCCAGGTCCACCGCTTCCTTGACCACGTCCAGACCCTGGCGCAGGGCATCTCGGGCGCCGCTGTGCACCAGGGCGCGGGCGGTCGCCTCGGAGGCGGCCACGATCACCATGACCCGCGCGTGCGCCGCGCCCCGCACCGCACCCAGGGCCAGCCGCACGTCCGCCACCGTGCCCCGGCAGATCGCGGACGGGCTCACCGAGCCCTGCGCCTCCCACGCGACCTGCCGCGTCGCCTCGAACTCCTGCCCGCACACGGAGGGGAAGCCGGCCGCGAACACCACGTGCCGGGGCCCGTCCGCCCCGAACACCGCGCCTTGCTCGCGGGCCAGCCGGACCCGGAAACCGGCACTCATCAAGGTCTTGGCCTGCGCACCGTCCCGCGCGGACTCCTCGAACAGCACGACCCGGCCGGCCCTGGCCGACTCCCTCACCACATCCACCGACGACAACGCCCCAACCCCCGCCTGGCACTCACGTATTGCGCTCCGTCACGATCTGCTCACGCGGATCCTAGGACACACACGGGTGGACGAGGTCGGTGTTCGACGCACGACGCCGATGTCAGCCCCTCCGTGCCGATTCGCCGAGTGGGTGGCTCCGTTCGTGCACTCATCGGAGGCGGTGCGGGTGGCCAGCTCGCCGCATCGGCCTCGACGACGCCGCGACCCATGAGGAGGGCTCGATCATCCTGACCTCGAAGGAAGAGCCGCTTGGCCGCGCCAGAGATCCGCGTCGCGAGGGTCGGTGAGCCGTCCGATCGGACGCTGAGCACCTGCCTGGAAGGCGCGAGGCAGTGGGGTCTCCTCACGCCTGATCGCCGCCCTCGGGGGATCGAGGGACGTGTCGGCCGTGACCACGAGTGCCGCAATCCGCGATTCCCCAGGTGGTCTTCCCGAGCCAGGTTGTACTCTCCCCGGATGACCGCGACCTTCGACGAGACCGTCCGCGCCCGTCTGCAGGCCCCCAACATCTGGTACGTCGGCACGGTGTTCGCCGACGGGGCTCCGCAGGTCAGCCCGATGTGGGTGGATCTGGAGGGGGAGGGCGAGCTGATGTTCAACACGTCGGTGGGCCGGGTGAAGGAGGAGAACCTGCGCCGCGACCCCCGCGTCTACCTCTCGCACGCGGACGCCACCGATCCCTTCGACCGGGTGCAGATCAACGGCGTGGTGTCCCGCTTCATCGAGGGCGAGGAAGCGCGCGAGCGGATGGACCGGCTGGCCCGCAAGTACCTCGGCGGCGAGCGCTACGAGTGGCTCATGCCGGGGGAACGGCGAGTCGCGGTCATCGTCCGCCCGGTCAAGGTGCGGCACGTCGTCGGGGTGGAGCGCTTCCGGCCCGGCGGCCCGGTCCCCGCTCCCTGACCGACACGCTCACCGCACACCGGTAGCCACCGCAGCGGGCGGGAGGACGCAGCCCTGTCGGCGGTGACCGGAGCGGCGGGCCGTTCCCGCGGGCGCGGCGAACAGAAGCCGATCCAGAGGACCTTGCCCAAGGGGGACGCGTCCACCCCCACCACGTCGGGGGGCGCCGCCTGACCTGGCCGCCGCATCAGCAGGGGTGTTCCGGAGCGGGGCGGCAGAGGGCGGAGCACCGGGGCGGTCGGCGTTCGCTCACGAGGGGCGTGCGGCCGAGTTCGCACGCCCTTTTGACGCGGGCGCGGTGGATCGTAGGATCAACAGGTCATCACCGCGACGGGAGACAGGAAGCCGGTGCGATTCCGGCACGGTCCCGCCACTGTGACCGGGGAGTGCACCCTTCGGCATGCCACTGCGCCGTGCGTGGGAAGGCAAGGGGAGCGTCGATCCGGGAGTCAGGACACTGGCCTGTCGCGGGCCCGATCCGAGGAGCGCGGACTCCCCAGGAGGCTTCACTTGTACGACCGTTCTCTGCTGTTCACCCCTGCCCGCCGACGCCGTGCCCTGCGCGCCGCGGCCACGGCCGTCGCCCTGTCGGCGGCTCTGCTGACCGCCGGCTGCGGCGCGTCGCAGGACGCGGCCCAGGACACGAAGGCCACGTCCCCGTCGGGCGGAGGCTTTCCCGTCACCATCGACAACTGCGGTGTGAAGACCACGTACGACAAGGCGCCCGCCCGCGTCGTCACCATCCACCAGCATCCGGCGGAGCTCATGCTCGCCCTGGGGCTGAAGGACCGCATGGTCGGCACCGCCTTCCCCGACTCCGCCGTCCTGCCCGAACTACGGAAGGACTACGAGTCGATCCCCGAACTGGCGGAGAGGGAGCCGTCCTTCGAGACCGTCCTGGACGCCGAACCGGACCTCGTGTACGGCGGCTACGGCAGCGCCTTCGACGAGAAGGCGGGCCGCTCCCGCAAGGCGTTCCGGGACGCGGGCGTCGACACCCACCTGAACCGCGAGTACTGCGGGAAGAAGCGGGTGACGATGGAGGACACGTACGAGGAGATCCGTACCGTCGGCGCGATCTTCGGCGTGTCCGACCGCGCGGACAAGCTGGTCTCCGACCTCCGGGCGCGGGTCGCGAAGGCCTCCACCGCCGTCGAGGGCGAGCCCCCGGTGCCCGTCTTCGTGTACGACAGCGGTGACAAGGCCGCCTTCACCGCGGGCGGCAAGAGCCTCGGCACCGAACTGATCCGGCTGGCCGGTGGCACGAACGTCTTCGCCGACCTCGACGACGTCTTCGGCGACGTCTCCTGGGAGCAGGTCGTCGAACGCCGGCCGGAGGTCGTCGCGATCTACGACTACGCGGGCGCCGGAAGCGTCGAGCAGAAGAAGGAGTTCCTGCTCGCCCAGCCCGCTCTGAAGGACGTGCCCGCCATCAGGAACAAGCGGTTCGTCGTCCTGCCGTTGACCGCCACCCTCGTCGGCGTGCGGTCCGCGTACGCGGTGGACGATCTGGCCCGTGGCATCCGGCCCGAGAGCTTCCGGTGACGGCCCCGGTCACCGACGCCGCCCCCGGGCGGGCCGTGCGACCGGGGAAACGGGACGACGGGCGGGCCGGGCCCGCCCGGTCGGCCCGTCTCTCCGTCGTCCTCGTGGTCCTGGCCGTCCTGCTGGTGGCCTCCGCCATGGCGGGCCTGGCGATCGGCTCGGTCCACGTGCCGCCCGGCCAGGTGTGGGGCATCGTGACGCACGCGCTGGGCGCCGACTGGGTGGAACAGGACTGGTCGCGGGCGCGCGAGACCATCGTGCTGGACGTCCGCGCGCCCCGCGTCCTGCTCGGCGCCGTGGCCGGCGCCGGACTCGCGGTCGTGGGCACGGCCCTGCAGGCCCTGATCCGCAACCCGCTCGCCGAGCCCTACCTGCTCGGGGTCTCCTCCGGGGCGTCCCTGGGCGCCGTGGTGGTGATCGTGTTCGGGGTCACCCTGTTCGGGCCGGTGTCGCTGTCGGTCGCCGCGTTCGCGGGCGCGCTCGGCGCGCTGCTGCTCGTCTACGCCACGGCCCGCACCGGCGGCAGGATCACCTCGGCACGGCTGGTCCTGTCCGGCGTGGCCATCGCCGCGGTGCTCACCGCCGTACTGGACCTGCTGCTGCTCACCACCGACCGGGGCAACGAGGCCCGCGCGGTCCTCGCCTGGACCCTCGGCGGCCTCGGCGGCGTCGGCTGGGGGACGTTGTGGCTGCCCGGCGCCGCCCTGCTGCTGGGGATCTCCGTCCTCCTCGTGCAGGCGCGCCATCTGAACCTGCTGCTCGCCGGCGAGGAGGCGGCGACCACGATGGGCCTGGACGTGGCCCGCTTCCGCGCCCGCATGTTCGTCCTGCTGTCCCTCGTCACCGGCGTCCTCGTCGCGGCGTGCGGACCGATCGGCTTCGTCGGCCTGATGCTGCCGCACATCGTCCGCCTCGCCGTAGGCGGCGACCACCGCCGCGTCCTGCCGACCGCGGCGCTCGGCGGAGCGGTCTTCCTCGTCTGGGCCGACATCGCCGCGCGCGTCGTCGCCGCGCCGGCGGAGATCCCCGTCGGTGTGCTCACGGCCTTGTGCGGCGGACCGTTCTTCCTGTGGCTGATGCGCCGCGACGCCCGCGGGACCACCGAACGGGGAAGGGCATGACCGCCACCGAACTCGTCGTCGACGGCGTCACCCTGACCGCCGGTGCCCGCCGCCTCGTCGAGGACGTCTCGCTGACCGCACGACCCGGCGAGGTCGTCGGCCTCGTCGGCCCCAACGGCAGCGGCAAGTCCAGCCTGCTGCGCGCCGTCTACCGCGTCCTGCGACCCGCCGCGGGCCGGATCGGTGTCGACGGCGCCGACGCCTGGTCGCTGCCCGTGCGGCGACTGGCCCGCACCGTGGCGGCCGTGGTGCAGGAGTCGGGCGCCGACTTCGACCTCTCCGTCCGTGAGGTGGTCGCCATGGGCCGTACCCCGCACAAACGACTCCTCGACGGGGACACCCCCGAGGACGCCGAACTGATCGGTGCGGCCCTGGACGCGGTGGACGCCTCCGGGCTCGCCCACCGCCCCTTCGACCGGCTCTCCGGCGGCGAACGCCAACGCGTCCTCATCGCCCGCGCCCTCGCCCAGCAACCGTCCCTGCTCGTCCTGGACGAGCCGACGAACCACCTGGACATCCGCCACCAGCTGGACGTCCTCGGCACCCTGCGGAAGCTGCCGGCCACGGTCCTGGTCGCCCTGCACGACCTCAACCTCGCCGCGTACTACTGCGACCGCCTCTACGTGCTGCGGGACGGCAGGGTCACCGCGGCGGGCCCACCGGCGGAGGTCCTCACGCCCGGTCTGCTGGCCGAGGTGTACGGCGTGGCGAGCGAGATCACCGTCCATCCGCGCACCGGCGCCCCCCAGGTGACCTTCCTCCCCGACGGGCCTCGTCCGGCCGCGGTGGGCGACCGGGTCCCCTGACCGAGGCGGGACGGCCCGGGGGGTCTCACACCTCGGGGCCGTCCGGCTCCGTCTCCGTGGTCATGCGGGCGACGTGCAGCGCCAGGTAGGAGACCTCGTCCTCGCTCAGGTGCGTGCCCAGGCGCAGCTCGACGATCGTCGCCAGCTGCTGCGCGGTGCGCGTCGCCTCCGGGTAGTGGCGGCGGATGCCCTGGCCGATCGTGGACTCGTGTCCCTTCAGCTGCCGGTGCTGCTGGATCCGTACGAAGAGGTAGCGCACGTGAGTGATGAACCGCGCCGCGCTCATCGACTCCTGGGAGACGGACAGCCCGTGCCGTTCCCTGACGACGGCGAGCATCTGGTGGATGACGCCGGTCATCGTGTACGTGAAGGACAGGTCGCCCGTGGCGAAGCCCGCGTTCACCAGGTGCAGCGCGAGCGCGATCGCCTCGGGGGGCTCCAGTCGCGGGTCCACGCGTTCGTTGATGGCCGCGAGGAGGCGCTGGGCCTGGGCGTACTCGGTGGCGTACAGGGCCTGGACCTCGGCGCGCAGCGGGTACTCGACGGCGATGCCCCGCGCGGCCCGGTCCAGCGCGCCGGCGACGTGGTCGGCGACGGCGATGGCGAGGGTCGGCCGGGTGGACTCGCGCCCCTCGATGCCGGACTCGTCGAGGGCGATCACGACGGCCCGCAGGACTTCCTCGTCGATGAGGGAGAGGACCTCGCTCAGGTGATCGGGGTCACGGCCGTCCGCCGGGACGAAGACGCGGACGATCAGCGCCGGGTCGACCGGCTTGCCCTGGCGGGAGCCGAAACCGATGCCGCGCCCGGTGAGGATGACCTCCTGGCCCTTGTCGTCGCGCGCGAGGACCACGTTGTTGTTGAGGACACGCAGCGCCTTCACAGCCTGCTCTCCTTCTCGTCCGCGGTCCGTTTCTCCCCCAATGATCCCGCATGCTCCGCGGGAGCCGCGCCGGGGCCGTGCGGGTACGCGCTCCGCGGGGTGCGCGTACCCGTGTCGGGCCGGTGGCCGCTCGTCACCGCCGTACGGTCACCACGGGCGCGCCGACGGCGACGTCCTGCCCGGTGTGCGGCTCGACCGAGGCGAGCTCCGCGGTGTTGGTGACGGTCATGAGCGTGACGGTCGGGTGGTCCGCCGCGCGCACGGCGTCGAGGTCGACCTCGACGAGGAGGTCGCCGGCCCGGACCTGGCGGCCTGCCTCGGCCCGGACGTCGAAGCCCTCTCCCTGCATCTGCACCGTGTCGATGCCGACGTGGATGAGGACCTCGACGCCGTCGGGGGTGCGGATGCCGAAGGCGTGGCCGGTGTCGGCGACGACCATCAGCTCTCCGTCGACCGGGGCGACGACGCGGCCGTCGGCCGGTTCGATGCCCACGCCCTCGCCGAGCGCGCGGGAGGCGAAGACCGGGTCCCCGACCTCGTCGAGGTCGACCACACGGCCCGCGACCGGCGCGACGAGCTCGATGCCCTTGCCGGTGGTGGCCTCCTCGGCGGGGCCCGGAACGGGGCCGGGGGCGGGCGCGGAGGCGGCGGGCGCGGCGGGCGAGTCCGCCGTGGCGCTCGCGGGAGCCCCGACGGTGACGAGCTCGCGGTCGTCGGCCTTCGCGCTCTCCTGGGAGACCGCCTCGGCGGCGTCGCGCTCGGCGTTGGCCCGGGCGCGGTCCTGCGGGGTGCGGAAGTCGGAGAAGTACACGAGTGCCATGGCGGTGAAGAAGGACGCCGTGATCGCGATGACGTAGACCGCCATCGGGTCGAAGACCGGGATGGTCAACAGCGAGGTGAAGGCGAAGGCGTTGGTGTCGACGCCGCCCAGGACGCCCACGATGACGCCGCCGACGAGGCAGCCGACCAGCATGCGCGGGTAGATCCGCTTGAAGCGCAGGTGGATGCCGTACAGCGAGGGTTCGGAGATGCCGCCGAAGAGGCCGGCGGCGAGGGCGCCGGTCGCGGTCTGGCGCATCTCCTTCTCACGGTGGCGCACCGAGAGGAGCAGCACACCGGCGGTGGCGCCGAAGCAGGCGAAGTTCCACGCGCCCATGGGGCCCTGGATGAAGTCGTAGCCGAGGGTGTTGATGTTCTGCAGCATGAGCGCGTTCAGCGGCCAGTGCAGGCCCAGCGGCACCAGGAAGGGGTACAGCAGCGGGATCATGATCGCGAAGACGAGCGGCGCGTTGTTGTTCAGCCAGGACAGCCCCTCGCCGAGGCCGTTGCCGGCCCAGATGCCCAGCGGGCCGATGAGGAAGGCGGTCACCGGGATCATGATCAGCATGCTGAAGAACGGCACGAAGACCATGTGGACGCTCTCGGGGAAGACGCGCTGGAGGCCCTTGTAGACGAGGGCGAGCAGGGCGACCATCAGCAGCGGTACGAAGACCTGGCCGCCGTAGTCGTTGAGCTGCATCGGCAGGCCGAAGACGTGCGCCACGGACTCCGTGGTGCCGAGCGTCTCGTTGGTGGTGGTGGTGACGCCGGGGATCTTGGAGTTGATCAGGCCCGTGAAGTTCGGGGTCATCACCGCGGCCATCACGGTGGCGCCCACCCACGGGTCGATCTTCAGCTT
This sequence comes from Streptomyces sp. NPDC047974, assembly GCF_040653375.1. NCBI lineage: Bacteria > Bacillati > Actinomycetota > Actinomycetes > Kitasatosporales > Streptomycetaceae > Streptomyces > Streptomyces sp. NPDC047974. The sequence goes on from NZ_JBEZNU010000001.1 coordinate 69,958, forward strand.
CTTCGCCGCGTTGTAGGCGACGAAGATCGGCAGGAAGTAGAGCACCGAGCGCCACATGGCGTCGACGAACACCCAGGTCGCGGACTTGTCCGCGGCGCGGAAGTCCACCACGCCGAGGGCGTCGAGGACGGAGGCGATCGCGATGATCAGCGAGGAGCCGAGCAGCACGCCCATGAGCGGGCGGAAGGAGTCCGAGAGGTACTCGAAGAAGTTGTCGAGCCAGAGGTAGCGGCCGCGGCTCTTGGCCCGCGCCTCGGCCTTGACGTCGGCGTCCGACTTCGGCGGGGCCGTGCCGCCGTTCGTCATCGACGGCAGGTTCATGATCTCGGAGTAGACCCGTGCGACGGCTCCGCCGATCACGATCTGGAGGCGGTCGCCGGACTGCGGCACCGTGGCCATGACGCCGTCGAGGGCGTCGAGGGCGGCCGTGTCGGCCTTCGCCCCGTCGTGGAGCTGGAAGCGGAGCCTCGTGGCGCAGTGCGTGAGGCTCTCGACGTTCTCGGCTCCGCCGACACCGCGGAGGATGCGCTCCGCCGGCGTGCCGTGACCGGTTGCGGGTGTGTTCATGATGCGTCCTTGCATCCTCGGGCTGTCGCCGTCTGGTTCTGTCCGCGATCTCTCACGCCCGGATCCGGGCAACAAAAAAGGCCCGGGTCGCGCACACGGCGCCACCCAGGCCTTGCCTTCCCTCGGGCGGCACACCGCCTTGGCGTCGCGTGGGCGACGAAGGCGGATGCCTCGGGAAGTAACAATCCTGCGATCGAGATCGATCGGACGTCACTTTAACACCGGGTCACGCCGGTGGGACAAGGGCGTCCGATGTGGACGGCGTCACAGTTCCGGTGCACGGGCCGGGTCGCGGGCGACGGGGTCACGCCCACCGCGTGAAGGCGGAGGCGTGGTCGACGGCCCATTGGCGGAGGCTTCGCGGCGGCGTCCCGAGGAGGTCGGCCACCGTGGTGGTGAGGTACGCGGGCTGTCCCACCGCCGCTTGCCACGCGGCGAGCAGCATGTCGACGGCCGAGCCCGGTGCGACGCCCTCCCACAGTGCCCGGAACTCGTCCGGCGTCAGCTCCTCGTAGGCGATCCGGCGTCCCAGCGCGTCCCCGATGACGTCGAGCTGCGCGGCTTGGGTCAGGGATGCGGGGCCCGTGAGGACGTAGTCGCCTCCGACGTGTCCGTCTTCGCTGAGCGTGCGTGCCGCTACGGCCGCGATGTCGCGCTCGTCGACCGGTGCCGACTCGGCGGCACCGTAGGGCCACCGGACGACGTCACCGTTCCGGATGGCGGGCGCCCACCAGGCCAGCGCGTTCGACGCGAACATCCCCGGCCGGATGATCGTCGTCTCCAGCGAGGTGGCCGCGAGGAGCCGCTCGATGTCGGCGTGCAGGGCGCGCGTGGGATTGGGCTGCTGGAAGAAGGGGTGCGGCGTCCGATGGGGGGACGAGAGGAAGACGGCCCGCCGCACGTGGACCGCCAGCCGCTCGACGACCGCCTCGGCGGTCGCGGGCGGCGCGGTCCAGACGAGGAAGACCGCGCCGGCTCCCTTCAGTGCCGGGTCGAGCGTCCCGGGAACGGTGAGGTCGCCGGTGAAGACCTCGACCGCCGGCGGCAGGGTCGCCGCCGCCGCGGGGCGGCGGACGAGGGCGCGAACGGGCACGCCCGCGTCGAGGAGGCGGTCGACGACGACACGGCCCACCCGGCCGGTCGCCCCGGTGACGAGTACGGGAGAACTGTTTGTCTGATGCACGCCACCCATCGAAACGTCACCGAGTTAAAAATGCAACCCGGTAATAAATGTTACGGTGGCCATATGAGCGAGTCGACGGGGCTGCGGACCCGCAAGAAGCAGCGGACGCGCGACGCGATCGGCGACGCGGCCGTCTCGCTGTTCCTGGAGCGCGGCTTCGACCGCGTCTCGGTCAACGAGATCGCGGCGGCGGCCGAAGTCTCCAAGCCGACGCTCTTCCGGTACTTCCCCACCAAGGAGGACCTGGTGCTGCACCGGTTCGCGGACCACCAGGGCGAGGCGGCGCGCGTCGTCCGCGACCGCACGTCCGGCACCGGGCCGATGACGGCGCTGCACCGGCACTTCCGGGCCCGCCTCGATCGCTTCGATCCCGTCACCGGCCTCGACGATCATCCCGAGGTGGTGGCGTTCCACCGACTGGTGTTCACCACACCGAGCCTTGCGGCACGGCTCACGCAGTACCAGGCGGAGGACGAGGAGGCACTGGCGGAGGCCCTCGGCGAGGGCATCCGGGGACGACTGCGAGCCGCGCAGGCACTCGCGGTCCAACGCGTGCTCGCACGGACCAACTGGCAGAAGATCGCCGACGGCCGTACCGCCCGCGACGTCCACCCCGAGGCCGTCGCCGACGCCGACCTGGCGTTCGACCTGCTGCGGTGACCGGGCCGGCTCCCGGGCACCCGCCCCTCGCACGTCAGGCGCAGCTCCCCGTCCCCGGCCCCGCGGTGAGTCTCCAGCGGACCGGGGCGAAGGGGCGGTCGGGGAAGGGCAGGTGGGGCAGCGCGCCGCCACAGGGGCACCTTCGCCCCGTCGCCGACGGGCACCTTCTCGTACGGGGGCGGGCCGGTGCCGAGCGGGGCCGTGCGTACCCGCTCGGCCGCGAGCGGGTCCTCGGGGCCGGGGGCTAGGCCAGGCCGTTCTCCGGATCCTGCCGAGCGGACGCGCGGACGGAGAGGGCCCCGGTACCGGCTCCGGACATGGCCGACCGTCGGGCTTCGGAGGCGAGGGCGAAGGAGCCGAAGGTGCCCCTCGCCGCGAAGAACAGCCCGCCGTCGCCGTCGCCGGCCAGCGCGTCCAGACGCCGACCGGGCAGGGAACACCCCTCCACGGTCCGGCCGTCGGGCCCCAAGCGCCGCATACCTCCGTTGACGTCCCCCACCAGGAGACCGCCGGCGTACGGCAGCAGGTCGGCCACCATCCGCCGATCCCCCTCCACCGACCACGTCGACGTACCGTCACCTGGGTTCACCGCGAGGACCCCCCGGCCTGGCCGCAGCATCCAGACCGACCCGTGGACGTATCCGACCGCCCCGAACGGATCGTAGGATCCGAGCCGGGTGGGCTCGTCCCCGCCGATCCCGAAGGTCACCAGTGAACCGCCCTCGCAGACCGCCACCACCCGCCCCGCACCCACCGGGACGAACGCCTTCGCGTCGGGGCCCGCAAGCGGGGCCGGCAGCCGCCACCGCGCAAGGTCGCTCCCGTCGACCGGGTCGAGGAGCACCGCCTCGTCCCCACTGCCCGTCAGTACCCCGCCGGCCCACGCGAGGGTCCTTACGGACGTCACCCGCGACGGTGTCGTCCACCGGACGCCGCCGTCGGCGAGATCCAGGCCGCTCATCGGGGTGTAGCCGCGCCAACCTCCTGTCACCACGGTGCCCGACTGGACCACGAGGTTCCCCGTCCACCTCGGTGTCGGAGCGCTCCACAGCAACGCACCCGTCTGCAGATCGACGCAGGACAGCAGGTCCGGTGCCTGCGGCAACACCAGCACGCGGTCCCCCGCAAGGACGATCCCGCGCGGCCAGGAACCGAGCGGCACGTCCCAGCGCACCGCCCCGTCGGCGCGCTCCAGACAGACCAGCCGGGTGTGCCGTTCGTGCAGGACGACACAGTCCGGCCCCACGGCGAAAGCGGAGGCGCCGCCCCGCTGGTGCAGGTCGCGTTCCCAGAGCACTGTGGCGATCATCGGGCCATCCCACCACAAGCGGCCGCCCCGCCGGGATGCCCGATCCGGCAGCGAGGGGCCCCCGGCCCGGCGCGGGATTCTCAGTCCTGTGCGGGGATGTCCAGGGCGGTCCCGTACAGGCGCGAGACGCGGAGCACGATGGTCACGCGCCGGTCGGGCAGCGGCTTCTCGCCGGGGGCCGCGTCGTCGGCCGGGTCCACTATCTCCGCCTCTCCCTCCGCCACGGCGAACGACCAGACGTCCGGGCCGCTGACGTGCAGCGAAGCGTGCGGGTCGCGGCGCAGCTGGCGGACCTTGAGGCGGTCGGCGGTGGAGGAGACCCGCAGCACGCGTTCCTCGGCGTTCCAGTCGTAGAGGACGGTCGACAGGTGCGGGTGGCCGGTGCTCCTGACGCTCGCGAGGACGCCGAACTGCTGCCGGTCCAGCAGCCGGGAGAGCTCCTGGTCGGTGAGCACCCGGGGGGCCGGGCCGTCGTTCCGGGTGGTGCCGGCGGTGGTCTGCGGGGCGGTCTGCTGGCTCATGAGGATCGGCCTTTCGGTGGTCCGGGTGGGGCGGGCGGGACGGGAAGGCGGGGCCGACGACTGCCGGCCCCGTGCCCTTCACGGCGACAATGAAGACCGTAGCAGATAGTTTCGTTGCAGACTATTAGTCTGACCTCTTCTCGGATCCGTCGGCAGATCCGTCGGCAGATCCGCGGATCGGCGCCCTCGGCGTGCGGCACACGGCGCGCGCGGCGGTCAGGCGCTGATGCCGACGGAGGAGACGTAGGCGTACGCGTGGTAGTCGGAGTCGAGGTCGGTGATGACGTCGTCCCAGATCTCGTCCACGGTGCCGCCGTCCTTGCGTGCCCAGGCGTCGACCAGGTCTCCCCAGATGTAGCGGACGGTGATGGTGCGTTGGGAGATGTTCGGGCGGGCGTGCTCGGGCGCGACCCGGCTCTGGTCGACGGGGTAGATCTCCATCCGGCTGCCCCGGCCGTCGTTGTCGAGATGGCGGGTGAGCCACCCGGAGCGGATCAGGTTGTCGCGCCGGCGGTGCCAGTAGGCGGCGTCGATCCTCTCCCGGCTCGCCGGGGTCGGGGCGATGCCGCCCTTGTCGCGCATCCACGACCGGATGGTCCGGGGCGAGACGCCCTGCTCCTTCAGGGCCTCACGGCCGGCCCTGCTGTCGAGGTACCGCAGCCGGGCGGCCAGCCCGCGCCTGGAGGTGATGGGCGAGGCGATGCCGGAGGCGTAGACGATGCGGTTGAGTTCGAGGACGAGCGCCTCGCCGCCTTTCATGCCCCGGGCGTCGTAGCCGCCGAATCGGCCCCATCGGGCCCACAGGTCCGGCGAGCCGGTCATCCCTTGCCTCCGAGGATGTAGGTGGTCTTCTCCTTGACCTCGTTGAGGTCCCGGCCTTCCTTGAAGACGGAGCGCCAGTCACCGATGACGTGGAGTTCGTCGGTGCCCGAGATCTCCACGACCTGGAGACCGGCCTTGTGCGCCTTGTGGGCCTTCATCCAGAGATTCGCGAACGCCTTCGAGCGGATGATGTGCATCCAGTCCGGCCGGCGGATCTCCCGGTTGGCGCTGGATTCTCCGATGGTGGAGACGAATTTGGAGTACATGGCCTTGACGTAGGCGACGGTGAGTTCGTCGCCCTCGGCCAGGGCGGTCTTCCGGGTCTCGGCGAGCGCGCGGCGCATCTTCTCCAGCAGGGCCTCGGTGGCGCCGGAGACGAGGGACCGGTGGATGACCGGGGGGTCCGCGAGGCCTTGGCGGGCCACGTCGAGGAGCTGACGGAGCGTGGACTCGGTCACCCACAGCTCCCCGGGCTCCATGCGGTTGCCCAGGGGGTTGGGCAGGTCGGCGTGATCCCAGCCGGCCGGCGTGATCAGGTGGACACCGGCCTTCTTCGCGTCGTGGACACCGCTGGTGTCCTCACGGAGCTGGCCGATCGGCAGCCAGCATTTGAGCGCGGACAAGTAGGCGGCGTTCATGTCGAGCGCCGTCACCTCGAACCGCGCACCCTGCCTCACCGCCTGGGCGACTGCGGCATTGCGCCACTTCGGGCGCCCTTCCCAGATCTCGTCCGCACCCTTCTGGGACTTCTTCCGAAGGATCTCCGCGGTCGGAGGGAACTCGGAATGCTCGTACCGGCCACTGGCCCGGGAAACCTTGAACAAGGCCATCACGTCCGGGATCGCCGCCTTGATCAATGCGGCCTGCGCGGCGTCCGTGTCTCCCGCGTGCTCGGCAACGACATCACGGACACGGTCGGCGATCTGCTCGACCAGGGTCTCCGAGGCATACGCGGGGGCGGAGCGCCGGGGCGCCGCCGGGGCGGCAGGGGCGGCAGGGGCCGCAGGCTCGTCCGGGCGGGCCGGGGCCGGGGCCGCCTCCGGCACCGGGGCGTGACCGGCAGCGGCCTCGTCCGGGAGGGCGACGGTCGGCGGAGGAGTGACCACGTCCGCTACGGCCTCAAGGGCCTCGGCTGCCGCGACGCACTCCTCGGCGCTCAAGTGCTGCCGGAACCCGTCGACCTCGTCGGTGGCCGGACGACCGCACAGCACGCACGGCCCGGCCGGCACCCGCGGTGGCGCCTCGGCCGAGGCGGAGGCCCGGTCGGACACCACCGGTTCGGCACCGGACACGGGAAGGAGCCCGTCCGGCCGGACGACGGCGGCCGGGCCGCCGGACGAGGACGCCGCGCGTACGGGCGGAGCGACGGTGAGCGTTCCGGGCGCGAGGCTGGGCACGGCACCGTGCAGGACGCCGACCGCGTGCGTCGGCCCGGACAGCAGATCGACCACGGTCAGGTGGTAGTGCGCGGCCAGCAGGTCGACGTCCTCCAGCGACCAGTGCGCGCTGCCGGACTGCTTACGCGACACCTGCGCCTGAGACAGCCCGAGCCCGGCGGCCAGATCGCCCTGCCTCTCGCCCGATCGCGACATGAGCGCCGCCACCGTGAGCCTGAGGACCTCTTCCGTGCTCAACATGCATACGAATCTAGCATTCACCATACGTAATCCACATGCCGGATGCGGGGATCGGCGCGTCTGCTCCACTCCTCTGGACCCAAAGGTCACGGCAGCGCCGAGAACCCCAACGCCGGACGCCACGAGAAGACACCGGGCCGGTCCAAGGTGGTGGTGGCAGACCCAGGATCGTCCCGCACTGCCGATCCTCCGCCCGGCGGCGGAGGATCGGCCGCATGAAGCGATTCACCGACCACACGGTCCTGATCACCGGCGGCACCTCGGGCATGGGCCTCGCCACCGCCCGCCGTCTCCTCGACGAGGGCGCCCACGTCGTCGTCACCGGACGCGACGAGGCCCGACTCGCCCAGGCCGCCGTCGAACTCGACGCAGGAGAACGCCTGCTGACCGTCCGGGCCGATGTCGCGGACCTGGACGGTCTGAACGCCCTGATGCGTCGCGTCGAGACCTGGCGGGGCGACCTGGACGTCGTGTTCGCCAACGCCGGCACCGGCGTCTTCAAGCCCGGCGCCGACATCACCGAAGCCGACTTCGACCACTCCGTCGACGTCAATTTCAAGGGCGTCTTCTTCACCGTCCAGAAGGCGCTCCCCCTGCTGAAGGACGGCGGCGCGATCATCCTCAACGCCTCCTGGACCCTCCACCGCGGCCTGCCCGTCGCCTCCGTCTACTCGGCGACCAAGGCCGCCGTGCACAACCTGGCCCGTACCCTCGGCTCCGACCTGGCCCCGCGCGCCATCCGCGTCAACTCCGTCAGCCCCGGCTACATCGACACCGAGATGTACCGCGGCGCCGTTCCCGACCCCGAGGCCGATGCCCGCAACGCGGCCCAGGTCCCGCTCGGCACCATCGGGCACGCCGACCAGGTCGCCGCCGCCGTGGCCTTCCTCGCCTCCGACGACGCCTCCTACATCACCGGCCAGGACCTGGTGATCGACGGCGGCCTCGTCGGGTCCGTGCCCAACCGCTGACGCCGAGGCCGCCGGGTCGCTACTCCCAGAGGTGCGCGAGGTGCGCGTGCAGGATGCCCTGCGCGTCCTGGGGGGCGAGATGGCCGATGAGGACGTGGGTGGTGAGGCCGTCCGCCAGGGCCAGGAGGGTGCGGGCCTCACGCCTGGGGTCGAGGGGGGCGGTGCGGCCCCCGCCTTCGGCGGCTTCCCCGATGAGCCGGGTGAAGGCTTCTTCCAGGGGGGCGTAGTTCGCCCGCAGCGCGCCGGCGAGTGTCTCGCTGACGGCCGCCTGCGCGACGAAGGCGAGCCAGACCCTCGCCTCGGCGCGGTGTTCCGCCTGGAGCAGGGAGAGTTCGTCGGCGGCGTGGCCCAGGGCCGTGCCGGCCGACTGGGCCGGGCTCCTGACGAGGCGGGCCTGTACGCGCTCGCCGATCCGTTCGCCGATGTGCGCGAGCGCGAAGACGAGCATCTCGTCCTTGGTGCGGAAGCACCGCTGCACCGCACCCATCGACACCCGCGCCTGTGCCGCGACGTCGCGCAGGGTCACGCCCTCCAGGCCCCGCTCGTCCGCCAGGTGGCAGACGGCCTCGGCGATGAGACGGCGTCGGCCGGCGTGATCCACCTGCTTGGGCATGCCCGGTGGCCTTCCTCTTCGTTCACAGCGGTTCGCCCGCTTCGTGGAACGACTTTATCCGATGCACCCGTATCGGTTGCGGGGTAGGGTTCCGTCACGGTTCCGATGCGATCGCATCGGTACGGCGGAGAGGACGGTGGGAGTCAGTCATGCGGGATGCCCTGTGGAGGATGTCGGCCGCCGCGCAGGCGGAGGCCGTGCGCGGCGGTGAGGTCTCGGCCGTCGAACTGGTCGACAGCCACCTGGAGCGCATCGCCGAGGTCAACCCTCGGGTGAACGCGGTCACGCAGCTCCTCGCCGAGCGCGCACGCGACGACGCGGCGCGCACGGACCGCCGACGGGCCGCCGGTGAGACGCTGGGGCCGCTCGCGGGCGTGCCCTTCACGGTGAAGGAGTCCACGGCCATCGAAGGCGTGCCGACCACGTTCGGCGCGGAGCGCTTCCGCGACCTCGTGGCGGCGGCCGACGCGCCGCCGGTGGCACGGCTGCGCGCGGCGGGGGCCATCCCCATCGGTCACGGCAACATCCCCACCCTGATCCTGGCGGGGATGCACACGCGCAGCGAGCTGTTCGGCGACACGGTCAATCCGTGGGACGGCGGGCGGACCCCGGGAGGCTCCAGCGGCGGCGACGCGGTGGCCGTCGCCACGGGCATGGCGGCGATCGGGCTCGGCAACGACTCCGGCGGCTCGGTGCGCGTCCCGGCCCAGTTCTGCGGCGTGGCCGGGCTGAAGCCGTCCACGGGGCGGTTCCCCGCGGACCACCGCTTCCTCGGCCCGGACGATCCGGGCCCGGCATCCCAGATGCTGGTCACGGACGGCCCGCTGGCCCGCAGCGTGGGCGATCTCCGGCTGGCGTACGAGGTACTCGCCGGGACCGATCCGCGCGACCCGCGTGCCGTGCCGGTGCCCCTGTACGGCGAACCCCTTCCCGGACGGGTGAAGGTGGCGGTCGTCGCGGACCCGGGCGGGCACGGTGTCCATCCCACGGTCCGCGCGGCCGTCGCCGCCGCGGCCGACGCGCTCCGCGAGGCCGGGTACGACGTACGCGAGGAACGGGACGTGCCGCGCCTCGACGAGGCCCTCGACGCGTACGGCCGGATCACGGCGACCGAGTTCGCGCCGACGTGGCCGGCCGTGCGCGCACTGCTCGGCAAGGGCGGGGACCGCTACATCGCGATGGCGATGGAGCAGGCCCCGGCCGCCGACGCGGCCGAGTTCATGAAGCTGATGGGCATCTGGATGAACATCCGCCGCTCCTGGGCCGAATTCCTCGACGCGTACCCGCTGGTGCTGGGGCCGGTCTTCACCGAGCCGCCGGTCGAGCCGGGGCTGGAGTCCCGGGACAGGGCCGGGCGGAACCGCGTCGCCTCCGCCATGCGCCTGTGCACCGTGACCAGCTTCGTCGGCGTACCGGGGGTCGCCGTCCCCACCGGGACGGCCGACGGGCTCCCCACCGGAGTACAGGTCGTCGGGCGCGCGTTCCGGGAGGACCTGTGCCTCGACGCGGCCCAGGCGATCGAGGACCGGCTCGGCGTCCTCGCGCCGATCGACCCACGCGACGGCGTCGACCCGACCCGTTGAACCTCCGACGCCCTTCCCTCGCCGGTGTCAGTTGGATCTGATGTCCGGGATGGCGGTGGGGGCCGGAACCGGGTCGAAGGCGAAGAGCTGGCCCGACTGTCTCTGTGTGCACGGGAGTTGGATGACCGCTGCGCCCGGGGTGCGGTTGCCGCCGGGTACCGTGACGCAGGCTCCGGTGTGCACCGGCAGGATCCGGTACGTGCCGGCGGCCGCCCCCGCCGCCGCCCGGATGCGGAACCGTTCGGCGGTGCCCCGGCGGCCGCAGTAGTCGTTCATCAGCCGGGCGCCTTCGGTTCTCAGACCGGCGTCGACGCCGAGGCAACCGTGTCCCAGGACGGGGTGCAGGGAGCGGATCGTGTACTGGTCGCCGCCCGCCGGCTCCAGGAGGTAGACGGGGATCGTCGTCGGGCAGGCGTACTGCTCCACCGCGCCCCCGCCGTCCCGGGAGGTCGACTCCCCCAGGCACAGCCCGGATCCGACCGCCCGGATCCGGTAGGTGCCGGCCTCGACCGGCCCGGGACGCGGGCCCGTGCCCGGTCCCGCGACGACGGGGTCGGCCGGAGCACTCACCGGGAAGCCCGCCCGCACGAAGTGGCCACCGCCCAGGGCCACGACGGCGAGCCCCAGTAGTCCGACGGCGAGCGGCACGAGGCGCCGCGCGGGCCGGGCCCGAGGAGCGGAGGACGTACCTCTGCGGGAGGTTCGCGGGGAGCGGACGGCGGCGGGGCGGGGGCCGGGGTCCGGGACCAGGACCGGGGCCGGGGCCGGGGCTATGTTCAGGTCCGCGTTCGGATCCATTATCCGGTCTTCCGCGTTCGGATCCGATATCCGGTCCACGCTCGGATCCGATATCCGGTCCGCGTTCGGATCCAACATCCGGTCCGCGATCGGATTCCCGGTTGCCGGCGTGTGCGTGCGGGCGCCGCCTTCCGCCGCGATGCGGTCGCGGGCGGCCGTCCACGCCTCGACGCGGTCCCGGTGCCCGCACGCGATCAGGAAGGCGCGCAGCAGTTCCGGCCGGGGTAGCGCGTCCCGGCTCAGGGCGGTCGCCAGGGTGCTGCGCGGAAGGACCTCGCCGGCCTGCTCCGCACGCTGTTCCAGATCCCGATAGGTCAGCCCGGACGCCTCTCTCAACTCCCGCATGTACAGGGCGAGTTCGGCGGGAGATCGGGCGTCTGCCGGATCCGGGAGAGCGGGTGTCGGAGGCATGCCCCCGAGCATCTCCGGTGCGGCTGGGCCCGAGCCAGCCCGAATCAGGTCGTCGCCGGACGGGCGATGGCTCACGGGCGCGCGTCCGGGACACGGCGGGGCAGGCGCCTCCGGCCTGCGAGGACGGCGGGCGCGCTGTCCGGGACAGGTCGAACCCCTGGAACGGCCGTCCGGAGGGCTGACACCTTCTGGTGCCGAACGGGGGAACCGACCCATCCGACCCACCCGACCACCGAAGGAGACGCACTCCATGCACAAGGTTCGTTCGGCGCTCGCCGCCGTTTCGCTCGCCGCCGCCGTCCTGGCGACCGGTGTGCCCGCGGCGTCCGCCTCCCTCGCGACCCAGAGCCACGACCGCGGGAGCGCGGCCTCCACGGGGAACGAGGCTCCGGACTGGATCCCGTCGGACGCGCCCCGCGCGACCGCCGCGGCCTGCGACTGGGAGCCCGGCTCGAACGGGCCCGGCGGCGCCGGCGTCACGAACGCCATCTGGCTGAGGACCGGCCCCGGCGCGGGCTGCGACAACGCCAGCGGCTACACGCTGCGGGTGGGCACGCGGCTCGGCGGCTGGTGCTACACGTACAACGAGTCCGGGAACAAGTGGTACTTCGTCAGCGTCGGGGGCGCCGCCCCGTACGGGTGGATCTACTCCGGCAACGTCTCCGCCGACGCGAACACCATCACCACGCCCTGCTCCTGACGGAGCGCGCGCGTCGACAGCACGTCCACCGCATCACCTACCTCAGGGAGAAGTCATGCGCACGACCGCACAGCGCGCCCTCGCCGCCTGCGCCGCCGCGGCCGCCTTGGTCATGACGGCGACGACGGCGGCCTCCGCCGCCGCCCCGGCCGCCGCCCGGACCTCGGTGTCGGCACCCACCCTGGCCGCGGGCTGGGAGTGGATCGGCGAGTTCCCGTACCGCGACTGCGTCGAACTCCGCGACTCGTACGCCGGATCCGCGAAGTGCGTCCGCAACGCGGGGGGCCTGTACGACCTCTACGTCCTGGTCGCCTGACCCCGCCCGCGCACCACGTGCCCCGTCACCGCGAAACCGTCACGGTGACGGGGCACGGCGCTTCCCGTACGAGTCCGGCGGCGCGGTCCGTCGCGGTCCGGGTCAGGTTCGCGTGGACGCCGCTGCGCCGGCTGCCGCACGTGCGTAGTCGCGGACCAGGGGGCGACCGTCGTCGGCGCGCCAGGCAAGGGCGAACCGGGACTCCGACCACTCCATCGACACGATCCACGCCCACCTGGACCAGGTGCGCGGCGACCTCGCCGCCGGGAGGAGGTCGGCCGCGACACCAGGCTGGAGCAGTAGGGCACAGCGGGGGCACGCTGTGTCCGTGCCCTTCCCCGTAACCCTTCCCTCGCCCTCCCCCGCGCCTGTGCCGGGTCAGGCGGTCGGGTGCGGCGGGGCGATCTCCCGCTTGAGGATCTTGCCGGTGGCTCCCTTGGGGAGTTCGTCGAGGAGCCAGACCACGCGGGGGTACTTGTACGCGGCGACCTGGGCGCGCACGAACTCGCGGAGGTCGTCGGGGGTGGCGGTGGCGCCTTCGTGGAGGGTGACGGCCGCGCCGACCTCTTCGCCGAGTTCGTCGTGGGGCAGGCCGATGACGGCCGCCTCGGCGACGGCGGGGTGCTCGTAGAGGACCTCTTCGATCTCGCGCGGGTAGACGTTGTAGCCGCCGCGGATGATCATGTCCTTCTTCCGGTCGACGATGGAGAGGTAGCCGTCCTCGTCGACGCGGCCGAGGTCGCCGGTGTGCAGCCAGCCGTCCACGAGCGTCTCGGCGGTGGCGTCCGGGCGGTTCCAGTAGCCCTTCATGACGTTGTGCCCGCGTACGCAGATCTCGCCGATGCCGTCCTTCACGGCGTCCAGGCGGACCTCGACGCCCTGGAGCGGGGTGCCGACGGTGCCGGCCTTGCGGGGGCGGTCGGGGTGGTTGAAGGTGGCGACCGGCGAGGTCTCCGACATTCCGTACCCTTCGAGGACGGGGCTGCCGAAGGCCTTCTCGAAGCCGTGGAGGACCTCCACCGGCAGGGACGCGCCACCGGAGGCGCACAGCCGCAGGGCCGAGACGTCGTGGGTGCCGGCGGAGCGGTGGCGGGCGGCGAGGAGCGCGGAGAACATGGTCGGCACCCCGAGGAACACGGTGACCCCGCCGGCGGCGAGGGTGTCGAGGGCGGCCTGGGGTTCGAAGCGGGGCAGCAGGGTGAGGCGTGCGCCGACGGACACGGCCGTGTTCATCCCGCAGGTCTGCCCGAAGGTGTGGAAGAGCGGCAGACAGCCGAGGACGACGTCCTCCGGTCGGAGGTCGAAGAGGTCGCGGGCGCACAGTTCGGTGTTGCGGGCGATGTTGTCGTGGGAGAGTTCCGCGCCCTTGGGCTTGCCGGTGGTGCCGGAGGTGTAGAGGATCACGGCGGTGTCCTCGCCGCCGCCCACCGAGGTGGTCACCGGGTCGGGGTGGTCGGCGAGGAGGCCGGCGAGGGCGCCGGGCGCCACGGGGACGAGTTCGGTGACGCCGCCCTCGGCGCCCTTGGCGGCCTCGGCGGCGACCGCGTCGAAGACGAAGAGCAGCCGGGCGCCGGAGTCCTGGAGGTAGTGGGCGATCTCGCGGGCCTTCAGGAGCGGGTTCATCGGAACCACGACGGCTCCGGCCCGCAGCGCGCCGTAGTACAGGGCGGGAAACTCCGTCAGGTTGGGGAGCATCACACCGACCCGGTCGCCGGGGCGCACGCCGCGGGCGCCGAGCATGGCGGCGACGCGGCCGACGGTCGCGTCGAGCTCGGCGTAGGAGATCCGGGTGGTGCCCAGTTCGACGGCGGTGCGGTCGCCGTGCGCGGCCGCGCTGCGGGTGACGAGGTCGGCGAGGTTCATCGGTGGTCCTCTCGGGAGTGGTGCGGGGTGGTGAGGGGTGGGCGGGGAGGGTCGTGGGCGGCGTGGTTGCCGTCAGCCGCGCAGCGCGGACGTGAAGATACCCGGGAGTTGGGCGAGGGAGGGCGCCGCCGTGAAGGCGGTGACGCGGCGGATCGTGGTGAGGGCCGTCCTGTTGGTGACGTAGAACGGGGGGCGCGGGGAGATCGAGGGCGATCCGGTGAACAGGCCGCGCGGCGCGGGCGCGAACGGGGCCCGCAGCACGGTCTTCTCCACGTCCTCCAGCATGAAGGCGTTGTGGACGAAACCGATGCCGGAGCCGATGGCGCGGCGGGTGTGGCCGGGGTGGGCGCCCCAGGGGGTGTAGCCGAGCAGGAAGCCGATCGCGGACCAGCAGTTGACGCCGAGGGTTCCGTAGCGGAGGGAGTCGATGGCCTCGATGACCTGCCGGGGGTGGCTCTTCTCCGTCCGGGGATGGACGAGGAGCGTGGCGCCGAGGGTGCCGGGGAGCACGTCGTTGGCGAAGGCGACGGCTTCCTTGAGGAAGGCGCCCGGATCGGTGGCCGGATCGCCGGCCGGGACGCCGGCCGGGGCGGTGCCCGGAGCGGTGGACGGCAGCCGGACGACCGCCAGCGCGCTGGCGAAGACCTCGCCGGTCAGCAGCGGATCGTCGCGGTCGGTGACGTCGGGGACCAGCAGGCGGCAGCCGTCGGCGCCGAGCACTTCGGTCTCCGGGTGGGCGGCGCGCACGGCGGCGAGGCGGTCCTGGGCGCCGGGGTAGTAGTCGGTGCGGGGCGGGAGGGCGCGCAGGACGCGGCGTATCTCGGTGAGGAGCTTCTCCGTGCCGTCCCAGTCCGCCGGCACGATGAGCACCTGGCTGGCGATGCAGTTGTGGCCGGAGTTGTTCATCTTGCTGGTGACGATGTGCTCGGCCTGGTGGCGGAAGTCGGCCCGGGTCCAGGGGCCTGGGGTGACGATGCAGGGGCTGACGCCGCCGAGTTCGCTGGTGAACTCCTTGTCGAGGAGGGGGGTGTCGTCGCGGCGGCGTTCCCCGGCCCGGTCGTCGGTGCCCCACACGAGCGCGTCGTGGGTGCGTTCGCTGCCGGTGACGTGCAGGGTGTCGATGCCGTCGTGGGCGGCGAGGTAGGCGCCTTCGGCCGCGCCGCCGGCGACGAAGCGGACCCAGCCGCGGGCGGTGAACTCGGCGAAGATCTCGGCGAAGTGGGGGCGCAGGTAGTCGTTGACCGGGTTCGTCTTGGCGACGACGACCTGGTTCTCCGCGTACAGCTTGTGCAGGATGTCCAGGGCGGTGATCGCGGCGACGTTGCCCGCGCCGAGGACGAGGGAGACCCGCGGCCGGGGCGCCCGGCCGCGGTAGGCGCGGGCCGCGCGGTCGCGTACCTGGCTCGGGGTGGTGCCCGGCCGGGTGTGCACCTCGGCGGTGAAGCCGTTGAGCAGGAGCCGGTCCCAGCCGGTGACGGGGAAGACGTCGACGACCGTACGACCGCGGTGTTCGCGGACGGCGTGGGCGGGCAGGGGTTCCCGCCCGGCGGCGATCCGGCGCAGCACGTGCAGCAGCGCGGTCACGTTCTGGGCCATGGCCCAGGGGGCGCCGATCCAGTCTTCGGCCGCGACGGGGGAATCGGGGGCGTACCCCTTGGCGCGGGCGCCCGCCGCGGCCATCTCGGCGGCCCGGGCGGCGATGCGCGGCAGCATCCGCTCCAGCAGGGCGATGCGTTCGGCGAGCGGGGTGGCGGCCCAGCCGTCCTGGCCGGTACGCAGGTCGGCGACGGCGCGGTCGAGGGCGCCGGTGTCGACGAGGGAGGTGGTCACGGGGGTGGCTCCAGGGGGAGGGGGCGGGGCGGGGCACGTGCGGGGGGAGTCGGATCGCGTACGGAGACCGGGGCAGGTCACGTGCGGAGGCGGGCGGCGTCGCGGGCCGGGTCGACGAGGGTGAACGACGCGAGGGCACCGAGGGAGAGCAGGGCACCGGAGAGGAGGACGGCGGTTTCGTAGCCGGCGTTGCCCTGGGTGTCGATGAGCCTGCCGACGACGACCGGTGCGATGAGGCCGGCGGTGGTGACCAGTGCGTTCATCGTGCCGAGGGCGCCGCCGCGGCGGCGCGGCGGGGCGAGTTCGGCGATGGTGGTCGCGGCGATGGTGGCGTAGGAGCCGCCGGTGCCGAGGCCGACGGCGAGCAGCACCGTCTTGGCAAGGGTGCCGTCGGCGAGCGGTACGCAGAACAGGCTCACGGCGCCGATCAGGAGCATCGCGCCGCCGATCCGGCCGCGGGCCGTGCGGCTGCCGACACCGCGGCGCATCAGCCGGCCGGTGAGCACGGCCTGGCCGAGCAGGACCACCGCGCCGACGGCCCAGGGGGTGACCACGAGGGTGCCGGCGGTGTCGGCCGCGTAGCCGAGGCCGTTGCGCAGGTACGACGGGAGCCAGGCCACCATCAGGCCGACGATCCAGTAGCTGGTGAAGTAGGCGAGGGTGATGCCGATCCAGGTCCGGGTGGCGAGGACGCGCCGGTAGCCGGGGAGCGCGGTTGCGGGGCCGGCGGCGTCGTCCGGCACGGTGGGCGCGCCCCGGTCGGGGGTGTCGTCCCGGTCGGGGGTGTCGTCGGTCCGGAAGGCGCCGTCGCCGCCCAACACCGACCACGCGAGGGCCCACAGCGCGCCGACCGCGGCGACGACCCACAGGGCGGCGCGCCAGCCGTGTTCCTGGATGACCCAGGTCAGGCCCGGTGCGGCGGTGATGACACCGAGGGTGACGCCGAGGGTGACCAGGGCGCCGGGGAGGTTGCGGCGGTGGTCGGGGAACCAGGACAGCGCGGTCTGCTGGGCGACGGGGAAGGCGGGGCCCTCGGCCGCGCCGAGGACGAGGCGGGAGCCGATCAGGGCGGCGAGGCCGCCGCCGATCGCGGGCGGGATCTGTGCCAGCGACCACAGCACGGCCATGGTGAGCAGGAGCCACTTGGCCTTCACGCGGTCGGCGAGCAGCAGGCCGACGAGGGCGCCGGAGAGGGAGAAGAGCAGGAAGAAGGCGCTGTTGGCCAACCCGAACCGGGTCGCGGTCAGGCCGAGATCGGCGCGGATCTCGTCGGCGGCGAGGCCCAGTACGGACTTGTCCGCGAAGTTCACCATCATGAAGACGACGAGGAGGCCCGTGACGGTCCAGGCGCGGCGGCCGGTGCGCTTCGAGGTCGTGGTGCCGTCGTTCAGCGGGCGGGGCCGGGGGGCGGGGCGGGGTCGGGTCGGGGCGGCGGTCACGGGGTCCTCCGGGGGGTGCGGGGCTGCGGGGGTGCGGAGGTGCGGGGGCGCTCTCGGCGGGGGCTCTCGGCGGGGGCTCTCGGCGGGGGCTTCCGGTCGTCGCACTTCCGGAAGTGGGACTTCCTCCGGTGGCGGGGCTTCCGGCGGCGGGCTGCCGGAAGCCCCGTGGGAGGGCTCGACGCGACACCGTCGGAAGCCCAGGGGGCCGGGCGGGGGCGGGCGGGTCTGGTCAGGCCAGGGGGACGCCGGCGATGGCGATGCGCTCCATGACGCGGCGCCGGGGGAAGTAGTCGTTGACCGCGTAGTGCTGGGTGGCGATGTTGTCCCAGATGGCGAGGGAGCCGGGCTCCCAGTGGAAGCGGATCTGGAACTCGGGGATGCGCGCCTGCAGGACGAGCATGTCGAGGAGGTCGCGGTTCTCGGCCTCGGACAGGCCCTTGATGAAGCGGGTGAAGGGCTCGTTGACGTACAGGGTCCTGCGTCCGCTGCGGGGGTGGCGGACGACGACGGGGTGCTCGACCCGCGGCCAGTCGGCGCGGAAGGCGGCCTTCTGCCCCTCGTCCATCAGCGCGCCCCAGCTGGCCTCCCAGTCGTGGACGGCCGTGAGGTTCTCGATGCGTGCCTTGAGGTCGTCGGGCAGGTTGTCGTACGCGGCGGCCATGTCGGCCCACATGGTGTCGCCGCCGGCCTCGGGCACCTCGACGGCGCGCAGCACCGCGCCGAGGGACGGGTTGGCCATGAAGGAGTGGTCGCTGTGCCAGATGTTCTTGTTGCCGGCGGCCTTGGCGTCCTTGGCCAGGCGGGAGACGCCGGCGGTGCCGGTCTTCGGGAAGAAGGGGTTGGGCTCGGTGGGGCCCCAGACGGCGGCGAGCGCCTGGTGGTGGTCGGTGGTGAAGCCGTGCTGCTCCCGGAAGAAGATGACCTTCCATTCGAGGAGGGCCTGGCGCAGCTCCTCGGCGAGCGTGTCGGTGATCGGGCGGGTCAGGTCGATGTCGGTCAGGACGGCGCCGAAGTGCGGGGTCAGCGGCTTGACGCCGAAGAGGGTGTAGGCGGTGGGGGCGGTCCCGGGCGCGGTGCGGTTCAGCTCGCGCCGCCCGTAGTGCATCAGCGGCTTGTCGAGAACGGGCTTGGGGTCGACGACGGCGTCGGTGATCATGCGGCTGCTCCTCTTCGGGGAGGCGGGGTGGTGGACCGGCGCGGCGCACGGCGGGAGTCGGCCGGGACGTCCGGGATGCCGGGGATTCCGGGGGATGTCCGGGGCATCCGGGGCGTCCGGGGCGTCCGGGGCGTCCGTGTGCCGATCGCGCGAACGGGGGTTCACCAAATTCGTTACCGGGAGTATCGATATTCGACCGCGGCTCGGCAAGGGGGTGTGGCCGAAAATTTGCGGCACTGGCGCGATGAGCCCTCCGGGCGAGGACTACCGGGGCGGATTGACGGCACGCAGTGCCAGACCACGGCACGTAGTGCCATACGGGGGAAAACGGGCTACTCCCCCGGAAACGCGCCCCGCAACCGGCATTCGGGTCCCACGGTGCCGGTGAGCCTCGTCGGCACCCAGGGGCCCCGCTCCCCTGCCGCCGTCCTCAGCCCTCCGTGCCGACGGCGCGGGCGACCATGTCGACCACCGCGTCCACCAGCCCCTGGTCCGGGACGCCCTGCTCGGCCAGCATGCGGAACAGCAGCGAGCCGGCGACGAGCGTCGAGGCCGCCGCCACGTCCGTGTCGGGCCGTACCTCGCCGCGGACGACGCCGCGCTCCAGGATGCGCCGGGTCTCGCCGGTGACCCGGCCGGTGTAGGCGCCGTACACGCTCCGCTCCGCGTCCGCCTCGGCCGCGGCCCCGATCACGCCCGCCAGGAGCCGGTCGACGCCGGGCACGCGGTACTGCCGCATGCGCGCGGTGAGCAGCTCGCGGAGCTCCTCGCGGAAGCTGCCCAGGTCCGGCACGGTCAGGGAGCCGACCCGGGACTCGGCCGCCGCGATCACCAGGTCCTGTTTGGTGGGCCACCGCCGGTAGATGGCCGGCTTGCTGACCCGCGCCCGGGCGGCGACGGCCGCCATGGTGAGTTCCGCCAGCCCCTGCTCCGCCACCAGCTCGACGACCGCGTCGAGGACGGCGCCGGTCATCCGCTCGTCCCGCGGCCGCCCCGGCCCCTTGCCCTCGACGTCCGCGCCGGACTGCCTGTTGGTCATGGACCGACCCTACGAGGCGGGCGGCCGAGGCCCGCACCCGACGTCGACATCCGGAACGACGAGGTCGCCGTCCGCCGTCGCGCTCAGGCCGCGAGCCGTCCGGCGGGGGCCGGTCCGGTCCGGGGCAGGGCCATCCGGGCGAGGCGGTCGAGCGTGCGCACGGCGCACGTAGCGCGCCGGTCGTCGACCTCGATCCGCGCCTCCTCGGGCGCCTCCGACCGGCGCGCCCCCTCCCAGGACGCCCACGTGTTGCCGAGCCGGCGGCCCTCGGCGCTCAGCCGGGTCACGGTCGCGGGGTCGGCATGGGCGAGGCGGGCGCCGAGGCGTACGGGCAGGGCGAACACCGTCCCCGTGGTCAGGGACACGGCGCCGGGCCCTCCGAGCAGGGTGCCCGCGCACACGTCCGCGCTCGCCCGGCTCATCAGGCGTACGGCCCACGCGCCGACGTCGGCGGCGAGTTCCAGGGACCGGCACAGCAGCGCGTCGCCCGCGGAGACGGCGAAGAGGTTCGCGGCGCGGGGACCGCCGTCCGGGAGCGCGTCCAGGACGTCCTCGTGCGCGGCGAGCGCGAGGCAGGCGAGTTCGGAGGCGACGGCCAGACGGCGCGCGTCCCGTCGCCGGGAAGGCTCCGCGAGGGCCCCGGCGCACACGAGGAGCGACGCGATCCGGGTCTGCTCCGCCACGGCGTCGCGCAGTTCCGTCACCGCGCCGGCCAGCAGGGGCAGTTCGTCCCCCGCCTCCTCGCGCACCGCCCGGCGGGCCGCCCGCACCTCTTCGAGCAGCCCGTGCCGCTCCAGCCAGCGGCGCAGCGCGGCCGGTCCTTCCGCCTCCGCGGGTCCTTCCGCCTCCGCCGGTTCGGGCGCGCCGTTGTCGTAGGCGCTGACGGCTCGCCGGGCTCCGCGGTGGAGCGGTCGTTCGACGGTCGCCGCTCCGCTGACGACGTTCCACACGAACTCGTGGTGCTCCACGAGGGACCACGCGGCGTCGATCCGGCGGCCGAAGCGCCGCCGCAGCTCCGCGCCGTAGCCGGGTATCTCGTACGTCCCGGCGGCGAGCGCGCGCTCGATCATGCCGGCGGCGAGCACGCCGGACTCCAGGGCCGTGTCGATGCCCTCGCCCGACAGCGGGTCCACGAGCCGGGCCGCGTCGCCGACCAGGACCAGGGCACCGTCGCTGCAGCGGTCGGGGTCGAAGTCGCAGGGCAGCGGCGCGCCCCGCAGCGGTCCCGGCCGAGGGGCCCCGTCGGACTCCAGGGTTCCGAGGAAGTCCCGGAACACCGTGCGGAGGTTGACCCCGGCGTCCTGCGGTCGGATCCGCAGGCAGCCCACGCCCACGTTGGCGACGTCGGCCGAGACGGGGAACACCCAGCCGTATCCCGGCAGGGTCCGCCCGGTGGCCGGGTCGACGAGCGGCACCAGGACGCGGAACTCGTCGGTGAGGCCGCGCAGTCCGGTGACGTACGCCCGTACGGCGAAGCCGGTGCGGTCGGTGGGCCGTGCCAGGCCGCCGGCCCGCGCCAGCGCCGACGTCGCTCCGTCGGCCGCGACGACGAAGCGGCTGGTCACCCGGCGGTCCGCGGCGCCGTCGGCGTACCGGACGCCGACGGTGCGGCCGGCCGCGCGGAGGAGGCCCGTGGCCCGGCAGGAGGGGGCCACGGTGACGCCCGCCGACCGGGCGTGGTCGGCGAGCAGTGCGTCGAGGACCGCGCGGGGCACCACGCGGCCCCGTACACCCGGGGCCGCCCGGGTGAACTCCGCCCCGGAGGCGAAGGACAGCCGTGTCCCCCGCACCGACTGGTACGGGGCGAGTTCGGGCCGGCAGCCGAGGAGGTCGAGCTGGGCGAGCGACGCGCGGGTCAGGCCGTCACCGCACGCCTTCTCCCGGGGGATCGGGGACCGGTCGAGGAGCAGGACGGTCCGGCCGCGCCGGGCCAGGGACGTGGCCGCGGCGCAGCCGGCGGGCCCGGCACCCACGACGACGACATCGACGTCAGACGCCATCACCCACCTCCTCGACCAGCTCGTGCAGCCGTGCCCTCGCCCATGTGGCGGGGACGGGGCCGAGTTCGGCGTGCGCGCGGCCGAGCAGACCGCGCAGGACGGTCAGCGAGCGGTCGACTCCCCCGGCGTCGGTCACCAGCGCGCGGACCTCCTCGGCGCCCGGCCCGTCGAGGCCCGGCACGCCGAGCAGGGCGCGCAGGCGGGCCGCGGTCGCGCCGCCCCTGCCGAGGGCGGCGATGACCGGCAGGGTGTAGATCCCGGCGCGGACGTCGGCGGTAACGGGCTTGCCGAGCCGGAGCTCCGTGCTCGTGAGGTCCGCGAGGTCGTCGGCGAGCTGGAAGGCCGTGCCCCAGGTCCGGCCGAACCGCTCCAGCGCGTGCGCGGTCCCGGCGGGGGCGTGCGAGGCGAGGGCACCGGCCAGGCCCGCGAGTCCGAACAGCGCGCCGGTCTTGAGGGCGATCACGTCCAGGTAGTCGCGTTCCGTGCGGTCGACTCGGAACGCGGAGACGAGTTCGCGGGTCTGCCCGCGCCACAGGTCGGCCGTGCACCGGGCGGCGGCGCGCGCCGCCTGCTCTCCCGCTCCCGCGACCAGCTCCGTGCCCCTCGACAGGAGGAAGGTGCCCGCGAAGACGGCCGCGCGGTTGCCCCACAGGGCCGCGACCGTGGGCTGTCCCCGGCGTACGGGTGCCTCGTCGACGACGTCGTCGTGGTGGAGGGTGCCGAGGTGCATGAGCTCGACGCCCGCGGCGACCTCGACCGGCGGGGGCGCGCCGGGGGCCGCGGCGGCCGAGGCCAGCAGGGCCAGGCGGGGCCGGACGCCCTTGCCGGCGTGGGACGGCAGGTGCCGCAGGACGGCGTCCACGCCGGGCAGGGCGGTGTCCGCGGCGGCGAGGACGGCTCGGTTGGCCGCGTCGAGCGCGCGGGCCGGGTCGTCGCCCGTGGTGGCGGGCCGTGCGGTGGTGGTCATGCGACGACCCCGACGAGGGTGTAGCCGCCGAGCGGCAGGTCCTCCCACGTCTGCCCGAGCGTGACGACGGTGAACCAGCCGGCCTTCGGTTCCACGGCGTGGGCGACGACCTCGACGCCGCGCTGCTCCCCGGCCCGCATCCGGGCGGTCGCGACGATCTCTCCGGCCTCCGGGTCCGGTCCCTTGCCGACGTGCTCGACGAGTGCGGCGGCGTAGCCGCGGGTCGCGTCGGTGGGGACCGTACCGACGACCTCGCCGACGGCGACCTTGACGGCGGGCGGCCGGCCGACGCGGCGGACGGGCCCTTCCTTCGGGGCGTCCGGGTCGCCTGCGAGCGCGGCGAGCCCGGTCAGCACCTCGGTCTCGCCGGTCTTCGCGAGGTGTTCGGCGTCGATCTCGAACATGCCGGCCCTGAGCGTGACGAGCATGCGCGCCGAGAAGGGCAGCGGGTTGGTGAGGGTCAGCGTCATGGCCGTGGAGCCGCCCTGGGCCGGTTCGACGGTCAGGTTCCGCTGGCCGACGTGCCGGTCCAGCCGGGGTCCGAAGGGGACCTGGATCGGGTCGAAGGGGCCGAAGACCGAGCCGGGGGACGCCGTCGCCGTGGGGTTGGAGGTGTTGACCACGAGGCACTCGTGACCGTTGTTGAGGAACTCCGGTACCCAGGGGGTGCGGCAGCGTACGTCGAGCGAGGCGCCGTGGCGGATCTCGGCCCACTCGGTGCCGATGTGTCGGCACGTGCCCGCGCTCACCCCGAGCGAGGGGTCGGCCCAGTAGAAGTCGACCTGGGTGGGGACGGAGGTGGCCCGGCCGAAGTTGAACACCCGTGCGTGCACGAAGTTGTCCTCGCCGGCGCGCGCGGTCAGGCCGATGCCGCCGCTGTTCTCGACGACGATGTACGGCGAGGCCCAGAACGCCTCCCCGGCCGGGACGGGACGGATCCGGCCGAGGTCCGGGGTCTGTCCGGGCAGCACCGGCACGACCGGCTTGTAGGGCACGACCAGGAACGGCGTCCAGGTCCGGCCCTCCTTCGCCAGCCGGGCCCATGCCCGGTGCAGCTTCTCGTGGTGCCCGGTCCCGGCCTCCTGTACGCCTTCCAGGCCGATGCCGGGATCGAGCGGGGGACGCCGACGGTGGGTGCTCATGGTTGCCTCCTGGCGCGCCGTGCTCACGGGGCCGGCCGGATCGTGACCGCGTCGGGGTCGTAGCCGCCGTCGAACTCCCATGTCAGGTGGGCGAGTCCGCGGTCGCCGTCGAGGTTCCAGCCGGGTCGCGGTGCGGCGAGTCGGGAGAGCAGGTCGACGGCGTTGGCGACGGCGTTGCCGAACGGCAGGGGCTGCCCGTCGGGGCCGAGGCGTACGGGGAAGGCGCCGGCGGTTCCGATGTCGCCGTTGGACAGCGGGTTGTTGACGTCGTCGTCGATGAAGTGGGACGGGTAGACGGCGGCCCGGTAGGCGGTGGTCCTCGGCTTCTCGAAGCCGGGGTTGGCCGCCGTCGGACGCTGGTTGAAGGTCAGGATGCTGCCGTCCCACGGCTTGGAGGGGAACTCCCGGTCGTCGACGCGGGACTTGACCAGGTTGCGTCCGGACTCGAAGGGCAGCCCGGAGAGGGTCGCGGAGACGATCTCGTCCTCGGCCAGCATCTCGGCGTAGGGGTAGGCGAAGCCCGCGAGCGCGAGGAGTTCGTTCATGCCCTTGAGCCCGTTGTAGAGGTACATCCGGTACCAGAACAACTGGCAGCGCAGCTTCTGCCACTCGACGACGTTGGAGCAGTCGAGGAGCGCGACGGCCGCGACGATGACCACGGCGCCGGCCGCGAGGGCGCCGCCGAGGAGCAGCAGTCCGCCGAGGATGGCGAGGAGGATGCCGCAGACCACCGCCGTCGTGTCCTCCAGGTCGGTGTCGAAGGCGGGCGGCAGGCTCGGGCCGCCGCCGGGGGCCGGCACGAAGGGGTCGAGCTCGCCGGGGGCCGTGCCGCAGCCGCCGGGGGGTTCGACGGGGGCGCCGAAGTTGCAGCCGACGATCTCGCCGCTGGTCTGGACCCAGAGCATCAGCCAGGTCATCTGGTAGGCGCCGTTGAGTTCCTCGGCGGCGAGTCCTGCGGGCAGCGGCCCCGGATGGGCGGTGGTCAGGGCCTTGAACCACGACTGGGCGAAGTCGTCGGGTATCACCCCGGCGGGCAGGTCGCGGTTCTGCTTGATGTCGACGAGGAGGGCGGCCGGGTCCATCGGCTGGATTTCGATGAGCTTCTGGAGGTTCGCCGAGCACAGCGAGGGCCACTGCGGGTACGGCGGTGCCGGGGCGTCCACCGGGGCCGGACGCGGGTCCTGCGCGTAGTGGCCGTGCACCCAGGCGTCGATGAAGTTGTTGGTGAACCTGCGCCGCCACCACTGGGTGCGGTGCGGGCCGCCGACGCAGGAGTTGACGAACGGGCTGCCGCAGACGTTCGCCGCGTAGCCGATCAGATAGCCGTAGGCGTAGGCCCGCAGCCGGTCGTCGCCGGTGGCGGCGGCCTCGGCCAGGAGCGCGTCGACGAACGCGCCGGTGCGTCGCCAGTGCAGGAAGTCGCGCGCGTGCCAGTCCTCGGGTGGTGGCACGGGATCGGTCGGCGCGGCCGTGTCGACGACCGGCTTCAGCCGGTCGGTGATGGTGGAGGCGATCTCCCCGATGATGGGGCGCGTGGTCGGGTCGAGGGCGCCGATGATCTTCGCGAAGTCGTTGGCGGTCGTCTCGATGTCGCCGAGGCCGACGCCCGGCACGTTGCCGTCCCTGATGTCCTCCAGCCGGTCGCAGTCCTCCGCGTCGGCGACCGTGGTGAGTTCGTCGAGGATGCGTCGCATGCGGACGAGGACGGCGTGCAGCCCCACGCCGCTGCCCGGGAAGCGGGACTCGTCGCCGCCGAGCAGGGCGAAGATCTGCTTCCAGACGTAGGCGTACGGGTTCGGGTCGGCGGTGACGTCGCCCTCGACGCGCCCGTTGGGCATGAAGTCCGCCAGCGCCGGTCCGATCGCGCCGAGGTGCGCGTACGCCGGCTGGGCGCGGAGCGCGTCCGCGACCGCCGTCAGCTCCGCGTCGCCCGACGCCGCGAGCCGGGCGACCGTCTGGTTCAGCACGGTGAGGTGGGTGGCGATTCCGGGCATGGTCCCTCCGGTGTCTCAGATGAGCCCAGGCAGCAGGACCATGGGCTCGGCGGGGTCGCGCAGCCACAGCAGCGCGTGAGCGATTCCGGAGCTCCCGAGCATCAGTCCCGGGCTCTCGGCGGGGGTGCCGAGCGGCCAGGAGCCGCCGGCGTGGGCGGCCAGGGCCCGTGCCACCGCGTCCCGCGCCGCCCCCGGGCTCTCCCGGTCGCCGACGGCCCGGCCGGCGAAGGTCAGCACGATCGCGTTGCCGAGCAGGCCGTGGCAGAGCGACTGGTCCCCCGCGGGGTGCGTGTCCCGCACGAACGATCGGGTCGTCGCGAGGGCCTTGAGCGCCTCGTCGCGGTAGACCGGGTCACCGGTCAGCTGCCAGGCCCGCGCCCGGGACACCGCGATGCCGGGCGCTCCGTGGCACCAGTACGTGGAGTAGGCCAGCGCGCCGCGGGCCACGCCCCGGGTGGCCCGGGTCTCGCGGAGGTCCGGCCAGTTGCCCGCGCCGGGGTCGAACCACGCCCGCTCGTGGCCGAAGCCGGCCTCGGCCGTGGCGAGGAAGCGGGACTCGCCCGTCGCGGCGGCGAGTTCGGCCAGCGCGAGCGCGATGCCCGCGGTGCCGTGGGAGAGTCCGGTGAGGTGGTACTCGCCCTTGCGGTTGATGGTGCTCCAGGCCAGTCCGCCGCCGGCCGGCGTGGCGTGCTCGACGAGCAGGTCCCCGAGCCTCACCGCCTCGTCGAGCAGGGTGCGGTCGCCGGTGAGGTCCACGAGCGCCAGCGCGCCGAGGACGGTCCCGGCGGCGCCGCTGATCAGGTCGTGCTCGGTGCACGGCCGGGTCAGGGCCTCGTGCGCGGTGGCCCGGGCCGCGGCGCGCAGGGCCGGGTCGTCGAGGCGGCGGGCGACGTACGCCTGGGCGAGGGCCAGTCCCGTCCAGCCGTCGAAGAGTCCGGGGCGGCGGTCCGGGGCGAGGTCGCCGCGACGGCGCTCCGCCTGCCGCAGTGCGGCACGCGCGGTGTCGGCGAAGCCGGGGCCGTCGAGCTGGGCGAGGACGAGCGCGACGCCCGCGAGGCCGTCGTACAGGGTGGGTCCGAGGGAGGCGAGCACGCGGTCGGTGCCGTCCGGTACGAGCGAGCCGAGCCAGGTGCAGGCGTCGCCGTCGTGGAAGGCGTCGGCGACGAGCCGCTCGCACAGCCGCCGCGCCTCGTCGCACAGCTCGCTCCCGGTCGGTTCCCCGACCGGCGCGGGCCGTGCGGAGGGCGCGCCGGGGGTGCGGCCGAACGCCGGGTATCCGTCGGCCGAACCCGGCCGGAGGTACGGAGTGTCGAGCGAGACCCCGTGCTCCGTGAGGTAGTCGCCGACGAGCTCCGGGCGGCGTGAGCGGCGTGCCGGCGCCGAGGCTTCGACGAGCCCCTCGGCGAGGAGGCGGCAGCGGTGCATGCCGAACGAGCGCCCGTGGTCGGTGTCCTCGGCGAGGCCCACGCCGGGGCCGAGTTCCTTGGTGAACACGGGGATCCTGGCGCTCCGGATCCGCCGGGCGCCGGTGAGCTGCCGGTGGGTCCGCTCCAGGTGGGGGCGGGCGGCGTCGACGGTGTCGGCGGTGAGGTAGAGGACCGCGGCGTCGCAGCGCTCGTAGGCGGCGGGGTCGTCCAGGACCTTGAGCTGGAAGGGGATGCCGTCGCCGTTGAGGCCGCGGGTCAGCTCGCCCATGAGGTCGAGGGCGCCGCGCGCCGTGCAGTTCCAGTAGACGCGGACGACGGCCGCCCCGGCGGGAACGGGCGCGTCGGACAGGGCGAGGTAGTGGCCGGGGGAACGGTGGAGCAGTTCGGCGGGCATGCGCAGCTCCGCCGAGCCCGGCCCGCGCGGCCGCAGGAGCCGCTCGTCCAGGACGCTGATCCGCACGCCCTCCCGTTCCAGCCGCGTCTCGGGCCGGGGATCCGCCGGCCCCGGACCGGTCGACCGCCGGTCGGGCGGCTGCGGATCGGCCGGCTGAGGAGCGGGCGGCCACTGACCGGAAGGCCACGGATCGGCCGGCTGGGGATCGGCCGGCTGCGGCCCGGGGGTGATCCGCCATCCGTTCTCCCAGCCGCCGGCGCCCGCGTTGCGGGAGCGCAGCGCCGCGACGAAGGGTCCGGTTCCCCCGGCGGCCGCGGTGGGGGCCTCCCAGTGCATCGGTGCGGCGTGGCCCTTGACGTAGAAGTAGCCGTAGAGGTGCTCGGCGAGCGCCTGGGCGAGGTAGTCGCGGCGCACCTGGGCGTCGAGCGAGCGGGTGAGCGGCGCGGGCAGCCGGGGCGGCCGCTTCCCGAACCAGGCGAAGCCGTGGTCGCCCACGAACGTGGTCGCGGCGACGGCCGAGGCGATGTGCTCCCGCGCGGTCACGGCGCGATCCCGAGCAGCGCACGCCCGCCGCCGGCCGGGTCCCTGAGGAGGTTGTGGGCGAGCTGCAGCTTGAGCACCACCTGCCCGGGCAGTTCCGCGAGGAACTGGGTGCTCTCGTACGCCGTCTGGACGAGCCGTGCGGCCGCGAACGGCACCGCACGTGCCCACACGGCGCGTGCCCCGGCCGGATCGCCGGCGGCGGTGGCGTAGGCCGTCCAGAACCGCTGGACGGCCGGCTGCCAGCGCGAGAGGGGGAACGGGCCGTGGTCGAGGAAGCGTTCGGGAGGCGTCGCCTCGCTCACCGGCGCGTGGTCGAGCCACAGGGACAGGTACTCGGACAGCACGGTGGCGACGTCCCAGGCGGGGTCGCCCCACATCGCCATCTCCCAGTCGGCCAGGCGCAGGCCCTTCCCGGCGCGGGCCGGCACCGACGGGCGCACGATGACGTTGTCGAGGCGCAGGTCTCCGTGGACGACGCAGCCCGGCCGCCACTCCGGGCGCAGCCGGCCGAGGAGGTCGGCGAAGTCGCCCGTGCCGTGGACCGCGGTGAGCAGCCGCAGCGTGGCGGAGCTCGCTCCGTAGTAGACGGTGACGTCGGGGCGGTCGAAGGAGAAGACCAGCGGCAGTCCGGTGGTCACCGGGAGCAGTTCCCGCGCCTGGTCGTCGCGCAGCGCGTGCAGCGCCGCGAGCCGGCGGCCGAGCGCCTCCGCCACGCCCGGCGGGAACCGGCGCGTGCGGCGGTGGTACGCCGCGAGGGTGATCGCCTCGGAGTCGATGCCCAGCACGAGGACGGCCCGCTCCGGCAGGTGGCGCGTGGTGGGCGGGAGCGCGGCCCGCAGCTCGGCGGATCCGCGCAGTGCGAGGGCGTCGTAGGTGCGGGCCTCGTTGCCGAGGGTCCGTGCGGTGTCCGGGTCGCCCGCCTGTTTGACGAGGAACGCGGGGCCGTCGGTGGTGGTCACGCGGTGGTTGCGGTTGCGGCGCGACACGTCGGTGACGACGAGGCCGCCGACGAGGTGGGCGGCTGTCAGCAGACCGAGTTCACACAGCAGACCGACGGCCCCTCGCGCGTCCAGCGGGTCCCCTCCGCCGGTGGGAGCGCGGCTCGGCCGGGCGGCCGCCGGCGGCGTGGCGACGAGGGCCATGTCAGCACCCGCAGGACAGTCCCACGGAATCGCCGCCCGGCAGCGACGAGCACGACTGGGTGCAGTGCGCGCAGCCGGAGCAGGGGCAGCCCTCCGCGGCGAGGGCCCTGACTCCGGTCAGACCCGACAGTCCGCGCAGGAAGCCGGTGCGGACCTCGCCCTGCAGGAACTCCACGGGGAGGGTGCGCGAGGTGGACTCGGTGATCCGGGCGTCGCGCCGCACCCAGACGATGGTGTGACCGGGCCGCGTCTCCTCGGCGTGCACGACGTCCGCCCTGTCGCACTCCACGAAGTGGGTGAGCTCGGCGTTGAGGTAGAGCCGCCAGCGGCCCTCGCCCGTGCTGCGCCCGAGCGCGAAGCCCGTGAGTGTCCTCACGTCCGCGTCCGCCGCGGCGCGCTCCACGCGCTCGCCGAACTCTCGGGGACCGAAGCCGTTCTCGGATGTGCTGGCCACGATCGTCTCCTCGGGGTAGCCCCCCTAGGGGAAATCGACGTAACTGCCCCCGCCTCCTTCGGAGCAGCGCCGGAAGCGGTCGCCCGTGATCAGCAGACCACGGAGGAGACCGTATTTGCGGACCGCCCGCTGTGCGTAGTCCGTACAGGTGGGGAGATAGACACAGGTTCTTCCGTCCTGCTTCAGACGGTCGCGGAGGAAGGAATCCTGGTACACCTTGACAAACCAGACGATCACAACTGTACCGAGTCGGTGGGGGCGCGCAACCGCTCGCCCGTGCACCGGAATCCGGCGGACCGGCGGGAGCGCGGCGGCCCGGATGAGCACGCGGATCGCGGCGTACGCGACGACGCTCGCCGCCGCGCCGACCCCCTGGCGCACCGGCCTCAGGCCCCGCGCCGCCCCCATCTGTTTCCCGCTCAACTTTCCACTCCAGCCGCCTCGTCGTCCCCACGGAACCGGGCGAGCCCCTCCAGTATCCCGCGCGTCTGCGTCTCGCGCCCCCGTGTCGTGCCGGAGCCCAGGAGGCGGGCGAAGGCGCTTCCCGGGCGGGTGGTGAGTTCCTCCCAGGTGCCTTCCTCGGCGACGCGGCCCGCTTCCAGGACCGCTATCCGGTCCGCGCGGCGGATGGTGACGGGGCGGTGGGCGATCAGGAGGGTGGTGCGCCGCTCGCGGGTCCTCGCCAGGACGGTGGCGAGTTCGGCGTCGCCGGTGTTGTCCAGGTGGGCGGTGGTCTCGTCGAGGACCAGGATCCGGGGCTCGGCGAGCAGGGCGCGCGCCAGGGCGATGCGGGCGCGCTGGCCGCCGGAGAGGGTGGCGCCGCGTTCGCCGATCACGGTGTCGAGCGAGGCGAAGCGGTCGAGACCGCACAGCTCGGCCGCTTCCGCCAGTCGGCCGTCGTCGGCGTCGGGGGCGGCCAGGCGGAGGTTCTCCGCGAGGGTGCCGTGGAAGAGCGGGGTGTCCTGGCCGACGACGGCGACGGCACGGCGCAGGTCGGCGTCGGTGAGCTCGCGCAGGTCCACGGGGTCGCCCGATGCGGGCACGAGCTCGATCGCGCCCTCCTGGGGGTCCCAGAACCGGGCCAGCAGATGGGCACAGGTGGACTTGCCTGCGCCCGAGGCGCCGACCAGGGCGAGGGTGCGGCCCGCCGGGACGTCGAGGGCGACGTTCCGGAGGATCGGCCGCTCGTCGTAGCCGAAGCTCAGGTCGCGCAGCCGCACACCGAGCGGGCCCGCGGGCAGCGGGCGGGCCGTGGCGGGCTCCGGGGCGAGGGCGGGAGCCTTGATCCCGGCGTCGACCCTGGCCGCGGCGGCGCGCAGGCCCATCGCCTGGCTCAGCGCCCTGGCCGATTCGGCGACCGGGCCGAGTACGGACAGGGCGAGGGTCATCGCGGCCGCGGCCCAGACGGCGTCGAGGCGCCCCGTGTGCACGGCCCGGGCGGTGGTGGCCACCACGGCGAGGACGGCGAGGACGATGAGCAGTTCGCGCAGCGAGGCGGCGAGGGACTCCCGGGTGACTTCCGCCCGCTGGGCCTCCCCCAGCCTTCGTCCCTTCGCGCCGAGCCTGCTCCGGCGCTCGGACAGGGCGCCGAACGCCAGCAGTTCCCGCAGTCCGTCGACCGTCTCGACCGTGTCGGCGGACAGGTCGGCCGCGGCGCGCCGGGTGCGCGCGCCCCGGGTCGTGCGCCCGGCCGCCTCGGCGAAGGGGGCGACGACCAGCAGCAGGGCGACGGGCAGGAGGGCGGCGAGGAGCCAGGGTTCGAGTCCGGCCAGGACGGCCGCGCCGCCGGTGAGGACGGTCGCCGACGCGAGGAGTTGGGCCGTGGTGTGCGCGTAGAAGAACTCCAGCGCTTCGACGTCGGCCATCGCGGTCGCGGCCAGGTCTCCGCTGCGCCGGCCGGCCACCCGGGCGGGGGCGCTGCGCGCGAGCCCGTCGAAGACGCGGACCCGCAGTTCGGCGAGGACCCGGTAGGCCAGGTCGTGCGACAGGTCCATCTCCCGCCACGTCATGAGGGCACGCAGGAGGACGAGGAGGGAGAGGGCGACGACGGTCGTGGCGGAGGGGGCGCGTCCGGTGGTGATCGCGGTGCCGACCGCGTGTGCGGCCAGGGTGACGAGGGCGACCAGGGAGCCCTGTTCGGCGAGGGCGGCGGCGCAGGTCCGCACGATCATCGCGCGGTGTCCGGCGAGCGCGGGCAGCAGGGCACGCAGGGTGCCCTTGCCCGGGAGGGCGGGGTCGGCGGGGCTCACGCGGCGAGTCCTTCCCGGTCGGTCCGGCCCGCCTCGGCGAGCTCGGCGTAGAGTCCGCCGGCGGCGACGAGGCCGTGGTGGTCGCCGACGGCGTCGACGCGTCCCCGGTCGAGGACGACGATCCGGTCGGCGTGCCGGACGGCCGCCAGCCGGTGGGCGACGACGAGGACGGTCCGGCCGCGTGCCGCCGTCGTCAGGTCGCGGACGATGTCCGCCTCCCTGCGTTCGTCGACGGCGCTGGTGGCCTCGTCCAGGACGAGGACGGGGGCGTCCGCGAGGAGGGCGCGGGCCAGGGCGAGGCGCTGGCGCTGGCCGCCGGAGAGGGTGGCGCCGCGTTCGCCGAGGACCGTGGCGTAGCCGTCCGGGAGGGCGGTGATCTCGTCGTGGATCCCGGCCGCGCGGGCTGCGCGCTCCAGTTCCCCGTCGGTGGCGCCGGGGCGCGCCAGGCGGAGGTTCTCCGCTATGGGGGCGTGGAAGAGGTACGTCTCCTGGGAGACGACGGCGATGCCGCGCCGCAGGGAGTCGAGGGTGTACGCGGCGGTTCCGCGGCCGTCGACGGTGACCTGGCCGTGCCCGGGGTCGTGGTGGCGCAGCAGCAGGCCGAGCAGGGTGGACTTCCCGGCGCCGGAGGGTCCGACGATCGCGGTGGTCCGGTCGGCGTCGGCGGTGAAGGTGATGCCTCGGAGGGTGGGCTCCGAGGCGCCGGGGTGGGTGAACTCGACGTCCTGGAAGCGGATTTCGGGGGCCTGGGCCCAGTCGGCCGGTGCCGTCCCGTCGTCGGCGACGGTGGGGGCGGCGGTGCGCAGGGCGGCGATGCCGTCGGCGGCGGAGACGCCGAGGTAGCCGGCGTGCCATTCGCGGGCCAGGTCGCGGACGGGCCGGAAGCACTCGCCGGCGAGGAGGAGGGTCAGGTAGGCGGCGGTCGGGGTGGTGGATCCGGTCGCGGCGGCCCAGCAGGCGAGCAGCGCCGCGGCGGCGGTGCCGCCTTGGATGGCGAGGTCGGTGATGCCGGTGTCGACCAGGGAGACGCGGAGTTTGGCGACGGTCGCGCGGTGCAGGTGCGCGGAGCGTTCTTCGAGGCGGCGCCGGGTGCGGCCGACGGCTCCGGCCGCGCGCAGCGCGGGCATGCCCTGGAGCGCTTCGAGGTAGTCGGCGCCGAG
Organism: Streptomyces sp. NPDC047974; assembly: GCF_040653375.1. Taxonomy (NCBI): domain Bacteria; kingdom Bacillati; phylum Actinomycetota; class Actinomycetes; order Kitasatosporales; family Streptomycetaceae; genus Streptomyces; species Streptomyces sp. NPDC047974. Next base: position 102,848 of record NZ_JBEZNU010000001.1, read on the forward strand.
GCCCTCGTACGTGTCCCAGTGCTCCTTGCCGCGCTGGGCGAGCAGTCGGTCCCAGGCGCGGGGGCCGGCGAGGGCCAGCAGGAGGGCGGGGACGAGCCCGAGCAGGGCGGTGGGTTCGACGACGGCCACCGCGGCGATGAGGAGGGGTGGCGCGGTGAGGGTGACGATCAGTTGGGGGAGGTAGCGGGAGATGTACGCGTCGACGCCCTCCACGCCGTCGACCAGGGTGGTGCGGACGGCTCCGGTGCGGGCGGTGGTCAGGTGCGCGGGGCCGAGCCGGCCGAGGTGGGCGAGGAGTTCGTCGCGCAGGCGGACCCTGACGCGTGCACCGGCGCGGGCGGCGGTACGGCGCTGGGCGAGGCCGAGCGCGGCGCGGACGACCACGACGGCGGCCGCCGCGGCCAGGAGTGCGGGGAGGGGGCGGGTGTCGCCGCGCGCGATGGCGGCGAGGGCGAGGGCGAGCAGCACGGCCTGGGCGAGCCAGCCGAGCGTGACGGCTGCCTGGAGGCAGGTGGCCGCGAGGAGTGTGCGGCGTGCGTGGCCGGCGGCACGGCGCAACTCCGGGTGGATGATCACGAGTTTCCCTTCTCGGGTCGGTCCGCGGACCCGGTGCCGAGTGCCAGGGCGTGGACGATCCAGTTCCGTTCGGGTGCGCCGCCCAGGGCCGCGCCCAGGTCGGCCCGCTGCCACGAGCCGACGGCCCGGGCGGCGAGGCCCCGCCGGACGGCCGCCGTCTGGGCGCGTCCGACGGCGTATCCGGCGTGCAGGTGGTCGCGGCGGATGCGGCGGGCGTCGGCGTCGGACGGGCATCCGTACGTGAGGAGCACGGCGCCCGCGCGGGCGATCCAGGCCTGTCCGGCCGCCCAGGCGGCGAGCGCGGGCCGGGCGTCTCCGGTGGCGAGCCGCCGGAGGCCGCCGTCGGGCCCGGCTTCGAGGAGCGCCGGTGCGGGACCGCCGACGGCGGCACACCAGTTCAGGTGCCCGTTCCCCGCCGTGCGGCCGAGGGCCAGGAGGTCGTACAGGTCGTCGGGGTCCGGTGTTCCGGTGAGCGGCGGTACGGCGCTGCGGCGGGACAGGAGGTCGGACGCGGTGGCCGTCCCCGGGTCGGGCGGGGCGGCGCCGGTGGCGGGCGGCGGGATGTGCAGCGAGGCCTGCGGCCGGTCGGTGGCGCCGTCGAGGCGGAGGGCGGCCGGGTGGGAGGCCAGGGCGAGGGCGGCCAGATGCAGGGCGGCGACGGCGTGCCCGGTGTCGAGGAGCAGCAGGGGCCAGGCGCGGTGGCCGTAGTGGCTCGTGGTGCGTCGCGGGGTGACGGTGAGTTCGACGGTCGCTCCGGGGGCGGTGCCGGGGGGTGCGGGTGAGAGGTGGTGGACGCGGTGGCGCAGGGGGTCGTAGCCGTACCGCCCCGGTGGCAGGGAGCAGCCGTCGCCGACGAGGAGGGTGGCGTCGACCGGGTGCAGCGCGCCCGCGGACGGGGTCGGGCGGAGGCGCCCGGTGGGGTCGGCGGCGGCCAGGGACAGACGCAGCAGGCCGTCCAGGTCGAGCGGTCCGGGGCCGGGCGGGGGCAGGAGTGCGCGTCCGGGGCCGGGCCAGTCGGGGACCCGGGGGCCGGCGGGGGTGTCGGGGCCCGGCGGTTCGGTCCCGCGGGCGCGGGTGAGGGCGGTGACGAGGTCCATGGGGGCTCACATGTGGGGCGGCGGGGCGAGCGTGAAGTCCTCGGGGGCGTGCGGTGCCGAGGTGCGCCAGCCGCGGGCCACGGCGGCGTCGGCGAGGCGGGGGCAGCCGAAGTACCCGAAGGCGGCCGGGGCGTTGGGGATCAGCCCGGAGACGAGGACGCGGGCGACGCGGAGCGCGGTCTCGGCGACGTCCTCCGTGGTGAGGTCGAAGGTCATGACCCGGTGGCCGCCCTGTTCCAGGGCGTGTTCCATCCGCTCCCGGCTGCCGGGCGCGACGGCGTCGAGCGGTACGGTGCCGAGCGCGGGCTCGGTGAACCGCCGCGCCTCGGCGGCCATCCGGGGGTCGAGCCACACCTGGACGTGGGCGCCCAGGTCCCTGACGCGCTCGAAGCGGTCCCCGCACGCGTCGAGGTAGCGGCGGTCCTCGCGGTGGTCGAGGTAGAGCCCCTTGGCGAGGAGTCCGGCGTCTACGGCCTGGAAGACCCAGCCGTCCGGGTCGGTGAGGCCCTGGGTGAAGACCCAGGTGTGCACGGCTTCGAGGACGGCCTTGCGGGCGGCTTCGGCCGGGTCGTACTTGCAGGCGAAGCCGGCCGCGTACAGGTCGAGGCGCGGGTCGTGGACGAGGGCGGCCACGCAGGGGGCGAACTCGGAGGGCATCTCGACGAGCCACACCCGGAGTCCGGATCCGGCGAGGTCGTCGGCGAGCCCCGGCACGGTCTGCGGGTCGATGCCGCGCGCGGGGCCGTCGAGGTGCCACCACAGCTCCAGGGCGTCGCGTTCGGCGATCTCCAGCAGGCCCCGTTCGACGGCGTCGTCGAGGCCCTGGCCGGTGGCGATGCCCGCGTAGTTGAGGTGGTGGGTGCGGGGCAGGGAGCGGAGTTCGCCCTGGCGCCAGTTGAGGTGGGTGAGCGCGACCGGGGCCCACACCTCGTCGGTCGCCCCGCCGGGGAGCCGCTCGGTGCCCCGGGTCCACAGGGCGGGGGTGTCCTCGGTGAGGGGGCGGTAGGGGAACCCCGGCCGCGTGTACTGCCAGTCGGCGTACGCGGGGAGCCGGTCGGGCCCGTAGATCCGCAGGCCCCGGCCGGTGAGTGCGGCGGCGGTGGCGCGCAGGGGCGCGTCGGGGTGTCCGGGCGGCGGGACGCGGTTGCCGCAGTAGCGTTCGACCCCCTCGGCGATGGCCGCGACGCGGGCGGTCGCGGGGTCGCCGAAGGAGGTGCCGAGGGAGACGCGGTCGGCGGGCCAGAGGCCGAGGCGGCGGGCGTCGGCGACCTCGGCCGTCATCGCCGTGTAGCGGGGAGGGGCGCCTTCGGGGTGTTCGACGGGCTTCACCTTGCGGACGATCCCGCAGACGGGATCCACCAGGGTTTCCATGGGCAGCGGTGTCATCGCAGGATCTCCTCCGCGGGATCGGTGGGGACGGGTCGGGTGCGGAGCGCGCTCAGCACGAGTTCGGTGGATGCCGGGTCGACGTCGCGCCGGGAGGCGAGGAGCCGGGTCGCGGTGACGGGGTCCTCGCCGGTGTGCGGGTTGCGGGCGTGCGCCGGGAAGTGGTGGCCGGTGATCTCAAGCCGGAGCCGGGTGCCCGCGGTCAGGCGTCGCGCGAGGCGGCCGAGGGGGACGGCGAACTCCGTGGTGTGCCCGGGCGGTCCGCCGCGGCGGACCGCTCCGACGGCGAGCCGCTCGGCCCGTCCGTCGGGTCCGAGGGCGACCAGGCGCGCGAACCAGTCGGCGGCCGGGGTGTCGGCGCGGGCGCGCAGCCGTAGCCGCGCGGGGCCGAGGAGGTCGAGCGGCCGGGGCAGGGGCGGGGAGACCAGGACGCAGCGGTCGCGCGGCCCGTCGGCCGGAAGGGTGAGGTCGGCCGAGGAGGCGGGGTGTTCGGGGTCCGAGAGGAAGCGGAAGTCGCTCGATGGGCGCAGGCGTGGTGTGTGGGGGTCGCCCTCGGCGTCCGCCGCCGTCCACAGCGGACTGCCGCCGAGGGCCACGGCTCCGGCCCGGCCCGGCCGGAGGGTTCCGGCGAGCGCGGCGGACGCCCAGCGGGCGTACAGGTCACCGAGGTGGACGCGGTGGGCGGGGGCGGCGTCCGGGCCGGGGGCCGCGACGAGGCCGTGCCCCCAGGGTCCCCTCAGCAGGCGTGCCGAGGGGCCGCCCCAGCGGTGCCACAGGTCGAACGTCTCGTCGGCGAAGTGGTCGTGGTGGCCGCCGACGGCGAGCAGCGGCACCGCGGCCTCCGGGGCGCGGGCGAGGAGGCGTCCCCGGTCGTGGGAGCGCCACACCTGCGGCCAGGAGGGCAGGACGCGGCCGAGCCGCCGCGGCAGGTCGAGCAGCGGGAGGTGGGCCAGTGCACCCGGGTCCGCGGCGAGGGCCTTCGCCAGCGCCGTGTCGTCGGAGTCGGCGCGGTCTCCGTGCGCCGCCCACCAGCCGGCCCGGGTCAGCAGCCGTTCGACTCCGGTGGGTTCGCGGGCGGTGTCGGCGATGCCGAGGGCGGGCACGGCGGCGATGACGGCGTCGGGGCGCGCGTCCTCGGGTGCCTCCAGGGCGAGGGCGAGGGCGCAGTGGGCGGCGTAGGAGGAGCCGGCGGCGACCAGGCGGCCGTCGCTCCACGGCCGGTCCCGGATCCAGCGGGCGGTGTCGGCGCCGTCGGCGGTCTCGTGCGTGTAGGGCCGCCACTCCCCCGGCGAGCCGTGGCGGCCGCGTACGTCCTGTGCCACGGCGGCGAACCCTCTGCGGGCCCAGCCCCGCAGTTCGGCGCCGTGTGCCCGGCGGTCGTAGGGGGTGCGGATGAGGACGGCCGGGAAGGGTCCGGGGCCGTCGGGCAGCCGGACGTCGGTGGCCAGGCCGTTCACGCTGAGGGAGGTGGTGGTGGGAGTGGAGGGGGTGGAGGGCGTGGTGGGCGGGGTCATGAGGTGGCTGTCGGTGCCGGCGTGCGCGCGACGTCGGGGACGGGCAGGACGGGGTGTTCGGTGACGGTCAGGGTGCGCAGGTCGACGCGGCGCAGCCGGCGGCGGGCGGGGAGCGCCCCGGTGTCGGGTGAGTCGGCGGCCCACCGGGCGAGGTCGTCGGCGAGGAGCGCGGCGAGCAGTCCGGCCGCGGCCGCGGTGAGGGGTACGGGGGCGCCGCTGGTGCGCGGTCCGCTCCAGTAGGCGGCGAGCTCGCGGTGGGCGGGGGTGACGGCGAGGCGGCGGGCCCGGACGTGGGCGGAGGTGACGTCCCCGGGCGCGGCCGCGACGGGTTCCAGGTACGCCTGCCAGCCCTCGCGGTGGCACCGGAGCCAGGCGGTTCCCCGTTCGGGCAGCCGGTCCGCCTCGTCCCACAGGCCGTCGGGTACGGGTCCGTCGAGGCACCAGACGACGGCGGCGGCGTCCGGCCGCGTCATCGCGTCCTCGGGCGTGCCGGACCGCGGGGACGCCCCCGCCGCCCGCAACTGCCGGGCGAGCGGCTCGGTGAGGGCCGGGTCGCCGAGGAGGAGGACGTCGCGGCGCGCGGCGGGCCACGCCGGGGCGGCGTCGGTGACCTCGGTGGCCTCGGTGGCCTCGTCGGTCGTGGACGGCGGGACGCTCCCCGTACGGGCACTTCCGGTTCGGGCACTTCCGGTTCGGGCACTTCCGGTTCGGCCGCTGTCGGTTCGGCCGCTGTCGGTGAGGTAGCTGGCCGCGTCGAAGGCCGAGACGAGTCGGTCCAGTCCGGTGTCCGGGCGGGTCGGGGGGGTCCCGGCCAGCCGGTGGCGGAGGTCGTCGCCGTTCACGTCGCCCGTGTGGACCCGGAGGAACTCGCCGTCCGCCGTGCGGACGGCGAGCCCGTCGCCGTCGACGGCGACGATCTCGACGCCGGGTGCGAGCTGTCTGTGGGGCACGGGTTCTCCTACGGATCGGGGCGGAACGGGCGCGGGCCCGCCCGGGAGGGCGGGCCCGCGGGAGTGAGGGAGAACCCTCGACTACTCCTCGGTGTCGTCGAACGGGTTCTCGACGAGGGCGTTGGAGTGGGACGCCGAGTCGTGGGCCAGCTGGCCCGGGTCGACGATCGGAGAGAAGACCTGCTCGTTCTCCATGAACGTTCCTCCTTCACAGGGGAGTTGTGGCGTTCGGTCGAGCGCCATGACCAGAACACTAATGAATATGATTATCGTTTTCCTAGTGGGGCAGAGGGTGATCTGGGTAACACACGGGCCAGCCGCCCTCGGGATCACGGCCGACCCGGCCGGACACCTTCAGGACGTCGGCCAGGAACGCCGGCGTGACCACGTCCTTCGGCGTCCCGTCGGCCACCACCCGGCCGTCCCGCAGCGCCACGATCCGCTCGGCGAACCGAGCCGCGTGGGCGAGGTCGTGCAGCACCATCACGACGGTCAGCCCCCGCTCCTCGCGCAGGCGCACCACCGTCCGCAGCACGTCGAGCTGGTGGTGCAGGTCCAGGTAGGTGGTCGGCTCGTCGAGCAGCAGGACGCGGGTGTCCTGCGCCAGCGCCATGGCCAGCCGTACGCGCTGCCGCTCGCCTCCGGAGAGCGCCTCCACGGGCCGCTCCGCCCAGTCCCCCACCCCGACGTCCTCCAGCGCCCGGCGCGCCACGGCGTCGTCGCCCTCGCGCAGCATGCCGAGCGGTCCGCGCGCCGCGTACCGCCCCTGCCGCACCAGTTGGCGCACCGTCATGCCGGGTACCGAGGGCGCGGATTGGTGGAGCAGCGCCACATGCCGGGCGGCGGCCCGCCGGGAAAGCCCGGCCAGGTCGTACGGGCCCAGCAGCACCCGCCCCTCCCCGGGCCGCAGCAGCCCGGCCGCGAGCCGCAGCAGGGTCGACTTGCCGCAGCCGTTCAGGCCCACCAGCGCGGTGAGTTCGCCCGGCTCGACGGTCAGGTCGACGCCGCGCAGCACCGGCCGTCCGGCGTATCCGAAGTGGACTCCCTCGACATGGATGCCGACGGGTTCGCTCATCATCTTTCCTTCACATCCGAGTGCGGGAAGCGCCGACCGGGCCGCGGGCCCGCGGCCCGGTCGGCGAGCCCCTAGAGACTCCGGCTCGCGGTACGGCGCACCACGACCAGCAGGAGGACGGCGCCGGCGCACGTGGTCAGCGCACCGACGGGCAGCGTGATCCGGTCCGCCTCCCCTCCGGCCAGCGCCAGCAGCCGCGACGCCCCCTGGGCGGCCGCGTCCGCTCCGCACACCACGACCGCGCCCAGCAGCGCGGCGCCCGGCAGCGCGAGCCGCAGGTCGGCGCCGAACAACGCCACCGCCAGGTGCGGGACGAGCAGCCCCACGAACCCCAGCGCGCCCACCGAGGCGACGGCGCCCGCCGTCAGCGCCACCGCGCACAGCAGGGCGAGCGTCCGCGCCCGCGCGACCGACAGGCCCGCCGCGGAGGCGAGTTCGTCGCCGCAGCGCAGCAGGGTCAGCGGCCCCGTCATCAGCCAGGCACCGAGGAACCAGGGCAGCGCCCAGGGCCAGAGCAGGTGCCAGTGCTCCCAGACCCGGCCCTCCGTGCTGCCGACGAGCCACTGCACGACGCTGCCGAGCTCGCCCGGTGCGACCAGGAGCACCATGGCGGTGAGCCCGCCGAGCACCGCCGAGACGAGCACGCCGTGCACCACGGTCTGCGCGGGGTCGCCCCCGCCCCGTCCGCTGAGCAGCCACAGCAGCCCCGCCCCCGCGCAGCCGCCCGCGTACGCCGCGACGACCACGGCGAACGGCGACTGCCAGCCCGCGAGTCCGAGCCCGGTGGCGGCGACGGCGCCGAGCACCGCGCCCGGGGTCACGCCGGTGACCTCGGGGCCGGCCAGCGGATTGCGCAGGGCCGACTGGAGGACCAGTCCTGCCGCCCCGAGACAGGCCCCCGCGCCGAGGGCCACCAGCATGCGCGGCAACCGGAGCCGGAAGAACACATGGCGGGCCAGTGCGTCTCCCCCGCCCGTCAGCACGTCCACGACCGCGCCCAGGGAAAGGGCCCGGCCGGCGAGCAGCGAGGCACCCGCGGCCAGGAGGAGGAGCACGCCGAGGAGGGCGTACCGCCGTCCGGCCTTCGCCGAACGCCGTACCGCCGGACGGGTCGGGGCCGGCGCGGGCGACACGGGCGGTGCCGTCGGCACGGTGGGAGCAGGCGTCTCGGTCGGAGCGGCTGCCTCTGTCGTCACAGCCGTCTCCGTCGGTGCGGTCGTCGGACTCTCCGCCGCCCCCGTACCCGAACCCTCCGTCTTCGCGAACTTCGCGCTCTCCGTCATCGTCGCCTCCGCAGGAGCGCCACCCCGGCCGGGACACCGAGCAGCGCCGTCCAGGCGCCGGCCGGTGTCTCCACCGGCGCCAGGGCGAGCCGGGCCGGCACGTCGGCGACGGCCACCGCGGCGGCGCCCCAGGCAGCCGACCAGGGAAGCCAACCCACCGCGTCGGTACGCGGGTTGAGGCGGCGGGCCAGGTGCGGGGCGAGGAATCCGACCCAGGCCACGGGGCCGCACACGGCGGTCACCGGGGCGATGAGGACGACGGCGACGGCGAGGGCCGTGAACCGCGCGCGCCGCACGCGCACGCCGAGCGCCTCCGCGTCGTCGTCGCCGAGCCGCAGCACCGCCAGCACCGGTGCGCACAGGACGAGGGCGGGGACCGCGACGATCAGCCACGGCCACAGGCCCGTCACGTCCTCCCACGTCCGTGCGGAGAGCGAGCCGAGGAGGTACCGGTAGATCAGCTGGAGGTCGAGCTGGTCCGCCATCACCATGAGGACGAGCAGGGCGGCCTGCAGGGCGGCGGCGACCGCCGCCCCGGTGAGCAGGACGGCGGACGGGCTGCGGCCGAGTCCCGCGGCGAGCAGGGTCAGCCCGCCGCCGAGGGCCGCCCCGCCGAGGGCCAGCAGCGGCTCGACGGCGGCGGGCACCGACACGGCGAGGACCAGGGGGGCCGCCACTCCGAGGGCGGCGCCCGAGGACACGCCCAGCATCTCGGGGACGGCGAGGGGATTGCGCAGGGCCTCCTGCAGCACGAGCCCGGCGGCCCCGAGGCAGGCGCCCGCGACGAGCGCGAGGACCAGCCGCGGGACCCGGAGTTCGGTGACGACGACCCGGGCGATCTCGTCCCCGCCGCCGAAGAGCCGGTGCGGCGGTACGTACGGCGTGCCGAGGCACAGGGCGCACCACGCGGCCCCCGCCAGGAGGGCGACGAGCACGGCCGGCTGCGCCCAGGCCCGTACCGCCACCGGCCCTTCCCGGGGTCCGGCGGCGGGCCGGGCCGGCGGCGCCGTGGTCTCGACGGGCCCGCTCACCTCAGCGCGGCCGTGGCCTCGTCGAGGACGAGGCCCATGGAGCGCGTGCCGCGCCCCTTGGCCCACACCTCGGAGTCGACCTCGTGGACGTCTCCGTTCCGGACGGCCGGGATCTTGCCCCAGAGCGGGTTCTTCGCCAGCTTCTCCGACAGCTGCCCGTCCGGCGGGCCGAAGCTCATGGTCTCGACGAAGAGCACGTCCACGCCCTGCGCCAGGATCTCCTCGAGGCTGTAACTGCCCTCTACACCACGGGACTTCCAGGGGTAGTCGGCGAGCTTGGGGAACAGGCCCGCGACCACGTCGGTGCCGGGGGTGGCGACTCCGAAGTTCTCGTCGCTGCCGTAGATGATCAGCGCCGTCCTGTCGCTCCTGGTCCGCTCGGCCGCGGCGAGCTTGGTGCGGAAGGCCCGCTCCGCCTTCTCGCCCTGGGCCGTACGGCCGGTGAGGGCGGCGACGTCCCGCAGGTAGCCGACGCTCTCCTCCCAGGTGGTGGGCTGCACGGGCCAGAAGGTGGTCGCGCCCTGGAGGGCGGGGGCGAGCTTGCCGTGGGTGTCCTGGAGTCCGATGACGAGGTCGGGCTCGTGGGAGAGGACGGCCTCGACCTCGGGGGCTATGAATCCGCCGGGGACGACCGCCACCTTCTTCGCCTTCTCCTCCCCCAGGAAGCCCGGGTGGGCGAGGAGTTTGCTGTTGGTGGCCACGGGCACGATGCCCAGCTCGGTCAGGATGTCGTCGCAGATGGCCACGAGGCAGACGATGCGCTCGGGCTTCCGCTTCGGCGCGACCTCGACGCCCCGGGCGTCCGTCAGCCGGCGGGTCTCCTCGATGGGCTTCACCGTGACCTCGGTGACGGCGCCACCCGCCCCTCCGGCCCCGGCCTTGCCCGCCGGGGACTCCTCGGTCGTGCCGCAGCCCAGCAGGACGGATCCCATGATCAGTGCGGCAAGTCCGCTTCGTGTGCGTCTGAGGAGTGAACGCGGCATCGGTGCCCTCGCTTCTTTTCGGGTCTTGTCAGGATCGGGAAACGCACCGACCATACATGATAATCATTTTCATCATGCTTCAAGATGCCCACGGAGGACCCCTGATGACCGACGACCCCCTGCTCCTGGTCTCCGACCACGTCGACGGCGCCGTCCACCTGGTGACCGTGCGGGACGGCGCCGCGGTCGGACGGATGGCGGGACGCCACCTCTCCGAGCACGCCGGCTTCCTGCCCCTGCCGGGAGGCCTGGTGGCCTGCGTCGACGACCGGCGCGGGGAACTGCTCGTGCTCGACCCGTACGGCCGGGAGCCGGTGCGGTCCGCGATCCCCGTGGCCACGCCGGCGGAACACCTGGCGAGCGACCCCACCGGCCGGTGGGTGGCCGTCACGACCGGCCTCGGCAAGAACACCGCCCCGTGGTCCGACCTGCTCACCGTCGTGGACCTGGCGACGGGGGACGCGGCCCGGGTCCGCACCCGCCCGGGAGAGCCCGGCGTCACGGTGCTGGGCTCCGACGAACCGGTCGTCGTCCTGCGGCACCGCGAACCGGGAGCCCTCGCGGTCCACCGCTTCGCCGACCTCCTCGCCGCACCGCCCGGCTGCCCCCAGGTCACGCCGACCGCGTCCCACTCCCTCCCGGACGACGGACACGGCGACGCCCAGGACCCCTCGGCCCAGCGGGTGTTCGCCGCCACGGGCGAGGGCGTCCACCGGGCGCGGCGGAAGGGCGAGGACCTCGTCATGGAGGAGCCGATCCCGTGGGGGGCCGCCGCACGGGGCTGGTACCTGCGCCTGGATCCCCGCCGGCGCACCCTCTGGTCCACCCTGCGCGGCGGACCGGCCGACCCGCTGCGCTGGCCGGAGTGGACGAACCAGGCCTGGTGCCACCACCTGGACACCGGGACCACGACCCTGACGGAGCTCGGACCGGGCCTCGTCTTCCGTCTGGCCCTCGCCCGTACCGCCACCGCGTTCGCCCGCATCCACCCCGACGGTGACGAACTGCTCCTCCTGGACGGCGACTCGACGCTCCGTCAGGTGCCCCTTCCCGCGATGGAGGGGGCACCGGGGCGCGGCCACACGCCCTGGGAGGGCGTGCAGCGCCGCGCGGTGGCCGCCTCCCCGGACGCGGACACGGTGGCCGTGACCCGGGGCGGTCACGGCGAGGTCCACCTCGTCGACACGGAGACCGGCGAGGAGGCCCACCGGGTGAAGCTGGACACGCCCCTCCACCACGGAGGCCACGCGATCCTCCTCCCCCAGCCCGACGGCCCGGACCGCGACACCGTGGGCCGCTGAACCCGCCAGGCCCGGGGACCCGGCCCGGGCCACAACTCCCAGGCGGCGCACGGGCGATCGAGCGGCAGGACGGACCGGACGGACCGGACGGACGAGCCTGGTGGACCGGGCGGTCCGGACGGGCCCGGTGGACCGGACGGACCGGACGGGCCCGGTGGACCGGACGGACCGGACGGGCCCGGTGGACCGGACGCCTAGGCGATCGAGCCGGACACCTACGGGGACGCCGCCTGGAGGCGGCGGGCATGACAAGGACCGCAGACACCGACGAGCTCGACGGTGTGCTCCACCGCCGTGAAGCCCCGCTCGCCGGCCACCCGGACCGCCCACCGCTCGACGGAACGCGCGTCGACGGGCCGGCTGACGCGGCAGAACCGGCAGATGAGGTGATGCCGGTGCCCCTCCACCCCGCGCAACCTGAACAGCCGCTCCCCGCCCTGGACCTGGACGACGTCGACCCGCCCCGTGGCCTCCAGGTACCGGAGCACGCGGAAGACCGTCGTACGCCCCACTCCCGCCCCGGCCTCCGAGAGCACGCCGTACAGATGCCGGGCGGAGACGAACCTCAGGGACTCCGTCAAGGCGGCGACAACCGCCGCCCGCTGCCGTGTCGACCTCTCGGCCACCTCGTACCACTCCTTTCACACGTGACGGCACAGAGCGTATGTGCTCATGAAATTCATGTCCATGTTCGGTCCGTGACGCTCCTCGGCAGCGCGACGAGGTCCGGCTCACTCGCCCGAGGGCGGTACGTCCTGATAGGGGTTGCGGGGCTTGGCGACGGGCTCGACGGCGCCGACGTCCACGGTCGGGACCGGCCGGTCGGAGGAGACGTCGGCGACGCGCCAGACACCGGTGACCTCGACCCAGGTGTCCACCCCGGGCGCCCGCGCTCCGCGCATCTCCACGCGGAGGGTCCGGGCGTCACCCGCGCAGCAGCCGACCTTCAGGCGGTTGAGGTACCACGTGTCCGGGCTCTCGCCCGCGGTGACGAACCCGAAGAGTCGGATCTTGCGCCCGCGCAGGCCCATCGGGTCGTACACGGAGCGTCCGATGAACTCCTCCAGCGCCATGGGCGTGGTCGGCCCGTCCGCCAACTCCTCGTAGGCGGAGCGTTCGACGCGGGCCCCCGCGCCGTCCCGAGAGGCCGTGAAGGAACCGAGCGCGGGAGGGGCGACGAAGAGGAGGGTGAGGGCGGGCACGGCGAGGAGCCAGGCGACGCGCGGCGCACGACCGTGGTCGTGCCCGTGCGCCTCGCCCCGCGTCTCCTCCTGCCCCGGTCCGCCTCCGTCTTCTTGCCCGTTCCCGTGACCGTGCCCACGCCCGTGGTCGTGCCCGGGGTGTGTCTCCGCGTGGTCGTCGGACGGGTCGTGCCAGTACCCGCGACCGGAGGCGTCCCGCCTCAGGACGGGCTGGCGGAGGCGACGCGCCACCTCGGCGCCGGTGCCGGCGAGGCCCAGCAGGACGAGCAGGACGCCGGACGCGACGAGGTAGGGCCACAGCCCCTCCTTGACGTACCGGAGGTACAGGTCGCTGCCGACGGTGGCGCGCAGCAGGGCCGCGCCGGTGAGTACCAGCAGGACGGGCAGGGCGAGTTCGCCCAGGGGACGCGGGGGTCGCGTGGGGGTGGGTCGTCCGCTCACAGGAACAGGCCTCCGACGAGTACGCAGCACAGGACCGCCACGACGAACGTGGCGGCGCAGAAGCGCACCGCGAACGCCCGCCCGAAGGCTCCCGACTGCAGGGCGATGAGCTTCATGTCGACCATCGGCCCCACGACCATGAACGCGAGGCGGGCGGTGGGCGAGAAGCCGGCGAAGGAGGCGGCGACGAACGCGTCCGCCTCCGAGCACACCGACAGGAGGACGGCGAGCACCGCCGCCACGAGGACGCCCAGCCAGGGCGATCCCGAGAAGACCTCCAGTACGGAGGGCGGCACGAGCACGTTGAACGTCGCCGCCGCCATGGCGCCGACCACCAGGAATCCGCCCGCGTGCAGGAAGTCGTGCTGCAGCCCGCGCCGGAATACCCTCAGCCGGCTCGCGCCCGGAGCGGGGTCCTTCTCCCCCGTCGGCAGCCGCAGCCACTCCTCGCGTCCCAGCCTGAGCCACAGCCAGCCCATGGCGACCGCGGTGACGAGCGAGGCGCCGAACCGTGCGGCCACCATCTCCGGGCTGCCGGGGAAGGCGATGGCCGTCGAGACGAGGACCACCGGGTTCACGGCGGGCGCGGCGAGCAGGAAGGTCAGCGCGGCGGCGGGGGTCACGCCGCGCCGCATCAGACTCCCCGCGACGGGAACCGAGGCGCATTCGCACCCGGGGAGCACCACCCCGGCGGCCCCGGCGACCGGAACCGCGAGGGCGGGGTTGCGGGGCAGCACCTTGGAGAAGACCCGGGCGGGGACGAAGGCGCCGATGGCCGCCGAGACGACGGTCCCGAGAAGGAGAAACGGTACGCCTTGGACGACGATGGCGACGAGCAGCGTCCGCCAGGCACCGATCGCCGCGATCCCGAACAGCCTCTCCAGCCAGGGCCCCGCGAGCACCGCGCCCACCGTCACCGCAACCAGCACCGCACCCGCCGCGCGCTTGCGCGGGCGCGTCTCCGCCACGGCCCGAACCCGGCCCGGAGGCCCGAGGCGCCCCGGCGGCGCCGGCTCCGTCACCGTCGCCGCCGCCGCCGTCGCCGCCTTCGCCTTCGCCTGCGCCGAGACCTCGGCCATCGCGCCCCCTCGCTCCTGTCCGCCGTGGTCAGGCGGAACGATCGAGCCCGTTCCGGAGGTCACCCGGCGCGAGCGGGCACACACTAGCGGATGATAATCATCTTCATCTAGATCCGGCGGGCCGCCGGTCCTCGTCGAATCCACCGCGCGGGCCGACGCGTTCCGCGCAGGACGGTGACCCGATCCGCGCCCTCCGGGCCGGACCTACGATGGCGCCGTGACGATCTCCGAGCGGCAGCCGCTGATACGTGTCCTCCACGACGAGTCCCGCAGCGACCTGCGGGAGCCGGCCCGTCCGCGACCGGTCCGTATCCACCTGTGGGAACCGGACCGGCCACCGGCTCGGCCCGCTCCGCTGGTGGTCGTCTCGCACGGCACCGGAGGTTCCGGCAGCCGTATGGGGTGGTTGGCGGGACCGCTCCGCGAGGCGGGTTTCCGCGTCGTGGCGCTGGACCACCACGGCAACAACTTCGTCGACGGGTACGAGCCGGAAGGCTTCCTCCACGTGTGGGAACGGCCTCGCGACGTCTCCTTCGTCCTCGACGTGCTCGCCCGCGAACAGCCCCTCGGGCCGGTCGGTGCGGCGGGGTTCTCCCTCGGCGGCTACACGGCGGCGGCGCTCGCCGGAGTCCGTGTCGATCCGCGGATTCTGTGGGCGGTGATGGCCGGGGAGGTCCCCTTGCCGGAGATCCCCGAGTTCCCCGGCGCGTTGGAGGCGCTGCGGAAGAAGTACCCGCTGGACGAGTCCCTGCGGCAGGCGCTGAACGACGCCGGGGCGGACCTCTCCGACCACCGGGTCCGGGCGGTCTTCCAGGTGGCTCCCGGAGTCGGCGGTCTCGTGACCCGCGAGAGCCTGGCGAACGTACGGGTGCCGGTGGGCATCCGCTGGGGCGGCGCGGACACGGTCAGCCCCTACGAGGTCGACACCCGCCCGTACCTGGACCACATCCCCGGGGCGAGCGGCTGCTCGGCCGGCCCCGACGTGCGCCACGAGGACTTCTTCATGCCGGAACCCTCCCGCACCGCCGTCCGTGACCGGGTGGGCGGGGAAGCCGCCGCCTTCTTCCGGCAGCACCTTTCCCGAACGGCACCCTGACGCGTCTCACCGGCCCGTTCCGGTGAGCGTCCATGGTCATGGTCACCACGTACGGGCGGTCGTCGCCGAGCACGGGTCGCAGCCGACCGTCACACGCTCGCTTCCGGCCTGCCGGCGGACGCGGCCGCCACGGCCGCGGCCAGGGGATCGCGGGGTGCGCGGCCGAGGAGGTCGGCGAGGTCGGGTGCGGTGCCGTCGAGGAAGCCGTGCCGGATGCCGGTGGCGATCGAGGCGAGCATCGGGGGCTGGAACGGCAGCAGCCCCGGCGTCTCTTCGAGGAGCCTGCGACGGTACTCGCCCAGGCTGATCGCTCCATGCGCGACGCCGAGTTCGTCGGCCACCTGCCGTGCCGTGACCGGCGTGCCGACGAGGTCGTAGACCCGCCCACGGTGAGGTGCCGCGTCCGCAGCCACGATCGCCGCTGCCTCGGCCAGGTCCTCTCGTGCGACCGCGGCCAGGGCGCCGTCCCCGAACGCGGACTCCACACCGTCACCGGTCCACATGAGCAGACCGCCGAAGAGCTCGGCATAGAGGCCGTTGCGCAGGATCGTCCACGGCACCCCGCTCTCCCGCACCAGGCGTTCGGTCGCACGGTGGGCAAGCGCGAAGCCGAGGTGGTCGCCGGCCGTGGTCAGGCTCGTGTAGACGACGTGGCGGACGCCGTCGCGGACGGCGGCGTCCAGGACGGCCGCGTGCCGCGCGACGACCTGGTCGTCTTCGGCGTAGCCGGCGGAGACCAGCACCAGAGTCGACACACCGACGAGGTCGACGCCCGCGTGGTCGTCGAAGTCGAGACCCCGCATCCCCTCACCCGGCGTACGGCTGCCGCCCATCGCCACGGCACCACGGGCCCGCAGCGCCGCAAGCGTGGCCGAGCCGAGGTTCCCGTTCGCTCCGGTCACCAGAATCATGATCAATCAGTTCTTCCGTCGTGGTTCTCATCGGTAACTACGCTTGATCCTCGACCGCACGCCCACCGGCCACAAGAAGGCAGTTCGATGTCACTCACGCACACCGGGGTAACCACCCCCGCCGAACTCGACCCCTGCGGACGCGAGGACCACCCCGACTGCGGCATCCGCGACGTCCTGGACCGCATCGGGGACAAGTGGTCGGTCCTCGTGATCGTCGAGCTCGCCGGCGGACCCCGCCGCTTCCGCGAGCTCCAACGCGCCATCGACGGCATCTCCCAGCGCATGCTCACCCTCACCGTGCGCAGGCTCGAACGCGACGGCCTCGTGCTCCGCACCGTATACGCGACCGTGCCGGCCCAGGTCGACTACCGCCTGACGGAGACCGGGGCAGGCCTGACCCACCTGGTCAAGGCGCTCGCCGACTGGTCCCTCGTCCACCGCCCCGTCATCGCCGAGGCGCGGCACGCGTACGACCGCGCCCACCCCGACCACGACATCCGCTAGCAGACGACGCCCCGATGTCGTGACCGACGGCGGCGGGATCTCCGGACCTGGACGGCCCGTGTCCGGCTGCCGATGGGCGGCGGTCAAGCGAACGACGGCCACCGAACGGCGGCCCACTCCCGCCAGTCCTCCCAGCCGGGCGGCGGGCCGCCGGCCCCGCGGCCCTCCAGCTCCGCCGCGTCGGGCTCCTCGAAGTGCGCCCGCCCGTACAGGATGTCCGCCTCGGACATCGGCAACGTCTGCTCCGGGGCGGTCGCCCGGCGATGAGCGATACGGGCCCGTTGGGTCTCGTCGTCCACCGGCAGGTAGACCATGCGGAAACACGCCCCCTCGGCCTCCGCCAGCCGGCGGATCGCGGTCCGTTCGTCCCGCGACCAACAGCCGTAGTCCACGACGACATCGGTGCCGAGCCTCACCGCCTCCAAGGCGAGCCAGAGCAGGCGCCCCTCCAGCACGTCGCGCTTCCCGTCCGCCTCCGCCTCGCCGAACAGGGGCATCATCCAGTCGTCGGGAGTCAGGCGCAGCGCGCCGTGCTCCGCGGCGAGCTGTCGAGCCCGCGTCGTCTTCCCGGCCCCCGGCAGGCCGACCATCAGGAACAACGTCGTCACACCCGGATCGTGACAGGGAGACCGGTCGGCCGGCCACCGCCTTTCCCCGCCGACCGGGGGCGCCCGACAGGGCCAAGGAATCGGCAACCGCCGTCCGTGCGGGTATCACCTGAGACCTCGGGCACCGGCGGCGGCCGACGGACAGAGCGCCGCTCCCGCGTGGGGCAGCCGTGCGGGGAGGACGGTGGGCTCGTCCTGAGACGCCCCCCGCGTGCGGGGGGAGCGGCGATGCTCGGGGGTCTCGGCGGGCCGGTGGGGCGCACCGCGCTCACGAGCGACCGGGGCCGGAGGGCTTGCGGCCGCTCGTGGGAGGGGCATCAGTTCGGAATGGCCGGCGGGGGCTCGCTCTCGTAGCCCGACAGGCTGAAGTGCTTCCGAACGAGCTTCCGCCAGGTGCCGTCGGCCACCATCTCCTCCAGGGCCTTGTTGATCTTGCCCTTGAGCTCGGTGTCGCCCTTCTTGATGCCGATGCCGTAGTTCTCGTCGCTCAGGGACAAGCCCACGAGCTTGAACTTGCCCCAGTGCTGCTGCTGCGAGGCGTAGCCGGCCAGGATGGCGGCGTCCGTCGTCAGAGCGTCGACCTTCTTCTCCTCCAGGCCCTTCAGGCACTCGGAGTAGCCGCCGAGCTGCTGGAGCCCGGCCTTCGGGGCCAGCTTCTCCTTGACGTTCTGCGCGGAGGTCGAGCCGGTGACCGAGCAGAGCTTCCTGGAGTTGAGGTCCTCGACCTTGGTGATCGAGACCTCGTCGCCGCGGACCAGCAGGTCCTGGTGGGTCAGGAAGTACGGGCCGGCGAAGTCGACCTCCTTCAGGCGCTTCTCGTTGATCGAGTAGGTCGCCACGACGAACGTGACGTCACCACTCTTGATCAGGTTCTCGCGCTGCGCCGACGGGGCTTCCGTCCAGACGATGTCGTCCGCGGAGTAGCCCAGCTTCTTGGCGACGTACGTGGCGACGTCGACGTCGAAGCCGGTGTAGCCGTCCGCCGTTTTCAGCCCCAGGCCCGGCTGGTCGAACTTGATGCCGATGGCGATCTTCTCGTTCTCGCCCCCGAGGTCCGACCCGAGGCCGCACCCGCTCGCGGTCAGAGCGAGGACGACGGCACCCGCGACGGCGCCGGCCGGGCGCATGCCGCGGAGTTTCCCGAGGGTGGCGACGGCTTCACCGCGGCCGATCGTGAGGCGGATGTCCTGCAGCAGATGCAGGGCGCCGAGGCGCCTTCTCACTCCGGACAGTGCGACCGGCTCCTCCTGGGCCGGGGAGGACTCCCCGTACTCCTCGGTCACTGCCACTGCGCTCATGTGCCTCTTGCTCCGTCCTCATCGATGGAGTGGACACTAGAGACACATCCGGAGGATCGTCATCACATCTGAGCGGAAATTGAGGTGGCCACATCACCGCACCCACACACCGCACCCCCAAAACGGGGCATCCGCCCCAGGACCACCGACGTACGGACGAGCGCGCCGCCCCTCCCCGTGCCGCGTGACCTCGCGACCCGTCGACCTCGTCGACCTCGTCGACCTCGTCGACCTCGTCGACTGCGGCGTCGTGGGTTTCCTCGCCGCTTCCCAGCGTGGCCGATGAGTCTGTGGCTCCCGGCCGGTCCAAGCTTGTGACAACCCCTGAGGAAGGACACCGCCATGTCGGAGCTTCTCGTCGACTTCATCACCTCCCTCGACGGCCACGCGTCGGGAGAGGGCTGGCCCGGGTTCTGGGGCCTCGAAGGCCCGGAGTACCTCGCGTGGCTCGGCGAGCAGCCCAAGGTCACCTACCTGATGGGGGCGAACACCTACCGCCTGATGTCGGGCTTCGCCGCCGGCCAGGTCCCGAGTGGCCAGGACGAGTTCAGGCCCGAGGAGGAGGCGTCCGTCGACGAGCTCACGCAAGCCACCAAGGTGGTGTTCTCCTCCTCGCTCGGGGAGCCGCTGACCTGGGCCAACTGCACGCTCGTCCGCGACGATGCCGTCGAGGCGGTCCGCGCCATGAAGGCGAGCGGGTCCGGGCTCCTCAGCACCATCGGCAGCCTCAGCCTGTCCCGGTCCCTGCTCCGGGCCGGGCTCGTCGACCGCTTCCGGGTCGTGATGTTCCCGGTGATCACCGGTGCCACGGGCGAGGAACGCATCTACGACGGCTACCCGGACGTCGCCCTCGAGATGACCGACCACCGCACCTTCGACGGCCGCATCCAGCTGGTCGAGTACAAGCCGCGCGTGCTCGACCACCCGCCGCTCGCCACACCTGCCTGACGTCGCCCCGTCGGCGCCGGTCGGGGCGGCCGTGCGTACCCGCCCTGCACCGGAGGACGGGAGAGGACGGGAACCGCCCCCACGCCACCTCGTGGTGCGGGCGCCGCCGTCCGGCCGCGGGTGTGGGGGGGGCGGTCAGCAGGTGGGTCGGTAGGGCAGGCCGTTCACGAGGGTGCGCCATTCCTCCCGGTCGAGACCGCCCGCCGCGCGTCGGCACGCGTCGGCCGCTGCGGCGGCCGGGGTGACGTCGATCCGCTGGAGCCGTGTGTGCGCCCCGGCCACGTGGAGGGTCGCTCCGTCGGAGGAGAAGGCCAGGTCGTGCACGCGGTCGCTGCCGGTGGAGATCGGGGAGCCGACGGGCAGGTGGGAGTCGAGGTCCCAGAGCTGGATGACGTCGTCGAGATAGGCGGCCGCCAGCGTGCGGCCGTCCGGAGAGAAGGCGAGCGCCGTGACGTGCACCTCGCCCACGGCGGCACGGGTCAGTCCGCCGAGGCTTCGTTCGAGGCCGCCGTCCCACAGGGTCACCCGCCCCGACCGATCCCCGACCGCGAGGAGCCGGCTGTCCGCGCTGAACTCCAGCGACGAGATCCCCGCGCCAGGGCTCTGCGCCCGGGGAGCCGCCGTCAGGTCCGGCAGCTCGACGGCCTCGCCCGCGAAGGAGACGACCAGGCGGCCGTCCGGGCGGACCGCGTAGGAGCGGCCCTTGAGGCCGGTGACCTTCCCGGTCGCCAGCCCCCGTGCAGGGTCCCAGAGCTCGATGCCCGACGGGCGGCCCCACAGGACCAGACGGCCGTCCGGTGCGAGGGCGATGTCCGTCCAGCGGGTCGCCGGCCGACCGCGCGGGGCGACCGGGCGCCGCCGCCCGACGTCCCAGAGGCCGACGCTCAGGTCCTGCCCCGGACCTTTGGTGGAGTAGGAGAGCATCCTCCCGTCGGGGCGGAAGGACAGCGACACCTCACAGGGTGGACCTGCCTGCTCCTCCGGTTCACCGGGGATCGGCCGGGAACGGCAGGGCAGCCCCGGAAGTTCGGCGATCGACGCTCCGGTCCTCCCGTCGGCGAGCCCGAAACGGGCCTGCCCGTCCGGGCCGGGGGGTTCCGCGGCGACGAGCAGGCTTCCGTCCGGGCTGAATCTCGCGTTCGCCGAGGCGGCCGGCTTCCAGTCGGCCCGCACCGCACGGCTGACGTCCAGCGTGTGGACCGCGCGCTCCGCGCCCGGCTCCGGTCCGGCGAGGAAGCGCAGTCGGGCGGTCCTCGGGTCCACCCGGGGTTCGGCGGGGTACCCTCCGCCGGCCCGATGGATCACGACCGGCCAGTCCGGGGTGTCCAGGCGCCAGAGCAGCACGTCCGTGCTGGTGTGCGCGACGAGGTAGCCGTCGTCCGTGCTGACCCCGAGCCGCACCACCCTCCGGTACTCCAGCAGCGGCTGTTCGGTGCCGTCGACGACGTCACGGAGCCGGATGTTCCCCTCGTGGACCTGGGCCAGCAGCCGTCCGCCGGCGACGAACTGGTACCTCTCCTCGTGGCAGTCCCGGCCGGAGTTCCACCCGATGGCCGACTTCTTCCGCCGGGCGACGTCCCAGATTTCGAGCGGTCGACCGGGAACGCAGAAGGCCAGCATCCGGCCGTCCGGGCTGAGGGCCACGTCCGGGCTGTCCGGCGCGGACGGGCGGCGTTCCCTCGAACGCCGCTCCGACACCCCGATGGTGAACGCCATGCCCGTCGGGTCCGCCTCCGGGTCCCTGGGCGCCCGCAACTCCATGAGTACCCGCCCGGTGAGCGCGTCCCACAGCGTGACCGCGTACTCGGTGGCCGTCTGGTCGTATCCGATCACCTGTCGCCCGCTCGGGCTCATCTCCGCCCCGCCCGCCGCCCGGCCGAGCACGAGGTCCGGCCGACGGCCCGACAGGTCGCGGACCGCGACCGCGACCGCTCCGGAGTCCTCACCCGCTCCCGCGTGCGGGAAGTAGGTCACCAGGTCCCCGTCCCCGCGCTTCCATCCGACCCTTTCCAGGTCCGCGCCGAGCCCGTCGAAAGAGCGGAGGACCGTGCCGGTCTCCACGTCGCGGACGGTGACGCGGTCGGGGCCGATGCTGGTGAGCGTGCGGCCGTCGGAGCCGAGCGAGCGGGTCGTGCGCGGATCGCCGTCGGGGGCGGTGAACACGTCCAGTTCTTCCTGGGTCATGCCGCTCAGCACGGCGGACCGGGTCTCCGGCAGATCGGCGAGGCGCCAGGACGCCAGCCCGAGCCGCATCGCGGTGCGCGGGTCGGACAGCCGCAGGCTGCTCGCGACTCCGGCCATCCGCCGGGCCTCCGCCTCGACCCGGCGCCGCTCGCCGACCCGGTTCTGCTGCCAGGCGAGCAGTCCGGCCGTCAGGGCGAGGACAAGAACGGCGCAGACCACCCCCGTGAGGGACCGCCGGCGGCGACGCTCCCGGTGGTGCGCCGCGGTGCTCGTGGTGAGGAACTCCCGCTCCACGGGGGTGAGGTCGTCCGGAGCGTCCCCTCCGGCCGGAAAGCTCTCCGCCGCCGTGGTGAGCCGCACGCCCCGGTACAGCGCGCCGCCGTCCCGGCCGAGGGTGACCCAGGCGTCGGCGGCCTCGGTGAGCCGGCGCTGGGTGTGCAGGCGCTCGCGGTCCTCGTCGATCCAGCCGCGCAGCCGGGGCCACGCGGTGAGCAGCGCCTCGTGCGCGAGGTCGACGGTCGGGCCGGTGAGGGTGATCAGCCGGGCACGGGCCAGCATCTCGATGACGAGCGCGGTGTCCGGCCCGGTGGTCGCGAACTCCGTGCGTTCGGCGGGGCGTCGGGTGTCCTGTGTTCCCCGGCCCGGCGCGACCAGCCTCAGCAGGACCCGGCGGGCGGTGACGGCCTGCGCGGCGGTGAGTCCGGCGTGGAACTCCTCGGCGGTACGGGCGAGCGCACCCTGCAGCCCGCCGGCCGCCTCGTAGGCGCTCTCGGCGAGGGTACGACCGTGCCGGCGGCGCCAGGTCTCCCGCAGCGCGTGCGACAGCAGCGGCAGGCCGCCCGGTTCGTCGGCGAGGTCGCGGACGATGCGGGCGGTGAGCGAGCGCTCGACGACCAGGCCGCGGACGGCCGCGGGCCGTACGACGACCTCGCGCAGCTCGTCCGGGCTCATCGGGGTGACCAGTTGGGTGGAGTCCCGGATGGCCTCCGCGAGCGGACCGTGGGCGGCGCAGTGACCGAAGAAGTCGGCCCGCACCGCGATCACGACCCGGGCGCCGCGCCCGGCGGCGGCGAGCAACCGGTCGATGAAGCGGGTGCGCTCGCCGGCGTCGGCGCAGAGCGTGAACGCCTCCTCTAACTGGTCGACGAGCAGCACCGCGCCCCGGCCGACGCGTTCCCGCGTGAGCAGGTCGGTGTGGGTGCGGGCGGGGTGCGGACCGGGGGTGAGGAGGTGGATCCCGGTGGGCCGATGGGTGCCCGTCGCCTCGCGCAGGACGGGCACCAGTCCGGCCCTCAGCAGCGAGGACTTGCCGCTGCCGGACGGCCCGACGAGCGCGACGACGCGCCCTTCGCGTACCAGCGGCACGAGCCGGGCGAGCAGGCGCTCGCGGCCGAAGAACAACTCCCGGTCCTCGGCCTCGAACCGGGCCAGGCCGAGGTAGGGCGCCTCGGCCGGGTCGTCGGCCGCCGCCGCCCGCTCGGTCAGTTCACGGCTCGCCTGCCGCCAGCGCTCGGCCCACTCGTCCACGTCGCCGCCGCACGCGCCGACGTAGGCGAGCGCCACCGGCAGGGTCGCCAGCCGGTCGCCCGAGGCGGCCTGGGCGAGGGCGGCGGCCGAGTAGTGCGCGCGGGCCGCCATCACCCGGTAGGTGAGGCCGCCGGCCTTCTGCCGGAGCAGGCGCAACTCGTGCGCGAACTGCTCCACGGGCCCGTCCGCCGGATCCAGCGGCCGCTCACGACGTCCCACCCGACTCCCCCGTCCCCCGATGGCGGTCCCGGCCACGCTAGGCCCGTGATCCCGGGCACGACAAGGGCGCCCGACGCTCCGGCGGCGCGTTGTCCACACTGGTCGGAGGGGTCTGCTGGACAATGCCGCGGCGGCGAAAACTGAGGTCACGGCGACAGTCGCCGACCGGATCGAGCCGATCCGCGGACCGAGGGGAACCCACATGAACGCACGCAGGAAGACCGCATTCGCGCTGACGTCGGCGGCCGCCGTGGCCGGCATCCTGTTCGGGACGGCGGCGCCGGCCCAGGCGTACGGGACGCTGGACATCCGCTACGCCCGGGTGGACACGGACGACTGCACCAGGCTCGCCGGAACCCTCACGGTCACGCCGGCCGGCGGCGGGTGCTACCTGTACGACTCCGTGGACGACACGTACTTCGTGAAGGACGCGGGCGGCGAGGCCCTCAAGGTCGAGCTGCGGAACGGGGGCACGCTCGTCTCGAAGGTGGAGTTCCACCCGAACGGCGAGACGCTCTACGCCTACGACACCGCCGCCGACGGCGACACCGTCTACGTGCAGCTCTGGACGGCGACCCACGGTTCGTCGGACCGCTTCCGCGCCGTGGGCAGCCCGAGCCCCATCGACTTCGGCTTCGCGGAGGGCGAGAACGTCCTGGTCAAGATCTACGACGACGCCGGCGGCACCGACCTGATCACGAGCTACTGGGCTCGCGCCTGACCCCGGCCACGTGGCCGGCTCGGGGGCGGTGCTCCCGAGCCGGCCGCTCACCTGTCGAGGCGGTGGCCGTGCCCCGCAGGTACGCGGCGAGAACGGGCCGGGGCGACGCGGTCGGGTCGAGCACGGTCCGGTGGAACAGCAGCGAGTCGGTGAGGGCGATCAGGTCCTCGACGTGCGTGTCCGAACCGGGCAGTCCCGCGCTGGTGAGGGCCGTCGCCGCCACCCGCCGGCTCAGGGCGTGCACGTCGGAGTCCGCCGTCAGCTTCGCTCGGACGCGTGGCTCGTCGTGGAGTTCGAGGAGGAGGGCGTAACGGGCTCTCATGTCGTCGCGGCGCGACGCGAGAGCCTCCACGAATCCTGCGATCAGCGCGGCGAGCGCGTCGGCGTCGAGGGTGGGTCCGGGTTCGGACCCCGCGTCCAGAGCCGCCGCGAGCCGTTCGGCGTCGGCCTTCGACCGGGCGGCGAGCGCGTCGACGATGAGTTCCACGAGCGCGAGCCGTGTCTTCGCGTGGTAGGAGGTCGATCCCTGCGGGATTCCCGCCTCACGGTCGACGGCTCGATGGGTCAGGGCGCGGACGCCGTCACGAGCGATGATCCGGATCCCGCTGTCGGCGATCGCCGACCGCCGTCCACTGCCGTTCGTCGTAGATGAGGACACGCTTCGATGCTACAGGTGTAGAGTACCGACCACTCTACACCTGTAGTGGACGTGGTGTGTCGCACCGTCGGGTGCGGTGGCAGAACAGGAGAAGAGCGTTGATGGTCGACTTCGTTCCCGATCCGAGCCTGTACCCCTTCGACTCGCGGTGGTTCGACTCGTCCGCCGGCCGGGTCCACTACGTCGACGAGGGGGCGGGACCGCCGATCGTGTTCTGCCACGGCTCGCCCACCTGGAGTTTCCTCTACCGCACCATCGTGAAGGAGCTGCGCGGCCGCTACCGTTGCATCGCCGTCGACCACCTCGGCTTCGGCCTGTCGGAGCGCCCGGCGGGCTACGGCTACACGATCGCGGAGCACACGGCGGTCCTGGGCGAACTGATCGACCATCTGCGGCTCGACGACTTCGTCCTGATGGGACAGGACTGGGGTGGTCCCATCGGTCTCGGCGCGGCGGTCCCGCGCGCGGATCGTGTCAGGGGGATCGTGTTGGGCAACACGGCGTTCTGGCCGATCGAGCAGCCGGCGAACAGGGCGTTCAGCGTGGTCATGAGCAGCCGCCCCATGCAGCGGCGCATCCTCGAACGGAACCTCCTGGTCGAGCGGTTCCTGCTCGGGAGGAGCGGCCCCGCCCTGACCCCGGCCGAAGCCGATCACTACCGCATGGCGCAGCCCACCAAGGAGGCCCGGCGCGGACTCGCCACCATGCCCGGGGAGATCCGCGCCGCTCGTCCGCTGCTGGAAGGACTCGTCCGCGACGTGCCGGCCCGCCTCGGCGCCAAACCCGCCCTGGCGATATGGGGCATGCGGGACATGGTGTTCCGGCCGAAGGCCTGTCTCCCGCGGGTGAGCTCCGCGTTCACCCGGCTCGACGTCGTCGAACTCCGCCACGCGAAGCACTTCATCCAGGAGGACGCGCCCGGCGCGATCGCGGAGGCGATCGCCGATCGATTCCGCTGACGCCCGGCCACCGCCGTTCCCCGATCCGGACGGCCCGGGCGATGGCGGACCCTTCCCCGGCTCACGGCGTTCCCGCTCCGACCGGATCGACCACGGACCGGCGCCGGCGAGGCGGTCAGTCGCGGTCGAGCCTCGGAAGCGACGCGCAGAGCCGGTCCGGCAGCTCCGGGAGGACCTTGTGGATGCCGGCGCAGCCCGCGTCGCCGTTCATGGCCACCGGCCGCCAGCCCTCGGTCTCGGCCCGGTAGAACCAGCGTTGGGAGACCGACGAGGACGAGCAACCGGCGTCGGCTTCGCCACACACCGGCCCCATGCGGGTCGACAGGTCGAGCACCAGCCACGTGTCGTCGCAGCCGCGGTACTCCCAGCTCGTGTGCCGGGGGATGTCCGTGTCGTCGACCGCCTGCCGATAGGAGGACGAGGTGCACCGCGGGGGTGTGGGGTCGCAGCCGTTCTCGTCACACGGCCGCAGGGCGGGCGGGGTGGCGCCGGCGGGGGTGTAGACGTTCCGGCTGTTCACCATGACCCTGCGGGTCCCCAGGGGATCCCCCAGCTTCACCGTCGCTTCGACCCGCCGCGTCCCGGTGCAGCCGGAGTCCCGGTCCAGGGCCGGCGTCTCGTACGTGACCTGCACGTACAGGGTGCCGTTCTCGACGGATTCGAGTGCACCGCGCAGGTCGCGTACGCACTCGCCCGCGCCGTCGGGCACGTCGGCGACGACCTGAAGCGACCGGCCCCCGTCGGCGGTACGGACGCCGGCGATGCTGATCGGAGCGGCGCGCGTCCAGGACGGGGCCGTGGCCGTGGCCGTTCCCCTTGCCGTGGGCGCGCCTGGCACCTCCCCGGTGGCACCGGCCTGCTCGGCCGCCCTGGAGCCGCAGCCGGCCAGGACCACCAGGGCCGCACCGAGGACGGCCGTCCGTATCTTCCGCTGCCGCATTCCATTCCCCCCATGACCGAGGATCGGCAGCCTAGCCTGCCCCCGGGGCCTTGCTCCGGCTCCTCGACGCGGTGTTGATCACTCGCCGGGAGCGGGCCTACGGTGCATCGCATGACGACGGTTCGAATCGGCGTGATGTACGACCGTGACTGGGCACCGGAGGGCCTGCCGGCCTTCGCGCGGGATGCCGAGGCACTCGGGGTGGACGATCTGTGGGTGGTCGAGGATCTCGGGTGGAACGGTGGCGTGTCGGCCGCCGCGGTGGCCCTGGCGTCGACGGAGCGGCTGCGGGTGGGTATCGGGATCACACCGGCGCCCCTGCGCAGTCCGGCCCTGCTGGCGATGGAACTGGCCACGCTGGCAAGGGTGTTCCCGGGGCGGCTGACGGCCGGGATCGGGCACGGGGTGGCCGAGTGGATGGCGTCCGTCGGTGTCGCGCCGAAGTCACCGCTGGCGCTGCTGGAGGAGACGATCCGGTCCGTACGGGCGCTGTTGCGCGGCGAACGGGTCGAACTGGACGGTCGCGAGGTCCGGTTGGACGGCGTCCGGCTGGTGCACCCGCCGCTGGAGCCGCCGCCGGTGGTCGCCGGCGTGGTGCGTCCTCGTTCGCTCGAGCTGTCGGGCCGGATCGCGGACGGGACGCTGATCGCCGAGGGGCACGGGCCGCGGGATCTCGAACGGGTACGCGAACTGACCGCGCGGGGCGGCGCCGGGGCGGACCACGACCTGATCGTGCTGGCCTTCTGCTCCGTCGGCGAGGACCGCGAGCGGGTGGCGCGAACGCTGCGGCCCAGCGTCGAGGGGCACGGGGCCTGGCTGGGCCGCCCGCCGGAGCAGGTGTTCACCGTCTCGGGGCGTGTCGAGGACGCCGCGGAACGCGTGGGCGAGCTCGCCGCGGCCGGGGCGGGGACGGTGGTGCTGCGGATCGTGGGCGACGAGCCGCTGAAGCAGCTCGGAGCCGTACTGGAGACGCTGGCGTCGGCCGGCCTCCGTACCGGCTGAGCGGCGCGGCGGGCGGCCACGGCGGGCGGCTGTCCGCGGGTGCCGCCCGCCGCCCTTCGCGGCGGCGCGCCGTCCCCGCGCGGGTGGGCGCGGGGACCGGGCCGGGAGCCGGTCGTCAGCGGTCGGTCAGCCGGGCCTTGTAGGCGAGGGCGTAGGCGAGCTTTCCGGGCTTGGCGTCGTCGTACGGCTTGGCCAGCTTGCCGAACTCGCCCTTGTCCCTGGCCTTGCCGTCGTTCCACGCCGCGAGGACGCCGAGTTCCCCGGCCGTCCTTCCGCTGTCGACGACGCTGTCCGGGGACAGCGCCGTCTGCGCCTTCGTCAGGCTCTCGACGGCGCCGAGGTAGCCGGCGAGGTCGTCCGTGTTCCAGTGGTCGAGGCCGGCGGGGCGGGTGTCGCGCACCCAGGCGCCCCAGTAGAACTCCTGGAACGGGATCGTCCCCGCCTCGTAGCCGATGTCACGGCCGAAGTAGAGGAGGCTGCGGTAGGGGTCGTCACCGAAGTTGTCGAGTCCGACGTTCCTGGGCAGCTTGTCGACCTCGACGGCGTCGCCCTGGGCGTCGCGCAGCCACACCCACTTCTCGGCCTTCATGCGGTCCCAGAACCTCGGCCGGGGCAACTGGCTGAGGTTGGCCACGACCCGGAGCCGTATCCGCAGGTCCGCCCCGCCGTCGGGGAGTTCGTACAGGGAGGTGAGGGTGTGGTGGCCGTCGGTGAGGTACAGGCTGCCGCCGGGCCCGATGACCACGGTCTTCATGGCCGCGACGCTCTCGGGCGTCTCCTCGCCGACGGGCAGTGCGCAGGTGAAGGAGGTCGGGTCGTCGAGTCGCGCGTCCGGAGCGGCGCTCGCCGCCTCGGCCTGGCCGTTCGTCTCGCACCACTCGTCGAACTTCTTGTTGATCTCGTCCTTGCCCAGCGTGAAGCGGCCGAGCTTGTAGTAGACCTCGTCGTGTCCGAGCGACGGCTGGGTCGGGCGTACGTCCCCGATCCTGACCTCGACGAGGTCCCCGGCCTTGGCGCAGAGGTACTCCTGCGGGGTCGGCCGCTGGTCGTGGCCGCAGAGCGAGGGGCGGAGGCCCGGCTCTCCGGGCGCGGCCGTGGCGGGTCCCGCGGACGAGAGGGCGGTGCCGCCGGCGAGGGCGGTGACGGCGAAGGCGGCGAGCGTGCCCGTCAGGGGACGACGGGTGGGCTTCGGGGCGGACATCGGTGACGGTTCCTCAGGGGATCGCGGAGCGTGGGAGCGGGGCTGCGTGGGAGGCGCGCCCACGGTCCTGACCCCACGCGACGCGCGGGGAGCCGCCGTCCGTCGTCACGGTGAACGTCCGCCCAACGTCGGCCGCGCCGCCCCGCGCCCGGGGCCGCGGCCCCCCTCGCCCGCGGGGCCGGGTCAGACCGTACGGGCCAGCAGCATGGCGCCCATCGCGAGCATGGTCGTGGCCACGAGGGCGTCCAGGACGCGCCAGGCGGCGGGGCGGGAGAGGATGCCGCCGAGGAGGCGGGCGCCGTAGCCGAGGCCGGCGAACCACGCCAGGCTGGCGAGCATCGCGCCGAGGCCGAAGACCCAGCGCAGGGAACCGCGTTCGGCGGCGACGGAGCCGAGCAGCAGCACGGTGTCCAGGTAGACGTGCGGATTGAGCCAGGTCATGGCCAGGCAGGTGAGCACGGCGGCGCGTACGGAGCCCGCCGGGGCCCCCTTCGTCGCGAGCGCCTCCCCCGCGGGCCGCAGCACGCGGCGCGCGGCCAGGAGGCCGTATCCGATCAGGAAGGCGCCGCCGGCGAGGCCGATCGCGGTCAGTCCGGCGGGCCAGGCGGTGACGACGGCCCCGAGTCCGGCGACACCGAGGGCGATCAGAAGGGCGTCGGACACCGCGCAGATGCCGACCACGGCGAGTACCGCGTGCCGGCGCGCACCCTGACGCAGGACGAAGGCGTTCTGCGCGCCGATGGCGACGATGAGGGAGAGGCCGGTGCCGAATCCGGCGGCGGCCGCCGGGAGGATGCTGCTGGTCATGGCCACGACGCTACGATCGGCGACCACCTTCAGTACAGCTAAAGATTCTTATCCACCTTAAGCTGGTCTTATGGACGAGCTGCCCATCGACCAGATCCGCACGCTCCTCGCCGTCATCGACGAGGGCACCTTCGACGCGGCCGCCGCCGCCCTGCACGTCACGCCCTCCGCCGTCAGTCAGCGCGTGAAGACGCTGGAACAGCGCACCGGGCGGGTCCTCCTCACCCGTACGAAACCGGTCCGCGCGACGGATTCCGGTCAGGTGGTGGTGCGGTTCGCGCGCCGGCTGGCCGCGCTGGAACGGGACGCGCTGACGGATCTGGGCATCGCGGGTGGCTCGGGTCCGGCGCGCCTGGCCATCGCGGTCAACGCGGATTCCCTGGCCACCTGGTTCCTGCCGGCGCTGACCCGGGTACCGCAGGACCCGCCGATCTGTTTCGAACTCCACCAGGAGGACGAGGCGCACACCGCGACGCTGCTGCGCGACGGACAGGTGATGGCGGCGGTGACGTCCTCGTCGGAACCCGTCGCGGGCTGCACCGTGAGCCCCTTGGGCGCGGCGCGGTATCTGCCGGTGGCGAGCCCGTCGTTCGCGTCCCGCCATCTCTCGGGCGGACCGCTGGAGTTCGTCCTGCCGGACGCGCCGGTGATCGTCTTCAACCGGCGCGACGAACTGCAGGACCGGTTCGTCGGCGCCCTCGCCCCCGGCGCCCCGGGTGCGAGCCGGCTCCGGCACCACGTGCCCACCTCGGAGGGCTTCGCCGGAGCCATCACCGCCGGCCTCGGCTGGGGCCTGGTCCCCAAGCCCCAGGCCGAACCCCTGCTCCGCTCCGGCGCCCTCGCCGAACTGGCCCCGGGCCGCTTTCTGGACGTGCCCCTCTACTGGCAGCAGTGGAAACTCGACGTGCCCGCCCTGGCGCTCGTGGCGCGGACCGTCGCCGCGGCGGCGGCCGAGTCCCTGCACGTCCTGGACCGCCCCCGCCCGCAGGCCTGAACGGCGCGCGGCCCGAAACGGGGCTCGGCGCCGGGCGGGCCCGGCGGTTTCCGCGACGGTCAGCCGCCGGACGGCCCGGTCCGGCGGACACGCAGCGCCCACAGCACCAGCGGCACCTGGAGGGGGAGCCGGGCCAGGGCCGCCGCCTTGGCGGGGGCCGGACGGTGGCGCCAGTCGTACGCCATCTTCACGTTCGCCGGGAACACGGCGGTGAACAGACCGGCCGCGGCCAGCGCGCCCGCGCGCCGCGAGGCCGGATGCGCGACCGCCGCGCCGACGGCGACCTCGGCGAGCCCGCTCAGCCGCGTCCAGGTGCGCGGCGAACCGGGGAGGCTCCGGGGCACGATCGCGTCGAACTGCCGTGGAACCACGAAGTGGGCCACACCGGCCCCCACGAGCAAACCGCTGAGCAGGCGAGCAGAGGTCGCGGAGCCGGGCATGCGCGGTCCCTTTCGTGTCGTGTCGGCCGTGTCCTGCGGAGACGGCCACAAGTTACCCAACAGTAGCGTCCGGGGCGTGTCGAGGGAACCCACTGCCCCTCGGCGGCCTGCCCCGCACGGGCCGCGCGTGCCAGCATGGCCACCATGACGAGTACAGGGCAGACACCGGACGTCACCCCGTTACCCCGTTCCGGCCGGGGGTTTCCGCTTCTCACCGTGGGCGTCGAGGAGGAGTTCCTGCTGGTCGACCCGGTCTCGCGCGCCCTGCGAGCGGACGCCGAGAAGGTGGTGGCCGAGGCCGTGGGCGAACTCGGCGGGCGGGTGGGCCCGGAGCTCACCCGCTACCAGGTCGAGACCCGTACCGACCCCCACACCAGCCTGGCCGACCTCGCCGACCAGATCCGCGCCACCCGCCGCACGCTGGCCCGCGCCGCCGCACGCCGGGGTGTACGCGTCGTCTCCAGCGGCACGCCCGTCACCGCCCCGGCCGGGCCGCCGCCGCTGACCGACGACCCCCGCTACGCGCGCAGCGCCGCCCTGTTCCGGGCCCTGGACGACGAACAGATCGCCTGCGCCTGCCACATCCACGTCGGCGTCCCCGACCTCGCCACCGCCCTCGGGGTCAGCAACCACCTGCGCCCCTGGATCCCCGCGCTCATCGCCCTCTCGGCCAACTCGCCCTTCTGGGCGGGCCGGGACACCGGCTACGCCAGCTGGCGGACGACCACCTGGGGACGCTGGCCGGTCGCCGGCCCGCCGCCGTACTTCGAGTCGACCGCCCACTTCGAGGACCTCGTCGGCGGCTTCCTCGGCACCGGGGCCGTCATGGACCCCGGCGGCCTGTACTGGGACGTCCGGCCCTCCCACCACCTGCCCACACTCGAGTTCCGGGCCGCCGACGCCACGGGCACCGCCGACGACACCGTGCTGATCGCCGGGCTCGTCCGGGCTCTGGCCGCCACCGCCCTGCGGGCCGTCGAGGCGCACGAGCCGGCTCCCCGGCCCGCTCCCGAACTGCTGCGGGCCGCCTGCTGGCGCGCCGCCCGCGACGGACTGGCCGGCGAGCTCGTCGACCCGGTCACCGGCCGGCTGACCCCGGCCCTCCCGTACGTCGACGGGCTCCTGGCCCACGTGGGACCCGCGCTCGGCCGGGGCGGCGACGCCGACCTCGTCCACGGGGCCTGGGCGCACCTGCGCCGTCACGGCGGCCGCGCCGACGCCCAGCGCGCCGCGTACCGTCGGCGCGGCAACCCGGACGACGTCGTCGACCATCTCATCGACCTCACCGCCCTGCCCGACGTCCCGTGATCACTCGTGAGGGCCGTCGCGTCGCCGTCGGCCCCCACCAGGACTTCTAGGATCGGCGGCATGACGACACGACTCGTACAGATCAACATGAAGGCCCGGGACGACTCCGCGCTCGGCCGGTTCTGGGCGGAGGCACTCGGTTGGGGTGTCGACAGCGAGGGGCCCGGCGTGACCAACCTCGAACCCGTGGGATTCGCGTACCCCGACCCCGCGGCCCTCTGCATCGACCTGGTCGCCCGTCCGGAACCCAAGACGTCGAAGAACCGCGTCCACCTCGATCTGGCCACGACGTCGGCCGTCCATCAGGCCGAGCTGGTCGAGCGTCTGCAGGCTCTCGGCGCGACACTCGCCGACGTGGGTCAGGGCGACGTCCCCTGGACGGTCATGGCCGACCCGGAAGGCAACGAGTTCTGCGTCCTGGAGCCCCGTCCGCTCTACCGGGACACCGGGCCGATCGCCGCGGTGGTGGTCGACTGCGCCGATCCGAGGGAGCTGGCCCGGTTCTGGGACGAGGCCATGGACTGGACGCTCCACGAGGTCGCCGACGACCACGCGAGGATGCGGTCCGCCAAGGGAGTCGGCCCCTACCTGGAGTTCGTCCGCACGCCCGACACCAAGAGCGGGTGGAACCGCGTCCACCTCGACGTCCGGCCCTACCCCGGTGACGACCCGGCCGCGGAGGCGGACCGGCTGCGCGCCCTCGGCGCCACCGACCCCGGCATGGACCGGTCCGCCGTCCACTGGACGGTGCTGGCGGACCCGGAGGGCAACGAGTTCTGCCTCCTCGCCCCTCGCTGACCGCACGCCGATCCCACCCACGGGCACCGCCCCCGCCGGGCCGGACCGGCTTCGTCACCGAGGGGGCGCCACCGCCCGCGCCGTCGGGCCTTGGTAGGCGGCGTCCGCGGGCGGCGTGGTGCGGAGGCGCCGGGAGCGGAGGACCAGGAGCAGTTCGAAGCGGCGGTCGGGGTCGTCGAGGGCGTCGCCCCACAGCTCCCGGATCTGGCGGAGGCGGTAGCGGGCGGTCTGGGGGTGGATGCCGAGGCGGTGGGCGACCTCGGGGGCGCCGCCGGAGGTCTCGATCCAGGCCAGGAGGGTGTCGGCGAGGCGCCGCGCCTGGGCGGGGGCGACGTCGTCCAGGGGCGTGAGGCACCGCGCGGCCGCGGCGTCGACGAGGTCGCGGGAGGGGAGCAGGAGCAGTTCCTCCACGCGGTCGGTGCAGTGCTGCACCTCGCCGTGCGGCAGGAGGCCCTCCTCGGTCAGGGTGACGGCGGTCTCCGCCCAGCGCAGGGAGGCCACGGCGGCGGCGAGGGGCACGGTCGGGCCGATGGCCCCCGACCAGCCGGCGGTGGCGTGGCGGACGTGGTCGACGCGGCCGGCGGTGTCCGGGTCGGGGATGACCAGGCGCGGCTGTTCGCTCTCCATGTCGAGGAGGATCCCCCGGCCGAGGGCGGGGGCGACGGCCTCCCGCGCGGGCCGGATCAGGAGCCCGACGGCGACGGTGGCCGGGAGCTCCCACCCGATCCGCGCGGCGCGCTCCCCGAGGGCCTGGGCCGGGTCGGCGTGCGGGCCGGACAGGAGCCGGTCGATCAGCCTGCGCTGCAGGCGCAGACGTTCGCCCTCCTGGCGGGCCGCCGCCTCGGCGTAGCCGCGTACCGACTGTTCCACCAGGCCGTCCAGGTACTTGAAGCCGGATTCGGCGAGTTCGTACATGGCGGGCGCGGCGATG
This sequence comes from Streptomyces sp. NPDC047974, assembly GCF_040653375.1. Classification (NCBI taxonomy): domain Bacteria; kingdom Bacillati; phylum Actinomycetota; class Actinomycetes; order Kitasatosporales; family Streptomycetaceae; genus Streptomyces; species Streptomyces sp. NPDC047974. The sequence continues at coordinate 136,823 of NZ_JBEZNU010000001.1, forward strand.
TCGACCTGCTGGCCGATCTCGGCGAACCGGCGCCAGGCCAGGCGTACGCCGAGGCGGTAGACGGCCTGGAGGGAGTCCAGGCTGCGTCCGTTCAGGCCCTCCCCCCGGCCGAACTCCTGGAAGACCTCGGACGGCACGCGCGGGTCGGCGGCTCCGGCGCCGGACGCGAGGTGGTGGACGAAGCCCTCGATGGCCCGCCGGATCCCGACGAGGGCCTTGGGCTCGCCGGACTCCCCCTCCACGAGGCGCAGTTCGGGGAACTCCTGACGGATGGCGCGGAGGATCTCGTGGGCCAGGGCGGACGATTCGGCCAGTGCGACGTCGGCGAACCGGTCCATCTGCGGTCGGGGAACCTCACTCCAGGCGAGTCGGGTCATCGGCTCGCCGGGGTGGTCTCGTAGGTGACCAGGGGGACGTTGGGCTGCTCCGGAACGCTGTCGAGCAGGGACACGATCCCGAAGGAGGCGCCCACGGCGCACATCGCGGCGATCACGACGGTTCCTGTTGCTGCGATCAGTCTGCGCATGGTGTCGGGTCAGCTCCTCGTTGGAGTCGTCCCCCTCCCGGCGCCCCCACGCCGACCGACAGTGTTGACAGTACATTGACAGCGCGTCAAGTGCTGCCTAGCGTCTTCGGCCACAAGGACCTCGACCGGGTCCTGGGGTCCGTGCGTCTCCGCGAGAGTTCTCGAACCAGGAGTCCCGGATGCGCCGTACCGCTTCACCCTTGTCCCTGATCCTGCTGGGAGCAGGGGTCTTTCTGCTGGTCCTCGCGCCGCTGCTGAGGACGCACGTCCTGCCGGAGGCGAAACGCACTCCGCTCGACGTCGACACGACGACCGTCTTCACGGGTACCGGCAGCCACTTCGACACCTCCCTGCTCACGACCGTGGACGACCGGCGGATCACCATCACCCGGCAGGTCCGCGGCGACGTCGCCGACGGCGTGCGGAGCGGGAAGGCCGTGTGGGACGTGTCGACGTCGGTGGACACCGACGCCACGCTGCCCGCCTCCGACACCCGTGACGCGCTCCAGTGGTCCCTGGAGCGCTGGGTGACGGACCGGCGGACCAACGAGCCGGCGCACTGCTGCGGCGAGACGCCCGTCTTCGACGGCGAGGCCTACCTGAAGTTCCCCTTCGACGTCGAACGGCGCGACCACCGCTGGTGGGACGGCACGCTCGGCGGCGTCGTCCTCCTCCGCCACACGGGTCCCGGCACCGTGCAGGGGCATCGGGGACTGCGTTTCACCGGCACCGTTCCCGCCACCCGTACGGGAGTGCGCCAGGTCCCGGGCAAGCTCGTCGGCCTGCCGGAGCGGCCGCAGGTCCTCGCCGAGGAGTGGTACGAGAACACCGGCATCGAGCTGGTGGTGGACCAGCCCACCGGCCGCATCCTGTACGCGGCCATCGGGCCCCGGAAGACGCTGCGCGCCCCGGAGGCGGACGAGGACGCCGTCGTCCTGCTCTCCAGCGACAAGATCGCGTTCACCGAGGAGACCCAGCGCCGGCAGGTGGAGCTGGCGGCCTCGGACGGCAGGCGGCTGAAACTGCTCGGGAGCGTCGTCCCGGCGGTGGCCGGGCTGCTCGGGGCGCTGCTCGCGCCGGCCGGCGCGATCCTGGTGGCGCGCGGGCGCGTCCGGCCGATCGTGCGCGCCTGATGCTCACTTGTCGACACATCCCCGCGCCTGAGCGGTCGCCAAGTTGTCATACCGGTGAGTAGCCCCGGGGTGATCGCCTGGCCAAGACTGGCGTTCCCCATCAAGCACGGCCCCACCCCGGTCGCCCCTGTCCGCTTCCGTCCCCGCCCGTTCCACCGTCCCCGTCCCGGTCCCCGACCCGCCCCTGTCCCCGACCCCTTCCGTCGGGACCGGCCTCCCCCGGCCGGTCCGCCGGTACCCGTTCCGTCCCCTTCCGGCCTCCCCCGGCCGCACCGACTCCCTTCCCGTCGGTCCCCCGCCCCTCTCTCCCCGCCGCTTCCCCGCGCCCGCACGAGTTGGAGCACGCATGCCCCAGCACGTCCCACCCCCGCAGCTCACTCCCGCCCCGCCGCCCCCGCTTCCCCAAGCCCTGACGGGACGCGTCCAGAGCCGCGCCCGCCGGAGCGAACCACCGCGGCGTGTCGTCTTCCTCGCCCACCGTGGCGTCGGGAACCCCGCCGCGGGCGGCTCGGAACTCCTCATCGACCAGATCGCCACCGGGCTCACCGAGTTCGGCCACGACGTCACGCTGCTGTGCGGCGGGACGGCGGCACCACGCCCGTACCGCGTCGTGTCGGCCGGAGGCCCGTTCGGGCACTTCGTCACCGCGCGGTCCGCCTTCCGGCGGCACATCGGGTCGTGCGACCTGCTCGTCGAGGTGTGCAACGGCATGCCGTACCTCTCGCCGCTGTGGCACCGCGGCCCGACGGTGTGCCTCGTCAACCACGTCCACACGGACCTGTGGGGGATGCGGTTCCCCCGGCCCGTGGCCCGCACGGGCCGGCTGCTCGAACACTGGGCGCTCGCCCGGGCCCACCGGGGCAACCTGCTGATCGCGGTCTCCCCCTCCACGGAAGCGGCGCTGCACGCCATCGGGGTGCCCCCGGAGCGGATCCGCGTGGTGCACAACGGCGTTCACGATCCGGCGCCGCGCACGGCGCGGTCGCCTGAGCCGGTGTTCCTCGTCCTCGGGCGGCTGGTCGACTACAAGCGCGTCGACCTGCTGCTGCGCCTGTGGGAACGCGTCCGGCCGGTGACCGGCGGCCGGCTGGTCGTCGTCGGCGACGGCCCCGAACGCGAGCGGCTGCGGCGGCTCGCGGGCGACGGCGTCGAGTTCACCGGCCACGTGTCCGAGGAGGAGAAGCACCGTCTGCTGTGCGAGGCGTGGCTCCTGCTGCACCCCGCGGCCGTCGAGGGCTGGGGCCTCGTGGTCACCGAGGCGGGTGCCCGCGGCACGCCGACGCTCGGATTCGACGTGCCCGGTCTCCGGGACTCCGTACGGGACGGCGTCACGGGCGTCCTGGCCCGCGGGGAGTCGTCGTTCGCCGCCGCGTGGTGCGCCCTGGCACTGGACACCGGCCGGCGCGAGGCGATGGGCGAGGCCGCGGCCCGGCTCGCCGCGGAGTTCCGGTGGAGCCGTACCGTACGACGGTTCCGCGCCATCGCGTCGGAGGCCGTCGAGACGGCCGGGCCGCCTCCGGGCCGGGGCGTGCGCGCGGAAGGCACGCGCCGATGAGGGACCCGTCCTTCGGCCGTTCCCTGGCGCTGTTCCGGGCCTTCCTCCGCGAGCAGGACGACCCCCGGGCGGCGTACGAGCTCCTCGCGCGGGACGCGGCCGACCAGGTCGAGCGGCTGGTGCCGCTGAAGGACCGGGTCGTCGTGGACGTCGGCGGCGGGAGCGGTTACTTCACCCGGGAGTTCCGCCGCCGGGGCGCGCACGGCTACCTGTTCGAGCCCGACCCGGCCGAGCTCGCGCCGACCGGGTCCCGGGAGGCGCTCCGTTCCGCGGGGGCGGCCGGCTCCGACGGGACGCCGCGTCCCCAGGGGACGGCCGTCGTCGCGGACGGCTATCTCCTGCCGCTCGCCGACGGCGTCGCGGACGTCTGCTTCTCGTCCAACGTCCTGGAGCACGTGCGGGACCCCGGCACCTTCCTGAGCGAGCTGGTGCGGGTGACCCGGCCGGGCGGCCTGATCTACGTCTCGTTCACCAACTGGCTCTCTCCGTGGGGCGGTCACGAGTGGGCGCCCTGGCACTACCTGGGCGCCGAGCGGGCTCGGGCCCGCTACGAACGGCGTACCGGCCGGGCGGCCAAGCACCGGCTCGGCGAGAACCTGTTCGCGCTCGGCGTCGGCCCCACCCTGCGTCACGTGAGGGGGCGCGACGACGTCGAGATCCTCTCCGCGCGCTCGCGCTACTGGCCGGTGCTGCCCGGCGTCGTCACCCGGATCCCGGTGGTCCGCGAGTTCGCGACCTGGAACCTTCTCCTTCTCCTTCGGCGGTGTCCATGACCAGCCTCGTACCTGTCCGCCCACCGGTCCCGCCCGGTCCCGGTCCGGGGACCGGCCCCGGGACCGGGACCGCCGCGCCGAGCCCCGGGCGCGCGTCCCGGCGGTGGCTGTTCGGTTTCTGGGCCGCGGTGTTCGCGGCCTTCCTGGCGGTCTCGCCCGGCCGGATGACGTTCGACACGAAGCTGGGCGTCGTCACCGATCCGTGGAAGTTCCTCGCGGACCTGGGCCAGTTGTGGCACGACCGGGCCGGATTCGGGGGGATCGCCGACCAGTACGTCGGCTACGTGATCCCGATGCTGCCGTTCCACGCGGCGGCCGACCTCGTACGGCTGCCGGTCTGGCTGGCCGAGCGGCTCTGGCTGTCGGTCGTGGTCACGACCGCGTTCTGGGGCGCCCTGCGGCTGGCGGAACGGTTCCGCGTCGGGTCGTCGGCGTCGCGGGCGGCCGGCGCGGCCGTCTACGCGCTGTGGCCGACGTACACGATCGTCGTCGGCTCCACCTCGGCCGCCGCGCTGCCCGGCGCGCTGCTGCCGTGGGTGCTGCTGCCGCTGACGCACCCGGGCACGAGCCCGCGGCTCGCCGCGGCCCGCTCGGCGCTGCTGATCCCGCTGATGGGCGGGGTGAACGCCGCCTCCACCCTGGCCTCGCTGCTGCCCGTGGGCCTGTATCTGCTGTCCCGGCCGGCCGGTCCGCGCAAGCGGGCGCTGATCGCCTGGTGGACGCCGGGCGTGATCCTGGCGACGGCGTGGTGGATCGTGCCGCTGCTGCTCCTCGGGGCGTACGGCGAGAACTTCATGCCGTACGTGGAAACCTCCCGTACGACCACGGCGACCATGTCGGCGACCGAGGTGCTGCGCGGCGCGGGGAACTGGGTGGGCTACCTCCACTTCGGCGAGGCGTGGCTGCCCGCCGGCTGGACGGTCGCGACCTCGGCCGTCGTGGTGGCCGGTTCGGCGCTGGCCGCGGCCCTCGGTCTGGCCGGGATCGCCCGCCGGGACGTGCCGGAGCGGCGGTGGCTGGTGCTGACCGTGTCCGTCACCGCGCTGATCACGCTGGCCGGGTACGGGGGCGCCCTCGGCGGCCCCTTCCACACGACGGTGCGGGAGTGGCTGGACGGGCCGCTCGTGCCGTTCCGGAACATCTACAAGTTCCAGACCGGGGTGGCGCTCGCGCTGGCCCTCGGGCTGGCCCACCTGCTCGCCGTGGCGCTCCCCCGGGCCGTGCCGGTCCGGGTCCGGCGTCTGGCGCCCGCCGTGGCCGCCGTACTCGTCCTGCCGGGGCTGGCCTGGCCGTACCTCAACGGCACGATCCTCCAGCCCGGCGCGTTCCGGAAGCTTCCCTCGCACTGGGAGGCGACTGCGGACTGGCTGGCGGAGCACGCCCCCGAGGACCGTGCCCTCGTCGTGCCGGCGACCGCCCACGGCATCTACACCTGGGGTTCGCCGATCGACCAGCCCCTGGACGTGCTGGCCCGGTCCCCCTGGGCGCAGCGCGACTACGTGCCGTTCGGCACGCCCGGCAACCGGCGCGTCCTGGACGCCGTGGAGCAGGCGCTGGCGTCCGGCGGCGAGGTCCCCGGCCTCGCGGCGTACCTCGCGCGGGCGGGCCTGTACCACGTGGTCGTCCGCAACGACCTCGACCCGGACCAGGTCGGGCACGTGCCCACGGCGACGGTGAAGCGGAGCCTGGAGGCGTCCGGCTATCGCCGGGTGACCGGCTTCGGTCCGCTGCTGACCGACGGCCGCATCCCGGACGGCACGCCGTTGCAGGTCGAGGGGCTGTACCCGCGTCAGCGCGCGGTCGAGATCTACGCTCCGCCGGCCGGCACCCCGCGTCCGGGACCGGTGCGGATGTCGCCGGCGGCGGACACGGCGGTGGTCAGCGGCGGGCCCGAGTCGCTGCTGCCCCTGTCGGCGTCGGGCGCCGTGACCGGACGGCCGACGGTCCTGGCCGGTGACGCCCACCCGGGGGTGGACGCGCCGTCGCTGTACGCGGCCGGTGACGGGCTGCGCCGGGCGGACACCCGGTTCGGTCTCGTGAACGCCGGAACGTCCCACACGTACACCGCCGAAGAGCGCAACGCGCCCGAAGCGGTGCAGGACCCGGGTGCGGAGCCGCGCCAGATCCTGCCGACGTCCGACCCCGCCCGCCAGACCACCGCGGTCCTGCGCGGAGCTCGGTCCGTGACCGCGTCCTCGGTCGGCAACTGGCTGTTCCACCTGCCCCAGTACGATCCGGTCAACGCCTTCGACGGAAACCCCGACACCGCCTGGGCCGAAGGCTCCCCCGGGGCGCCCCGGGGCGAATGGCTGCGGATCGCCTTCGACACCCCGGCCACCCTCCCCGCGACGCTGGACCTCACCCCGCTGCCGAGCGGCGAGGTGCGTGCCGCGCCCACCCTGGTGAAGGTCGAGACCGACCGCGGCAGCGCGGTCAGCCCGCTGCGGCCCGACGGCAGCACCCAGCGGGTCGCCGCGCCCCAGGGCGAGGCGACCTGGCTGAAGCTGACGATCCTCGACTCCCAGCAGGGCCGTCCGGGGCTCACCGGCGCCGGGTTCGCCGAGGTCGCGGTGCCGGGCGTGCAGGTGACCCGGATGCTGCGGCTGCCGGCCGACGCCCCGCCCGGGATCGCCGGGCCGGTGGCGTACACGCTGAACCGCGGCAGCGACCCCGGCGGCCTGTCCGCCGTGCCCGCCGAGGTGGGGCTGCACCGGCAGTTCACCGCCGCCCGCTCCGGCGACTACACCCTGCGGGCCACCGCCCTGCCCGTACCGGGCAAGGAACTCGACGACCTGCTGTTCGCCCTCACCGGGCGGCGGGAGCAGATCGTCGTGAGCGCGGACTCGACCGCGCGGCTCGGCACGAACCTGAGCCCGCGCAACCTCACCGACGGCGACCTGACCACGGCGTGGGTGGCCGGCGACCGGCCCGTGCTCCGGCTTTCCTGGCCGGAGAAGACGGCGGTCGGCGAGATCGTGCTCGCCTCGTCCGGCGGCCTCGCGACCCGCCCCGAGCAGCTGCGGATCAGCTCGCCGGACGGCGCCGCCATCGCGTCCGTGGACGACAACGGGGTGGCGCGGTTCGCCGCCATCACCACCGACCGGATGGACATCACCATCTCCAGGGCCGCGCCGCTGACCCTGCACAATCCGGTCGCCGACCGGCAGCTGCAGCTGCCGGTGGGGCTGAGCGAGCTGCACATCCCGGCCCTTGAGAAGTACCGGGCGCCGCAGCCCGACCCCGCGCGGCGCTTCACCCTGCCCTGCGGGAAGGGCCCGGTCGTCTCGGTCGACGGCCGGTTCCTGGAGACCCGGGCCGAGGGCCGGATCCGGGACCTCACCGAGCGGCGTCCCATCGCCGTCTCCCTCTGCACCGACGGCGGCAGGGTCTCGCTCGCCCGCAGCACCCACACCGTCGAGGCCGGGGACACCGGCCCCCTCGCGGTCACCCGGGTCGACCTGACGAGCGGTGCGCCTCGGGCCGCCGCGCCCGCACCGCGCGCGGTGGAGGCCGTCTCCGGCGGCGGCGACCGGCGCACCGTGCGGGTCGGCGCGGGCGAGGCCTCGTACCTCCAGCTCCACGAGAACCACAACGCGGGCTGGACGGCCGTGCTCGACGGACGGGAGCTCGAACCCCTGCGCGTCGACGGCTGGCAGCAGGCGTGGCTGGTCCCGGCCGGCGCGGGCGGGACCGTGACACTCGTCTACGAGCCGTCCCGCCTGTACTCCGCCGGGCTGACCGTCGCCACGGTGTCGCTGCTGGTCCTCGCCGGGCTCGCGCTGTTCCGCGCCCGGCGCCGGGCGGTCGGGGGCGAAGGCCCCGGGAGCGGGCGCGGGAGGGGAACCGAGGACGCTCTCGGCGCCGGGACCGAGCCGCCCGCACCCGGGCTGCTGCTCGGCACCGTGGTCCTGACCCTCGTCGGCGTGGTGATCGCGGGACCGGTGGCGGCGCTCGTCCCCGTGCTCGCGGTGATCGCCTGGCTCCGTCCGGCCCTGCTCGCACCGCTCGCCTTCGCGGCGATGACGGGCGCGGGGGTGGCCGCCCTGACCGGTGGCGCGGCCGTCATGGACGAGGGCGCGTACGGGGCGACGGCCCAACTCCTCGCCCTGACGGCCCTGTTCGCGGCGCTCGTGACGGTACGCCGAGGGTACGGCTCCGGGACCGGCGCCCATCGTGCCGGGTCGGCCGGTCCACGCGCCCTGTCGTACGGACCGGGGCCCCGGCCCGGAGAGGAGCAGGACTGATGGCCACCGACCAGCGGACGCGCGCCGCGGTACCGCCCGCACGGGAGCCGCTCCCCCGGGTGCCGTTCACCGTCGCGGACGAGATCGCCCGGCACTGCGCCGACGCCCGCGAGCCGAACACGGTGCACATCGAGCTCCACCTGCCGGGCCGCGTGGCGCGGGACCGGCTGTGCGCGGCGTTCGACCAGGCGCTGGCCCGGCACCCCCGGGTGCTGATGCGGGAGCGGCGGCGTGGGCCGTTCGCCCGGCGCTACGAATGGGAGCTGACCGACCGCGCCCGCCCGGACGTGGTGGTCTTCCCGCCGTGCGAGCCCGGCGCGCTCGCGCGGGCCCGGCACCGGGCCCTCGCCGAGCCCCCGTCGCTGGCGGACCCTCCACCGCTGCGTCTGGAGGTCGTCGAGGAACCGGACGCGAAGGGCTGCGTCCTGCTGCTCGCCCTGCACCACACGGCACTCGACGGGCCCGCCGGTCTGCGGATCGTCGCGACGGCCGCCGAGCTCTACGGCGGACGGACCGCCCCGCCGGCCGCCCCGCCGGACCGTCCCCCGGCCGGAGCGGCGCCCCGGCCCGGGGGCCGGGGGGCTCCGGTCGCCCGCGTCGCGGCCGGAAGCCCCGGGCCGACTCCCGGCAACGCGCTGCTGGTCACCGAACTGCCGGTGCCACGCCGCCCGTCCGGCGCCGCGCACACCGTGAACGACCAGCTGATGGTCGCCACGGCACTGACCGTCGCCGACTGGAACCGCCGCCAGGGGGCGCCCGAACGGCCCCTGCGCATCACGATGCCCGTCGACGACCGCGACCGGGGGCCCGAGATGCCGATCGGCAACGGCACCCGGCTCGTCGAGGTCGCCTACGACCCCGCCGAGGTCCGGCCGGGCAGCGACATCGGCGCCCTGCTCCGGGCCACGGCCGGTCGCACCCGCGCGCTCAAGGCCCTGGACCGGCCGCCCCTGGGGCGTACCGCCGAACTGCTCACGTCCCCGGTCGTTCCGGCCGCCGCCCGCGCGGTCCTGGCCCGGGGCGCACGCCGGCTCGGGGCACCGTGGATCTCCACCACGCTGCTCAGCAACCTCGGCCGGATCCCCTACCCGATGGACTTCGGCGACGCGGGCCGGGCCTCCGCCGTGTGGGTGTCGGCGCCGGCCGCCATGCCGCGCGGCCTGACCTTCACGACCGCCTCGACCGGCGGCCGGCTGCACCTGGCGGTGCGGTGGTCCCGGACCCTGCTGGGTGACGGGGACGGCCGCCGGATCACCGAGACCTTCGCCGACCGGCTGGCGGCGACCGATGCGGAGGCACTGTGAACCCGGACCGGGGCGAAACCGCGACGACCGGCGGTGCGGGGGCGGCGACGGCCCCGGTGGACACCGCCCCGGCGGACGGCGGGGCGGGGCAGGACACGGGGGCGCACGCGGACGCTCCCGGCTCCGGCCCCCCGGCCGGGCTGCGCGACTTCTACGAGAACCCGGCCGTGCCCGTCGCGTCCGGAGACGCCCGGAGCCTGCGCCAGGCGCGGCTGCTGGCCCGGGCGCTCGACCGGCCCGGGGCGCTGGTGCTCGACGTCGGCTGCGGCGACGGCACCGCGGCGGCGACGGCGGGCCCGGTCCTCGCCGGGCACCGGATCGTCGGCGTCGACTGGTCCCAGGACGCGCTGCGCCGCGCCCGGCCCCGGATGAGCGCCGTCGTCCGGGGCGAACTGGACGACGGCAGACTGCCGTTCGCAGACGGCTGCGCGGACGCGGTGCTGTTCAGCGAGGTCGTCGAGCACCTGGTCGACCCGGACAGCGCGCTCGACGAGCTGCGGCGCGTGCTGCGCCCGGGCGGCCATCTGATGCTCTCCACCCCCAACCTCGCCGCCTGGTACAACCGGGCGTTCCTGCTGGCCGGCCGGCAGCCGGTGTTCTCGGAGGTGAGTCTGCGCGGCATCCACGGGCGGCCCGGCACCGAAGTGGTCGGTCACCTGCGGCTGTTCACGGCGCGGGCGCTCCGCTCGTTCCTGCGGTCGGCCGGGTTCGAGGACGTCCGGATCTCCGGTGCGCCGTTCCACGGCGTCCCGCGCGGGCTGCGCCTGGTCGACCGGGCGGCGTGCGCGGTGCCGTCCGCGGCGTCCATCCTGCTGGCGCACGCCCGGCGGAGGTGACGCCGTGTGGTGGGGGGTGGCGGCGGCGCTGACGGCCAACGTGCTCTACAGCGTCGGCTTCGTCCTGGAGAAGCGGGCGCTCGGGGCGCTGCCGGCCCTCTCGGCGGGCCGGCCGCTGCGCGCCGTCGCCGCGCTGCTCACCAGCCCGCTGTGGACGGCGGGCGCGCTGGCGCTGGCCGCCGGGTTCGCCGCCCAGCTGTTCGTGTACCGGGCGCTGCCGATCGCCGCGGCCCAGGGCATCTTCGTCTCCGGCCTCGTCCTGCTGCTCCTGCTGTCGTCCTCGGTGCTGGGCGAGCGCCCGTCGGGCCGGGAGCGCCAGGCGGTCGGCGTGGTGCTGGTGGCCCTGCTGATGGTCGTGGCCTCGGTACGCGAGGACGACGAGGTCGCGAGCGGGGACGCGCCCTGGGCCGTGGCGCTCCTGGTGTCCGTCCCGACGCTCGCGGCCGGCGTGGCCCTGTACGGCCAGGTGGAGCGCCGGGCGCGCCGGCGCCACCGCGTCCCGACCAACGGCATCGGGTACGGCGTCGCCGTCGGCCTCCTGTACGGCGTCAGTTCGCTCGCCATCAAGGGCGTCTCGGGGCGGCTCAGCGCCGGGGGCGTGCCCGAGGCGGCGAAGGCGCTGCTCGGTTCGCCGTACCCGTACCTGCTCCTGTTCACCGCGGGCGCCGGGCTCGTCATGTCCCAGACGGCGCTCCAGCGTTGCCGTGCCACCTTGATCGTGCCCGTGTGCACCACGGTGACGTGCCTGTTCACCGCCGTGGTGGGGACGCTGGCCTTCGGCGAACGGCTGCCGGACGACCCGCTCCTGCTGTGCCTGCGCACCGCGGGCACGGCCCTGGCCCTGGCCGTCCTGCTCCTGCTGCCCCGCCACGACCCGTCGCCCGCCCGGGCGCCGGCTCCCCCGCCGCCCGACCGGCGCCGCCGAGGGCGGCGCCGTCACTCACCGAACAGCGAGGAACCCCATGTCTCCCCTCTCTCCCACGACGCCGACTCCTCCTCCTACTCCTCCCACTCCGTCCACTCCGTCCGACCCTCCCCCGGCGCTCGACGCCATGCTGCTCCGCATCCTGGCCTGCCCGCTCGACAAGGGACCGCTCACGCTGACGGCCGACCGGGACGCGCTCTATAACCCCCGGCTGCGGCTCCGCTACCCGATCGTGGACGGCATCCCCCAGCTCCTGCCGTCGTCCGGGCAGCGGGCTTCCTGACCGGCGCCCACCGCCGCGGGCCGCGACGGTGGGCGCCGGCCGATCGGCCGTCAGCCCGTCAGGGACGTCCACAGGGTCAGGGGGCGGTCCTCGACCGTGATCTGGTCCTCGTGGCCGCGGCCGTCGCGGATCACGATGATCCGGTACTTGTCCTGGTGGAAGACCCAGAAGAGGCTCAGGCCGTTGATCCGCTGCATGTCGGGGACGGCCAGGAACTCGTCGACCCGGGCGATCCCGGTCAGCGAGCGCCACAGGTCGAGCCCGCGATCACCACGCTCGACGGCGTCCTGGTGTCCCCGGCCGTCGGCGACCGAGACGAGGCGGTAGACCTGGGCGCCCATCAGGGTGTGGAACACCCAGTAGTAGCTCTTGCCGCCGGTCCGCTGCATGTCGGGGACCGGCAGGAAGGCGTCGACCTGCTCGACCCCGTTGAGCGAGACCCACGCGGAGAGGGAGCGGTCCCCGCGGTCGATCCGGGCGGCCTGCTCGGGCGGGAGCCCGCTCTCGGCCCTGTCGGCGATCGAGATCAGCCGGTAGACCTGCCGGCCCTCGACCGTGTGGAAGAGCCAGAAGCGGCTGCGGCCGTCGACCCGCTGCTCGTCCGGAACGGGCAGGATCGCGTCGACCTTCGTCACCCCGGCGTAGCAGGGCCAGGTGGTCAGGGGCCGGTCCGGGCGTTCCCGGACGTCCGTGTGGTCGTCGCCGTCGGCGATGGAGAGGGTCCGGCAGACGGGGGTGCCGTCGCCGCCCGTCCCGTACGCCCAGTACCAGCTCTTGCCGCCGGTCCGCTGGAGGTCGGGGACGGGCAGGAAGGCGTCGGTCGTGCGGACGACGGCGGGCGGCTTGTCGGTGAGCCGGCCGTCGCCCAGGAGTCGTAGCAGGCGAAGGGACGGCACGAAGGCGTACACGGACCCTTCGGTGACAACGAATTGACTGAGCGTCAACTTCGTGGTCCTGCCCGGCGTCTCGAAACTGAGCGTGCCGGCGGCGCCGACCATTCCGTCGGGACCCGGCTTCTCGGTCCGGTTCGGCGGGAAGTTCGGACTGTCGATCCATGCCTTCTGGATGAACTCGAACTGCTGGACGAGGTCCGACTGGTAGCAGACGAAGAGCAGGCCGCGCTTCTCGTCGGGCCCGCCGGGCCCCTCCGAAGCGGGGTCGAAGGGCGCGCCGTAGGGGGCGCCACGGCGGATGATCCGGCGGCGGTCCATGACCGGGTTCTCGTCGAACGGCCGGTCCCCCGGCCGCTCCTGGAGACCGTCGCGGGGGTTGGTCTTGCGCAGGTGCGAGAAGAGCGGGGTGCGGAAGCCCTCGGGGTCGTCGCGGTAGCCGAAGTCGTTGTCCTCGCCGGCCAGCGCGTTGGAGGGGCGGTCGGCGTTGGGGCAGGTGGCGACGGGGGTGCCGGAGCGCCACCGGCCGACGAGGCGGGCGGCCAGCCATTCGGTGGTGGCCTCGGGCGGTACCACCTTCGCGTTCTTGAGCACCTTCAACTGCCCGGCCACCTGCGACCAGAAGCCCGGGACGTCCTGGCCGAGCCGGCGCACCACCTGGAAGGTGCCGTTGTCGGTCCACTCCGGCGTCTGGCGCGGCTCGCTGTCGACCCGGTCGAGACCGACGACGAATTCGCCGGGCGGGATCAGCCGGGTGCCGTGGTGGCCCTTGACGTACTCGGGCTTGACCGGGTCCGGTTCGTCGAAGCCGATCACGCCGGGTTCGCTGACGCCGTCCTTGAAGCCGAAGTGCTCCTTGCCCCTGCGGGTGCCGGGCAGCGTCGAGGCGTCCTGCTGGAAGACGATCACGATCTTCGCCCCCGCGCAGGCCTCGCGCTGCTGCCGGACCGCCGTCTGCAGGTCCTGGAGCGTGTCGGAGGCGACGGTGAGGACGGCGTGGACGGACTCGCCCTTGCCGTTGCCGAACAGCCACATCTCGGGCGAGCTGTCGCCCGTGTCGCCCAGGGCCCGCTTGTCCGAACCCTGCTTGAAGGCCTCCAGGCCGCTGCCGGCCGCGACGGACGGCAACGGGTCCTTCCCGGTCAGCTCGCGCAGCCCCTCGTAGGTGAAGCTCACGTTCATCCACGTGGCCCGCAGCGTCTTCGGATCGTCGCCCGCCGACGCCTTGCGGGCCATGCTGAACGCGGCGTTGAAGGTCGCCACCTGCCGCGTCGTGGAGATCTGCGGTTCCAGCGCCTTGACCCAGGCGCGCGCCCTCGCCGGATCCTCGAATTTGAGGAAGAGCAGGGTCATCTGGTCCTTCTTGAATCCGGCGAGCACATCGCCCTGGATGTCGTCGCTCTCACGCAGCCTGAGATCGTCCGCCATGGTCCCTCCAGAAGATCGACACCTCCACGCCGTCGTTGCGCAGAGTGATCTTCAACGTATGCGAGCTCTGAAGGCCGACGGGCCGCCGAACGCACCCTTCACTCGTTCACCGCCGACAAACGGGCTGGTCAGGGGGCGCACGGGGCGCATCACGGCGCTTTCGGCGCTCGGATCACCCACCTGCGTCGGCCAGGGCGACAGCCCGCCGACGCGCCGGAACACTGAGTCGCGTCACTGTCCGTGAACACACGGCAGTCCTGTCACCGGCGTTCCCCGACGTGTCCCCGTCGCCGGAACCGCCGCGCCGTCCCCACCCGACAAGGAGCCCCATGCCCCCCGGAACCCCACCGCCGTCCGCCCGCCGCGGACCGGCCGCGGCGATCTCCCTCTGCGTGGCCACCGCGATGGCCGCCTCCATGGCCGTGATGTCGGCCGGACCCGTCGTGGCCCACACCGGTCACGGAGACGCGGACCACGGCGAGGCCTTCCCGTACGCCCCCGCCTCCCGGGCGGCGAAGGCCCCCGTGGCCGTCGACCCGGCCGAGGCCGCGACGCTCGGCGAGGAGCACGCCCAGGAACACGCCCGCACCCGCAAGGCGATGGCCGACGTCGGCGAGTACCCGCAGACGACCCGGACGGCGCGGCTCGGCGCACTGACCGCCTCGCAGGAGAAGGCCAACGCCTCCTTCGACGCCTCGGAGTTCGGCCGCTTCCGCGAGTACTTCCAGTCCCCGGACTTCGCGGCCCACATCGCGCTGCTGCCCACCGGCAAGGTCCTGCTGTTCTCCTTCGAGCGGATCGAGGTCAACCCGCAGAAGGAACCGGCCCCCACCGACACGATCGGCAAGCCGAACGCCGGCCGCGCCTGGATCTGGGACCCCGCCAGGGGGACCGGCGCCGACGCGTTCACCGAGAAGAAGCCGCCGGTCGTCAACATGCCCGACGGCAAGAACGAGCCCCGCCCCGCCCCGTTCTTCTGCGCCGGTCACTCCTACCTGCCCAACGGCATGCTCGGGGTCTTCGGCGGCAACCTCGGCGGCAACGGCGGGTCCGGCGCCAAGCTGTCGCTGGTGTTCGACCCCTGGGCGGAGGAGTGGTACCTGAACAAGGACATGTCCGTCGGCCGGTGGTACCCCAGCGTCGTCACCGGCGCGGACGGGCGTCAGGTCATCATGTCCGGGCAGTCGGAGCTCGGCTGGGGCACCCCCACCCCGGTGGTCGAGCGCTTCCCCGCCGCGAACCAGTCCGTGCCCTTCGACAAGGCGGTCAAGCCGATCGGCTGGCCGGTGGACAAGCTCAAGACCGAGGCCCCGTTCAAGTGGGACTACCCCCACCTGTTCTCCCTGCGGGACGGCAAGATCTACGGCCTCGGCCGCTCCGTGGACCAGCAGTGGGTCTTCGACACCGCCGCCGACACCAGGTCCGACCTGCCGAACCGTCCGGACGTCAACAAGAACATGCCCGGCCCCGACGGCGGGGAATGGCGGCGCAACTACGGCTCCGCGGTCCCCCTCCCGGCCGGCTTCCGGGGCCCCGACTCGGTCCTGGTCCTGGGCGGCGACCGCAACGACCCGAACACGTACCGCCTGGCCGGCGGCAAGTGGAACACCGAGAAGCCCCGCGCCTTCGGCCGCACCCAGGACGACACCCTGCTCCTGCCCGACGGCAACCTGCTCACCGTCAACGGCGCCTTCGACATCCGCGACTACGGCAACGGCCCGTACAACCCCAACGCCGACCTCAAGTACCGCCAGGTCGAACTGCGCGACGAGAACGGCGACTGGAAGCTCGGCCCCGTCCAGCGGCTCCCGCGCGGCTACCACTCCAACGCCGTGGTCCTCCCGGACGGCCGCGTCATGATCACCGGCGACGAGCTCCAGCAGCTCGCCAACGACCCCGACATCACCGACAACAACAACGGAAGCATCGAGATCTACGAGCCGGCCTACCTCCACCAGGGCAGCCGCCCCCAGCTCGGTCTCGTCTTCAACCCCACCGTCGGCTACAACGAGAAGATCACGGTGAGCACCAGCACGCCGGGCGACGTCACCCGCGCCGTGCTGCTCGCCCCGACCACCGCGACGCACTCGGTCAACACCAGCCAGCGCCACCTCGAACTGCGCATCAAGAGCCGCGGCGGCAACTTCCTGGAGCTCCAGGCCCCGCCGAACGCGGCCGCGGCCCCGCCCGGCCACTACATGCTCTTCCTCCTGAACGAGGAGGGCGCCCCGAGCAAGGCCGGCTGGGTCCAGCTCAAGCCGCCGACGACGGCCACCGCCAAGGCCGCGGCTTCCGCCGCCGCCAAGACCAAGGCATCCGGGGACTGACCCCCACCCCCGCGATTCCAGGCCCCCAGCCTCGTCCCGGTGCTGGGGGCCCCGCGCGTGTCGCCGCAGGCTTCGGTGCGCCGGACCGATCGGCGTACGTTCAGCCGGTCAGCCCGTCAGCCGGCGCACCAGGGCCACCGCGTCGTCCGTACGGCCCGCTCCGCACGTGCGCAGGATCTCGGCGAGTCCGGGGTGGCGGGCCGCGACGAGGTCGGCGGCGTCCAGGAGGTCGACCGCCCCCGAGGCCGAGGTGAGGAGTTCGCGCAGCCTCCGGACGAACCGCAGGTCGGCGTCGGGGCCGGGCCCGGTGGTCGCCTCGGCGGGCGGGGCCGCGGGCACGACGGCGGCACCCAGGGAGTCCTGTCCGGGCGTACGGCTGGACCGCACCTCCGCGAGCCGCCCCGCCACGGCGTCGGGGGGCACGGAGCCGGCCCGGACCTCGTGGGCGAGGTGAAGCGCGGCGGAGAGCCGGGCCGCGGCGTCCGGGTTGGCGATGCGGGCGCGCTGGCCGCGCATCACGAGGCTGAGCATGGCGGGCGAGATCCCGAGGACGTCGGCGAGACCGGACTGGGTCACTCCGAACAGGGCGCACAGGTCCCGGCAGAGCTCCCCGAGAGGGGCGCCGTACCACTGACGCTGGAGTTCCAGATTGCGTGCTGTCGTGGTCTGGTCCATCCCGACACGCTAGGAGCAACGATTGACACTTGTCAAAGAGAGTTTTCATATGTCAATCTCTCGGGCGAAGGACACATCCAACTGATTGGTCGTCACCATGCCCTGGAAGCGCACCTCTTCGGCCCTCACCGCCGCTCTCGTCCTGGGTCTCGGGCTCACCGCCTGCGGAGGCGGCGGTTCCGACACCAAGGACGACGCCGCCCCCTCGACCAAGCCCCCGGCCACCTCCGCGCCCGAGGACCCGACCGCCTCGGATCCCTCGGCCTCGGCGTCGGACGCCCCCGCCGGAGGCACGTCGCTCCCGCAGGACCTGCCGCAGGGGCTGCCGCTGCCGAACGGCCGGCTCACCTCGGTCACCGGAGGGAAGGGCGCGTACGTCCTGACCTACACCACCTACGACCAGGCCTCGGCCGTGGACTCGTACCGCAAGGCCCTGGAGGGCCAGGGTTACACCGTCATGGAGGTCGCCGGCACGGTGACCGCCACCAAGGGCACGGACGCCGTCTCGGTCGTCGCCACCGGCACGACGCTGGTGGTCACCGTCTCTTCGTCAGCTTGACCTGGTCCTGAAGGACCGGGCTTGGAGGTAGGGCGCGGCCGGCTGCCGCGTGGCCTCCTCCGTCCAGACACCCCTTATGGGGTGGCAGGGACGCGTGACTCACGCCCCGCGGCCCACAAGGTCTCGCCCTTGCGGCCGATATTGCGGGACGCGTTGTCGTCCGCGTGCATGAGGGCCCCGCATGCCCGGCACGCGAACGTCGCTTGATCGACACGGTTGCGTCGGTCGATGTGGCCACACTCGGAGCACTGCCGACTGGTGTACGCCGGATCGACGTACACCAGCGGCACCCCGGCCCGCTTGGCCTTGTACTCGATGCACCGGCCGAGCTGGTGGAAGCTCCACGAGTGCAGGCTGTTCCGCTGGTCCTTGCGGAGCCGTACCCGGCTTCGGATGCCCGTGAGGTCTTCCAGGGCGATACCGGAGCCGGTGCGTTCAGCGGCGGTGACGATGGTCTTGGAGATGACGTGGTTGACGTCGGCGATATGCCGGGCTTCCTTGCGTGAGCGCTTCTTGAGCAGACGCTTCGCCGACTTGGTCCCCTTGGCCTGCAACTTCTTCCGCAGATCGAGCTGCCTTTTCCGGTGCCGGTTCAGGCCGCGCCCGGCGGCCCGGTAACCGGTGGACGTGGTGGCGATGTTGACGATGCCGAGGTCGACGCCGATGAACCCAGAAGGCTCGTACACCTCTGGCTCGGGGATGTCACAGACGGCGATCAAGTAGAACACGCCGTCGCGTTCGATCAGGTCGGACTCGCCCTTGCGGTGCTCGCGCAGCGTCTTGAGCGCGTCCGGCGAGCACGCGAAGCGGACGTTCCTGAGGCGTCCGGCGACGGACCAGACGGACACGGTCTGCTGGTCGTACTGCCAGGACAGACACCGGTCGTCGTACGGCTGAGCCGCTTCGGGCCGGAACGTGATCGGCTTCGACTCCGCCTTGGTCCGGCGCTTCGACCCCGGCTTGCCAAGGTTCCCGGCCTTGATGTTCGCCTTCAACGCGGTATAGGCGTCACGGGTCTTCTTGATGACGTGCTGTGCGGCCTGCGCCCCCAGCCCCCACGCCTTCAACTCGGTGTAGGTGTGCTTGCGCAGTTCGTACTCACGTGGAACGCCTCGCTCGAACGCCACCGCCGACACCCAGTTCGCGGCTTCATTGGCCGTGCGCAAGGTGGAGCGCAGCGCCGCGGCCTGGCCGGCCTCCGGCATCAGCTTCACCCGCGTCACGATCTTCACAACCGTGATCGTAGCGTTGACCCACGTCACCACGCTGGCGGCCAAACCCCAAGATCATGCTGAACACCCGTCTCCCGCGCCGGAGTACGCTGCGGCGCATGGAGGCAGGGGGGATGCTCGCCGATCGGTACCGGCTCGTCGCGCCGATCGCGCGCGGGGCGCAGGGGGCGGTCTGGCGGGCGGTCGACACGCGGGCAGCCGGGGGTTCGGGAACCGGGGAAGTGGCCGTCAAGGTGTCGGGGGACGCCGGGGTCGAGTCGCTGCTCAGGCTGGTCTGCGAACAATCTGTCCGGATGGGGCACCCGCATGCGCTCAGCCCGCTCGACTGGTTCGTCCGCGCGGACGAGGCGTGGCTGGTGCTCCCGCTCGTCCGGGGCGGAACCGTGGCGAGCCTGCTCGCCGACTACGGCGAACTCCCTCCTCCAGTAGGCCTGTTGATCGCGGAGCAGCTCCTCGACGCGTTGACGGCCGTACACGCCTCCGGTCTCGTGCACCGCGACGTGAAGCCGTCGAACGTCCTGCTCGCCGCGACGGACGTGGGCCGCCCGCACGCCTATCTGGGCGACTTCGGCGTCGCCCGCGTCCTCCCGCACGTCCACCTCACCTCCCCCGGCTTCGTGACGGGCACGGCCGACTACCTCGCACCGGAAGTCCTGGCGGGCGGGGCGAGTTCACCCGCGCAGGACGTGTACGCGGCGGGCCTGGTGCTCCGCGAGCTCGGCGCCCCGCCCGCGCTCGTCACCGCGATGACCGCCGCCCGACCGGAGGCCCGCCCTACGGCGGCCGCAGCCCGCGACGCCCTCGCGCGGGCGAGGCGCGAGCTGGGCCCGGAACGCTGGCCGGTGACGTGGGCGGGCGAAGCCTTCACCATCCCCGACCAGTTTCCGGACGAGGCACCGGACCCCGCCCTCGGTGTCCCCGTCCTGCACACCACCGCACCGGGCGCCACGACGTCGAGCGCGGCCCGGCGCCGCCCGCGCGCCCGGCGGGCGGTCGTGGCGGCGGTCGGAGCCGGGGCACTCGCCGTAGCCGCCGCCCTGGCGTTCGCCCTGACGGCAGGGCCCGACGGCGGCTCCGAGAACTCCACTCCCCCACCGACCCCGATCCCCGGCGACGCCGCCCGGGGCCTCCCGGACCCCGACGGCCCGACGCCGTTCACCCCGTGCGGGGCGGACGAGGCCCTCGCCGTCGGATTCAGCCCGGAAGGCTACGCCCTTCTGTGCACCCACCTCCCCGGGACCCGCACGTACGAGTGGCGGCCCGCCCCCTGACGGTTCATCACCCGGACGCCGACCGGTCCGCCGGTCGCATGCTGTGCAGCCCAAGTCCTGTGCATCACGGCAGAGTTGGGGGGTGGCGCAGCCCGCCCCCGATTGGGCAGGATCTCGGGTCATGGGGGTGCGACGAGTGTTCCGGCGTCGCCTGCTGTGGTCGGTGGCAGGTGCCGTCGCGGTGTGGCTGCTGGTGTTGGGGTTCTGGGGCGGCTGGGACGTCGCGGATCCCGTGGCCAGCGTCGTGGGTGCGCTGGCCGGTATGGCGGGGCTGGTGTACGCCCTGGTCGCCCCGCTGGACGGAGAACAGCTGGCAGAGCTGCTGGCGCGCGAAGTCGTACGACGGGAGCAGGGCGAGTACGCGCGATGGCTGGACGGGCGTACCGGCGGGCGCATCGACCTCGCGTACACCGTGCTGGTCCACGGCCAGGTCGAGGGGGCACCGGCGCAGGGGCGGCTGAGCGAACTGACCGTGCTGTACGGCCGGCTCTCGCCCCCACGGATGGTCATCACCGGTGCCGAGGTGACGGACGACGCCGGGACCGGGAAGTCCCTGGCGGCCCTGTCGATGGTGCTCGACCTCGCGCGGGACCGACAGCCCGGGCAGGCCGTCGCCCTGCGTCTGGCGGCCACCTCGTGGACCGGACAGGACCTGGAGGAGTGGCTGGTCCGGCATGTGGTGGACGTGTTCGGGGTGGGCCGTGGCACGGCGCGACGGCTGGTGGAGGCACGCCTCGTGCTGCCCGTCGTCGACGGCGTCGACGAGCTGGACCCGCCGGGCACGGCCCCGTACTCCAGTCGGGCCGCGGCGCTCGTGCGCCTGCTCAACGACTGGCAGCACGGCACGCAGCCGGCCGCCGTGGTCGTGACCTGCCGCCGGGGTGTCCACGACGGCCTCGTCGGCGCGGAGGCGCACCTGCGGGCCGCGGCGGTGGTGCGGCTGGCGCCGGTCGACGCGGAGCAGGGCCGCGGCTTCCTTCGTACGACCGTGGCGGACACCGAGGCGGGGCTGAGCCGCTGGCAGCCGGTGCTCGACGCGCTGGCGGGCTCCTCGGGGGGAGCGCGGACTCCGCAGGCGCCGGCGGAGGCGGCCGCCCGCTTGCGGGACGTCCTGGCCACCCCCTGGCGTCTGTCGCTCGCCACGGCGGTCTACCAGGAGCGGGCCCCGGACGGCCGCTATCGCCGCGACCCGGCCGAGCTCCTCCCGCTCGCCGCGTCCGGCACGCTCCGCCACCACCTCCTCGACCTCTACGTCCCCGCGGCGCTGACCGCGCGCGGGGACGGGGCCGTCGATCCCCACGGCCCGGCGCGGAGCCGGCTGGCCGTGCTGGCGTCCTACCTGGACGACAACCGCGGTGGCCGGCAGGCGGAAGGGCGCACGCTCTCCGCGACGGACCTCGTGCTGCCCGAGCTGTGGCCGATGGTCGGGGCGCGACGCACCAAGCGCGCCATCCGTGGGGCCTGCCTGGCCTGGGCCGCCGCGGTCGAAGTCGTGGTGGTGATCCGGGCAGCCGTCACCTCATGGGACCAACTGGGCCTGTCCTTCCTCCCGTTGTTCGCTGTCCTGTTCGCCTTCGTGCCGGACCTGTGGGAGGGCGAGGACCGCATGCTCCTGCGGCCGCGCCGCTTCGCGCTGGGGTGCGCGTTGGGTTCCGTCCCCGTCGTACTCATCGGACTGCTCGTACCCACGATGGGTTCGACCGCCGACTGGGTGGTGCCCGCGGCGGCCTTCGGGCTGATGACCGGCGGCGCCCTGGGCATCGCGGTGGTGCCCGACGAGCGCCGCGACGGACCACGCGCGCTGATCCGGTCCGACGTGGTCACCTGGCTGCTGTTCCTCGGCGACCTCATGGCGGTCTTCGGCCTGCTGGGATACGGCGCCGCCGGTGGGCGCGGCGTCCTGTTGGCCCTGCCACCCCTCGCCGTCTTCGGCCCGCTCGTCTTCCACACCCTGTCGTTCCGCTACCTGGTCTTCCTCGTGATGGCGCGCGACGTACTGCCGTGGCGCCTCGGCCGCTTCCTGCACGCCTGCCACCAGGCCGGAATCCTCCGCACGGCCGGGGCCGCCTACCAGTTCCGCCACCATGAGCTCCAGGACCACCTGGCGGGTCGACGCCCTCGCTGACCCCCGTCAGTCATGGGCTTCGCCGGTCAGGATGTCGGCCGGCTCCCGCGGGCGGCTGAGCGCGACGCAGTGGCCCGCGGCGATCTCCCGAGGGGCCGGTCCGAGCCGCTTCCGCACCACGCCACGCAGGAATTCGGGAGGGAAGAGGCGGTCCTGGGTACACAGCACGAAGGTGGTCGGCACGGCCGGCCAGGCGTCGAGCGGCCACGGCTGGGCCGACGCGGCCGTCGACGGATGCGGACGCTCCCTCCTCAACGCCTCCTCGGCGAGCGCACGGGGTACGTCGTGGTAGTAGGCGACGTACGGATCGCTGCTTCCGGTCAGGCCCCCGTCCCGGGCCGCCTGGCGGCGCACGGCGTCGGCGTAGCCGGTGTCGCTCCACCAGTCGTCCGGCGACTCCCCCGGCCTGGGCACCATCCCCGCGACGAGCACGAGCGCGTCGACCGGGCGGCGCGCGGCGACCAGGGGCGCGGTGAAGGCGCCGAACGACTGCCCCACGACCACGAGACGGCCACGGCGGTCACCCACCGCCTCGACGACGGCGTCGGCGTAGTCGTCGAGCGTCAGCGCGTCGTCCCCGCCCGGAAGGTCCACCGCCACCACCCCGTGACCGCGTGCCCTGAGCTCCGCCTCGACGAGGTGCCAGTACCACCCGACATCACCCGCACCATGGATCAGCGCGAACGTACTCATCACGCGGTCCTCGTCCCTCTACTCTCCGGCGCGGGCTACGAGCAGCGGCTGGAAGAAGCCCGTCTCCTGCGGCGTCCGCCACCTGATGTCCGTGAACAAGGCCTCGGTCGCGAGGCCGGACAGCCGGTCGCGGCCGAGTGCCCAGTAGGTGCTCCGGCGGACCCGGACGCGGAACTCCCCCTCTTCCGGGAGGAGCTGGAAGTGTTCCAGGTCGTAGCGTTCGCCGTCGTCGTGCCAGTGCCAGAGCTGGAAGGTGACGGTTCGTTCCTGGGTGCCGGCGTGGTCGGTCGTCAGGTGGACCTGGGGAGGCGTCGACGTCGGCCGGTCGCGGAGCAGTCGTCGTAGGGGCGTGTGCTGATCAGGAGGCGGCCGCCCGGGCGGAGTACACGGCGCATCTCGGCCAGGGCCGCTGTCACCTCCTGTTCCGTCAGCAGGTGAGGCAGGGAGTTGTCGGCGCAGACGACCGCGTCGAACCGAGCGTCCGTGAAGGGGAGTCGACGCATATCGGCGGCGGCGGTGCGCAGCTCCACGCCGCGCCGCGCTCCCTCGCGGGCAGCTCGGGCGGCGGCCCGGGCGCTGAGGTCGGTTCCGGTGACACGGTGTCCGCGCAGCGCCAGGCCGATCGCCTGGGTGCCGATGCCGCAGGAGCAGTCGAGCACGGCCGCACGATCGTGGCCGATCAGGGCGTCCAGCGCCCGCCCCTGCCGGCGCATGCTCGCGTCCCAGTCCGAGTAGATCAGGTGGTAGTCGTCGGCCAGCTCGTCGTAGAACCGCGCCACCGGGGTGTCTCGCATCGCGCGAGGCTACCGTGCCGCACGGGCACGAGGCCGAGAACCCGCGCCGGTCCCGCCCCCGGCAGCCGGACCGAGACCGGTCAGGCCCCTGGGCGGGAGCCGGCGTCGAGGTGGGCCGCGATGCGCGTGATGGTCCGGGCGTTGTCCTCGTACAGATGCGCCTGCATGCCCGTCGCCCGCGCCGCCTCGACGTGGACCGCGGCGTCGTCGATGAACAGGCAGTCCTCCGCCCGCGCGCCCATGGCGCCGCACGCGGCGTCGAAGGCACGGGGGTCGGGCTTCTCGATGCCGATCTCGTGTGAGTAGACGAGCTGCTCCGCCCACTCGTCGAAGTGGTACAGCGCCGCCTCCCGCTCCCGGGCGCCGACGAAGCTGTTGCTCAGGATGCCCAGCCTGCACCGTCCGCGCAGCCCTCGGAGGTAGGCGATGAGCTCCTCGTTCGGTGTCCCCAGGTACTCCGCCCAGAGGTCGGCCATGAAGGCGTCGACCTGCGGGGCGTCGAGCCCCAGACGGAGCGCCACCTGCTCGTGCACGTCCTGCTCGCCGACACTCCCGACGCTGCCCGCCCGCCATATGTCGTGCATCCGCGCGTGCACCGTACCGAGCGGCAACTCCAGCCGCTCCTCCCAGCGTTGCACCCATCCCGTGTCCGGCGTGAACTCCAGCACGCCGCCGATGTCGAGAATGACGCAGGTCCCGGTCATGTGGATCTCCTCTTCGCCAAGAGCGGATTTCGAACGGACGAACGGCGATGATCCGGAGACAGGCGGCCGCCGCACCCACTACCGTACCCGCGAGTAGGAATCAGGCGACGGTGTCGCGCGGTACGGAGGGAGCGGGCCATGGACCGGCAGTGGAGCCTGGAGGAGAGCGTGGTGGTCGACGCGCCCCCCGCGGTCGTCTACGGGCTGGTGTCCGACCTCCGGAACATGGGGCGCTGGAGCCCGGAGTGCCGGTCCGTGTGGGTGCTGCGGCCTCCGGCGCGCACCGGTTCCCGGTTCGTCGGGTTCAACCGGCGCGGGCCGTTCCTCTGGCCGACCGTCGGGCGCGTGACCCGGGCCCGCACGGACAGCGAGTTCGTCTTCGACATCAGCGCCTTCGGGCTGCCGATCGCGCGCTGGGGCTACCGGTTCGAGCCGGAGGGCTCGGGCACGCGGGTCACCGAGTTCTGGCAGGACCTGCGGACCGAGGGGTTCGGCGCCCGCGTCGCCGAACTCCTCGGAACGGTCTTCGCCGGTTCCAACCCGGCCCGCCGCGTGGCACTCAACCGGGCCGGCATGCGCACCACCCTCGCCCGCATCGCGCAGACGGCCGCCGCCGGAGCCTGAGAGCCGGTACCCGCCTGCCTGGTCGTCACCGACGGTCCGGCCGGCGGCCGGCAGCCCCCGCAGGGCTCAGGAGCCGGCCGTCGGCAGGCTCAGGAACAGGTCGAAGTACGTTCCGACGGACAGCAACAGGCCGATCCCGCCGAGTACCGCGCCCGCGACGGCGATCGCGCGGACCCAGACGGGACGCCGGGGCAGGGTGAGCACGAGGACGGCGACGATCACGGCGAGGAGCGCGAAGACTCCGTTGACCAGCGCGGTGCTGTGCCAGGCGTCGCCGTAGATCTCGCTGATCTGCTGCGCGGGGGTGCCGGTGCCGGAGGTCTTGATCTGCCCGATGAGCGTCTCGCGCTCGGCGACGACCTTGGCGGTCCAGGTGCCGGTGAGGGCGACGACGGAGAGCGCGGCGGAGACGACGGCAGCGGCGGCGGCACCGACGCCGGCGCCGGTGGCCTCTTCCTCGTACCGCGCGTCCTCGTCCTCGTCATCGCCGTCGTGCTCGTCCTCGCGCGTCTCGTCGAGCAGATCCGCACCGTCGTCGTCGGCAGCGTGCCCGGTGGTCTCGCTGTCCGGGCCCGCCGCCGTCTCCTCGGTCGTCGCCGTCTTCTCGGTCGTCGCGGTCTTCTCGGTCGTCGCCGTCTTGTCGATCGTCTCGGTCGACTCGGTCGTCTTCGTGTCCATGCGGCGCACGCTAGGCGCCCCACATGAGAACTGCCTTAAACGATCGGTCCCCTGCGCAGTCGACTAGAAGTAGAACGCTTCGCCGCCCATGAGCAGGACGACGACGCCGACGCCGAGGTTGGTCAGGGCCGTCGCCAGGGCGTACCCCACGGGTGCGGGGGCGCGGGTCCCGGGCGGCGCGGCGAGGGTGCCGGCCGTCCTGGTCTGCCACCACGCGTAGGCCGCGAGCAGGAGGACGGCGGTCGGGAGCAGGACGACCTGACCCGTGAAGTGCGGTACGGCCCCGCTGACGCCGGTGACTCCGGCGGCGCCCAGCAGCACGCCCAGGCCGTCGAAGCGGAGGCCGATGCGCCCCGGACGGTCGCGCACCAGGGCCGCCGCCGCGATCGCGGCGGTCACCGCGAAGGGGATTCCGGCGAACAGGCACGCACGCCAGTCCAGGGCCATCGGGAGCCACCAGGCAGCCAGCAGACCGAGTGCCGGGCCGCCGGCGCCCGCGACGGCGACGTAGATCCCGAAGGCCTTCCGGCGCTCCTGCAGGTCGGTGAAGGACGTGGACACCAGGGGCAGTGCGGACGACGAGACCAGCGCGGCGAAGGCGCCCTGCAGGGCCCGGGCCGTGATCCAGACGCCGGACGACGGCGCGAGGCCGCCGAGCGCGGCGGCCGCCGCGAAGCCCGCCAGGCCGATCACCAGCATCCGCTTGCGCCCCACGAGGTCCGCGATCCTGGCGCCGCACAGCAGCACCGCGACGAAGGCAAGCGCGTAGGCGAGGGGCATCACGTCCAGGTAGACGGTGGACGACACCTTCCAGCCGTCACCGGGAAGCCCGAAGTCTCTGTCGACGCCCGCGTACATCATCGCCCTGTTGGAGAACACCGCGTCGAAGAGCACGACCGACTGGGCCAGCGCGAGCACGACCAGGGCCCACCAGCGCCGCGGCAGCGGGGCCTCCGGTTCCGGGAGGCGGGCCGGGGACGCCGGCGCGGCGCCCCAGGCTCCGGGTGACGGAGGCAGGGGGGCGCCGAAGCCGGGGGCGGCACCGGAGTGCGCGGAGTGCGCCGGGGCGGTCGGGACGTACGCCGGCTGAGCGGGCGGTGAGGGCACCGGCGTTCTGGCGGGTGGGACGCGGGGGGCCTGCGGCGCGGCCGCAGGGGCGTCGGCGGGTGGGGCGGGAGCTGCGGCGGGGGCGTAGTCCAGCAGATGAGCGGCGCGGCGGCCGAGCTGGGCGAGTACCGCCCCCGGCAGCCATTCCCCCTCCTGGCCGGTCGCCGTGCGCGCGGCCACCTCGTGCGGGGTGGGCCGCTTGGCCGGATCCTTGTCGAGGCAGGCGCGTACGAGAGCGACGAGCGCGTCCGGCACGCCGGTCAGGTCCGCCTCCTCCTCGGCGATCCGGAAGAGGTGGGCGTTGAGGCCGGTGTCCGTGGCGCCGAAGAGGAGCCGCCCGGTGGCCGCGTAGACGAGGAGCGCACCCAGGCAGAACACGTCGGAGGCGGGGGTGAGTTCGAGCCCGCGCACCTGCTCGGGCGACATGAAGCCGGGCGAGCCGATCAGCATGCCGGTGCGGGTGTGCAGGCTGTCGCCGGCCAGGCTGTCCCTCGCCCGGGCGATCCCGAAGTCGATGACGCGGGGGCCGTCGACGGTGACCAGGACGTTGGACGGTTTGAGATCACGGTGGATCAGGCCCGCCTCGTGCACGGCCTGGAGGGCGAGGGCGAGGCGGTTGGCGAGGATGCGGACCGAGTGCTCGGGCAGCGGCCCGAAGTCCTGGGCCACGACGGTGGTGAGGTCGGGCCCGGGGATGTACTGCGTGGCCACCCACGGCACGGCGGCGTCGGTGTCGGCGTCCAGGACGTCGGCGGTCCAGGCGCCCCCCACCCTGCGGGCCGCCGCCACCTCGCGGGAGAACCGTCTGCGGAACTCCGCGTGCTGGGCGTGTTCGGCCTGGACGACCTTGACGGCGACGGTACGCCCCAGGTCGGAGCGGCCCAGGTAGACGAGACCCATCCCGCCCGCGCCCAGGCGGGCGATCAGGCGGTACGGGCCGATGTGCGCGGGGTCCTCCCCCGTCAGCTGTTCCACGGCAGAGGTCAGCCCTTTCGGTGCCGGTCGTCCGGTCCGCGGGGTGCGGCGGGCGGGGCGGGGTCGATCGGTCGCGCCGAGCGGAGTGCGTCACGTCCCCTGTGTGGTGATTCCCCCGGTGGGTACGGAGATCTCAAGTTGGAACAGAATTCCAGAACGTGTCCCGCGGCGCCAACTTCCCGACCTTCGAAGTGTGTTGAAGACGACGTCGGGGTGGCTGAAACGGAACCCGTGCCGGCGCGGAGGCCGGGAGGTGCTCGGGGAGGTCAGCTCACGGACACGCGCCCACCGTCCGCGGTGGCGACGTGCAAGGCCCCTCGGTGCAGATCGAGACCGCAGGCCTCGGTCGGAGCTCCCACCCGGACGAGTGGGCCCGCGCCCTCGAACGCGGCGGTGCGGAGGCGGAAGGCTACCGGCTCTTCGAAGCCGGCCGTGCGAAGTCGCCAGCGCCCGGGCAGGGTCTCGTCGGGGCGGGGCGGCAGGGCGAGCTGGAGCTGCGCGGCAGTCGGGCGTTCCGTCCCGTAGGAGGTGTGCGCGGCCGTCCAGGAGGCCATGACGAGCACCGCCTGCGAAGGCGTACGCCCCTGGACGGATGAGCCGTCCGCCGGGGAGGGCGGCGTC
Organism: Streptomyces sp. NPDC047974; assembly: GCF_040653375.1. NCBI lineage: Bacteria > Bacillati > Actinomycetota > Actinomycetes > Kitasatosporales > Streptomycetaceae > Streptomyces > Streptomyces sp. NPDC047974. The sequence goes on from NZ_JBEZNU010000001.1 coordinate 165,105, forward strand.
CGGTCGGCGATCCGCGGCGTCTCGACGAGGCCCGTTCGGCCCGCCTCCGCCCTGAGGACACGGGCGAACCCGCCGGCGAGCCGTGGGCCGCCCTGGACGGCCCACCGTCGGATCACGTCGCGGAAGGCCGCCTCCCGGCGACGTGCGCCGGTCTGCGCCCCGGCGGCGACGATCGCCGCGCCCGCCCCCGAGAACGCCCGGCACAGCAGGAGCACGGGGACGCGATCCGCGCGCTCGGGGTAGCGCACCGAGCGGAGTTCCAGCATGGCGTGGCGCAGAAGCAGGGCGGCGGCGTGCGCGTCGGGCCCCAGATCTCCGCCGGGCGCCCGACGCGGACGCGCCTGCCGGCCGGTGCGCGGCGGGGTGACCGCGTCCGCGCGCCGCCCCGCGGCCGACAGGTGCCAGGAGCGGTCGTCCGGGCGGCACTCGCCACCGGCCGCGCGGAGCCTGCCGCCACCGCCCAGGGATATCGCGATCCCCCGCGATCCGGCGTCCAGGATCACTCCGCCCACGCCGGGGGAGACGAAGTCGGCGTCCGTGACGCCGTCCAGCCACACGTCCAGCACGGCGGCAGGCGGCACGGGCGCTTCGACGGCGAACCTGCGGTCGGCGACCACCCGTAGGAAGGCGGTCAGTCGACCGCCGGCACGCTCCACCCGCACGTGGCGCACGGTCGCCGTCGTCAGGTCGTAGTCGGCGGCCAACTCGTCCGCCTTCTCGCGCGTGAGCCGGTCCTGCGGTGCCATGACGTGCCCGAGGTAGTCACGGCCCGGCGCGCAGGGCCCGGCCGGCGCCGGCGGCAGGAGCGCTCCGAGGTCGTATCCGGCGACGGCCGCCTGCTCGGTCATCCATGCGCGCCGCCGCTCACCGAGACCGGCCATCCACTCCAGTACGGTCGACGCCCGGCGCTCCCGTTCGCCGGCGCTCGGCGCGCTCACGGCCCAGAAGAGCGGGAACAGGTTGTTGTCCCATACGTCCGCCGCCTCGCGGATCGCCTCCCGGTCGAAGACACGAACGTCCGCCGCGGCCTCGGCCATCCGTTCCATCGAGCGGTCGAGCAGCACCGCCAGCGCGGAGACGGCCGATCCGCCCGACACACCGGTGGAGAGTCCGGGCGAGCCCGGCACCCCGGACGGACCCCACCCCACGCCACTCCGCTTCACTCCACCCACCCCTTTAGTGAACATGATTTTCATTCTGTTAAGGTCTGGAACCTCACCACCGCACCTTGAGGATCCCCCCATGCCCCACCGCTCCCGCAACCCGCGCCGAACCCGTCGCAGCGTCACCGCCCTCCTCTCCGCCGCCACGGCCTCGGCCCTCCTGAGCGGCTGTTTCGCAAGCGGCGGCGGCGAGGCCGGCGGTGGGCCCGGGGGCGACGGCGGGCCCGGGGACGACGGCGGGCGCATACGGGTGGCGATGATGCAGCCGCCGCGTTCGGGACTCTCCCCGCTCTCCGACGACGCCTTCAAGCTGTCGCGATGGTCCACCGCGGAGACCCTGGTCCGCCTGGACCCCGCCGGCGACGCCCTCCCCTCCCTCGCGACGGGCTGGCGACAGCAGGGCAGGACCTGGACGTTCACCCTGCGCGAGGGCGTGACCTTCCACGACGGCAGCCCGCTCACCTCCTCGGACGTCGTCCGCTCCCTGTCCGCCGCCGCGACGGCCTCACCGAAGCCGCGGATCCTCGACGGCGTCGACCTCACCGTCCGGGCGGACGGCCCCCGTTCGGTGACCGTGACCACCACCCGTGCCGATCCCCTCGTACCGCAGCGGCTCAGCTCTCCCCAGCTGTCGATCCTGGCCGCCAGGGCGTACCGGGGCAGGGGCGTGAACCCCGTGGGCGCCGGCACCGGACCGTTCGTGCTCGTGCGTGCCGACGGCACCTCGTCGGCGACCCTCGACCGGTACGACCGCTACTGGGGCGGCCGGGCCAAGGCCCCGGGCATCGACGTGCGCTACGTCCCCGACGGGACCGCCCGGGCCGCGGCGCTGCGCAGCGGAGAGGCGGACATCGTCGAGGCGGTGCCGGTCTCGCAGGCCGGCCTGCTGGACCCGGCCCTCGTCACCGAGGTGCCGATGCCCCGGACCAACACCCTGTACCTGAACACCGAGCGCGGCGCCTTCCGCGATCCGGCGCTGCGGGCCGCCGCCCGTGAGGCCGTCGACGCCCGGAGCCTCGTCGCGGGTGTGTACGAGGGCCGGGCGGACCGCGCCGAAGGACTGCTGGGACCGGCGCTCCCCTGGGCGGCGAAGCTGCGTACCCCGCCGCGGCGCGCCGCGGCCGGGGACCCGAAGGGCGCCACGATCACCATCGGCACGTTCTCGGACCGGGCCGAGCTGCCCGAGGTCGCCCAGCTGCTCCAACAGCAGCTGCGCGAAGCGGGGTTCGAGGTCGAGCTGGACGTGCGGGAGTACGCGCACATCGAAGCCGACGCCCTGGCGGGGAAGTTCGACGCCTTCGTCCTGTCACGGGCCACCGTGCTCGACTCCGGTGATCCGGCGGCGTACCTGTACAGCGACTTCGCGGGCGACGGTTCCTTCAACATCTCCCAGCTCTCCGATGCCGCCGTCGACTCCGCGCTCTCCGTCGCCGCCGCGACGGGGACCGGCGAGGCCCGGCGGAAGGCGGTCGTCACGGCCGAGGCCGCCGTGCTCGCCACCGACGCGGCCGTGCCGCTGCTGCACGAACGGGTCATCCAGGGCGACGCCGAGAACGTGGTGGGCGCCGCACACGACCCCCGCGAGCGCGAGCTCGTCACCGTCGACACGTACGTGCGGTGAAGGCGCCTTCCCCCGCGGCCGTGCGGGCGGTCACCGCGCGGCTCGTCGCCCTGGCCGCCGTCATGACCGCGGTCGGACTGCTGCCCTGGCTCTCCGGCAGGGATCCGGCGCTCGCCCTGCTGCGTGCCCGCTCCGCCGAGCAGGCACCGACGCCCGAGGCGCTCGCCGCCATCCGTGCCGACCTCGGCCTGGACGCGGGCCCCACGGGGCTTCTCGGCGGCTGGCTGAACGGACTCCTCCACGGCGACCTGGGGGTGTCGTGGGTGTCGGGCACCGACGTGTCGGCGACGGTCCTGTCCGGGCTCGGGGTGTCGCTGACGCTCATGGGGGCGGCCCTGGCCGTCGCCCTCACGGTGGGGGCGCTGCTCGCCGCGCCCGCGCTCCTGCGGGGGCGGGCCACCGGCGGGACGCCGGCCGCGGTGCTCGCGGCGATTCCCGAGTTCCTGCTCGCCCTGGTCCTCCTGCTCACGGTCGGCGTAGGGCTGGGGTGGCTGCCCACGTCCGGCTGGGCGGGGCCGGCCCATCTGGTGCTGCCGGCCGTGGCGCTCGGCGTCCCGGCCGGCGCGCTTCTCGGCCGGTTGGTCGCCGAGGCGCTGCCGGCCGTGCTCGAAGAGCGGTGGGTGGAGTCGTGGCGCGGGGCGGGCATCGGCCGGTGGCGGATCACCGGTGCGGCGGTGCGGCGCGCGATGCCCGCGCTCGCCGCCCAGTTCGGCATGGTGGCCGTCGGTCTGACCGGCGGAGCGGTGGCCGTGGAGACGGTGTTCGCCGTACCCGGCATCGGGCGTACGGCGCTGGGCGCGGCGACGTCGCAGGACCTGCCGCTGCTCCAGGGGTGCGTTCTCGCGCTGCTCGGGCTCGGCCTGCTCGCGGGGGCCTCGGCCTCGCTGGTCCGGCGCCGTCTGCTCGGGCTCGCCCTGCGGGAGGCCGGGCTCGCGCTTCCCGTGCCGCGTCCCCGTCGGATCACGCTCGCCGTGCCGGTCGTGCTGGCGGTCGTTCTGGCGGGCGTGGTCGGGTGGGGGCTGCTGCGCGATCCGTACGCGGTGGACGTGGCGGCCCGGCTCGCCGGGCCGTCCCGCTCGCATCCGCTCGGAGCGGACGCGCTCGGCCGGGACGTGCTCGCCCGCCTGGGGCACGGCGCGGCGGCGACGGTGGGCACCGCCGCCGCCGTGACGGCGGCCGGCTGGCTGATCGCGCTCGCGCTCGGTTTCGTCCCGGGAGCGGCGGCCGGATTCTCGGACGTCGCCAACGCGCTGCCGCCGGTCCTCACCGGGATGCTGGTCGCGGCGGTCACCGGTCCGGGAGCCGGGACGGCCGCGCTGGCCGTGACGCTGACGTCCTGGCCGCCGCTGGCCGCCCACGCCGCCGCCCTGGTCCAGGAGATACGGGCCTCCCGGTTCCTGACGGCACAACGGGCCATCGGCGCCGGGCCCCTCTGGGTGTGGACGCGGCACGTCCTGCCGTCGGTGGCCGGTCCCGTCGCCCGGCACGCCGTGCTGCGCCTGCCCGGCGTCGCGCTCGCCCTGGCGTCGCTCGGCTTCCTGGGGCTCGGCGCCCGCCCCCCGTCGCCCGAGTGGGGACTGCTGCTCGACGAGTCGGCCGACTACGTCGAGCGGGCACCGGTCCCCGCCCTCGCCCCTGCTGTGGCCCTCGCGCTGCTCGCCGCGCTCGCGGTCTGCCTGTCGTCCCTCGGCACCGCCCGCCGCCCCGGCCCGCGCGCCCCCGGCTCCACGCTCGCTTCGAAGAAAGCCCGCCCTCGTGTCCTTCTCTCCGCCCGTCCCTCCGCCCGTCCCTCCACCCGCGTCTCCGCCCGACCCCCGGCCCGTCTCTCTTCCCCGCCCTCTTCCCCGCCCTCCGTCTGAATCCCCGGCTCCGCTGCTCCGGGTGGACGGTCTGCGGATCGCCTTCCCCGACGGTGAGGCCGTCCGCGGAGTCTCCTTCGATCTGGCCGTCGGCGAAGTGTTCGCCCTGGTCGGCGAGTCCGGGGCGGGCAAGTCCCTCACCGCGCGGGCACTGCTGGGGATGGCCCCGCGCGAGGTCACCGTGCGGGGTCGGGTGCTGCTGGACGGCAGCCCGGTCGCTCCGGCCGACCTCGGCCGCCGCGTCGCGTGGATCCCCCAGGACGCGATGTCGGCCCTCTCGCCGGTCCACCGCGTCGAGGACCAACTCTCGCTCTCTATACGGTCGGTGACCCACTCGGCACGCCGCGAGGCTCTGTCGGCGGCCCGCGCCGCGCTCGCCGCGGTCGGACTCGGACCGGAGGCCGCGGGCGCGTATCCGCACGCCCTGTCGGGCGGGATGCGGCAGCGTGCCGTGATCGCGATGGCCCTGGTGAACGGGCCGGCGCTGGTCGTGGCCGACGAGCCGACCACCGCGCTCGATCCCGAGCGCCAGGAACACGTGCTGACGCTGCTCCGCGCACGCTGCGCGGCCACCGGGGCCACTCTGCTGCTCGTCAGCCACGACCTGACGGCGGTACGACGGCACGCGGACCGCGCGGCCGTGATGTACGCCGGAAGGATCGCCGAACTCGGCTCGGCGGAGCAGATACTGGAACGCCCGGTCACCCCGTACACACGGGGCCTGCTCGCCTCCCTCCCACGAACCGGGCTTCCCCGCCGGGCGCGCCTCCCCGTCCTCGCCGGGGCCCCTCCCGTGCCGGGAGCGGGCGGTGCGGGGTGCGGTTTCGCGCCCCGCTGCCCGGGCGCGGACGACCTCTGCCGACGCGAGGAGCCGACGCTCCGCTCGGTGGACGACCGCGCCGTGGCCTGCCACCACCCCTCCGAGGAGGCGACCGCGTGAACCCTCTCCTGGACGTGCGTGACCTCGTCGTACGGTACGGAACGCGAAAAGTCGTGAACGGGGTGTCCTTCACGGTCGGGCGCGGGGAAGCGGTCGGGCTGGTCGGCCCGTCGGGCTGCGGCAAGTCCACGACCGCGCTGGCGGTGCTGCGACTGCTCCGGCCGGCCGCCGGCGCGGTGCACCTCGCCGGGATCGACGTCACCGACCTCCCGGAGCGCGAACTCCGCCGCCTGCGGCCCCGGTTCCAGCCGGTCTTCCAGGATCCCCACGGGGCTCTCAGCCCGCGCCGCCGGGTCCGCGACCAGATCGCGGAACCCCTGCGCGTCCACGGCTTGTGGTCCCGAGCGGAAGGACCGGACCGCGTGGACGAACTGATGGAGCTCGTCGGGCTCTCGCCCGCCCAAGGACTGCGGTTCCCGGACGAGTTGTCCGGAGGCCAGTGCCAGCGCGTCGTCATCGCCCGCGCACTGGCCACACGCCCCGAACTGCTCGTCCTCGACGAGCCGACCTCGGCCCTCGATCCCTCGCTGCGCGCGGGAGTCCTCAACCTGCTGATGGACCTTCAGGACACCCTGGGCGTCGGCCTTCTGCTCATCTCCCACGACCACACGGCGGTCCGCCACGTCAGCGACCGCGTCCTGACCATGCGCGACGGCAGGCTCACCCCGTGACTCCGCTCGGACATCTCCTGATCGGCAGTCAATTCGCCTTCAACACGGGATTCTTCGCCGTGCTCCCGTACCTCGCCGAACACCTCACGGGAACGCTCGGCCTGAGCGGGGCCGTGGTCGGGCTCGTCCTCGGGCTGCGGACCTTCAGTCAGCAGGGGCTCTTCGTGGTCGGAGGTCTGCTCACCGACCGGTACGGGCCGCGCCCCGTGGTCCTCGTCGGCTGTGCGCTGCGCGTCGCCGGATTCTGCTGGCTCGCGGCGGCGACGAGCGTCGGGACGGTCATCGGAGCCGTCACCCTCGTCGGCTTCGCCGCCGCGCTGTTCTCGCCGGCGGTCGAGTCCGAGATCACCCGCGAGGCGCTGCGCATCGAGCACGCGGGAGGCCCCCGCCGCACGCGGACCCTCGCCCGGTTCGCGGCCGGCGGACAAGCCGGCGCCCTGATCGGCCCGGCCGCCGGATCCCTCCTCCTCGCCTGGGGCGGCGACACCGCGTTCCGCTCGGCGTGCTTCACGGGAGCGGCCGTCTTCGTACTCGTCCTCGCGGCCCACACTCTGCTGATGCCACGGAAGGACGGGAACGAGTCGGGGACTCCGCCCGGTGGCGGGGGCGTGAAGCCGACGGTACGGCTCGTCCTGGGCAACCGTCGCTTCCTCCGGCTCACCGTCGCGTACGCGGCCTACCTCCTGGCCTACAACCAGCTCTACCTGGCGCTGCCGGCCGAACTCGAACGTTCCACCGGCTCCCAAGCCGCGCTGGGCTGGCTGTTCACGCTCTCCGCCACGCTGGTCGTGTGCGCGTCCGGACCGGTGGAGAAGCTGGCCGCCACGCGCCTGGACCACCCCGGCGCGGCGCGGACCGGCCTGCTCGTCATCGCCGGGTCCTTCGCGGCGGCAGCGCTCCTACGGCACCTGGAAGGCATCTGGGCCGCCCTGGCGTTCACCGTGCTGCTCACCCTCGGGCAGATCCTGTTCCTGCCCGCCACCCGGGCCATGCTCCCCGACCTCGTGGACCACCGGCACCTCGGGCTGTTCACCGGAGCCCTGTCCTCCCTGTCCGCCCTCGCCGTACTCGCCGCCGGCGCCCCCATCGGCGCCCTCCTCGGCCTCGGCGGCTCTCTGCCGTGGCTGATCCTGGGCGCCCTCCCCCTCCTCACCCTCACCACCGTCCCGACCACGGCCCCAAGAGAACGCGGCCGGTCGACGGCGACACCCGGCCGCCGCGGGCCATAGGCCTCGGTGTTGTCGATCGCCCGGGAACCCTCGATATCGTGATCGCGATCCACCATCGACCAACACCACGGCGACGGAGTCCTCGCACGTGAGAACCACGCGTCATGGTGCCTGGGATGCACAGAGAGGTGCCCATCGGATGAGTGAAGAGGAGATCCGGGCAAGGGAGGAAGCGCTCCGCAGGGCGTTCGTCGGTGCCTCACGAGTCTCGTGCGGTTTCGTGGACCTCGAGGCGGCCCGCCTGACCTATCAGAATGCGGGTTTCACCGTCACCGAAGAACTCATGGAGTTCCTCCGGGCGTACGGCGAGACGACGGTGTTCTGGCCGTCGCACGTCACCGGGGACGAATCGTCCCTGACGATCTCGGTCGAGGAGGTCGCCCAGGCCACCCCGCCGTGGGTGCGCTCCTTCGAAAAGCGCCTCGGCATGTCCGCCCTGCCGCTGGGCATCGCCCTCTCGACCGAGGAGATGGTTCTCCTCGCGGAGAACGGTGACATCATCCTCGGCGGTGACGCAGGGGTTCAGCGAGTGGCGCACGGCTTCGAGGAAGCCATGCGAGCTCTGATCACAGGCGACTGGGACATGACGTTCTTCTGAGGAATTGCCCGGTCGATCATGCCGCGCCTCCGACTGTCGCGCGCGGAGATTGCGACAGACGACACCATGGGCGCGCCGAACGGAAGCGGTAACGGTAGCGCTCGCAGAGCGGATCAGGGGCACCGAAGCCCCGCCACCCGCTTCCCCCGCCGCCATGGCGTCGGCGTCGCCGAACACGAGCAAGGTAGGCGCGGTGACGGCGGGGATCTCGGCGCTCCAGCCGCAGTCCCGGTGCTTCAGCTCGGCCGTCTTGCCGACCAGCACGAGCCAGTCCTGAGGCCGGGGCGCGAGCCGGGCGGAGTGCCCGTAGACCGGGGACCGCTTCGTCGCGACATGATGTGGCGGTGCAGTACTTCGAAGAGAACCCCGAGATATTCGCCGCCCTGGTGGCCGCCATCGCCATCGTCGGCGGGCTTCTCGGAAGTGTCATCGGGGCGAAGATCCAGGCGAACGGAGGCCGGGACCAGGCAGCGGCGGCACGCGAGGCTGCACGGATCGCTGCCGAGGCCCAGCGGGTGGCGGCCCTGTGGGCAGCGAGGCAGCTCCAGATCGCCCAGTTCATCCAGTCCGCTCGTGACGTGGTGGACGTCTGCAACCGCTCCTACGAAGAGGGCGACGACGGACGTCTGATCCTCCATCTACGTGACGCCACACAGGCAATGCGCCTGAAGGCACACGAGGTCGAACTCGTCGCACCACAAAGATTCGTCGATGCCGCCCAACAGGTTCTACTGTCCGTCGACCGCTACTCGTCCGAAGCCTCCGTGCACGGGGAAACGGGTCATACTCACCTGCTGATCACTCGGCTTCTCTCCAGCAACGACGCAGACGTCGCTCGCACTGCCCGCCTTGCCGAACACGCCGTACTTCACGGGGGCCTGGAGGGAATGGGTCATGAAGAGCGTTTGCAGGCGATCGCAGCCGTGCCCGGCGTTTCCGAGAGACAAGCACGTGCCCTGCTGCGAGACGCCGAGAACCCTCCCCGCTGGAACGCGCGGCTCAACAGCGGACGGCACGACTTCGAGGAGAAGCTGAGGGAAGCGGTGCGTGCCGGGCGCGCCGTGCTGAAGTCCGAGGACGACGTCGTTCCGGCGCTGCCGCCGCAGCGCCGCCGATGGTGGCGAGTGGGGTAGTTCCCGTTCTGGGCCGGCGAGCGGCGCAGCAGAGGTCGGCTGGACACCGATGGCGTTCGTCGGCAGTCCCCGGGCCGCCTCGGGGACTGCCGAGCCGAAGCGTCAGCGGAGGCGGCGGGCACGCAGCACGACGTCGTGGGTGTGGTGGGCGCCGGCGCCGCCCTCGGGGAGCACGCGGGGGCGCTCTTCGTCGACCTCGACCCGCCAGTCGTCGCCGAGGAGGGCGGCGACCATCGAGGGCCGGACGTAGTCGGCGGGGTCGAAGGCGCCGTCCTGGCCGGCGTGGTGTTCGTCCATGCCCGCGTGGTGGACGAGCAGCAGGACGCCGCCGGGCGCGACGGCGTCGAGCAGGGCGCGCTCGGCCGTCGCGCCCGGGGTACGGAGCAGCGCCGGGTACTGCGCGGAGACCAGGTCGAAGGAGGCGGGCGGGAGCGCTGCCTCGGTCAGGCCGGCGTGCACCCAGCGCACGCCGACGCCGGCCTCCCGCGCGTGGGCGGCGGCCCGGTCCAGCGCCACGCCCGAGACCTCCACGGCGGTGACGTCCCAGCCGGAGCGGGCGAGCCAGATGGCATCCGCCCCCTCGCCGCAGCCGACGTCGAGCACGCGCCCGGGCGGGAGGTCGGCGACCCCCGCGACGAGCGCCCCGTTGGGCTGTCCGCTCCAGAGCTGCGGGCGCTCGGAGTAGCGGCTGTCCCACTCGTCGCGCACGGCGGGGTCGCCTGCGTAGCCATCGGCGAAGGAGGAGCGGTCGGAGGAGAGGACTTCTGCTGCGGTGTCGTCGGCCATGACCCCACCGTGACCCAGCGCCTCCTCACCGGGCCAGCCCTGTTGCCGAATCGGCAAAGGCGAGGAGGGGTCTTCGTACGGGCCTGGGCCCGGCCGATCGCTGATCGGGCGACACTCCGCCCTCGTCCGGCTCGGCTTTCATTCGGCTGCCAGGACGTCCACACCGAGCGCCGCGAGTCGTCCCACCGTCGGGTCCCCGGGGTCCGCGTCGGTGATCAGTCCGCTGATCGACTCCCACGGCAGGACGCGGTACGGCGAGGCCGTGCCGATCTTCTCGGAGGAGGCGAGGACGTACGTGTCCGCGGCCCGTGCGGACAGGGCGCGTTTCATCGCCGCCTCGTCGGCGTCCGCGGTGGTCAGTCCCGCCTCGGGGTGAACGCCCGTGACGCCGAGCAGGCAGAGTTCGGCGGAGACGTTCTGCGCCGCCTCGACGGCGGCGGCGCCGCAGGTGACCGCCGAGTGCTTGAAGACGCGGCCGCCGATCAGGAAGAGCTCCGCGTGCGGATGGTCGATCAGGGCCGTGGCGATCGTCGGGCTGTGGGTGATCACCGTGCAGGCGAGGTCCCTCGGGAGGGCGCGTGCCACGGCGAGGGCGGTCGTTCCGCCGTCGAGGATCACCGAGCCGCCCGGCCGTACGAGCCCCGCCGCCACCGAGGCGACCTTCCGCTTGCCGTCGGAGGCCAGCGCCTGCCGGGCGTCGTAGTCCGCCACGGCGGGGGACACCGGCAGCGCGCCGCCGTAGACCCGCTGGCACAGTCCCTCGGCGGCGAGGTCCCGCAGGTCGCGCCGCACGGTGTCCTCCGAGATGCGGAGGCCGGTGGCGACGTCCTTGGCCACGATCTTCCCGGTGCGGGCGAGCAGTTCGAGCAGGTGCTCGCGCCGTTCAGCAGCCAGCATGCACGTTCCTTCCCGTTCTTGCATGATTCTGCATGTATCTTAGCGGGCATGAACGACGAGCCGACGCCCCTCCTGATCGCCGACCCGTTCCGATCCGGCCCCGCCGATCCCCCCGCTGATCCCCCTGCCGGCCGCGCCGGTGCCGGCATGACCGGCCGCTCGGGGGTCGACACTCCCGATCACCGCGGACGCACCGGCCTCCACCTGGCCGGACGCGAGCTCGACCGCAACCCCGACGTCCGGATCCGCGACGTCGAACTCACCTCCCAGGGCTGGCACGTCCTGCGCCGCACCACCTTCGACTACCGCCGCCGCGACGGCCGGTGGGAGACCCAGCAGCGGGAGACGTACGACCGCGGCAACGGCGCCGTCGTCCTGCCCTACGACGCCGAACGCGGCTGCGTCCTGCTGACCCGCCAGTTCCGCTACCCGGCCTATGTCAACGAGCACCCCGACGGCATGCTCATCGAGGCGGCGGCGGGACTCCTCGACGCGGACGACCCGCACACGGCGATCCGCCGCGAGAGCGCCGAGGAACTCGGTGTCGCCCTCGGCCCGCTCACCCCCGTGCTCGACGCCTACATGAGCCCCGGCTCGGTCACCGAACGCCTGCACTTCTTCGCCGCGCCCTACACTCCGGCCGACCGAACCGGCGCCGGCGGAGGGCTGGAGGAGGACGGCGAGGACATCGAGGTCCTCGAACTGCCCTTCACCGACGCCCTCGCCATGGCCCACGACGGACGCATCACCGACGGCAAGACCATCCTGCTCCTGCAATGGGCGGCCTTGTACGGCCCCTTCTCCCCTCAGCAGAAGAGCCTGGCGCGGGAGCGCGTGGAACCGTGAATCGCGCCCCCGCGCCAGGACCGGCCTCGTCGTCGGTAGCGGCCCGCACGAGGAGCGGGCCGCTGCCCGCCTAGGCCTCGGTGCGGCTCTGCAGGCCGCTGCCGCGCGGCAGGGTGACGGACATGATGTCGCTGGGGCCGTCCAGCGCGATGCGATGCCAGCGCCCGCGCGGGACGATGACCGCCGTCCCGGCCGCCAGCCCGACCTCCTCCTCCTTCTCCCCCGGCCGCTCCGGGCGGAAGCAGAGACGGATCGCGCCGGTGAGGCAGGACACGAGTTCGTCCGCCTCGGTGTGGATCTCCCAGTGGTCGCCGTGGACGTCGGCGTCGGTCTCCACGTGGAAGGTCATCAACTGCCAGCCGTCCCGCTCGGAGTCGAACACGGGTGGAGCGGCGCTCACCTGACCACTCCGGTCCAGGTGAATGAACGAGGAGAAGAGATCGATCGGTGCAGCGGTCATGTCGAGCCGTCCAATCTGCGAAGTGCGTCGAGTGGGTTGCGGAGCACGCCGACCGGCCGGGCGGTCAGCCGTACATCGCCACGCGGTACAGCGCCGCGAGCGCGTCGTCGATGGGGTGGGGCTGCGGGCTGCCGGAGGAGTCGAGCCTGTTCCACCGCTGCAGGTTCACCGCGACCGCGAGCTGCCGCTCGCCGTCCGCGCGGATCATGGCCAGCGTCCCGGCGCCCCAGACGGTGCCGCCGTTGCCCCAGAAGATGGCCTGGCCGGGCTCCTCCATCGGGTACAGGCCGAGGCCGTAGTCGATCACCGTGCCCGCGTGGGTGACGACCTGGCCGGTGCGCTGCATCTGCGCCAGCGACGACGGGCTGACGATCTCGCCGGCCAGGAGCAGGCGGTAGAAGCGGTTGAGGTCCGCGACGGTCGATATGAGCGAGCCTCCCAGCCCCGCCCACGACATGTCGTAGACGCTGTAGTCGCGCGGCGGGTCGATCATGCCGAACCACGCCTCGTAGAGCCGCGCGTGCGGGCCGTCGACGTACGGTCCGGTGGGGAAGGCGGTGTCCCGGAGCCCGGCGCGCTCGATGACGCTTTCGGTGATGTGCTCCTCGGCCGTCGTGCCGGTCACCCGTTCCAGGAGCCGGCCGAGGAGGTGGTAGTTGGTGTTGGAGTACACGCCCGGGGTGCCGCCGGGAGTGCCGACGGCGGGTGCGGAGACTCCCATCCCGATCAGTTCGACGGGGTCGAAGCGCGTGAGGCGGAGGTCGTCCAGGCTCTGCGGGCTGGTGTCGGCGACGACGGGCAGCGCCTTGAGGGACGGGTAGGCGTACGGGAGGTACTCGGCGAGGCCGCTGGTGTGGTTGATCAGCATCCGTGCCGTGATCGCGTCACCGCGTTCCCCGGGGAGCAGCTCCGGAATGTACCGGCCGATCGGAGTGTCGAGACCGATCCGGCCGGCCTCGGCCAGTCGCAGCACCGCGGCGGAGACGAAGGTCTTGGTGATGCTGCCGACGCGGTGCCGCATGCCGGCGGTGACGGGGCGGCCGGTGGCGACGTCGGCGACTCCGGCGGCGCCGCGCCAGACCTGGTCACCGGCCCGCACCTCGGCGAAGAGGCCCGGAATCCCGGCGCGGTGGACGTTCTCGATGGCGGCGTCCAGCGCCGCCGAATCCAGTGGGTTCCTCACGACATGCGTCCTTTCGCATTGCTCGGGGTGAGCTCCACATCGGTCGCCCCGATCCGGGCGACGGGGCGTGCGACGCACGTCGGCCCACCTGCTGCCGGTGCGCTCGCCACACCCATGTCCTCATTATGCACGCACCGCGTGCATCACCAAGTGCATGCGTTAGAATCGGTGCGACGAGAGGGGCGAAATGGCAGGTCGACGGCGCTGGACGACCGAGGAAATCCTTGACGCGGCAGCGGAGTTGCTGCGCACGAGCGACGCGGAGTCGTTCAGCGTGCGCAAGCTCGCCGCGACCCTGGGGACCGATTCCTCCAGCCTGTACCGGCACTTCCGCAGCAAGACCGAACTGCTGCGCGCGGTCGCCGACCGGATCCTCCTGGCCTCCATGGACGGCTACCGCGCCGAGGGCGACTGGAAGCAGCGCATCACCGCCCTGGCCCTGCGCGTGAGGGAGGCGTTCGGCCAACAGCCCCAGCTCGCCGCGGTCTGGGGACGGTACGCGTCGGGCGGCGCCGGTTCCCGGCTGGTCATGGAAGAGGTGCTGCAGGCCCTGCGCGCGTCCGGGCTGCCCGACGAGGAGATCCCGGCGCGCTATCACCGGCTCGCGGTCCTCATCGTCGCGCTGATCGCCTCCGAGGCCGGAGTCGGCAGCATCACCGCGGAAGAGTACGAGCAAGGCATGGAGCTGTTCCGCGTAGCGGTACTCGGCGCCGACCCCGAACGCTTCCCCGCCCTCGCCCACTTCGCCCGTGACGTCCGCCCTCTCGGAGCGGATCGCCAGGCCGCGTTCGAAGAGATCCTCGCCGCCCAACTCGACCACATCGAGGCCGCCATCGCCCCGAGCCGACCGGCCGGCTCGTAGGCCTCGGCCGCCCCGCCTTCCGGGGAGGTGACGGATCGGATCCAAAACACAGGATCCAAAACACCAGATCCAAAATCCGGATCCAAAATCCGGATCCAAAATCCGGGTCCGGGTCCGGGTGCCGTGTCCCTTGGTCGGCACACCTCGTTCGCACGGCGGGTTTATGTCGACCGGATGCGAGGTGGGTCCGTGCAGGTCCGGAGGGTGTCGGCGAACGTGGGCGGGTCCGGTGCCGGCTCGGTGCGGCCGGGGAGGATGAACGCGCTGGACCGCGCGTTCGCGTTCCTCTCCGACCGCGCCACCGAACCGTTCATGGTGGGCCATGTCCTGGACTTTCCTGCCGAATCGTTCACACTCGACGCCTTGCGCGCCCGCGTGGACGAGCGTGCGGCCGGGCTGGAGACCCTGAACGTCGCGGCGGTGCCGGGAGAGCGGTCGTGGACCCGGACCGCGCCGCCCCGAGCCGGGCTGCACGTCGGCGCGGAGCGGGTGGACGGCCGGCTCGCCGAGGCGACCGACGCGGCTCTGCGCCGGCCGCTTCCCGCCCGGCCGGCGCCCCGCTGGGACCTGCTGCTGCTGACGTGCCGGACCGAGCAGGTGCAGCGGGTGTGCTTCCGTATCGAGCACGCGCTGACGGACGGTGTCGGCGCCGCCCATCTGCTGGCCGCGCTGCTGGCCGACGAGCCGGGTTCGGGCCCGTACCCGTACCGTCCGCCCGCACGGGGGCGGCGCGGCTCCACGACGTGGCCGGCCAAGTGGCCGCTGGGGAAGCTCCCCGCCGAGGAGACGGTTCCGGCCGGGTCCGACGCCGCGCCGAGCGGGCGGGTGGCCATGGCGTACGCGGATGTCCCGGAGGCGGACCTGCGGGCGGTGGCGGCTCGGTGCGGGGCGGGCGTCAACGACGTGTACCTCGCCGCCGTGACCGGCGCACTCGCGACCCTCCAGCAGCGGCGGACGGGCCGGGCGAGGGACCTGAAGGTGGTGATGCCGATGTCGGTCCGCCCTCGGGGTGCCGCGCTCGCACCGGGAAACGCGGCCCTGCCGGCGATCGTACGGCTGCCGTGCACAGTGGCGGCGCCGGGGCAGCGCCTGGAGGACCTGGCCGGACAGACCCTCGCGCACAAGGAGTCCGGGCTGCGGGAGAGCGGTTGGAGAACCCTTCTGCGCGTTCCTCCCCGTTTGCTGTGCCGGACGACGGAGCGTGCCGCCTTCCGGCTCGCCGTCAGCCACATCAACCTCGACGGCACCTACCGCGTCCTCGACGCTCCCCTGCTCGGCGGCGGCGTCTTCGCCCTGAACAGTCCCGGCATGCTCGGCTACTTCTCCCTCGTCCGCACGACCGACACGGCCCGCGTCACGGTCGTGCACGACCGGTCCCTGGCGGCGGCCGCCGAGCTGCCGGGGCTGTGGGTGCAGGCCCTCACCGCACTCGCCCGGCACGGCGAGCGGCCGACGGAACGGATGGCGGAAGCGTGAGTCGACGCGCGGATCGGTTCCGCGAGCTGGAGGAGGACGCCGGACCGCTGCCGTCGCTACTGCACGTGGTGGTACCAGCGCCGGTGCACCGCGGGTTCGACGCACAGGACGGCAGCGCCCGCGACCGCGCCGACCAGGAGGGCCGGGGCCCCGCCCCCGTTGAGGAGCGCGCCGAGGCAGGCGGCGGCGATGGCGAGGGGACGCAGCAGGGTCAGCGGGCCGAGCCCGATGACCACCGCGAGGGTGCTGGCGCGGAAGGGCAGGACGAGGTAGGCCGCGAGCGAGACGGTCACGACGGCGGTGTAGGCGGCGAGCGGGAGCAGGTATCCGAGGCCTCCGGCGGCCAGGGTGTCGAAGGCCTCGCCCCGGTCGGACGCGGTCGACAGGACGATGACGGCGGTCAGCGTGGGGGCGAGCAGCAGAACGGCCCCGACGGCCAGGCCGCGCAGGGCCGCGCGCGCCGTGGCCCGGCGCTTGCGGATACGGGCGTCACGGCCGGCATAGGCGCGGAATCCGCTGAACGACGCGTCGACCAGGCCGAGGAGCACGAGGAGCATGGCGGCCGTCATCGGGCGGCCTCGGCGAGGTGTTCCGGGCCGACCAGCCGGCGCGCGGCCCGTCCCAGCGCCAGGCGGAGCGGCGCCTCCAGGTGCGGGCGTACGCCGATGACCGGCCGCAGCGTGGTGCAGAACGGGTTCGCCGAGCCGCGCGGTTCGTACAGCAGCGGTCGGATCCCGGGGGCGGCGGCTGCGCGCAGCAGTGTCTCGTCGCTGTGGGCGCGCCGTGCGGAGACGACGCCGTCGTGGCGGCCGAGCGGATGGCGCATCCGGGCGCGGTGGAACACCCACGCGCCGATGGGGGCCAGGCCGGTCGCGGCGATGTCGAAGTGGCAGAAGGCCTGCGCCGGTGAGGCGGCCTGGGTCTGGAAGAACTCGGCCAGGGCCGGACCGCGGAAGTGGTGCAGCACGCCCGTGGAGACGTAGACGGTCGCCGCCTCCGGAAGGTCGAAGGCGTTCCCGTGGACGAAGCGACAGTCCAGTCCCTCCGCGCGGGCCAGCCGATCCGCCTCGCCGACGAGCGCGGCGTCGAGGTCGACCCCGACCAGCTCGACGTCCGCTCCCAGGGCGTGGGTCGCCGCGAGCCAGCGGACCAGGTAGCCGAGGCCGCAGCCGACGTCGACCAGGCGGTACGGGCCGGACCCCGCGCCGCCGGCCGACCGGATCGCGGCGAGCAGCGGACCGAGCACGTGGAGCAGGCGTTCCCCGATCCGCAGCTCCTCGCTCAGGCGCTGGAGCTCGGTGTGCACGCTGACGAGCAGACGGTCCACGGCGTGCGGGTCGAGGACGCCGTCCCGGTCCGCGGGCAGGTCGGCGACGATCCGCGCCCCGCGCTCGTCGCCGCTCTCCAGGAGCTGGTCGATCACCTCGGCGCGCCGCACCGGAAGCCGGCGGCCGCTCCGTGGCTCCACCACCGTGATCAGGTCGGATATCTCAAACTGGTGCACGAAGCAGAACCCTAAGGCTTCCCCTGGCCCGCCCTGATCGCCACGGGTGCCGTGGTCATTCCCCCTTGGGCAGGGTGCGGTCCAGGAGGGGAATCAGGCGATCCCAGTGGCGTGCCAGACCGGAGGCGCTGAAGGCGTCCGTGTCGGACATGGTGAAGCCGTGGATGGTGCCGGGGTAGATCTCGGAGCCGTAGTCGACGCCTGCGGCGTCGAGGGCCCGGTTCAGCTCGTCGAGCGCCTCGGGCGTCACGTCGCCTTCGGCGTGGCCGAGGTGGACCCGAGCGGTGAGCTTGGAGAAGAGCTCCGGGCCGTCGACGCCCACGGGGGCGTGAAACGCGGCGACGGCGGCCACCTGGCCGGAATGGGCGGCGGTACGCATGGCGTAGAGGCCGCCGATGCAGTAGCCGGTCACCGCGACCGGTCCGGCGTCGACCTCGGGCTGGGCCGTGAGGAACCCGAGGTAGGCGTCGGCGTCGCTCAGGACGCGTTCGGCGGTGTGCGCCTCGATCAAGGGCATCAGCCGGGCGAAGACGACGGGGCGGTCCTCCTCCCCGATGTGCGCGGGCAGCTCGACGACCGGTGCCGGACCATGCCGGTAGAAGGGGTTGGGGACGAGTACGTAGTACCCGTGCCCGGCCAGTTCGAGGGCCATGTCCCGCAGCACGGGCCTGATGCCGAAGCCGTCCGCGTACATCAGCACCGCCGGGTGCCGTCCGCCTCCGTCCGGGAACGCGGCGATCGCGTCGGCGTGCCCGTCCGCGGTGGGAATCTGCAAGGTCTTGGTGGGCATGAGCTCTCCTGTCGTGGTCGATGTGTCCAGCCTGTGATCGACACGACGGAGGCGGAGCCCGCGCGGCCGCGCGAGATCCACGATCGGGTAACGGGCCCGCACCGGCCCGTACGGCGCTCAGGAGAGCACCGGGTCACCGATCCGTGTGTGGCGCGATGCCGTCCCGGTAGTCATCCCCACAACATAGCCCACACGCTTGGCCGTTCGGATCGAGATCACGTCGAGGCGGAGGAACGAAGGAGCGGACATCTTGTGACCCACATCACATTCGACACCTGTCAGGAATCGCGGGGCTGCCCCGCTCAAGCCACCGAGAGCAGGCACAACGACAGGAGCCGGACATGAAGCAGCACCGCATCGTCGTTCTCGGGGCCGGGTACGCCGGGGCCTATGTGGCCGGGACCCTGGCCCGTCGACTGTCGCCGGAGGACGTCGAGATCACCGTGGTCAACGCCGAGCCGGAGTTCGTGCAGCGGCTGCGGCTGCACCAGTTCGCGGCCGGCCAGGAGATCGCGGCTCCGCGGCTGACCGAGGTCTTCGCGGGTACGGAGGTCCGGCTGCGCCTGGCCCGTGTCACCGCGGTCGACCCCGAGCGGCAGGTGGTCGCCGTGGCCGACGCCGACGGCGGCGACGAGTTCGGATACGACACGCTCGTCTACGCGCTCGGCAGTCACGGCGCCTCCCACGGCGTCCCCGGCGTCGCCGAACACGCCTTCGACGTCGCCACCCGGCCCTCGGCACTGCGTCTGCGCGACCGCCTGGCCGGCCTGGACGACGGCGGGCGGGTGGTCGTGGTCGGTGACGGGTTGACCGGGCTCGAGACCGCCACCGAGGTCGCCGAGTCACGGCCCGGCCTGTCGGTGGCGCTGGTCGCCCGCGGGGAGCTGGGCGCGCGGCTCTCGACCGGCGCCCGCGACCATCTGCGCCGGGCGTGCGAGCGGCTGGGCGTCACCGTGTGGGAGCACACCGAGGTCGAGTCCGTCGAGGCAGGGCGCGTGGTGTGCGCCGACGGCACCGTGCTGGCGTCGGACACGACCATCTGGGCGGCCGGGTTCGCGGTCGGCCCGCTCGCCGCCGCGAGCGGTCTCGACGTCGCCGACGACGGTCGGATCGTCGTCGACCGTGCCATGCGGTCGGTCTCGCACCCGAACGTCTACGCCGTCGGCGACAGCGTTCTCGCCGTCGGCGACAACGGCCGGCCGCTGCCGATGTCCTGCGCCTCGGCCGGTTACACCGGCCAGCAGGCCACCCACGCGATCGTGGCCCGTCTGACCGGCCGCACGATGGCGACCACCAAGCTGGAGTACGTCGGCAACCACATCAGCCTCGGCCGGCGCGACGCGATCCTGCAGATGGTCGACGGCGAGGGGCGGGCGAAGCCCACGTACACGGGTGGCGGGAAGGCCGCGCGGATCAAGGCGGGCATCGTCCGGATGTCGCTGTGGGCCACCTCGCACCCGACGTTCGGCCTGCCCAGGCGCAAGCACCGCCTGGCCGCCTCACCGGTCACCTCGTCCACCGAGACGGCGGTGGCGTAGCCGTGCGCCCCGTCGCCGCTCGGGCCGGGGCCGGAGTGGATCCGGCTGGGGCAGCAGCCGGATCCGCTCCGGCCGGGGCCGCCGCGCGCGTCTCGTCCTGGCCCGCCGTGGCCAGGGCGGTCGCCCTGCTCACGGCGAGCACCAGCCTGCTGCTCGCCGCCTTCGCCTGGCCGGCCGTCCGCTCATCGGTGCACGAGGTGCCGATCGCCGTCGCCGGGCCCGCCCCCGCCGTCGCACGGCTCGCCGCCGTACTCGACCAACGGCTCCCGGGCGGCTTCGAGGTGACCCGGGTCGCCGACACCACCGCCGCCGAACGGCTGATCCGCCACCGCGAGGTGTACGGGGCGATCGACCTCGGCTCCGGCACGCCCCGGGTCATCACCGCGTCGGGCGCGAGCATCGCCGTCGCCCAGACGCTGCACAGCCTCGCGGCCGACCTCGGCCGGGCACCGAGCGCCGGCACGGCGGGAGGGGGCACGACGGGGGGCAGCGCGACGGACGCGGACAGGACGGGAGCCGCCACGACGGAGGCCCACACTGCGGGAGCGAGCACGACCGGAGCCGGCACGACGGAGGCCCACACGACGGGAACGGGCACGACCGGAGCCGGCACGACGGGAGTCGGGGCCACGCCCGCCGCCCGCGACCTCGTCCCGCTACCGGCCGACGACCCGCGCGGCGCGGGACTGGCCGCCGGAGCCCTGCCGCTCGTCATGGGCGGCCTCCTCGCCGCCCTGCTCCTGACCAGGCTCGTACGCGGCCGCGGCCGCCGCGTCGCCGGAGCACTGGCCTTCGCCGTCACCGGCGGCCTCGCCATGGCGACGATCCTGCAACTCTGGTTCGGGTCGCTCGACGGCTCGCTCTGGGCCAACAGCGCCGCCATCGCCCTGCCCCTCGCCGCCACCTCGCTGAGCATCCTCGGTCTCGAGTCGCTGCTCGGGTCCCTCGGCTTCGGTCTCGGCGCCGCCGTCATGATGCTCGTCGGGAACCCCTTGTCCGGCACCGCGACCGCGCCCGAGATGCTGCCCGGCCGGTCCGGCGCCCTCGGGCAGCTGCTGCCCCCCGGGGCCGGTGGCCAACTGCTGCGCTCCACCGCCTTCTTCGACGGTCACGGGGCCACGCGCCCTGCCGTCGTGCTGGCTGCCTGGCTCGCGCTCGGACTCGTCCTGTGCCTGCTCGGCGGCCTGCGCACCCGCACCCCGGCCACGATCGACGGCCCGCCCGTACCCGCGACGGCCTGACCGACCCTCCCGGCCTGCCCCCTTCGCCCCTTCACCCTTCACCCCTCCCCACAAGATCTTCTAGGGTGGTCCACGTGGACAGCACCGTCTCTGATTCCTTCGACACCGATCGGTTCGAAGCCGGCCGGAACCGGCTGGCCTCGCTGGCGTACCGGCTGCTCGGCTCCGCCGTCGACGCCGAGGACGCCGTGCAGGACGCGTTCCTGCGCTGGCAGGCCGCCGACCGGCAGCGGATCGAGGTGCCGGAGGCATGGCTGACCAAGGTCGTCACCAACCTGTGCCTCGACCGGCTCCGTTCGGCACAGGCCCGCCGCGAACGCTCCGTCGGTGCCTGGCTGCCCGAACCGCTCCTCGACGGCGACCCCATGCTCGGCCCCGCCGACACCTTCGAGCAGCGCGAATCGGTCTCCCTGGCCGTACTCACGCTCATGGAGCGCCTGTCCCCCGTCGAGCGGGCCGTCTACGTCCTGCGCGAAGCCTTCTCGTACGGCCATGCCGAGATCGCCGAGATCCTCGACGTCTCCGAGTCCGCGAGCCAGCAGCACCTCCACAGGGCCCGGCAGCGCGTCACGGCGGCCCGCCGCCACGGGGCCGAGGTCGACCGGGCGGCGGCCCGCAGGATCGTCGAGGAGTTCCTCGCCGCCGCCTCCTCGGGCCGCACCGAACGGCTCGTGGCCCTGCTCACCGACGACGCGACCGCGGTCTCGGACGGTGCCGGTCTGGCCGAGAAGCTGCTGCGGTTCGACACCCCGCAGCGCGTCGCCGCCGTCGCCCGCGCCGGCTTCAAACCCACCCCCGCGAAGCGGCGCCTCGCCGGCGGCACCCCCGCCATCCACTACGCGCTCCTCAACGGCACCCCCGCCATCGTCACCGTGGTCGGCGACCGGGTCGTCGGCTCCGTCACCTTCGACCTCGTGGACGGAAAGATCGCCACCGTACGCGGCATCGCCGCCCCCGCGCGCCTCACCCGCCTCACCGAAGCCTGGCGACAGCACGAAGCGGACACACCCCTCGTCGCCGAGTGGTGACCCGCCGGACGTACGCGGCGGCGCCGCACGCCGAGATCGCCACGTGAAACACCGTCCGAGAGGTCGGCCTATGCCCCGAGTTCGGCGCAGAGGGCGACGTAGGTCCGGAGGTGGTCGGGGTTGCCGCGGAGGGTGCCCAGGCCGATCACGTCGAACTCGTCCGCCGTGGCGGTCGCCTCCACGCCCAGCGCCGCCAGAGCCTGGTTGATCGTCGCTCCGTCGGGTGTCAGGCGCACGTTCCCGTCGAAGGCGGCCGCCCACTGGTCGCCCGTGCCGGCGAAGTACTCGGTCTGGATGACGGCGAAGCGCGGTGTGCGTCCGGGGGTCACCTCTTGGACGAGGTCGTGCAGGACCGCCTCTCCCGGGAACGTCACGCTCTCGGCGAGGATCCCGGGCGGCAGATCGAGCTGCGCGCGATTGCCCCGGACCGCGGCCCAGTAGGCGGAGAAGTAGTGGTCGATCGGGAAGACGGTGACGTCCGCGTGTGCGAGTCCGGCGCGCAGCCCCAAGGATTCGGCGCGTGGGGTGTCCACCGGACCGGCCACGACGAGGCCGCACATGGCGTGGGTCATGCGGGCATCGTATCCAGTGGGCCGTGTGACGATCGAAGTGAGCCGGAGGGGACATGGGCGGGGAAATCGACGGTGCGGCGGAGGAGTTCGAGCGCACCGCGGACTGGCTGCGGGATGCCGTGAAGGGACTCGTGGCAGCCGTCGGCCACGCCGCGGAACCGGAGGTCGAGGAGTGGGTCCAGGAGCGCCGGACCACGCGCGGGGCACAAGGGCGTCGGTTCGGGATGCGGATGACTCGTATCGCTCCGGCCCGTCCTCACCACGCGGGCGCCGTCGCCGATGCGTTGGCCGCCGCCGATGACGCGATGACCGCGGCCGGCTGGCGCACCGAGATCCGGGAGGAGGCCCCGGGGCCTCGGCTCCTCGCGCAACGGGCCGGCTTCGAAGTCGGCCTCTTCAGCGTGCCGAACGCGGGCCTGAGCGCGTGGGGGACAGCGCCCACCGTCTGGTTCCGCACCCAGTGGGCGCGTCCACCGCGCGCGGCCACGCCCGAGGCCTTGGCGCCCGGTGACGGGCTGTGCCCCTGGTGCGACGGCTGGGGCACCTGCTTCGCGTGCGAGGGCCTGGGGTTCATGGACGGCCGACAGTGTCCGGAGTGCGGTCTCGGCATGGACTGCTCGTACTGCGGGGGCTCCGGTCGGCGACGCGTCGATCGTTGACCCGAGGCGTCGCCGTGCGGTTCAGCCGTGGGCGACCGGCAACGCGGCGTACACGTCGACCGAAGGGTGCGGCAGCAGAGCGACGGCCTGTCGAACCCGGCACTGGCCCGGTCGACCCGGCGGTGGCGGGCGACGTCCACGTCGTGCCCGGCACCTGCACCGGGAACTCACCACTCCTTCGTGTGAATCAGTCACCGGATCGAAGGACATCTCATGGCCCGATCATGTCGTTATGTGGGCGTAAGAGGGACAAGCGGGGACGGAGAAAGGATTCTTCCGTACGTCGGCGCTGCCGCATCGACCTATCGGACCGCCCTGCCGTTCCGCACACGAACGCACCGGCCACGTCAAGCGAAACCACTCCGCAGCGCGGGAACCGGACCACGTCCCGATCGACCACGCGCGTCTCCTCGCGCTCCCCCGACCTCCACGACGTCCACGACCTCCACCCAAGGAGCCCCATGCATCGCAAGACGATCAACCGGCCAGGCGGCACTCCGGAGAGCCCGAGTCCGGCAGCGGCGCCGACACCGGACCGCGCGGGCGATTCCGCCGAGGCGGACTTCGACGCGCTCTACCTGTCCACCGCGCCCGGCCTCACGCAGCAGGCGTACGTGCTGACCGGCTGCCGTCGCCTCGCCTTCGAGTCGGCCGAGCAGGCGTTCCACCGGGCTTGGGAGCAGTGGCCCGAGGTGGCGCACGATCCCGACCCCGAGGCATGGGTCAGGGCTCGGGCCCACGAGTACGCCCTCGCCCCCTGGCACCGCCTGCGCCCTGGCAGGCCCCGGCCCGATCCGCCGGCCGCCGACCCCGTCGTGCGCGTGCTCCTGGAGCTCCCGCCGTGGCAGCGCCGGACGGCGCTCCTGTGCGACGGCCTCGACCTGAGCGTGGCGGAAGCCACCGCCGAGACGCACGCGAGCACGGCCGCCACCGCCGGCCGGCTGCGTCATGCCCGCGCCGTCATCAGCGGACGGCTGCCCGGCGGCGTCGCAGGCGCCCCGGACCATCCGCTCCGAAGGCGCGTCAAGGACGCGTCGGCGGCCACGCTCGCCCAGCCCTGGTGCGTCCGCGCCGCGAGCGAGCGTCGGGCACGCGCCCTCACCCTCGTCGCGTTCGCGGCGACCGCCGCCCTCGCCCTCCTCGCCGGCTTCTTCGCCCTCGCCCCCTCGGCCGACAGGTCCGACGACGGCAACGGCCGCTCGCCACACGCGCGTTCCCAGTCCGGCGACCCGTCGCCCGGGGCACGGTGACGTACGTCGGGAGCCCATTTCTTCAGGTCCGTCCGAGGCATGTCACAACGTCGTCATCACCGCCACGCCCTCGACTCTCCTGACGCACGATGTCCCCGACTCACCGGAAATCAAGGGGGAACCATGCGTATCCGCACCACCACCAGCGCGGCCGCGGCCGCCGTCGCCGTACTCGCCGTCACCCTCGTCGGCTGCGTCGGAGAGGGTGACGGCCACAAGCCCACCACCGTCGAAGTGGCCTCGCCTACCTCCGCACCCACGGCGACGGGCACGGCGGACACGGGTGCGGGCGCCACGAACGCGGGCCTTCCGCCCGAGCCCACCGGCGCCCGCCGGGACGCCCTCCTCGCGGCCATCCGTGACGTCGACGGCGGCCTCGCCCGCGACGAGGAGAAGGCCATCGACGCCGCCCGCAGCCAGTGCGCGGCGCTCGACGGCGGCGCGGCGGATCCCGAGCGCAGCGCCGCGCGGCGGTTCGACTACGACGGTGTCACGCTGACCGACGAGGACGCGAGCCACCTCAACATCGCGCTGCGCAGGACGCTCTGCCCCGAGTCCTGAGGCGTCCGCCCACCCCGCCCGGGGGCGAGCGGAGCACGTATCAGCCCTGGGGCGGGGCGTCGCGGGTCAGGAGCCTGCCGAGCTGCGCTTCCAGGTCGGCGTACTCGGACTCGCGGCCGGCCGGGACGATCGCGTACGAGGCCGCGAGGAATTCCTCGATGACGGTCCTCGGCGCGTGGAACGTCACCGGGCAGCCGGGTGGGTGCAACCAGAAGTAGACGACGTCGTGGGCGGGGTCGAGCGACGGATGGACGGACACGTCGCCCGGACCCGCCCAGCCGTTGAGCCCCTGGACGAGGAGGTCACGGGCGAAGACCCACGTGACCGGCGTCGGCAGGTCGACCCGGCAGTCCAGGTGCACCGCGTACGGATCCCATCGGTGGAAGCGCAGCCGGGCCGGTACGGGCGTCGTCCGATCCGGCGCGGTGTACGCGGCCAAGGTCAGGGGGACGACGCAGTCGGCGGCCTGCGGCGCGCGGCAGGGTGCCTTCTTCCGATTCCCGCCGGTCATGGGCGCGCCACCCCCGACACCGCGCGCCGTGCGCCACGGGCGACGGGGACGAGCTCCGGCAGCACCGTCACAGGGGCCAGGGACGGGGTGGGCAGGGCCGGGGTGGGCGGGGCCGGAGTCGGCAGGGCCGGGCTGCCCGGCGCCAGGGTCGCGGTCGGCAAGGTCGGGCTCGGGCTCGGGCTCGGGCTCGGGCTCGGGCTGACGGCGACGATCGCCAGTGGGCGGTCCCGGCACGCCGCCCCGGGGACGAATCGCCCGCTCTCCAGCCACTGGCAGGCGAGCGCGGCGAAGATCGGAGACTCGCGCAGAACCGTTTCGTCCAGAGCCAGGACGGTGACGCGAGGGTAGGAGGTCATGCCAGAGGAAACGATGCTGCAAGATCTCGGTAACTCCTCCGGTCAACTCCTCTTGACGCCCGAGCCGGCCCTGGGCGATTCCTCCGTTCGTCCGCCCCTCGACCCGCCACGCGCTTCGCTCAGACGTTTGGGAGACGGATTCCGCATCCCCCTATCAAGCGAATTGATCACCCATTGGTGGTGCGACCTTCCCCCGATCGCCGTCGTTAGGTGGGCATGACGTCGGAAGGGGTGTTTGCAGAAAGGGTTCTTCTATGGAACGCCGTCACACCCACGAGTTAACCGGAGAAGATCACGTGCGCGCCTCCGCACTCCGTGCTCTCGACGGAACGACCTGAAACAAGGGCACGAAGAAAGTCAGATGGACCGGTACAGAGACAAGCCGAACCACTACGTCCCGCACCACCCCATGGAGCCGGTACGGGAGATGCCGCAGTACCCCGGCACGGGGCGTGAGGTCCCGCCGTATCCCACGAGCGCGGGCTGGAACGCGCGGGAGTACCCGGGCATGGGGGACGACGTCCCGCTGTACGCCTCGGGTCCGGTGCGGGAGATGCCGCAGCACTTCGGGGCGGGGCGCGAGGTCCCGCTCCATCCTCCGCGCTCCGGGCGCGACGAGCGCGTCCCGTACGACAGCGGCCCGCTCCCCACCCGGCAGCCCTGGGACGACGACGGGCTCGACTCCACCATGAGTCACAGGAACCTGGAGGAGGAGCTGGCCCACCTGCTGGCCGCGGAGCCGGGGCCGCCGCGGGACGCCGGCCCGGAGGACGACCTGCGGGCGCCCAGGATCGACAGGCGGCGCACCCGGCCGAGACCGCGGCTCCTCGGCCTCTACCGGCGCATCACCCAGGTGACCGCGCTCTTCGCCGCCATCGCCGTGTGCGCGGCGTGTCTGCTCGTGTGGTCCATCGCCTACACGTACGGGCAGCTCTCGGAGACCGCGGCGTCCGTCCTCCCGATGGACCTCGCGCTCTGGTGGCCGCTCACGCTGTACGGCCCCTGGTCCGTCGCGGCCCTCTCGATCCTGCGGGCGGCCGTCCAGCGCCAGCCCGCGAAGCGTTCCTGGGGCGTGCTCCTCGTGACCTCGGCCATGGCGGTGGCCCTGTGCGTGAGCCACTCGTCCCACTCGGTGCTGGCGTACGTGACGCTCGGGATTCCGCCCATCACCTCTCTGGTGTGCTTCTGGGAGCTCGTCGGCCAGTTCTCCTGCGAGCGCCGGACCCGACGGAGGGCCCGCGTCCAGCAGCCCTCCAGGGCCTGAGGAACTCCCGTCGGAATCACGGCATGAGAAACCCTCGGAGCAATCCCGGAAGCGTTTCCGGTTCATCCTGATGCCTCTTGGCGGTTCCCTGACGCCTCCCCGTGAAGAAACGGTTCGCCGAATCCCTCGGCGAACCGTTCCGGCCGGGTCGTCGCTCGACTAGGCCGTCTCTTCCGGATCATGCCGGGCTGACCCGGAAGAAACGGCCTAGCTCAGCGTCTTCACCGCGGCGGCGTCGTACGGCTTCAGCTCGTCGAAGCGGCCCGACAGGACCTTCGACGCCCACTCGGGGTCCTGGAGCAGGGCGCGGCCGACGGCGACCATGTCGAACTCGTCGCGCTCCAGGCGGTCCAGGAGGTCGTCGATGCCCTGCACCGGGGAGCCCTCGCCCATGAAGGCGCCGATGAAGTCGCCGTCCAGGCCGACCGAGCCGACGGTGATGGCGGGCCTGCCGGTGAGCTTCTTGGTCCAGCCGGCGAGGTTCAGGTCCGAGCCTTCGAACTCGGGGATCCAGTAGCGGCGGGTGGAGGCGTGGAAGGCGTCGACGCCGGCCGCGGCGAGCGGGGACAGGATCGCCTCCAGCTCCTGCGGAGTCTCGGCGAGGCGCGCCTCGTAGGCGTCCTGCTTCCACTGCGAGTAGCGGAAGATCACCGGGAAGTCGGACGAGACGTTCGCGCGCACCGCCGCCACGATCTCGGCCGCGAACTTCGTACGGGCCACGGGGTCGCCGCCGTAGGCGTCGGTGCGGCGGTTCGTCCCCGCCCACAGGAACTGGTCGATGAGGTAGCCGTGGGCGCCGTGCAGTTCGACGCCGTCGAAGCCGATGCGCTCGGCGGCCGCCGCGGCCTCGGCGAAGGCGCCGATGACGTCGTCCAGGTCGCGCCGGGTCATCGCCTTGCCCGCGCCCTCGGTGCCGTCGGTGCGGATGCCGGAGGGGCCGACGGCCGGGGCCTCGGGGTAGGGCGCCTGGCCCTCCTTGCGCACCATGCCGATGTGCCAGAGCTGCGGCACGATCGTGCCACCCTCCGCGTGGACGGCCTCGGCGACCTTCGCCCAGCCCGCCAGCTGCTCCTCGCCGTGGAACCGCGGCACCCGGTCGCTCTGGCCGGCCGAGTCGTGGCCGACGTAGGTCCCCTCGGTGACGATCAGTCCCACGCCTGCGGCGGCACGGCGGGCGTAGTAGGACCGCACGTCGTCGCCGGCGATGCCGCCCGGGGAGAACATGCGCGTCATCGGCGCCATCGCGATGCGGTTCGGGACGGTCAGGCCGTTCAGCGCGACGGGCCGGGACAGGATCTCGGCCGCGCGGGAGGCGGGGGACGCGGACGCGGTGACGGTCACAGGGACGCTCCTCAGGGCTACTGCTTGACAACTTCGATGCTTGAGAACCTCATGCAATGACGAAGACGGTAGAGCTCGATATTTGAGGTAGTCAAGTATCTCCGGTTAGAGTGATCCCATGACCGAAGCTCCCCGCGCCGACACGGCCCAGCTCATGGAGCTGCTCTCCCTGTCCCTCGGCGTCTACTACGGCGAGTTCATCGCCTCGGCGGCGAGCGAGAACCTCACGGCGAGCCAGGGCAAGGCCCTGACCGTGCTGCGCCGGGGACCCGCGGCGATGCGAGCCCTGGCCGAGACCATGACCTGCGACGCCTCGAACATCACCGGGATCGTCGACCGGCTGGAGAAGCGCGGCCTGGTGCGCCGCGAGGCCGGCGCCTCCGACCGGCGCGTCAAGAACGTCGTCCTCACGGCCGAGGGCGAGCGCGTCGCCGACGCGATCCGCGCGAGGATGCGCACGACCCAGGAGGGCCTCGACAGGCTCGACGACGAGGACCGGGACCGCCTGCGGAGCCTCCTGGAACGGGTCTTCCTCTCCCACCCCACCGCCTGATCCTCCCCCCTTCGCGTGGGTGCGCCCCCGCGGCGCCGGCCACCCGGCGCCGGGGCGCCCCCGTCCACGGCCACGCCCCCTCGCCTGCCGTCGCGACCGTCACCGCCCAACTCCTCACCGCCTCCGTCGAGTTCTTTCACGGGGCGGTGAGCTGCGCTTCTCCGAGGAGTGACTCAAGGGGTGAGACGGAGGTCTTGACGCCGCGATTGGTCCAGTCCAATCTGTGACGCGCTTGCCCCTCCCTGCCACCCCACAGCTCCCCCCTGGAGGAATGGTGCTCGTACGCAACCGTCTGGTGGCGTCGCTCGGCGCGTCGCTTCTGGGCGCGGCGGCCCTCGTCGCCCTGCCCGCCCCGGCCCAGGCAGCCGAACTGCTGACGAATCCGGGCTTCGAGTCCGGCTCCCTGTCCGGGTGGAGCTGCTCCGGCGGCACCGGCTCGGTCGTGTCGAGCCCCGTCCACGGCGGCACCAAGGCCCTGGCCGGCGCGGCGAGCGCCTCCGACACCGCCAGGTGCGCCCAGACGGTCGCCGTCCAGCCCAACACCACGTACACACTCGGCGGTTGGGTGCGCGGAAACTACGTCTACCTCGGCGTCGACGGCGGCACCTCGACCTGGACCGCGTCGGCGCCCTCGTACCAGCGCCTCTCGCTGACCTTCACGACCGGTGCGAGCCAGACCAGCGCCACCGTCTACACCCACGGCTGGTACGGGCAGGGCACCTACTACGCCGACGACCTCAGCCTCGACGGCCCCGGCGGCGGGGGCGGCGGCGACACCCAGGCGCCGAGCGCGCCCGCCGGCCTCCAGGTGACCTCCAAGACCGCCTCCGCGGTGACCCTCGCCTGGGCCGCCGCCTCCGACGACGTGGGCGTCACCGGGTACGACGTCTACCAGGGGGCCACCAAGGTCAGCACGGTGACCGGCACGACCGCCACGGTCGGCGGGCTCGCTCCGAGCACCGCGTACACCTTCACCGTCAAGGCCCGTGACGCCGCCGGCAACGTCTCCCCCGCGTCCGCTCCGGTCACGGTCAACACCGAGGCGGGCGGCGGAGGCGGCACCGGCTTCAAGCAGGCGGCGCCCTACCTGTACCTCGGCTGGGGCAACCCGCCGGCCCCCGCCACGGTCATGAACGCCACCGGCATCAAGACCTTCACCATGGCCTTCATCCTCTCCTCCGGCGGCTGCAACCCGGCCTGGGACGGGCAGCGCCCGCTCACCGGCGGGATCGACCAGTCCACGATCAACGCCATCCGGGCGGCCGGCGGCGACATCGTCCCGTCCATCGGCGGCTGGTCCGGCAACAAGCTCGGCCCCAACTGCGCTACCCCGGAGGCCCTCGCCGGCGCCTACCAGAAGGTCATCGACGCCTACGGGCTCAAGTCCATCGACGTCGACATCGAGAACACCGACGAGTTCGAGAACGCCGCCGTCCAGGACCGCGTCCTCGGCGCGCTGAAGATCGTCAAGGCGAACAACCCCGGCCTGCGCACCATCCTCACCTTCGGCACCTCGACCACCGGCCCCACCTCCTGGGGCAACCGGCTCATCGAGCAGTCCAAGGCGCTCGACGCCGGCATCGACGTCTTCACCATCATGCCGTTCGACTTCGGCGGCGGCGCCGACATGTACGGCAACACCGTGAACGCGGCCGAGGGCCTGAAGAACAAGCTCAAGTCCGTCTACGGCTGGGACGACGCCACCGCCTACGCCCACATCGGCATCTCCGGCATGAACGGCCTCTCCGACCAGCAGGAGCTCACCACCCCGCAGACCTGGACCGACATCCGGGACTGGGCCAACACCCACCACATCGCCCGGCTCGCCTTCTGGTCCGTCAACCGCGACCGGGGCTGCGCCGGTGGCGGGGTGACCGAGACCTGCTCCGGCATCGCCCAGGCGGACTGGGAGTTCACGAAGATCACCGCCGGCTTCACCGGCTGACGCCACCCTCCACGATCGGCGGGCCGGGCTCCCCTCTGCTGGGGCCCGGCCCGCCGCCGGTGGACAGCGCGGGCTCAGGCGCGCAGGGTCTTCCTCAGGAGTTCGCCGAACTCTGCGGGGTGGGTGGTCGAGCCGGTGTGGCCGCCGGGGAAGTGCCGGAGGTCCAGGCCGAGGCGTTCGGCGAGGAAAGCGACTGTGCGGTAAGGGAGTTCACCGCGCGAGTCCTCGCCGCCCACGAGGACGAGCCGGTCCTTCAGCGCTTCCAGACGGTGGACGTCGGGGGCGTAGGCCATGAAGGCCGGGACGATGCGTTCGACGAAGTACGGCAGGTCCGCCATCGTCCGCGCGGCGCGTGCGGCCGCTTGCGGCGGCAGGGCGGGCGCGGCCTTCGGCTCGGCGTCCCCCCTCCCGGCCCCTTCCTTCAGTCCGTCGGCGAACAGGGCCATCGCCGGCATGAGCCCTCGCGTACGGAGCGTGTCCCGCACGCGGGCGAGGAGCGCGCGGTGTTCGGCCGCGTCCGGCAGGACCTCGACCACGGGCGGTTCGTGCACCACGACGCGTTCGACGCGTTCGGGGCGGGTGGTGAGCAGGTGCAGCGCGGCGATCGCACCCGAGCTCGCGCCGAACACACGGGCCGGCTCGCCGGGCGACAGCCGCTCCAGCAGACGCAGGGCGTCGTCGGCGTGTTCGGACACCCGCTGCTCGGCCCCGGCGTCGTCCAGCGCGCTGCTCCCCATGCCCCGCGGGTCGTAGGCCGCGACGGTGTAGTCGGCCGCGAGCGCGTCGACGACGCCGTCGAAGGCGGCCGCGCCGCCCGTGCCACCAGGGATCAGCAGCAGGAGCGGGCCCTGTCCGCGTACTTCGTAGTGCAGGGTCGCGCCGTCCACGCGCAGGCTGCCGACGACGGGTTCGGTCACGAGGGGTCTCCTTCTGAGGCGGAGGGCCAGTTCTCCAGGAGGGAGTGCAGGGCGTCGAGGGCACGGACCCAGGACTGCTGCGGCGTGCGCTCGTGCGCGAAACCGCCCGCCGCCTCCAGGGCGACGAACCCGTGGAACGTGCTGCGCAGCAGGCGGACCGCGTCGGTGAGATCGGGTTCGGCCAAGCCGTAGCCCCGCAGCACGCCGTAGGTCAGCACGACCGCGCGGCGCGGTCCGGGCGCGTCCGCGACCAACTCCGGGGCGATCTCGATCGGGGTCTGCGTCGCGGAGTAGCGGCCCGGGCGCTCGTGGGCGTACGCGCGCCAGGCGTTCGCGAACGCCACCAGCGCGTCCTTGCCCGACAGCCCGGCGGTCGCCTCCGCGATGCGGAGGGTCTTCTCGTCCGCCGCCAGGAGCGCGATCCGACCGCGCAGGTCGTTCAGGTTCCGTACGTGCGCGTAGAGACTCGCGTCCTTCACCCCGAGGCGCCGCGCCACCTGCGACATGGTCACCCGGTCGAACCCGGCCTCGTCCGCCAACTCGGCCGCCACAGCGGTCACTCGCTCCGCCGTCAGCCCGGCACGCACCATGCGCCCCCCCTTTTCCTAAGGGTCCTAGATTCAAACTAAGGGCGTTAGGTTGTCAATCGATTTCAAGGCCACCGCATCGACGTCGTGGGAGGCGCGTCGAAGGGCCCACCCTCCGGGAGAGGCCCTTCGACGCGTGCCCGGTACGCCCCCCGGGGGCGTATACCGTGACGTCAGCCGACCGAGAGGAGGTCGACGACGAAGATCAGCGTCTCGCCCGGCTTGATGGCCGACGACGGCGAGCGGTCACCGTAGGCCAGGTGGGGCGGGATGACCAGCTTCCGGCGGCCACCGACCTTCATGCCGCGCACGCCCATGTCCCAGCCCTTGATGACCTGCCGCCCTCCCAGTGTGAACTCGAAGGCCTGACCGCGGTTCCACGAGGCGTCGAACTCCTCGCCGGTGGAGTGGGCCACGCCCACGTAGTGGACCCCGACCACGGACCCCTTGGTGGCCTCGGCCCCGTCCCCCACCACCAAATCCTCGATGTGCAGGTAGGGGGACGGCCTGCCTCGGGGGGACTCGATCTCGGGTCGCTCAAGGGCCATCGCCCGCTCCTCGCTCTCGTCGCCGGCCGACCCGTCGTCGACCGGCATGCCTGAGTGATCATTCTCTCCCGACCGACCCCGTGCCGTGCGGCAGAATCACGGTCGACCGGGCAGGCGCGGATGGGGGCGGGGCGCACGTGGGACGTTTCGGGTCGTGGGGACGGAACAGTCGAGGCAGTCAGGGCAGCCGAGTCAGTCGGGAAAACCGGCGTCGGGGCGTTCCGACCGATCCCGGACTGCCGGCCGAGGCCGCGCGGAACCCGGGTGGGAGTGTGGCCGAGATCGACCCGACGTACATCGACGACCCGAACGGCTACGTGCCGCCCGAGGCGATTCGCGGCGCCTGGCTGGTGGACGCCCACGGGCGACTCACCGGCGCGTACGAGAAGAACCCCCGCCACGGCGTGCCCCAGGACGACTTCGGCAGGCTCGACGCCTCCGATCACTGGCTCGGCTGGCTCGGCGACCATCCCGCCGCCGCCCTCCGGGCGGGCATCGAGGACTCCTTGCGCGCGCAGGTGGCGGACGCGGTCGTCGAGTGGGTCAAGATCCTGGAGACGCCCCACTTCCTCACGGGCGGGCGCCCGAGCTCCGAGGACGAGCAGACCCTGCTGGTGACCCGCGCGGCCCTCGCCGCGCCGTTCGCGCTGTCCGTCCGTACCGCACAGCACGGTCGTTCCGTCCTCCTCGGGGTCTTCTCGTGGGCGGCGGTGGACCTCGCTCCCCCCGGAGTCCGCAGGGACCGGCACTGGTTCGACCTCGGTGTCGACCTCGACTGGGCCGCCGAGCGGCTTCGGCAGCGCGTCTACGCGATCGACGGCCCGGACGACGCCGCCGAGGGCTAGGACGGCGGCAGTCCGGAGTCACTGGGGGTGGCCACACCCCGGATGGGGCCGGTGGCCGGATGGGGTGACGGGCGTTCCGGCGACAAGGTTGAGGCATGACAACACGCCGTACGCATACGTCACTTGCCGCCTCGACCCTGGCCGTCGCCGCCATCGCCTCCCTGGGTCTCGTCGCCGTGGGAGGGCCGGCGAGCGCGACCGGCACGAACACCACCACCGCCCCTTCGGTGATCCCTGGCGGTGACGGTCCGCGGTGGGGCGACTGTCCCGCTTCCGTGAAGCCCGGCCCGGGGCAGCAGTGCGCGACGCTCTCCGTGCCGCTCGACCACGGAGACCCCACCGGTCCGCGCGTCGACATCGCCGTCTCCCGGCTGGCCTCCGTACGGCCGGAGGCCCGCCGCGGAACGCTGCTCGTGATCGCGGGCGGGCCCGGGAGCTCCGGGGTGCAGCGGCTCTCGCAGAAGGGCGCGGCGCTCGCGAAGGAGACCGGTGGCGCGTACGACCTCGTCGCCTTCGATCCGCGCGGGGTCGGCGGCTCGACGAAGGCGCGGTGCGGGCTCGCGGACGAGGACCGGTGGATGGTGACCCTGCGGTCCTGGCCCGCCGCCGACGGGTCGATCGGCTCCAACGTCGAGCGTGCGCGCCGGATCGCCGAGGCGTGCGACCGGAACGGCGGCGCCCTGCTGCGGAGCCTGACCACCGCCAACCAGGTGCGGGACATGGAGGTCCTGCGGCAGGCGCTCGGCGAGTCGAAGGTGTCGGCGTGGGCCAACTCCTACGGGACGTACGTCGCCGCCCGATACGCCCAGGAGTACCCGGACCGGACCGATCGCTGGGTCCTGGACAGCAGCGCGGACCCGAACCCGCGCCGGCTCGCGTACGGCTGGCTCGCCGACATGGCCAAGGGCGCCGAGGACCGCTTCCCGGACTTCGCTGCCTGGGCCTCGCACCCGGACCGGGAAGCGGAAGGACTCCGGCTGGCCGACGGCCCCGGGGAGGTGCGCGCCCTCGTCGTCGGCCTCGCCGCGCGCCTCGACCGCGAACCCCGCGCCACCGGCGTGCCCGGCGCGCCCCTCACCGGCGCCGTCCTCCGGCAGGCGCTGCAGTCCGCCCTCTACTCCGACGCCGCCTTCCCCGGCTTCGCGCGCCTCGTCGGCCAGGCCCTCGACCCGAAGGCTCTGCCCGTGCTGCCGCCGGAGCTGACCGGGGCGATGCCCGACGAGGCCGCCGCGATCACCGTCGGCGTGATCTGCAACGACGTCGACTGGCCCCGCTCCGTGCCGGCGTACGCCAGGGCGGTCGCCGCCGACCGGGCCCGTCACCCGCTGACCGGCGGCATGCCGGTGAACATCACGCCCTGCGCCTTCTGGAAGGGCGGGGCGGTGGAGAAGCCGGTCCGCCTCACCGACGACGGTCCGTCCAACATCCTGATGATCCAGAACCTGCGGGACCCCTCCACCCCGCACTCCTCCGGCCTGAAGATGCGCCAGGTGCTGGGCGACCGCGCCCGGATGGTCTCCGTCGACCGGGGCGGGCACGGCTCGTACCTGGTCGCCGCAGGCGGTACCGGCAACGCCTGCGGCGACCGGACGGTCACCCGCTTCCTGCTGACGGGGGAGCGTCCTGACGCCGACGTGCGGTGCTGACTCGTCGAGGACGCCGGACGGAGTCGCCCGCGCCGCCCGGCTGTCCCTGTTCCTCCTGCTACTCCGCTCCGGTTACTCCTGGGACAGGCCGGAGAAGGGACCCCGGGCGGTGCGGCGGGCGAGGAGGGCGGTGCGGTGGGGGGTGTCGGTGGCCAGGTCCAAGGCGGTCCAGGCCATGGCCAGGCCGCCGTCCAGGACGGCTCGGTCGGCTTGCGGGGTGGTGCCGTAGCGGGTGAAGTCGGGGTTGTGCATGACGGCGTCGCCGGAGTCGTAGCCGATCATCGGGTGGATGGTGGGGACCAGGTGGGAGACGTTGCCCATGTCCGTCGAGCCGCCCCGGAGGGTCGGGGCGACGTCCTGGATGCCGCGGCCGAGGTCGCGGGCCGCGGCGAGGTAGCTGCGGGCGATGCCGAGGTCCTGGCGCAGGTCGGCGTAGTCGTTGCCGACCGCTTCCAGGGCCAGTTCGGCGCCGGTCGCGAGCGCGCCGGCTTCGAAGCAGGCACGGATGCGGGCCTGGAGCTCGCGCAGTTCCTCCAGGGTTCCGGCGCGGCAGTCGTAGTCCGCGGTGGCGAGGGCCGGGATGACGTTGGCGGCGTCGCCGCCGTGGGTGACGACGCCGGAGACGACCGCGCCCGGGAGCATCTGCTGGCGGTGGGCGGCGATGGCCACCTGCGCGATCATCAGGGCGTCCGCCGCGTTGACGCCGCGCTCGGGCATCGCGGCGGCGTGGGCGGCGCGGCCGGTGTAGCTCACCTTCCAGCTGCCGATGGCCTGTGAGGTCATGCCCACGGCGTCCTGCGGGGCGGCATGGACCATCATCGCGGCCGCCACGTCGTCGAAGGCACCGGCCCGCAGCATGTCGACCTTGCCGCCGCCCGACTCCTCGGCCGGGGTGCCGAGCAGTTTCACGGTGATGCCGAGGTCGTCGGCGTACGGGGCCAGGGCCAGGGCGGCCGCCACCGCGGCGGCGCCGTTGACGTTGTGGCCGCACGCGTGGCCGATGCCGGGCAGCGCGTCGTACTCGGCGCAGATGCCGATGACCAGGTCGCCGCTGCCGGCGGTGGCCCGGAACGCGGTCGGCAGTCCGTACGCGCCGCGCTCGGTGTCGAAGCCGGCGGCCTCGACGAGGTCGGCGATGCGACGGGCCGACCGGTGTTCCTCGTAGGCGAGTTCGGGGTCGGCGTGCAGGGCGTGACTGAGGTCGATCAGGTCCTCGCGGCGGGCTTCGACGACGGCGCGGGTGCGCTCTCGCAGGCTGGTCGCGGCGGTCATGCGCGCTCCTTCTCGGACTGGGCGGTGCGGTACAGCAGGGCGATCACGGCGCCGGCGACGGACACGGCCGCGCAGAGGGTCCACGACGTGGTGTAGGCGCCGAGCGCGGGCAGGGGCCGGCCGGCGGCGGTGTGCCCGGCGAAGACGGTGAGGACCGCGGCGGCGCCGAGGGAGCCGCCGACGTTGATGAGGAGTTCGTTGATACCGGAGCCGACGGCGGTCCGGTCGCGGGGCACGGACTCGACGGCGAGGGTGCGCGTGGAGTGCTGGAGGAAGCCGGTGCCGAGCCCCGCGACGGCCGTGGCGGCGAGGAAGGCGCCCAGGTTCGTGTGGGCGACGGCGCAGAGCACGTACCCCGTGGCCATCAGCAGGGAGCCGCAGACGAGGGTGAGGCGGTCGGAGAGGGCCCTGGCCACCGCGGGTGCCACGAGCGCGCCCGCCGCGAGGGCCAGCAGGTTCGGGAGCATCGCCAGGGCGATGGCGAAGGGGTCGAGGCCGGGGCCGTATCCGTCACGGGCGGCGCTGGTGCCGAGGAAGACCGGGTTGGCGACCTGGAGGCCCAGCATGCAGAAGGTGAAGGTCAGCGTCACGAGGGAGACCACCGCGACGTTGCGGCGGCGGAACATCCGGACGTCGATCATCGGCTCCGTGGTCCTGAGCTCGACCAGGACCCAGAGCGCCGTCACCGCCGCGCCGCCGACCAGACAGCCGAGCGTGCGCACGGAGCTCCACTCCCAGCCGGGGGTCCCGCCGAGTCCGAGCCCGAGCATCACGGCGAGCAGGCCGACGCAGAGCAGGACGCCGCCCGCCCAGTCGACCCGGCCGCCCGGCCGGTGGTCCGACTCCGGCAGCAGGCGCCAGCTGAGGAGGAACGCGAGGGAGGTGGCCACCGCGGGGACCCAGAGGGCGGCCGTCGGGCTGTCCACCGAACGGGCCACCAGGCCGCTGGTCACGAGTCCGAGGGTCAGGCCGCCCACCAGGGCGGCGACCATCACGCTGATGCCCCTGCGGCTCTCGGCGTCTCCCGAACGGTTGCGGAGGATACCGACGAGGAGGGGGAAGAAGCCGGCGAAGGCTCCCTGGAGGATCTGTCCGGCGAGGAGGGTCGGGAAGTCGCGGGCGACGCCGACCAGGAGCGATCCGAGCAGGACGATCGCGAGGTTCCAGCGCAGCACCCGGCGGTGGCCGTGCAGATCACCCAGCCGGGAGAGGACCGGGGTGAAGGCGACGCTCGCGAGCAGGTTGGCGATGCTGATCCAGTTCAGGTCCGCGGCGGACACCCGCAGGATGTCGGTGAGGCCGCGCAGGACCGGGGAGAGGAAGCCCTGCGTGATGCCGCTGGAGAGCTCGACGAGGATCACGGCGGCGATCACGGCGGCCGCGGGCGTGGGGCGCACGGGGCCTCTGGGGGTGGAGGCGGGGGGCGCGACGGTTTCCGTCATACGTAACACCTGTTCGGTGGCGGGCCCTCGCGGGCGGCAGGAGGCGGTGTGGTGGCGGCCGGTGCGCTCTGGACGGCCGTATGACCGCAGTACGGACGTCGTACGACCGCCGGACGGACGTCGTGCAGCCCGTCGTACGGCCGGGGAGCGCGCGGCGTGGGCCGCACCACAATGTCGCCAACGCGACGGGACCACGACAAGGGTCGACGGTGGAGTCGGGGGAAGGAGACATTCTGGGGCCACTTCACGGCGGATACTGGCAGAGGACGTCGGGATGAGGTGGTGATCCGGCGGTTCGCGGGAGCGTGCGCCTGTCGCCCCATACGGTCCGCGGAGCAGCACGCGCCGGAAGGCAGGCAGGCAGGCACGAAGGAAGGCACGAAGGAAGGGAGGAGCGGGCCATGACCGTCCCCCACTCCGGCCCGCCGGGCCTGGACGCCGTGGACCACACGGTGCTGCGGGCCCTGCACCGCAATCCGCGCGCCGCCTTCGCCGAGATCGGCGTGGCCGCGGGGGTGCACGAGCGGACCGTGGCGCGTCGGCTCGAACGGCTGACCGCCACCGGGCGGGTCCGTTTCACCGCCGCGCTCATCCCCGAGTACCTCGGCGAGGGCGTGATCGCCGAGCTGGCCGTACGGTGCGCGCCCGGCCGTGTGCACGAGACCGCGCTGGCGCTCGCGCGCCGCGCCGACACCCGGTCGGTCGAGGTCGCCACGGGCGACCTGGAGGTGTACGCCGAGATCACGGCACCCGACCACGACGCCCTGCTCACCCTGATCGACTCGGCGATCGGCCGGCTCGACGGCGTCGTCGACGTACGGTCCCAGGTGGTGCTGCGGCTCCTGCTGACGGCGAGCGACTGGGCGCCGTACGACGAGCGGCCGACGGACGTACGACGCCGGGTCATGGAGGGCCTGCCGCTGCCCGGGGCACCCCCGGTGGACGATCTGGACCGGCGCCTCGTCGCGCTGCTCGGCACGGACGCCCGCATGTCCACCACCCGCCTCGCGCAGGCGCTGCGGGTGGGCGAGACGACGGCCCGGCGACGGCTCGCCCGTCTGATGGCCTCGCACGTGCTGCATCTGCGGCTGCACGCCGACCCGTCCGTCCTCGGCTACCCGGTGGAGGCGCGGTTCCGGCTCGCCATCGCCCCGAACCGTCTCGACTCCGCGCTACGGCTCCTGGCCCGCGAGCCGGCCGTCCGGCATCTGGTCCTCACCACCGGCACCAGCAACGTCCTGGGCTACTCCAGCCATCGGGACACCCGCGACCTGCACGCCTTCACCACACGCGTCTTCGCCCTCCTGGACGGCGCCACCGCGACGGAGACGGCCGTCCTCATGCGTACGTACAAGAGGGCGGGGATTCCGGAGCGGCTCATGGGGGCGGCGACTGCGGGGACGGGGACGGGCGCGCCCGCGAGACCGTAGGGCCTCGTCGCGGCCGGATCGCCGTCCGCGTCAGGGGCGCCGGCGGCCGTCGGCGATGTCGTTTCCCGCGGTCGGCAGCAGATCCTGGCGGGCAGGGGCCCTGGAGGACGTCCCTCTCCGCCACCCCCTTCACCGCCGCGGACCCCGTCACCGACCTCGACCTCTTCGGGCGACGGCCCCGCGGGGATCGGCACCCGGTCGGTCCGGGCACCGGCCCGGACGGGCGCGGACGCGTCGACCGCCACGCCTCCTGCGCGGGCCGTCACGTCTCCCCCGGCCCCGGTCGCGCCCGCACGGCTCCGGGGGGCGCGACGTCGCTCAACGCCGCACGGCACGACCGCACGGGCGCCGGCGTCCGCGCGGGCCGCTCCAGGAACACCCCGTCCACGCGCGCACCGACGGCGGCCTCGGCCTCACGGCGGACGGCACGGGGACTCCCCTCGCCATCCCCACGCATGCGGGGAGCAGCGACCCACGCCCGTACGGACGGCCATCTCGGCAGGGCCATCCCCGCACACGCGGGGCCGGCTTCGATGAGGAGTCTCAGGAAGCCGAGGAGGCCTCGGGACCAGGGCCGCCGAAGACACGGGCGACCCATTGATCGACACGGACCCCGAAGTCCGAGGCCGAGGTGATCCCCGAGGCCGGCAGGCAACCGGCGTCGTCCAGGTCGACGACGAAGTCCACGTCGGCCCAGCCGCCACGGAACAGGACGACCGACAGCACGGCGTCCGCCGGCCCGGACAACACCAGCCCGAGCGAGTCCGGATCGCGGACCCGATCCCTGTCGGTCGACAGCGGCTGAGGCCAGGGAGCCTCCGCGTCCCTCCACGTCGCCCGGGCGACGACGAGACCGGCCGACGCCCAGCCCGGCGCCCGCCGAGCCAGTACGACGGCCGCTTCGTCGAGATCGACCACTCTGTCCATGCGGGCCTCCTCCCCGTCCCTGGTCAGTCTGCGGCAAGCGGGCGCGAGGCGGGCAGCACCCGCACCGGGCAGGCGGCACACGAGGCGTGCTCGGTACGGCCCGCCCCTCCGTCTCCCGCCCTCCCCCGCCCCTCTGCCCCCCACCCATCCCGTCCCACCCCCTTCCTTCACACCTTGACGAAAGCATGGTCCAGACCTATGGTCTCGGCTCAACACGCTTTCCCCGCAAGGCGTTTCACGTTCACACGAGAACGGAAGGCCCCCCACCCATGCGCAGAACCGCACTCCTCGCGGCCGTCGCCGCACTCGTCACCAGCGCTCTCGCCTGGCCGTCCGCGCCCCGCGCCGAAGCCGCCCCCGCCGTCTTCACCCATCCCGGAGTGACCGTCTCCCAAGGCCAGTTGGACTTCACCCGCTCCAAGGTGCTGGCCGGCGCACAGCCTTGGAAGGGCGCGTACGACCAGATGATGGCGAGCAAGTACGCCGACCCGAACCGCACCCCGAAGCCGCGCGCGGTCGTGGAGTGCGGCTCGTACTCCAACCCCAACTACGGCTGCACCGACGAGCGGGAGGACGCGATCGCGGCGTACACCAACGCGCTCGCCTGGTACGTCACCCGCGACGCCCGCTACGCGCAGAAGTCCATCCAGCTGATGGACGCCTGGTCCGCCGTCATCACGGACCACACCAACAGCAACGCCCCGCTCCAGACCGGCTGGGCGGGCTCCTCGTGGCCCAAGGCCGCCGAGATCATCAAGTACACGTACACGGGCGGTTGGCCCAACTCGGGCCGGTTCGCGACGATGCTCCGCAACGTCTACCTCCCCGAGGTCATCAACGGCTCGCACTCCAACGGAAACTGGGAGCTGTCGATGATGGAGGCCGCCGTCGGCATATCCGTCTTCCTGGAGGACAGGGCGTCGTACGACAAGGCCATGGCGAAGTTCCGCACGCGCACCGCCGCCTACGTGTACCTCGCCTCCGACGGCGCACTGCCGAAGACCGTGCCGAGCCAGAACCTCGACACCCGCGACAAGATCGTCAAGTACTGGCAGGGCCAGTCGACCTTCACCACCGGCCTCACCCAGGAGACCTGCCGCGACTTCACGCACACCGGCTACGGCATCTCGGCCATCGCTCACGTCGCCGAGACCAGCCGGATCCAGGGCCAGGACCTGTACGGCACGGACGTCGGCGAACGGCTGCGCCAGGCACTCGGCTTCCAGTCCAGGTACGAACTCGGCACGACCGTGCCGAGCACGCTGTGCGGCGGCAGCCTGCACCTGGGGCTCGGCCCCGTCACGGAGGTCGGCTACAACGCCATGCACAACCGTCTCGGCTTCGCCATGACCAACACCGAGACGCTGACCAAGCGCAACCGTCCCGCCGGCACCAACAACCTCTTCGTCGCATGGGAGACCCTCACCCACGGAGACAACCGTTCCTGACCGGAGCGGGAAGCGAGGCCCGGCCGGGAAATGCAGCCGGAGCCCGCGAAGAGGGGCCCGTCGACCCGATGCGCGACAGGGTCGGGAGGTCGTCACCCGTCCGATCGGAAAGCCCCCACGGGAGGCGCCTCCGCGTCGCGGAGGCGCCGGGTCGTGACCCGGGAGGCGAGGGGGATCGCGGTGAGGGCGAGTCCGGCGGCCGCGGCGAGGAAGACGGCTCGGACGCCCAGGTGGCGTCCGAGCAGGCCTCCGCCGAACGCGCCGAGGGGTACGACGCCCAGGACGATCAGGCGGTACGCGGCGGTGACGCGGCCGAGGAGCGCGTCGGGGACGGCCGCTTGACGCAGGGTGCTGACGACGATCTGGTTGAGCGAGCCGGCGAACGCCGCGCCGAACATCGCGGCCAGGGCGAGCGGCGCGCTGTGCCCCAGCCCGAGGACCGCGTAACCGGCGGCCGGGACGAGGGCGGCGAGCCAGGTGGTGGGGCCGCCGCCGATGCGGGGCACGACGCGCTCGGCGAGCAGTGAGCCCGCCGTGGCGCCGGCCGCGGGAACGGCGATGAAGAGGCCGTAGTTCGCGATGTCCACCGCGTACGGGCCGGTGATCAGCAGGACGAGGAGCCCACCGGTGGCCGCGCCGAAGAAGTTGATCGCCGCCGAGATGAACGCGACCCGCCGCAGCAGGTCGTGGCGCCAGAAGTGGGCCCATCCGGAGCGGATGTCCTGGGTGAGGGTGGTGCGGCCGGAGCGGCCGCCGGAGCCGTCGGGCTCGGGTTCCTCTCCCGTGGGGCGCAGTGCGGGCAGCAGCAGGGCGGCGAGTCCGGCGAGGGCGAACGCCGCCGCGCCCGTGAAGAAGGCCGCGGAGGCCGCCAGCGCGAACAGCGCCGCGCCGGCGGGCGGGCCGATGAACGTGTTGACGAGCGACTGCGTGGCGAACAGCCGGCCGTTGGCGCGCTCCAGCTTCGCGCGGGGCAGGAGGCGGGGCGGTATGGCCAGGGCCGCGTTGTCGACCAGCGTCTCGGCGCAGCCGGCGATGAACACCGCGGCGTAGAGAAGCGCGACGTGGCGCCATCCGTCGGCGAGGGCGAGGGCGAGCAGCGCGAACCCCGCCGCGCGCAGCAGATTGCCCGCGACGAGGATCCGCCTCCGGTCCATCCGGTCGGCGAGCGCGCCCGCGGGGAGGGTCGCGAGCAGCCAGGGCAGGAACTGCGCCACCGTCATGCCGGCCACCACGAGCGGGTCACGGGTCAGTGTGGCGACGAGGAGCGGGGCTGCGGCCTGGAGGAGTCCGTCGGCGAGGTTCGAGGACGCCTGTGACGCCCACAGGGCGGTGAACGGTCTGACGACGGCGGCAGCGGGCACGGCGTTCCCCTCGTGGCGATCTCATGGATG
Source organism: Streptomyces sp. NPDC047974 (assembly GCF_040653375.1). Classification (NCBI taxonomy): domain Bacteria; kingdom Bacillati; phylum Actinomycetota; class Actinomycetes; order Kitasatosporales; family Streptomycetaceae; genus Streptomyces; species Streptomyces sp. NPDC047974. The sequence continues at coordinate 208,395 of NZ_JBEZNU010000001.1, forward strand.
ATTCGCCTATTGGGCATGACGGCGAATGGAGCATCATGATCACAGAGGATGACCTCACATGCAATGATGCTTTCACCCATGAGGGTCGACATCCGTGAGGATCGACATCCAAGAGAGGAGCCGCTGGTGAAGTTCGGCCACATCGCAGGCGACCGCATGCTCGACCTGGTGAACACCGTCGCGTGGCGACTGGGCGGACCCGCACGCACGGAGTCCCTGCGGACCTACTCCGACGTCGTCGAGTGGTGTCTCGAATCCGGTCTGATCGGTACGGGTGAGGCCACCGCCCTGCGCGACCTCGCCGAGCACGACGGCGCCGCGGCCGAGCGGGAGCGCGAACGGGTGGTCGCCGCGCGGGAGATGGTCTACGAAGCCCTCTTCGCCGAGGACGCGGCAGCCGCCGCGGACCTCGCGGGCCTGTACCGGGCGTCGATCGCCGCGGCGGACCTCGTCCACGCGGACGGCCGCTGGCAGTGGCAGGACCGGGAGACCGACCTCCACCTGCCCCGCCACCGCATCGTCCGGGGGCTCGTGGCCCTCACCCAGCGCGACGACCTCGACCGCCTGCACCAGTGCGAGGACGCCACGTGCGGATGGGTCTACCTCGACACGTCACCGCGCCGGAACCGTCGCTGGTGCGACACGAAGGACTGCGGCGACCGCAACCGCACCCGCGCCTACTACGCCCGGCAGAAACAGAAGCAGACGCGGACTCAGGAGGCGTAGGGCCGTCGGCCCTGATCCACCGCGGGCGCCTCCGCAGTGTCCCGATTGGTTCACGAAGCCGTCCCGATCCGACCCCGGCACCGCCTCCGGCCGGCGACGACGGCTAGCGTTCCGTGCCGCCGGGTCGCACGTCTGTACGACACCGACCCGAGCGGTTCCCCGATCCGACGGCTCCACGGGAGTACAGCGACATGACGATGCGAGGCGACAGCGTGCCGAGTGGCAGATTCTCCCGGCGGCGCGCGCTGCGGCTGGCCGGCGGCGGACTGGCGCTGGCCGTCCTGACGGCGGGCGCGACCGGCTGCCGCGCGGACGAATCCGGCCTCGGCGGATCGGAGACCTCCGGAGGATCGGGCACCTCCGGTGCATCGGGCGGTTCCGGGGGCTCGGGCGACTCCAGCGGGTCCGGTGGCGAGAAGCCCGCCGGGGGCGACGCCGGCGGGACGGGAGGGGCGCCCCGGCCCCTGTGGACGAAGACGACGTCCGCGCAGACCTACGGCGACAACGACGAACTCGTCGCCACGAGCGGCGTGGTGATCGCCAGTGGTGAGCCGCTGGCCGCCCTGGACGCCGCGTCGGGCGCGGAGCGGTGGTCGTCGAAGGACGGCGCGGTGCCCGGCGCACCGATGCTGCTCGGCAACGGCACGCTGTACCTGGCCAGCGCCACGTACGACGGCACGGTCGCCGGCCACGACCCGGCTTCGGGCAAGGAGACCTGGCGCGGTCACCTCGGCAAGGGCTACCGGCAGCCGAGGCCGATCGCGGTGGACGACGAGCAGGTGTACGTCATCGCCGAGGTCCTGGAGGCCGACGGGTCGTCGAAGACCAACGTGATCGCCGCGCTGGACAGCCGTACCGGCAGGCCGGCGTGGCAGGAGCGGCGCGACCTCGGCACCGAGGGCAACGGCATCCACGCCCACGCCCAGGGCCGCCACCTCGTCTACACCGACTTCAAGAAGAACCTCACGGTGCGCGACACCGCCACCGGCAGGCAGGTGTGGACGCACAAGACCACCAAGACCAACTACGGCTTCTTCGCCGTGCACGAGAACCTGGTGATCGTGCCGCAGGGCCCGAAGCTCCAGGCCTTCGCCCTTGCCGACGGCTCGTTGAAGTGGTCGGTGGAGACGACGGAGAGCTACGTGTCCTTCAAGGAGCCGGCCGTCCTGGACGACGTCCTCTACCTCGCGGACAGCGGCCGTACCCTGCGCGCCCTCGACCCCCGCACCGGCAAGGAGATCTGGACGTCCCAGGCGCTCGCCGACGCGAACCTCACGGTGCCGCGGCAGTACGTGAAGGCCGGTGGTGTCCTGTACGCGGCCACGGACCTGGACCAGCGGGGCGGTGTGATCGCCATCGACGCGAAGACCGGTGCGGTGCGCTGGACGTTCAACGACGGCTCCGGTGACTACCACGCCTGGCTGGTGGCCACCGACGGGAAGCACGTGTTCGCCCTGCACGGCAAGAAGCTGCACGCGCTGCCCGTCTGACGTCCGGACCCCGACCGGCCGGAGGCCCCGTCACGCGGGCTGCAGGCCCAGGGCCGTACGGGACTCGCCGACCAGGCGCAGCGAGCCGAACACCACGATCAGGCCGTCGGGCCCAGCGAGTTCGGCGGCGCGGCGGAGCGCGGACCGGGGGTCCTCGGCGGTCACGCACGGGCCCCGGCGGCCGGGCGCGAGCCCGGCGCGCAGAGCGGCGGGGTCCGCGGCCCGGGTCGCGCCGGTGCGGGTGAGGACCAGGGGCCAGTCGGCGGGGAGCGGGGCGAGCATGCCGGAGACGTCCTTGTCGTCCATCGACGCGAAGAGCAGCACGGGCGGCGCCGTGCGTTCGCTGCCGCGGGCGTGGCGCAGGATCTCCGGGGCCACGGTCGCGACGCCTTGCGGATTGGTGGCCCCTTCCAGGAGGACGCGGCCCGTCCAGTCGCCCAGGCGGGTCTCGACCAGTTCGAGGCGTCCTGGCCAGCGGGTGGCCGCCAGGCGGGCGCGGAGCCGGTCGCCGTCCGGCTCCTGGACGTGGCCGCGTTCGACGAGGGCGTCGACCCCGGCGACGGCGACCGCGAGGTTGTGGTGCTGGTGCGCTCCGGGGAGCGGGCAGGGCAGATCGCGGTACACGGCGCGGGGTGTGGAGACGTCGACGAGCGTCACCGGGCCGTGCGGGCCCGCGCCGTCGGCGACGCGGGCGGTGTAGCGGATCTCCTGGTCCATCCGCCATACGGAGAGTCCCACCCGTTCCTTGAGGACCCGGTCCGCGGTCGTGGCCGCCTCCGGGTCCAGGCGTCCGAGGACGACGTGGTCCCCGTCCTGCGCGGCCGCGACCTTCGCCTCGGCGATCCGGGTGAGGGAGGTGCCGAGCAGGCGCGTGTGGTCGAGGCCGATGCCGGTGACGACCTTCACGTCCAGGCCGAGTTCCGCGGCCGCCGCCCGTCTCCCGCCGATGCCGGCCTCGGCGACGGCCAGCTCGACGCCCGCCCGCCGGAAGTGCACGGCCGCGGTGAGCGCGTAGACGCCCTGGGCGAGGACGGGCAGGTCGTGCCGTTCGATCGCCTGCCGGACCTCGGAGTACGCCGCGACGTACTCGTCGCGCGTCACGGGGACACCGTCGATCCGGATCCGTTCCCTGGGCTCCTGAAGGTGGGGGCTGGGCATGCTGCCGACCCGTGCGCCGGTCGCGGCCACCGCCGACACGGCGTACGCGCACGTCGACCCCTTGCCGTTCGTCCCGACCACCAGCATCCCGCGCAGTGCCCGCTCCGGTCTGCCCAGCACCTCCAGCAGCCGGGAGACGTTCGCCTGTCGCACCGGCCGGGGAACCCCGTCGGGGTTCTCGTGCAGCCTCGCCAGCATGTCGACGCACATTCGGTAGTCCACGCACCGGATCATGCCACCGGGGCGTGACGGCCCGGCGGCGAAGAGCGAAACTCCATGGTGGCGCGCATGGTTGACGCTGCCTCACGCCTCACGACGTGCCGCTGCGCCGTCATCGTGACCGGGCGTCGTGGCCCCTGGATCCGTCGGGTCATCGGTACGTGCCGGGGTGCGGTGGCAGGGGCTGCGGCGGCATGGGCGGCGGCGCGGGCGGCCAGAACGGGTCGTACGGCCGGTCCTGCGATCCCTGGTCGCCGGTCACCGGTGGCGGCTTGGTGTCCGACTCCTGGGCGCCGGTCGCTCCGAAGAGGTGAAGGCACAGGACAGTGACGAGGGCGACGGCACCGCAGAGGCCCACGATGACTGCCGTGGCGAGGAGGACGCCCCGGGGGCCGCCGCCGGGGTGGGATGGGTCGGCCATGGAATGCTCTCTCCTTCTCGGGTTGTCCGCCCTGTCGGCCCGCCCCGGCCGGGCGATGCCGGCCGGGGCGGTGCCGTCGAGGCGGACTGGTTGCCGATGACCGTCAGGTCAGGTCCCCTCAGGTCAGGTCCCCTCAGGTCCGGTCAGGTCCCCTCAGGTCCGGTCAGGTCCCCACCGGACCGGTCAGGTCCCCACCGGACCGGACCCGGCCGGTCAGAGGTCGCGTACGTCGACGGAGACGCCGCCGACGCCCGATCCGCCGCAGCGGCCGCTGGACGCCTTCCGCTTGCCCGGCTGGAGGGTGATCCAGGGTCCGGTCGTGTCCCACGTCCAGCCGCAGACGATGACGGCACGGAACTCGATGGGGTGGTTGTTGTTGTTCTTGCAGACCGCGGTGGCGTCATGGCCGTCCGCGGACACCGAGTACGTGCACGCCTCGCCGCCCCCCGGCGGACGCTTGACCACCGCTTCGGCGGGCGCGAGCTGCGCGACTGCGGCCAGGGTCAGTGCGGCGCCCAGGGTCAGGGCGCGCCGTCGGTTACGCATGATGTCTCTCCTTGCTGCGAATGCGGTCGTTGCCGCGGATTCGGGCGAAGTGGTGCGAGGGGGCCGGACGGAGCGAGGGGGCGGGACGGGGCGAGGGTCCGCGGGCGGCAGGTGACGACCGCTCACAGGTCGCGGACCTCCGCGATGATGCTGCCGACGCCGCTGCCGCCGCAGGTTGCGTGGGCGCCGTCGCTCTCACCGGGGGCGAGGGCGAGCCACGGGCTCTCCAGGTCGAGGGCCCAACCGCAGACGAAGATGAACTTGACCTCGATCATGTGGTCCCCGACGTTCTTGCAGATGCCCTTGCCGGTCTTGCCGTCGGCGCTGACGGAGTACGTGCACGACTCCCCGCTGCCGGGCGGGCGCATCAGGGCCGCCTGGGCGGGGGCGGCCTGGAGGACGGTGCCGGCGAGGAGCAGGGCCCCCACGGTGAGGGCCCTCAGCTTGGAACGCATGGTTTCTCCTTGACGTGTCGGTCGACGACGGGAACGGACTCGCCTGTCACCTGATGGGGTGACGGTTTCGGGCACGGTCCGCCCGCGGATCGACGGGTGTTCAGGGGATCGCGGGCGGGCCGGCGCCGGTGTACGACCGTCCGGGAGCCGTGTACGGCCCCCGTCCGTCGGCCGTGTCGGCGAGCCGGGTGTTCCGAGTGTGCGGCGGTGCCTCAGCGGCCCACAAGCTTGTCCCGGTTGCTTCCGTGATGTCGGGATCCCTAAGGTTCTGACCTGCTGGGACGTGCTTGTCCCGGGACGTGGGACGCACGGTTGGACCAGCAGCCGGGGCCAGGACAGAGGGATGACGACATGCCCGCCCGTCACACTTCGGACACCGGCGCGGCCGGCCGGCTCGGTGCCGCGCTGCGCGCCCTGCAGCAGCGATCGGGGTGCACCTTGCGTGACCTCGAGGACCGCCTCAACGTCAGCGACTCGTCCCTCTCGCGGTACTTCCGCGGCAGCACCGTTCCGCCCTGGCCCGTCGTCCGGGACCTGTGTCACGCCCTGGACGCCGACCCCGACGCGTACCGGGTCCTGTGGGAGGCGGCGGACCGGAACCAGCCCCGTCCTTCCCTGCCCGCCGACCAGCTCGCCGACCAGCCCGCGGATCGACCCGCAGACCGACCCACAGACCGACCCTCAGACCGGTCCACCGTGCTGGAGGACAGCCCGGGAGACGGCCCGGGAGACGCTCCGGCAGACGGCTCGGAAGGTCTTCCCGGGGTCGGCCGACCGCGGCTCCCCGAGCTCCTCAAGCTCCTCGCCCGCCTGCGCCGGCCCGGCCGAGTCGGATCGCTGCTGACGGGACTCCTGGTCGGGGCGGTGCTCGGCACGTTCGGCACCCTGCTCGTCGTCCGCCCGGCACCGGCGGCGGAGGCCACTCGGGAGGTCGCCGCCTCGGGCGGCGGAGGTTCCCCTTCCGACTCCGTCAGGATCTTCGTGAGCCGCGCGACGGGCGGCTGCCTCGATCACAGCCTCGACCAGCGGCTGCGGTCCTACGCCTGCAACGGCATGAGCTACCAGCGGTGGACCGTGACCCGCCTCACGGACGGCACCCACCGGTTGAGGAACCACGCCACCGGCGCCTGTCTGGAACACGGCGAGCCCGCCGGCCTGCGGGCCACCACCTGCTCCGCCTCCTCGGCGTCCCAACAGTGGCGGGTCACCCCCGGCCCCGACGACGCGGTGCAGGTGCGGAACGGGACGACGGGAGCCTGCCTGGACGACAGCGCGCTCGCGGGACTGCGGGCGCTGCCGTGCGCGGACACGGACCGCCAACGCTGGGGCTGACCTCCCGCCGTGCCCCCCCTTGCCCCTTCCCTCGTTCCCCTTTCCCCGTTCTCAGTCCACCTCGACGCTGTCCAGCTCGGCGTACAGGTCCCCCTTCGACAGGCGGACGGTGTTCCATCCCTCCCGCAGGTCGAGGGGGGCTTCGACGCTGCTCCACTGGTCCCACCCGGTGTGCGGGTACCGGACGTCACCCGCGGCGCGCCCGTTGACCGTGAGGGCGTGGGAGGCGGGCGAGGGGACTCCGGCCGGGTCCAGCGAGCCGTTGCCGAACCGTACGGTCAGCGTGTGGCGCCCGCCGGACGCGGCGAAGACCCTGAACTCCACGTGGCTGTCGGCGTGGTCGATGTGCCCGACGGCCCGCCCTTCCTGGGCGCGGTCGGCGTCCCGCACGAGGGCGTGGTGGACGACTGCCCGCTCCGCCTGGTGACGGACCTTGCTGCCTCGGACGACCGGGTGACCGCCGTCCGCGAAGCCGAGATCCGCCCGGTACATGACGCGCCGTTCGCCCAGGGGGCTCCAGCCGTGGAAGAGAAGGTGGTCCCGGCCGTCGGGACCGGTGACGACGTCCTGGCCGCCGGGCCCGACGACCGTCCGCCGGACGCTCTCGGTCGTCACGAGCGGCGTGGCGGCCTTCGTGTACGGGCCGTTCAGCCGGTCGGCGACCGCGTACCCGATCTTGTACCCCTCGCCGTCGTACGCGTCCGCCGAGTAGAGGAGCACGTAGCGGCCGGCGCGCTTGACGAGCGTGGGCGCCTCCACGAGGTCGCCCTCCCAGTCGAGGTCCCCCGTGATGAGGCGTACCGGCGGTCCGGTGACGCGGGTACCGTCCCAGGACGTCGGCTGCAGATGGATCCAGGTGGGCCGCGAACAGCAGTTGCCGTCGTTCTTCCAGAGGAGGTAGCGCTGGTCGCCCTCGGTGTGGCTGGAGGCGTCGATCGCCCCGCCCTCGGTGTCCGGACAGACCAGCGGGCGGTCCCCCACCGGGGTGAACGGCCCGTCTGCGGAGTCCGCCACGGCGACGCCCACGCACTGACGCCCGCTCGCCTCGTCCCTGGCCGTGTAGTGCATGGTGAAGCCGTCGCCGTTGTCGTACACCTCGGGCGCCCACACCTTCCCGCGCGGTTCGAGCGCGGCCCAGCCGCCGAGCGCGGGCAGGACGTCGTCGGCGTCGAGCTCCCAGCGGACGAGATCGCGCGAGGTCGCGTGCCGGATGTTGTGCCCGTCCCCGTTCGTCGCGTACGCGTGGTACGTGGCCCCCACCCGCACGACGTCCGGGTCCGGGAAGTCGTGGTCGAGGACCGGCCCTCCCACGTCCGCGCGCGCCTGCGGGGAGGCGACGCACAGGAGAAGGGCGAGGGCGCAGCCGACCCGCCCCACGGCGGATGCCCTTCTGTCCACGGCCTTGTACCGGTCCATCACGTGCGCCCTCTCCGTCTCCGTCGGTCTGTCTCAGCCCAGGCGGCCCCATGGGCATCATGGGTGTCGTAGACGTCACGGCGTCACGGCGTCACGACACCGTCCTGGGCGTGCCCCCGGCCTAACGACTCGACGATCAAGACGGCACCCCTGCGGGGGCGGGGGCTGTGCCGGGGCGGGAAGAGGGGCGGATCGTGGACGGAACGACGGCGCTGGACGGTGTACTGGGGCAGGCCCACACGGTCCGGGTCGGCCCGGTGGACGGGGAAGGAACGGGCACCGGGCTCCGGGTGGACCTCTCCGATCCGGTGGAGTCGGCGCGGCTCAGGAAGGCCATGGCCGTGGACTCCCTTCCCGGCTTCCGCTGCATGTGCCTCGGGGACGTCCGCTTCGAGGTGGCCGACCGGTCCGGCGGACGGCTCGCGGTCGTCGTGCTCCACCACGGAGAGACGCTGCGGTGGGATCGGTGGGAGAGCGACGCCGTCCTCGCCGACGGCCGGCTGCTCCTGGCATGGCTGGACGGGCACGGCATGCCCGAACCCCTGCGGCGGTACGAGGCCGACCGGCGACGAGCGGACGCGAGGGCCGCGGAGGAACGCGACTGGCTGGCGGCGATGCCCACCGGGGCGGCAGGCTTCGCCGACCGGATCCTCGACCTCTCACGAACCGGCGGCCGGCCCTCCCCCGAGCTGCTCGCCGAACTCACCGAACGGCTGCGGCAGTCGTACCCCGACCCGGTCGAACGCGTGCTGGCCCTGCTCTCCTGGTACGGCTCCGGCAGCGGCCGCTGCTCCGGCTTCCCCGTCCACGAGGGCGTGCCCGGCGAACTGCTGGGCCGGGTCCCGATCGCCGATCTCGTCGCCGGCCTGCTCGACGCCGGGGCGCGGGAGCGGCACAACGCCGGAGCCGTACGGCACCTGGTGGGCTGGAAGAGCCGGCCGCATCAGGAGCGGGACGTCGCCGACCTGCCCGAAGCTCTGCGCGAACGGCTGATGGCGCACGCGCGGCGCTCCGAGGACGCGGACAAGCGGGGCCGCGCGGAACGGTGGTTGGCCCGGCGGCGGGGCTGAGGCTCGAAGTGGCGTGGATGCGGCGCGTCAGCGCCCGCCCAACCGGAGCACCATGGTGTCCGAGTCTCCCTCCCGCCCGACCGTGACGAATCCGCGGGAGGCGTAGAGCGAGGCGGCGGCGTTGCCGTCCTCGACGCTGAGGCTCAGGCGGTCGACGCCCGTCCGCGCGGCCATCTCCACCACCGCGTCCAGCAGTGCGCCGCCGACGCCCCTCCCCCGGTGTCCTGGGAGCACGCCGACGGTCAGCTCGGGCACCTGCGGGTCGACGTGGCCGTATCCCGGGTCGTCGGCGGGGAACGTCCTGGCCCAGACCGCGCCGACGGGCGTGCCCGAGGGGTCCTCGGCCACGACGCCGAAGTCCCCGGCCCGTGGCCACCCGGTGACGTAGTGGGCGAAGTGTGGCGTCGCCAGGATCTCCTCCCGACTGAACCGCGGGGCATCCCAGTTGAACGCCTCCACCAGCATCGCCGTCAGGAACTCGGCGTCCCCTGCTGCGGCCGGCCGCAGCAGGACTCCGGCCCCCGGAGAATTCACCCCGGCCACGGTATCCCCGTCCATGCTCTCCTCGCTTCGCACGCTCGTCGCTCGTCGGTCGTCGGTCGTCGGTCGTCGGTCGTCGGTCGTCGAGAAGCCCTCGGGCCGCCCCATGGTGATGATCCTGCCGTGGTTGCGGCAGGAGGGGGCCGAGATCGCGCCGGTGTCGGGGCCGCCGTGGTGGGGTATCCCCCGCATCGACCAGGTCGGGCAGGTGACACGGGGGCGGGGATGGGTCGCAGGGGTGTGGACAAGGGCTGTCTCGGCGTCGGCTTGGTCTTCCTGCCGTTCGTCCTGGGGCTCGGGTACGTGCTGGTCGTGGCCGCCTGGCGGCTCGGGCGGTATCTGTGGACGACGGGTGGGCCGCGGCTCGCCGAGGGGGATCCGGCGGCGTGGACGGTTCTCGGCATGGTCCTCTTCCTCTTCGCGGTGATCGCCTCCATCCACTGGCACGCGGGCCGCGACGGCGGACCGAACCCCCGGCCCGGTCGGGCGGTCCACCAGGGGGAGGACTGGTACTGGGAACCCGATCCGGTCGAGTACCCGCCGAAGCCGAAGCCGGACGCCGGTTCGCGACGTCCGCCCTCACAGGAGTCGTGATGCCCAAGGCCTCAGCAGGTGACCCAGTAGCCCGGCGAGGTCTCCTTGATGGTGCTGGAGGCCAGGACGTTCCAGAGGCCGAGGTTCTGGTTCGAGCCGTTGGCGTACGTGTAGCCGCCTGACTGGTGGGCCCGGCCGGCCTGGGTGTGGGCGTAGTTGCTGGCGGTCACGCAGAGCGCGGCGCCCGTGGTCGTGGCCGTGACGGGTGCGGTCCTGGCGCCGGGCGCTCCGGAGGCGTCGACGGCCGCGACCGTGTAGCCGTACCCCGTGCCTGCGGTCAGGCCGGAGTCGGTGTAGCCGGTGGACGTCACCGGAGCGGCGTTCACCTTGGCGCCGTCGCGGTAGACCTCGTACGACGCCGCGCCCGGGACCGCGTTCCAGGACAGGGAGGCGCTCGACGCCGTGGTGCCGGTGACGGCCAGGCCGGTGGGGGCGGGAAGGCCGGGGGCGGGGGCGTCGGTGGTGCCCGCGCCGAGGGCCTTGGCCATGTTCATCACGGCCGTCATCTGCGGGCCGGTCTTCTGCGCGTAGTCCGCCGACTTGTAGCCCCACCAGTCCCAGCAGCCACGCGGGTTGCCGGTCATGGTGGTGGCCTGCGGGTAGAGGACGATCATGTCGTTCGTGTCGGCGTACTCGTTGAGATAGGCCTTGTCCATGAGGGCGTTGCCGACCAGGCCGTAGTACTGGTAGCAGCCGTGGAGCGTGACCATCAGCTTGCAGGAGGCCCCGTCCTGGCAGGACCGCGGCACGTAGGCGAAGCCCTCGTCGCCCAGGCTGACGGCGCTCGGGCTGCCGCCGGGGGTGTACGCGCTCTGGTCGAACCGGACCAGCTTGCCGGTCAACGCGGAGGAGCTCGCCGGGCTCACGCTTCCGAGCAGGTGCGTCAGCATGTCCTTCACCGGGTCGCCGCCGCAGTCGTTGACGTACGGCGAACCGGTGGACGTACACGCGTTGGGGCCGATCGGGCTGACCCAGGCGTGGCCCGACGTGGACGAGTTGTCGTAGATCACGTCGGCGCCGAAGTCGCGGTAGTACGTGGCCAGGTCGTCGTTCACGGGGGCCTTGACGGTGGCGTCGTTGGTGCCGTGGAACAGCCAGACCTTGTCGCCCGACAGGTTGGCGACCGGGTCGACCTTGCCCGTCGCGGCCCGGTCGCGGGTCAACTGCTCCAGCTGGGCGGGGGTCTTGCGGGCCATGAACGTGTCCATGCACGCGTACAGGGCCGTGTTGAGGTTGTTCTGCGCGCAGTCGTACGGACCGGCGGAGAAGATGCCGGCCCCCGCGAAGACGTCCGAGTAGGCGACATGCATCTGGTTGGCCATGAACCCGCCGGACGAGAGGCCGCTGACGTACGTCGCGCTGATGTCGTACTGCTGGAGCGTGCCGGGCGTCGGCGCCGGAACCGCGGCCGTCGCCCCGCCGACCGTCGTGGCGGCGAGCCCGACGGCCGCCAGAGCGGCGACGAGGAGCCTCCCGACCGCGCCGGCCCTGCCGTTCCTGCCGGTTCCGCCGGTCCTTCTGATCTTCATGCGCATCTCCGGGGTGCAGGTGGGGGTGAGATGCGGACATCCTGGTGAACGGCGGGGATCCCGGCCCACATGTGGTGCCGCCACTTCCGTGGGCGGGAATGTGGCGCGCTGTGCCATAGGAGCGACGGGTTCCGGCCTGCCTGGCCGGGCGCACCCGGCGTTACGGACGCCGGGGCCGCTCCACCGCCACCCGCAGCGGGGCCCTGAAGGACAGCAGGCCCAGCATGGGAGGTTCGGCGGCGGGGTCCGCCGGCCGTACGGAGGGAAGGCGGCGGGCCGCCGCCCGCAGGGCCACCGCGGCCTCGGTGCGGGCGAGCGTGGCGCCGGGGCAGAGGTGGCGGCCGGCTCCGAACGCCAGGTGGCGGCGGGCGTTCGCCCGTCCCGGGCACATGCGCTCCGGGTCCGGGAAGACGGCCGGATCGGAACCGCTTCCCATGAGCATCAGCAGCACCTGCGCGCCCGCCGGCAGCTCCACGCCGCCCAGCCGGGTGGCTTCGGCGGTCACCCTGCGCCAGGTGGTCACCGGCGGCTCACGGCGCAGGACCTCCTCCACCCACGCCTCGGCGAGGCCCGGCTCCTCGGCGGCCCGCTGCCACACTCCCGGTTCGGTGAGCGCCGTGCGCAGGACGGTGGCGATGAGCTGCCCGGTGGTGGACTGGCCGGCGACGAAGACGAAGAAGCAGGCGGCGACGGCGGTGGCGGCGTCCAAGGGCGTGCCGTCGGGCAGCCGGTGGTCGGCGAGGGCGCGGACGAACGAGCCGGGCGGCGCGTCGTCGTCGCGCACGGTCGCGCTGAGCCACTGGTGGAACTCCGCGACGAGCTCCGCCAGCTCCAGCTGACGGGCGAGCGGGGGGCGCCCCCAGAAGAGTTCCAGCGCGGCGTCGCTCCAGGCGATGAGCGTGGCGGGATCGACGCCGCGGATGCCGAGGAGCTCCATCAGCACGCGGCAGGGCAGGATCTGGGAGAAGGGAACGAACAGGTCGAGTTCCGTTCCGTCGTCGGGCAGCCGGTCGAGCAGCTCGTCGGCGATGCGCTCGATCATCGGTACGGCGGCGGCGACGCTCCGCGCGTCGAAGAACCGCATGACGACCCGGCGCAGCCCGGCGTGGCTCGGGCTCCCGTTGTTGGCGAGCGCGGGCGGCAGCGTGAACCCGGCGCGGACGAGGACCCGCATCACGGCGACGGGCAGCGGCGTGACCGCGTGCTGGGCGTTGTCCGGGAGGAACCGGTCCGTGTCGAGCAGGGCGCGCCGGATGTCCTGATGCCGGCTGACCAGCCACAGCCCCGTACCGGGATCCTGGTGCACGGGCGCCTCGGCGCGCAGCCGGTCGAGCCACGGGTACGGGTCACGGACGAAGGAGTCGCCGAACAGGTCGAGCAGTCCCAGGGACTCGGCGGCGTGGACGGCGTCGCCGGCCAGGCGGCCGCCCGACGGGCACGAACCGGAGCTGACTGCGTCGTCGACTTCGCGGGCATCCGCGACCTGGGATATCACTGCCGGAAGCTAACACGTCGCAGGCAGCGACCCCGCCGCATGTGTGCGGCATCACTCGCCGTGACACAGCGGTCGCCGTGACCGCACCGGTTCCGTGCCCTGGAGCGGCGACCGCACCGCTCTCGTCCACCGGGGGGGCTGGCGTCAGTTCGTCTGCTCGGCCAGGGCGAGGATGATGCCCGAGGGGCCTCGGAGGTAGCAGAGGCGGTAGACGTCCCGGTACTGCGCGACCTCGCCGATGAGTTCGGCGCCGTGGGCGCGGAGGCGGGCGAGGGTGTCGTCGATGTCGTCGACGGCGAACATGACCCGGTGGAGGCCCAGGGTGTTCGGGGGCGGGTTGGGCGAGCCGTCGCCGATCGCCGCGGGGGTCCGGTACTGCGCGAGTTCCAGTTTGCCGTGGCCGTCCGGGGTCCGCAGCATCGCGATCTCGCTGCGGACCCCGTCGAGTCCGACCGCCTGGTCCGCGAAGAGTCCCTCGATCTGCGCCCGGCCGTCGACCGTCATGCCCAGTTCGGTGAAGAAGGCGACGGCGGCCTCCAGGTCCTCGACGACGATGCCGACGTTGTCCATCCGCTGGAGTGTCATGGCTGCTCTCCCTCTGCCTCTGCCTCGCGAGGCCCTTCGGCCCCTCGGCCCTTCGGCCCCTCGAAGCCACCGGTATATCCGGGTCCGGGGCGACGGGCTCGGTCCGACACCCGCAAGCCGGCCGGGTTTCGTGGACCTCCGCCCGTGGGCCGGGTGGGGTCCGGTTCAGCGGCCGGTCTTCTGGAAGGTCAGGAGGAGGTCCGCCGCGACGCTGACCGCGATCGTGGCGGGTTCCTTTCCGGTGATCCCGGGGAGGCCGATCGGCGTCTTGATCCGGTCGATGGTGGCGGGATCGTGGCCGCCCTCCTTGGCCAGGCGCTGCCGGAAGCGGGCCCATTTGGCGGCCGAGCCGATCAGGCCGATCGAACCGAGGCCGGGCGTGCGGAGCGCGGCGTCGCACAGGGCGGCGTCCTCGGCGTGGTCGTGGGTGGCGATGAGCACGTGGGTGCCGGGTGCGAGTTCTTCGAGGACCTCCTCGGGGAGGAGCGGGGTGTGGTGGACGTGGAGCCGGGCCACCGCGTCGTCGAGGACGGCGAGGCGCCGCGTCGTGAGCATGTCGGGGCGGCTGTCGATCAGGTGCAGGTCCAGGTCGTGCCGGGCCAGGATCCGGGCCAGTTCGAGGCCGACGTGCCCGATGCCGAAGACCGCCACCGCGGGCGGCACCGGCAGGGGTTCCAGGAACACCGAGACCGTGCCGCCGCAGCACTGGACGCCGTGGCGGCCGGTGACCTTGTCGTTCAGGGCGAAGTCCATCAGCTCCGGCCCGGCCTCCGCCTCGGGCGTGTCGATCAGCTCCCGGGCCCGGTCGATGGCGACGGCCTCGATGTTGCCGCCTCCGATCGAGCCCCACACTCCCGTCCGTCCCACGACGAGTTTCGCGCCGGCCTTGCGGGGTGCGTGACCGCGCACGGTCGCGACGGTCACGAGGACGCCGGTCTCCCGGCGTTCCCGCAACCGCGCGACCGCGGCGATCCAGGTCATGTCAGACATGGCTCGGAACGTTCGCTTCCGGCTCTTCCTCCAGGCCTGCGGGCGACCCGCCGCCACGGGCCGACTCGATGGCCCAGTACACCGCTTCCGGCGTCGCCGGGCTGGCGAGCTCGACGCTGACTCCGGTCGGGCCGAACGCCGCGGCGGCCTGCCGCAGCGCCTCGCGCACCGAGAAGGCGAGCATGAGCGGAGGCTCGCCGACGGCCTTGGAGCCGTACACGGCGCCCTCCTCCGTGGCGTTCTCCATCAGCCTGACGTGGAACTCCTCCGGCATCTCCGAGAAGCTGGGCAGCTTGTACGTGCTCGCCGCCTGGGTGAGCAGCCGGCCGCGGTGCGGGCCGTCGCCGGTGTCCCAGCGCAGGTCCTCCAGGGTCAGCCAGCCCGCGCCCTGCACGAAGCCGCCCTCCACCTGGCCGATGTCGATCATCGGGGAGAGGCTGTCGCCGACGTCGTGGACGATGTCCACGCGCCGGATGCGGTACGCGCCGGTGAAGCCGTCCACCTCCACCTCGGTCGCGGCGGCGCCGTGCGCGAAGTACTTGAACGGGGAGCCCCGGAAGGAGGTCGCGTCCCAGTGCAGGCCCTCGGTCCGGTAGTAGCCGGCCGCCGACAGCTGCACGCGCTGGAAGTACGCGGTGCGCACGAGGTCGTCCCAGGCGAGCTCCTCGTCGCTGCCGAGGGCGCGCGCGACGCCGTCGACGACGCGTACGTCGGAGGCGTTGACGCCCAGCCGGGTGGCGGCCACCTGGAGGAGGCGTGCGCGCAGCTGCTCGCAGGCGTTCTTGATCGCCCCGCCGTTGAGGTCGGTGCCGGCGCTGGCCGCGGTCGCCGAGGTGTTGGGCACCTTGTCGGTACGCGTCGGGGCCAGCCGCACCCGGTGCAGCGGGATGCCGAGCGTGGTCGCGGCCACCTGCATCATCTTGGTGTGCAGGCCCTGGCCCATCTCGGTGCCGCCGTGGTTGATCAGGACGGAGCCGTCCTTGTAGATCAGCACGAGCGCGCCGCCCTGGTTGAAGGCGGTGAGGTTGAAGGAGATGCCGAACTTGATGCCGGTGAGCGCGAGCGCCCGCTTCGTGTGCGGGTGCGCGGCGTTGAAGGCGTCGATCGCGCGCCTGCGGTCGGCGAGGCCGGCGTCGTCCTGGACCTGCCGCCAGACGTCGGCGATCCGCTCGGCCTGGGTGACCGGCTGGCCGTACGGCGTCGTCTGCCCCTGGCCGGGCCGGTAGAAGTTGCGTTCCCGCAGCTCCATCGGGTCGAGGCCGAGCAGGGGGGCGCAGCGGCCCAGGATGTCCTCGATCACCAGCATGCCCTGGGGGCCGCCGAAGCCCCGGAAGGCGGTGTTCGAGACGGTGTTGGTCCTGGCGATGCGGCCGGCGACGCGCGCGTTCGGGATCCAGTAGGTGTTGTCGATGTGGCACAGGGCGCGGGCGAGCACCGGCTCGGAGAGGTCCAGGCTCCATCCGCCGTCCGCGACCAGGGTGGCGTCGAGGGCCTGGATGCGGCCGTCGGCGTCGAAGCCGATCCTCCAGGTGGCGTGGAAACCGTGCCGCTTGCCGGACATGGTGAGGTCCTGGGTGCGGTTCAGCCGGAAGCGGACGGGCCGGCCGGTGAGTTTGGCGCCGAGCGCGGCGACGGCCGCGAAGCCGTGCGGCTGCATCTCCTTGCCGCCGAAGCCGCCGCCCATGCGCAGGCACTGCACGGTGACCTCGTGGGCGGGGACACCGAGGACGTGCGCGACGATCTCCTGCGTCTCGGACGGGTGCTGGGTGCTGCTCTGGACGAAGACCTGCTCGTTCTCGTCGATCAGCGCGAGGGCCGCGTGGGTCTCCAGGTAGAAGTGCTCCTGCCCGGAGAAGCGGAACTCGCCGCTGAACACGTGCGCGGAGTCCGCGAAGCCGGCGTCGATGTCGCCGGTCTCCATCAGCGGCCGGGCGCCGTGGTAGCTCTCGGCCGCGATCGCCTCCTCCAGGGTGACCAGGGAGGGCCGCTCGTCGAGTTCCACCTCGACGGCCGCGGCGCCGAGCCGGGCGGCCTCCAGGGTCTCGCCGAGCACCCAGGCCACGGCGTGGCCGTGGAACATGACCTCGTCGGGGAAGAGCGGCTCGTCGTGCTTCATGCCGGCGTCGTTGACGCCGGGCACGTCGGCGCCGGTCAGGACGCGGACCACACCGGGTACGGCGAGCGCGGGCTCGGTGCGCAGCGCGGTGATCCGGCCGTGGGCCTTCATGACCTGTACGGGGTGGGCGTGGAGCACGTCCTTGGTGCGGTGCACCAGGTCGTCGGTGTAGAGCGCCGCGCCGGTGACGTGCAGGTGGGCGCTTTCGTGCGGCATCGAGACGCCGACGAGGGCCTTCTCGGGACGCTCGGAGAGATGACTCATGACGACACCGCCTCGGTGGTGGTCTGGGCGTACAGCTTCGGCAGGCTCTGGCCGAGCATCGCGGAGCGGTAGAGGGCGCTGGCGCGGTGGTCGTCCATCGGCGTGCCTTCACCGCGCAGTGCGCGCGCGGCGGCCTCGACGGTCTCCGCCGTCCACGGCCTGCCCTCCAGGGCGGCCTCGGTGGCGAGGGCGCGGATCGGGGTGGCGGCGACGCCGCCGAGCCCGATCCGGGCCTTCCGGACGACGCCTTCCCCGGCGTCGATGTCGAGCGCGAAGGCGACGGCGACGCTGGAGATGTCGTCGAAGCGGCGCTTGGCGATCTTGTGGAAGGCGGTGACGGGCGCCTGCGGCAGCGGGACGCGTACCGCGCGGATCAGCTCGTCGGGGCGGCGCACGCTCTGCCGGTAGCCGGTGAAGTACTCCGCGAGGGGAACCACGCGCTCCCCGTCGGCGTCGGCGAGCACCAGGGACGCCTCCAGCGCGAGCAGTACCGGCGGGCTGTCGCCGATGGGGGATCCGGTGCCGAGGTTGCCGCCGAGGGTGGCGCTGTTGCGGATCAGGCGGGAGGCGAACTGCGGGAACAGTGCGGCCAGCAGCGGTACTTCACCGTCCAGTCGCCGCTCGATCTCGGTGAGGGTCAGGGCCGCGCCGATCTCGATGTGGTCGGACTCGCGGCGCAGCTCGCGCAGTTCGGGCAGCCGGTCGACGGCGACGACATAACGCTCGCGCCGGGAGCGGATGTTCACCTCGACGCCGTAGTCGGTGCCGCCCGAGACGACCACCGCCTCGGGCCTCTCGCGCAGGACGCGGAGCGCCTCGGGGAGGCTGCCCGGCCGCAGGAACGTACCGCCGTCCCGGGTGTAGTGGGTCGCGGCCGGCTCCGGCGCCGCCTGGTCGCGGCGCCGCGCCAGCGGGTCGTCCGCGGCGGGCTCGCCGACGGCGAACGCGGCGTCCCGGATCGGCCGGTAGCCGGTACAGCGACAGAGGTTGCCGCTCAGCGCGTGCAGGTCGAAGCCGTTGGGGCCGTGCTCGGCGTCGTGCCCGTCGGCGGCGGTGTGCGCGCAGCGGTCGGGCCGGTAGTACTCCGACGCCATGCTGCAGATGAATCCCGGGGTGCAGTAGCCGCACTGCGAGCCGCCGCGCACGGCCATCTCCTCCTGCACGGGGTGCAGGGTGGGGGGCGTGCCGGGCGCGTCGGGGGTGGCGAGCGCGGCGAGTCCTTCGGCGGTGACGACCTCCTGGCCGTCGAGCGCCGCCACCGGCACGAGGCAGGCGTTGACCGCGACCCAGTCGGTGGGCCTGTGCACGCCGGGCCGGGCCACCAGCACCGAGCAGGCACCGCACTCGCCCTCGGCGCAGCCTTCCTTGGTACCGGTGAGGCCGCGCTCGCGCAGGAAGTCCAGCACCGTGGTGTGGGCCGCGGCGGGGGCGATCGGGGCCTCCTGCCCGTTCACGGTGATCCGCGCCTCGGTGGGAGTCGGAACGGGAACTGCAACGGAGCCGGGGCTGGGACTGGGAATGTTCACCATGTCAGGCCTTCTGTGTCGGTGCGTGGTGGGAGCACCGGCCCGGGGCGCGCGCGTCGGACGTCCACACGACGGCGCACGGCAGGGCCGGCACGTACGAGCAAGGAACGAGACCGGCGGCGCCATGACGGGGCCCGCCGGAACAGCGGCCGCTTCAGCAGCCGTGCGCTACACGACCCGGGACCCAGGCAGCACGGTGAGCGAGGCGATTCAGGTCGGAGAAGATCGACATCCGCCCTCGCCCCCTTTCCGTACTCACGAGTCGGTGCGCACGAAACTAGGGCCCTGCGGGTTCATCGGTCAAGAACCGTCCGGGGTGCCCTGCGCGGATCCCGTCGCCCGCATCGACGGCGCATGCCATGCCGTCCCGGCGGTCCGTGGGGCAGGAGCAACGGCCGGGCGGCCGAGGGCATCGCAGACGGGGTTCAGAGGGTGAGCACGGGGCGCGTGGAGAAGTCCTCGTAGAGCCCCTCCCCCTCGGCGCCGTACACGAACTCGGCCGTATACGGATTGCGGTGGGCCGTGGCCAGGGGCAGCCATCCCAGGAGGTGGCCGTAGCCGCCGCAGACCGACTCGCCGGCGTCGCCGCCGTGCACCGCGGTGACGTCGCAGGTCAGTTCCGCACGGTAGGTGTCGTAGGCGATGCGCAGGCCGAAGGCGTTCGGCTGCTGTTGCGGGCCGTCCGCGTCGTCGTCGGGGACGCGGTCGAGCGGGCATTCGTCGCCCCACCGGAAGAGGGTCGTGGCACCGGCCCCGCAGGCGTGCTCCCATTCGTCCGGACTCGGCATGCGCAGGCCGCGCGCGGCGAGCGCGGCAGGCATGTCGGCGGGCGGCTCGGTCAGGGCCTCGTCCTCGACGGCCATGAGCACGGTGGCCAGGACGGCGCTCCGCCGCGGGCTGAGGACCCGTGCGAGATGGGCCCGCAGGTCGGGGCCGTCCCCGAGGCCCTGCTCCAGGCTCTGCGCGTAGTCGGCCTCCTGCCCGGGTGCCGGCCGCCAGGCGTCGAGGTCGAAGCCGAGCGTCACCCGGCCACCGGGTATGAGCGCGAACGCCTGCGCGTCGCGCTCGATCCGGACCCGGTGCAAGGGGGCGCCGAGGTGCTCGACGGTCTCGACGCCGGTCACGCGACCGCCCACCAGCTCCGCGGCTTCGCGGGCGAGGTGACGGGCCGTGGGCAGGTCGAGGGACCGCCACTGGGCGAGGCTGAGCTGGGCGAGTGACATGACGCGCAGTGTGGCACGCGCCTCTGACAGGAGCGGTTCGCCGGCTCAGGCCCTCTCTCGCGCGGACTCCCCGGGCCCCACGACCGAAAGAAGGTCCACGACGAAGACGAGGGTCGAGCCTGCGGGGATCGACGGCGAGGGCGACTGCTTGCCGTAGCCGAGCCGCGGCGGGACGACGATCTCGCGCCGGCCACCCACCTTCATGCCCCTCACACCCCTGTCCCAGCCCTTGATGACCCGGCCGCCGCCCAGAGCGAACTTGAACGGCTCGCCCCGGTCCCAGGAGGCGTCGAACTCCTTCCCGGTCTCGAACGTCACCCCGACGTAGTGGACCCGGACGACCGTGCCCGGCTTGGCCTCCGCGCCGTCTCCGACGACGAGGTCGCGAACGGTCAGCTCCGCGGGAGCGTCACCGTCCGGAACCTGGACCGCGGGCTTCGCCGGTTCACTCATCTCAGCCTCATCCTCGTCACGCGCCGCGAGCGGCCCTTACCGGGCCCGACCGGGTTCAGTCCCTGCCGTACTTGCGGTGGTAGTCGTCGTCGTTGTCGTAGTTGCCGTCGTAGTACTCGTCCGGGTCACCGTACTCGCGGTGCCAGTCGTCGTCGTTGTCGTAGTCGCCGTCGTAGTAGTCGTCGTTCGCGCGTCCGTCGCGCTGCCGGCCACCCGTGGCGTTGGTGCCCCGCTCGGGCACGGGGGCTGGGAGGGTGACGGGCGGTTCGGTGACGGCGGAAGGGGCAGCGGTGGGGGCGGCGGGGGTGGGGGTGGGGACGGCAGGGGCGACGGTGGGGGTGGGGACGGCGGTGCCGGACTCGGCCGGTACGGAGGCGGACTCGGCCGGTACGGAGGCGGACACCCCCGAGGGAGCGCGATCGGACGCCTCTGTCGCGGGGAGGAAACCCAGCGCCACGGCGGCACCCAGACCGACGGTGAGGTAGACGGCGGTGCCGATGAGGAACCGGGTGTTGCTCCCGCCGGTCTTCGTCACGGTTCTCCTTCGGTCGGTCGAGCGCGCACCGGAGCGGGACAAGTATGGCCCCCTCGGAGCCACGCCCCGGCCGTATCCGACGACAAAACCGGAGGGGGTGGCCTCCGGAGCACCGGTACCGTCTTCGTTCATGAGTGCGATCGAATCGACGGAAGCCTTCATCGAGGACGCGGGCAACCTCCTGGTGGCCCCTCGCCCGCTGCACGGGGACGACGCGGTCAGAGGCTTCTTCGGGGCCGTCGTCACGCCGGAGGAGTTCGCCTCCGGTTCGCCCGATCTCGCCGGGAAGACCGTCTACCTCTGTGGGGACGTGTCGGGTCTCCCGGACGACCGGCTGCGCTCGGCCGCACGGGTCTTCGTCGTCCGAGAGCTGTCGCGGGGACACCGCGAGGGCGACGGTCGGCCGTGGAGCGTCGTCGACCGGGGCCGGGTCCCCCTGCGCGTCCACGGCATGGGCGTCTACTACCGGCGTTTCTTCGGGCTCGACGCCGATCACTTCCGACGGATCCGTGCCGAGCACGCGTTCCAGTCGCTGACGGAGTCCACCAAGCCGGGGACGGCCCATCGCAGCGGGATCTACCTGACCCCCGTCACGCGGCGGGGTGACGGGCTGCACTTCCGTCTGCTGCGGTGCTCGACGAACCTCTCGGGGCCGACCGAAGGGTTCCGTCCGACCGACCGGCTCATCGTCGACGCCCTGAATCACGAGGCCGCCACCGTGTTCCGGGACCACGCGCCGCTCAATCACGTCCTCGCGCAGATCTACCACAACACGGCTGCCACGGCCGAGCGCAAGCAGTCCAAGGCCAGGATCTCGTCCCACGCCGACAAGACCAAGGACATGCCGGCCAACGGCATCATGGCCTTCTGCACCTTCTACGAGGAATCTCAGGAACTGCAGCCCCTGGACGGGGACCCGTTCGACCGTGGCGTGAAGGGCGTCAGCGGGCTGACCAGGCTGCATTTCCGCCTCAAGGAGCCGGCCGCCCGACACGAAGGGGCGGAGCCGCCCTCGCAGTTCACCATCACCCTCCATCCGGGCTCGGTGTTCTTCATGCCGCTGTCCACCAACCGCCTGTACACCCACGAGATCCGGCCCTCGGGGCTGGACGCGGCGCTGCTTCCGACCCGGCTGGGATACGTGGTGCGTTGCTCCGGCACCGAAGCCGTACACAGGGACGGCCGGACCTATCTCGAAGTGGCCGGGGATCTCGTGCCGTTGGAGCCGCCGACAGAGGCCGGCATGGACAAGCTCCGCAAGCTGTACGCCGAGGAGAACCGGACCTCCTCGTTCGTCGACTACGGACACGATTTTCTGTTCAGCATGAACACGGGAGACTACGTTGCCCCCCGAGCCTAGGATCTGGGACGAGATCACCTTCCGCACCCTTCCGGTCGAGGAGAACCTCTTCGCGGAGCTGTCCGTCTCCACCTCCTTCGAAGACCTGGGAAAGGGCCGGCGCGGCGCCACGCTCACCAGGGTCGACGCGTCGGGCGGTGTACCTCTGGTACGCACCACCACGCGCTACGACAGGCCTACGCAGCGGTTCCGACCGGTGCACGAGCGGCTTGCGGAGCGGGTTCGGGCGTGCGCGGGGATTCCCGTCGGTTTCAACAACGCGCTCATCGAGACCTATACGGACGCGTACAGAAAGATGGGAAGCCACTCCGACCAGGCCCTGGATCTCGCGGACGGGTCCTCCATCGCCGTCTTCTCCTGCTACCGAAGCCCGGAGGCGAGCCCGCCGAGAAAACTGGTCTTCGAGTCGAAGGCGAAGGAACACACCGGCGAGACGTACGAGATCGCCCTCACCCACAACAGCGTCGTCTCCTTCTCCGTCGCGTCGAATCGCCGCTTCAGGCACAGAATCGTCCTCGACACGCCCTCCGCGACCCGGACCGATGACAACCCGTGGCTGGGTGTCACGTTCCGCACGTCCAAGACGATCCTCCACTTCCGCGACGGCGATCCGTATCTCCCCCAGGGCGCCCGCCTCACCTCCGCCGACGAAGAACAGCGGCGCGAGTTCTACACCCTGCGGCGCCGCGAGAACGAGGAGACCGCTTTCACCTATCCCGGCCTGACGTACACCGTCAGCGAGAGCGACCTGAGGCCGCCCGCGCCCCTGTGAGAGCCGCGGCCACGGTAATTCGTTGGCGTGTGTGAAGCGTTGTGACCACCCTGGCCGAGTGACAGAGCCCCGGCATCGGATCCGAGCCGTCCATACGGACTCCACGATCACCGTCTACCAGGCGTACGCGCCGGAGATCGGTCTCGCGACGGCCCGGGACGGCCGGTTCCCGGCCGCCTGGAGCCGGGACCGCATGACGTGGATCAAACCGTCGTTCCTGTGGATGATGTACCGCTGCGGGTGGGGCGCCAAGGAGGGGCAGGAGACCGTCCTCGCCGTCGAGATCACCCGGGAAGGCTTCGCGTGGGCGCTGCGGCACGCCTGCCTGTCGCACTACGAGCCGGGGCTCCACACGGACCACGGCGCCTGGAGACGCCGGCTGAAGGAGGCCCCTGCCCGCGTGCAGTGGGACCCGGAGCGCGACCTGCGTCTGCGGCCCCTTCCCCACCGATCGCTGCAACTCGGCCTCACCGGTGAAGCAGCACACCTCTACGCCGACGCGTGGATCGTCTCCGTCACCGATGTCACCCCGCTGGCCCACGCTATCCACTCCCGGGTACGGGACGGAGACCTGGACGCCGCCCGGCGACTCCTGCCGCACGAACGCCCCTATCCGGTGAGCACCGAGGCGTTGTCCCACCTCCACCGGTAGACAGGACGACCCGACGCCCCGACGGCTCACGGAGACGGCGACGCGCCACCCGCCCGCCCGCTCACCGCGCGGCGGTCTCGCCCTCCGCCGCTCCGTCCCGTACGCGCTCCTCCGCGGCGGCCAGCCGGAAGAAGACCGGAGGGAGGGCGGGTTCGACGACCGTCAGGGCGATCCGGAAGCCGTGGGGCCGGCCGTGCACGGCGACCGGGAGCAGGCGGCCGACGCCTCCGAGGAGGAAGACCACGGCCAGGAGGCGCACGGCTTGGGCGGGGACGGGGCGCCGGCGGGCGGTCCGGAGCCAGGCGAGGCCGTCGCCGGCGAAGGCGGGTCTGCATCGGCGCGGCGGTCGGCGCCCTCCGGCCGCTCCTCACGGAGGATCCCGCGCCCGGCTGGCCGTCCGGGCAGCCTGGAGGGGGCGCGTGGATCACGGCGGCATGGGGTCCGCACCACCGTGAGCTGGGCAAACGATTCCGCAACACCCGACCGGGTGACATCGGGAGTGGCTCGCCGTCACGAGGGGCAGCGCTCGCAGTGCTACGTCCGCTCATCCGCGAACAAGGAATCCCATGCGCCTTCGCTCCGCCCTGGCCTCCGCCGCCGGTGCCGCCCTTCTCCTGATCACCGCCCCCGGTTCGGCCTCCGCCGCCGAGGGGCAGTTCCGCTACACGTACCGGACGGCCGACGGGTACGAGGCGGTCGGCTTCCTGAACAACCCCGAGAGCGGGACCTGTATCGACATCCAGGGGCCGGGCTCGGAGCCCGGCTCGGCCGCGTACTCGCCGAAGAACCGCACCGACGCGACGGCGGTGGTCTTCCTGGAGGCGAACTGCGAGGGCGACGCGTTCTACAGCCTGCGGCCGGGCGGCGGCGCCTCGGAGCGCCTGCTCGTGCGGTCGGTCGTCTTCTCCTGACCCACGGCGCCGAAGGACCCGGTTCGGTCGCCGCGCGTGCGGCGACCGAGCCGGGTCCTCGGCCGTCCGGGCTCAGGACAGGGCGGCGACGAGCAGGGCGAAGGCGGCGATGATGACCGCGACGCGTACGTAGTGGTACCGGTCCCAGCGGTTCGCCTGCTCCTTCCAGTCGGCGGGCCGCTTCTCGGGGGTCCACGTCTTGCCCCGGTTGTTGATCGGGACGAGCAGGGCGACCGACATGAGGACGCTGACGATCAGCAGCGCGCCGGCGGTGACGACGAGACCCGCGCCGGGGTGCTGCCACCCGGCGACGGCCCAGACCGCGACGAGGGCGAGTGAGCCGAGGTACCAGACCGGCATGACGGCGCCGAGCATCCGGCCCCCGTGGGCCCGGGCGAGGAGAGTGCTGTCCTCGGGGAGCCCGTTGAAGATCGGGTTCATGACGAAGGCGACGGAGAACTCCACCCCCACCATCACGCCGACCACCACCGTGGTGAAGACCTCAAGCGCGTCGAGCATGGCCACCCCTCCAGATTTCTAGCAGTGCTAGCTGATGAGTCAACGCTAGACCTACTGCCGCTTGATTGTCTAGCAGTGCTAGGGTCACATCATGTCGGTACAGGAACGCAAGCAGCGCGAGCGGGCGGACCGCGAGCGCCTCATCGTGGCCACGGCACGCGAACTCGCCGAGCAGCAGGGCTGGGACGCGGTCACCACGCGCCGGCTCGCCGAGCGCATCGAGTACAGCCAGCCCGTCCTCTACAGCCACTTCCGCGGCAAGCGCGAGATCATCGGTGCCGTCGCACTCCAAGGCGCCGCCGAGATGGCCGTGTCGCTGCGGGCGGCGGCCTCCGCCGCGGACGGGCCGCGCGACCGGGCCGCCGCCCTGGCCCGCGCGTATCTCGACTTCGCCACGCGCAACCCGGCGGTCTACGAGGCCATGTTCCACCTCGACGGCGGCCTGGCCTTCGCGCAGGAGTCCACCCCGCAGCCCTTGAAGGACGCCTTCGCCGCCTTGCTGGAGAACCTCGAAGAGGTCGCCGGGGAAGGCGTCCACCCGGGCCTGTTCACCGAGGTGTTCTGGGCGTCCCTGCACGGCCTCGCCACCCTCACCAAGGCGCGGCGCCTGCCGCCGGAGGACGCCGAACGCAGGACGGACCTCCTGGTGGACCGGCTCGTCTCCCTCTGACGCTACGTCGCGGGGTGGAGGACCTGCTTCAGGAGGGACCGCCACAGGCGGGTGCGGCCGCGGCGGTCGAGGGCTTCGTGGGCGGCCAGGAGCCCGCCGGTGGCCGCGCCGAGGAAGCCTCCGGCCAGGACGTCCTGGCCGGAGAGGTACAAGCCCTCGAACTCGGTGCGCGGGCGCAGGCCGTCCGCGAGGCCGGGGCGGGTGCCGTCGCCGAAGGCGGAGACGTCCTTGGCGAGGCCGTAGAGGCTGCCCCCGGGCCAGCGGGTGAAGTGCTCGGCCGTGAGCGGGGTGCCGAGTTCGTGGTACGCCACCCGCCCCCTGGTACGGGGAAGGTGGAGGTACAGCTGGTCGAGGAGCCGTTCGGTGAGTTCGGCCTTCAGGGCGAGGTAGGCGGGGTCGCGGTCGCGCCACTGCGAGCCGTGGAACGGGGCGAACAGGGCCGGGTCGACGTACGCGAGGACCTCGCCCGTGGACCGGCCGGGGTACCGCGCGGCCCAGGTGGGGTCCTTGGCGGAGGAGAAGGAGAGGAACAGGCCGCTGGTGCGCACGCCGGCGCCGTCGAAGAAGGCGTCGCAGTCGCCGTCGGTGACCATCAGGTTGTGCCGGGGCAGGCCCAGTTCCCGCGGGTCGCCGTCGAAGCCGAGGAAGAGGAGCACGAAGGGGAATCCCTCGCGCATGCCCCGCACGGGGTCGGCCGCCCTCACAGCGCGGACCTGCGGGCGCGGCAGCAGGGTGCGGTAGGTGTGGTGGGCACCCGCCGCGCTCACCACGACCGGGGCGCGTACGCGGGTGCCGTCCGCCAGCACCACACCCGTCGCCCTGGTCCCGTCCAGCTCGATCCGGTCGACCGGCGTGCGGACGAAGACCTCTCCCCCGGCCTCGCGGACCGGGTCGACCATCGCCCGGGCGATGGCGGCGCTGCCGCCCACCGGGTACCAGGCACCGGTCCTGAAGTGCTCGAACAGCACGGCGACGAGGAAGAACGGCAGCTTGGAGGAGGAGTCGGCGAGGAGCAGGACGGCGGGCGTGAGCACCGCCTGCCGGAGCCGCTCGTCGCGGACGAGGCCCGCGACCACCTCCCGGGCGGGCCGCAGCGCCTCGGGAGGGACGGCCGCCGGCCGCAGCACGCCGGCCAGGCGCCGGGCCACCGGGCCCGAGAGGCGGCCGAGCGCCAGTGCGGGAAGCGTCGCCCGGCAGCGGGCGACCAGCCGGAACAGCTCCTCGATCCCGGACCGTTCGGCCGGGAAACGCTCGATCAGGCGGGCCCGGTAGGCGGCGAATCCGACGGGCGCCCGGTACACCTCGCCGGCCAGCCGGTACTCGTCGTACGGGTCGCCCAGCGGCGCCCACCGCAGCGCGCCGCCCGTCAGGTAGTCGGACAGCACCCGGACCGGCTCGCGCGGCGCCAGCTGCCCGACGTAGTGGATGCCGACGTCCCACTCCCAGCCGCGCCGCCGGTAGGCGTGGGTGTAGCCGCCGGCGGTGTAGTGCTGCTCGAAGACCGCGACCCTTCGCCCCTGCCGGGCGAGGCAGACGGCGGTCGTCAGCCCGCCGACCCCGGAGCCGACGACGACCGCGTCGTACGCGTCCCCCACCTCGCCCGGCGCGGGCGCCCGCCCCACCAGCACACCGCGCGTCACCTCCGCTTCTCCGCTCCTCCGGGTCGCCGGTTCCGGTCGCGGGGTGGCCAGGGGACACCGGGGTTCGGCATCGGGAGGGCTCCAGGTGGTGGGGAGGGGAGACGCGGGATCACCCGGTGGAACGTTCCGGCAGGGGCGGGGTGACGGTGGAAGGCGCGAACTCACCTGGACGGATGGTGTCGGAAGAAGGAGGGACGGAGCACCCTCGGAACACGCGTGGCCGGAACCCGCGGCCGGTCCGCGTGCCACCGCCGGGGGCCCCGGCGTGCGCGGTCAGTTCAGTCGGGGCGGGGTCCAGGCGTGGTGGCGCAGGATCATGCGCGTCGCGGTGCGGGAGGGGGTGAGGCGCATCGCCGTGTTGCGCAGGGAGACGGCCAGGGGATGGGAGAGCTGCTGGCCCATGCGGCCGGCCTGGCGGGCGGCCCGCGCGACCGCCTGGCTGCGGGGACGCCGTTCGGCGTCGTAGCGGGCGAGCGCGGCCTCCGTGGTGGGCGCGGTGGCGAGCGCCGCGGCCAGGGTGACCGCGTCCTCCAGTGCCTGGCAGGCGCCTTGCCCGAGGTTGGGGGTCATCGCGTGCGCCGCGTCGCCGAGCAGGGCGACGCGGCCGACCGCGTACGAGGGCAGCGGCGTGCGGAGTTCGCCGACGTCGTGGTGGAGCACGGCGTCGGGGCGGGTCGCGTCGAGCAGCGCGGGGATCGGGTCGTGCCAGTCGTGGAACCGTCGGCGCAGTTCGGCCAGGGGGTCGGGGAACCGCGTACCGGCGGGAAGGCTGAGGACGGCGTGCCATTCGGCCCGTCCGTCGTGGAGGGCGATGTGGCCGAACTCGGCTCCGCGCCCCCAGGTCAGTTCGAAGTCGGTGCGGAGGTCGACCGGTTGCGCGGTGAGGGCGCGGAGCACGGTCGAACCGCTGTGGACCGGGCCCGGGTGGGCCGGGAAGAGCCCGCTGCGGATCGTGCTGCCGATGCCGTCGGCGGCCACCACCAGGTCCGCGTCCAGGACCTCGCCCGAACCGCCTTCGACGCGCACCGTGACGGGGCCGGTCTGCCGGACCGCGGCGGCGTCGAAGCCGATCAGCAGGGATTCCGGGGGCAGGGCCTCGCGCAGCAGCCGGTGGAGGGTGGCGCGCGGGATGCCCATGATCGGCGTACCGACCGCCTTCTCCAGGAGCGTGCCGTCCATCCGGGTCAGCCAGCCGCCCGCCGGTGTACGGGTGCCGCCGCTGTACTGACCCCGCGAGGCGCTCCGGACGGCCTCGCCGACGCCGAGTTCGTCCAGCGCCCGGAGGCCGTTGGCGGCCAGGGAGATGCCCGCGCCCGCGTCCTGGAGCACGGGCGCGCGCTCGACGACCCGCGCTTCCCATCCGATGCGGCGCAGGCCGATCGCGGCGGCGAGCCCGCCGATGCCGCCTCCGACCACCACTGCCGTGCCGACCATGCCGCCTCCCCTGGTTTCTACATCTGTAGAAACCGACTCTACCGACTCTCGCTCCGGGCTTCTACGGGTGTAGAAAGGCGGCATGACTCCGGACCGGCGCACCCTCCTCGCGGACGCGGCACTCGACGTACTCGCCGAGGAGGGGATCCGCGGCCTCACCCACCGGGCGGTCGACCGGCGGGCCGCGCTGCCCCCCGGCACCACGTCGGCGTACTTCCGTACCCGCGCGGCCCTGTTCACCGCCCTCGTCACCCGCCTGGTCCGGCTCGACCAGGAGGAGCTCCGGACGACGGCCGAACGACTGCCGCCCCTGCGCACCCCCGAGGAGCTCGTGGACGGCATGGTGGCGCTCACCCGGCAGCGGCTCGGCGGCGAGGGCCGCCGCCGGTCGCTCGCCCGCTACGCCTGCGCCGTCGAGAGCGTGCGCGACCCGGAGCTGCGGGCGATCCTCGTCCCCCGGGAGAACGCCGGCCGCCAGGCCGTCCGGCTGTTCCTCGCCGACCAGGGCGTGAAGGACGTCGAGACCCGTACGCACACTCTGCTGACCTGCGTCGACGGCCTGGTCTTCGACCGCCTGGTGAACGGCGGCGAGGTACCCCGCGAAGCCCTCGAAGGCCTCGTCGCCGCCGCGCTCCGCTAGCCGGCCGCGTTCGGGTCCGGCCCACGTCAGGTGGGGCGCGAGGGTGCCGCTAGGCTGCAGCGGCCGGCCTGTCGAGCCGGTTTCCAGCCCTTCTCGGCTTCCTGGAGGACACCCATGTTCAAGGTCAACGAGTACTTCGACGGGACGGTCAAGTCCATCGCCTTCACGGGCGCCGAGGGGCCCGCGACGGTCGGCGTCATGGCCCCGGGCGACTACGAGTTCGGGACCGGCAAGCGGGAGATCATGCACGTCGTCAGCGGCGCCCTGACGGTGAAACTGCCCGGCTCCGACGACTGGCGGACCTTCGGCGCCGGCGAGAAGTTCGACGTCCCCGCCGACAGCACGTTCCAGCTCAAGGTCGCCGAGGAGACCGCCTACCTCTGCGAGTACCGCGACTAGGCACGCCCGGCGGGGACGCCGGGAGCGGGGACGTAGGCTCCCCTGCATGCACAGCACGCTGACGGGGCACGCGCGGTGCCTGTACGGGGACGAGTACGCCCCCTCTCCGGAGTGCGACCGCGACCACCGGGAGTTCCTCTTCGTCGAACGGCTGACCTTCGCGGACGCGGACGAGATCCACGCCATGATGCGTGAGCTCTGTCCCCACGGCGTCGACGGCCACCTGCCGGTCTGGATCCGGAACCTCGCCTATCGGCTGCTGCTCCTGCAGTGGCCGGACGAGCCGGCGCTGCTGCGGGAGGCCGCCGAGAGCCTGTGGCTGCACGGCCCGGACTGGGACGACATCGCGGCGGACCTCACGGCGCGGGCGGACGCCCTCGAAGCGCAGCGCTCGCGCCCGGCGCCGTAGGCGGGGGCGCCGTCGACACGGCGGCGCGTGGCACGGCGGCGCGTGGCACGGGTGCGGGTGTCGGCGCCCGTGATGGCGCCGGTGCCGTGGAATGCTTCCTTCCCGGGCGGTGCACCGGTTCCAGGAAGGGAAGCGCGGGGATGACCGAGGTCGACGACTACTTCGACGGTCTGGACGCGGCCTCGCGGGACGCCTTCCGGCGGATCCGGGCGATCGCGCTGCGGATCGCGCCGGAGGCGGAGGACGGACGGAGCTACGGCATGGCGGCTCTGCGGCACGGCGGCAAGCCGCTCCTCGGGTTCCGGGCCGCCAAGGAGCACTTGAGCGTCTTCCCGTTCAGCCCGGAGGCGGTCGACGCCGTACGGGAGCGGCTGGACGGCTTCGACCTGTCGAAGGGCACCGTGCGCTTCACGGCCGATCGTCCGCTCCCCGACGACGTCGTCGCCGACCTCGTCCGTCACCGCCTGGCCGAGATCACCGGCTGAGCCGGCGGCCCGCGGGCACGGGTCGAGGCCGGCGGGTCGCCGGCCTCGACGGCTTCGCGTCGCACGTGCGTCGCACGTGCGTCGGGCCCGTGCGCCTCGGGCCCGTGCGCCTCGGGCCGTGTGCCTCAGGCCGTGTGCAGGCGCAGTCCGTAGCGGGCCAGGATCTCGTTGACCGGCTGGAACCACGTCTCGCCGCCGGAGGAGCAGTTGCCCCAGCCGCCGGAGGTGACGCCCTGGGCCTGGTCGCCGCTCAGGAACGAGCCGCCGGAGTCGCCGCCCTCGGCGCAGACGCTGGTCTTCGTCATCTGGTACACCGCGCCCTGGCTGTAGTTGACCGTCTGGTTCTTGGCCAGGACGGTGCCGCAGTGCCAGCGCGTGGTCGACCCCGAGCGGCAGATCGACGCGCCGACCGGCGCCTCGGCGGAGCCGCGTACGAGCTGGTCGGGGACGGTGCCCCAGCCGAGGACGACGGGTACGGTCCACCAGCCGCTGTGGATGGAGACGTACGCGTAGTCGTCGCCGGGGAACGACGAGCCCTGGAACGTGCCCATGGCGGAGCCGTCCCAGCCGCGCACGGCCGCGCCGGCCTGCCCGCAGTGACCGGCCGTCACGAAGCCGCCGTGCACGGAGAAGCCGATCGAGCACCGGACGTTGCCGGTGTAGTACGGGTCGCCGCCCACCGTGCCCGCCGCGTAGGTGCGGGGCGCCTCGGCCGTCTCGGCGACGGTCACGAGGCCGTCGGCGCGGGCCCGGTCGAGGAACGCCCGCACGGCGGGGGTCTCCCGCTCGGCGCGTACGACGTCGACCACGACGCTGTTGGCCTTCGGGTCGACGTGCCAGCCGGCCACTCCGGCGGGGGCGCGGAGGCCGTCGAGGCGCGCCTTGGCGCGGTCGAGGGCGGCGGCGCTGTGGCGGACCAGGCGGGTGTCGGCGCCCAGTGCCCGTACGCCGGGTTCCTTCGCGCGGTCGGTGACGGCGACGACGAGCCGGCCGGCGGCCGGGTCGAACCAGGACCCGGCGTAGGCGGCGCCTGCCCGCTGCCGGGCGGTGCCCTCCGCCTCGGTGGCCGTCTTCTCGGCCCGCAGCCGTTCCTCGGCCTGCGCCGCGGTGAGCCCGAGGTCCTGCCGCATGGCGTCGAGGAGTCCGGCGGACGCCGACGGCGGCGCGGTGGGCTCCGGGAGCGGGGCGGCGGTCGCCGCGGCCGCGCCGAGACCGACGGTCAGGAGCAGGACGCCGACGGCGGCTCCCAGGGAGACGGAGCGCGGGGCGGTGGAGCGCGGTGAGGCAGAGCGCGGGGCGGTGGAGCGCCGGGGGGTGGTGCGTTTCACGGAACCTCCTGGTGTGGGGGAAGCCAAACGCTGAGAGCGCTCTCAGAGCGCTCTCCGACCTACGGTAGCGGGCTTCATTTGTCAGGTCCATACCAGGAACGGCCGGGGGCGCTTCCGGGACGGGGGCCCTCAGGCGCCCTCGTCGGCGGCGGAGCCGGAGGTCCCCCGGGACAGTCGGTGGAGGCGGAGCGCCAGGTGGAGTTCGAGGGCGCTGTCGGGGGTGTTCCAGTCGGGGCCGAGGAGTTGGGCGACGCGGTCGAGACGCTGCACGACGGTGTTGACGTGGACGTGGAGGGCGTCCTTGGCGCGCGCGAGGCTCGCCCCGTGGTCGTAGTACGCGTACAGGGTGCGCACCAGTTCGGTGCCGCGTTCGGCGTCGTAGGCGAGGACGGGGCCGAGGACGCGGTCGACGTACGCGGTGATGTCGGCGCGGTCGCCGAGCAGGACGCCGACGAAGCCGAGGGCCGCGACGTCGGCGCCCTCGCCGGTGCGGCCCAGGGCGTGGAGCGCCGTGAGGCAGCGGACGGCCTCCGCGTGGAGGGCCGCGTGGCGGTCCGGGCCGGTGGCGGGGCCCGCCGTGCCCACGGTGACGGGTGCGCCGAGCCCCCTGGCCAGGCCGGAGGCGAGCGTGTCGGCGAGGGGGCCGGCCTCGTCGCACGGCACGAGCAGGACGGTACGGCCCCGGCGGCTGCCCGCCAGGCCACCGAGCCCGCGCACGACGCGGCCGGCCTCGGCCGCGAGCCGGGAACCCAACGCGGGCGCGCAGTCGACGACCGCGACGGCGTGGGGGCGGGCGAGGTCCACGCCGAGGCGCCGGGCGCGCAGGGCGAGGCTGCCGGGGTCCCAGTGCGCCGAGGAGGCGGGGCCGGCGAGCAGGTCGTCGAGGAGTTCGCCGCGCACCCGGTCCTCGGTCTCGGCGACCGAGCGGCGGATCAGCAGCAGCATCGCCGTGACCAGCGCCGACCGTTCGAACAGGCGCCGGTCCGCCTCGGAGAGTTCGCCGCGTCCGGTCAGCACGATGCTGCCGAGCCGTTCCGCGCCGCCGAGCACGGCGCAGGTCCAGACGCCGTCCGCGCGTACCGCCCGGCCCTCCGTGTGCGAGGCCGCCAGGCTCGCCGCGGCGGGCGTCACCGGCCCGGTGCCGATCCGGGCGAGTTCGGTGCCGTCGGTGTCGTGGACGGCCACTCCCCCGCCGAGCAGCACCGCGATCTCGGCGGCGACCTCGTCGGTGCCGGCGCCCCGCAGCACCAGCTTGGAGAGCCGGTCGTGGGCGTCGGACGCCAGGTGGAGGGCCTCGCTGTGGGCCCGGGCGGTCGCGTTGGCGGCTTCGAGCCGGGCCAGGGCCGTGCGGGTCTCGTCCAGGCGGCGGGCGCTGTCGATGGCGACGGCGGCGTGGTCGGCGAGCGAGGCGAGGAGGGCGATGGCGTCGGGGGTGAACTCGCGCGGGGACCGGTCGGCCGCGAAGAGGACCCCGATGACCTCCTCGCCCAGCCGGAGCGGGACGCCGAGGATGCCTCGGAGCCCTTCCTCGGCGACGCCGTCGTCGATCGTCCCGGTGTGCCGGTAGCGGTGGTCGGTGCGGTAGTCCGTGCTCGCGTACGGTCGGGCGGTCTGCGCCACCAGGCCGCCCAGGCCCTCGCCCATGCCGAGCCGCAGCTGCTGGAAGGCGGCCGAGACGGACCCTTCGGTGACCCGCATGAACGTGTCGCGCGCGGCCGGGTCGTTCAGCGTCAGATAGGCGACGTCCGAGCCGAGCAGCGTACGGGCCCGCCGGACGATGGCCCGCAGCACCGCGTCGAGGTCCCGCAGGCCCGCCAGGTCGCCGGCCGTGTCGTACAGGGCGACCAACTCGGCCTCCCTGCGCCGGTACTGGTCGAGCACCCGCCGCACCGCCAGCGCGGCCCGGGCGGTCTCCTCGATCCACGCCACGTCCTCCGGGGCGGCCCCGTCGGCCCGGGCCCTGGCGGCCTGCGAGGCGAACTCCTCGCCGGGCACGCCGGCCGCCAGCAGGTCGAGGAGGCGGCGCGCGGCGGCCTCGGTCGGGGACGGCGTACGGGACTCGGCTCGTCGGCCGGGGGTCATGGGGCCTCCTCGCGGCCGGGCGGGTGAGTGGGTGGGTGGGTGGGTGGACGGGTGCACGGCGGGACGGGCGGACGGGTGCGTGGCGGGATCGGTGGACGGGTGTGTGGCGGGATCGGTGGACGGGTGTGTGGCGGGATCGGTGGACGGGCGCGTGGACGGGCCCGGCCGCCGTCACCACCCGGTGATGACGGCGGCCGGAGGCCCGGGCGTTACGCCCGGTCGCCGACGGCGCCGGCGGTGGCCGCGGGGGCCGCCGTGGTCCGCTCGTCGCGCTGGTTGCGGGCGAGGTCGCGGCCGAGCGTCTCGCGGGTGACGGCGACGGTGATGGTGGTGATCACGGCCGCCGCGCAGAGGTAGACGCTGATGGGCGTGGAACTGCCGTAGTCCTTGAGGAGTTCGACCGCGATGATGGGGGCGAGGGCACCGGCGAGGATCGACGCCAGCTGGGAGCCCATGGAGGCACCGGAGTAGCGGACCTTGGTGTCGAACATCTCGGAGATGAAGGCGGCCTGCGGTCCGTACATCGCGCCGTGCAGCAGCAGACCGGCCGTGACGGCCAGGGTGATCACGACGAACGACTTGGAGTCGACGAGCCCGAAGAAGACGAACGCCCACACCGCCATGCCCGTCGAACCGATCAGCGTGACCGGGCGCCGGCCGAGGCGGTCGGAGAGCGCGCCCCACAGCGGGATGGTGACGAAGTGGACGGCCGAGCCGATCAGGACGGCGTTCAGGGCGGTGCTCTTCGGCAGCCCCAGGTGGACGGTGACGTACACGAGGAGGAAGGAGGTGAGGATGTAGTACGAGATGTTCTCGCCGAAGCGGGTGCCGATGGCCGACAGGACCTCGCGCCAGCTGCGCCGGAAGACCTCGACGACCGGCGCCTCCTCCTTCACGCCCGCCGCGGCCGCCGCCTCCGCCTTGGCCTGCGCCTCCAGGAACACCGGGGACTCCGAGACCGAGACGCGGATCCACAGGCCGATCATGACGAGCAGTCCGGAGAGCAGGAACGGGATGCGCCAGCCCCAGGACTGGAAGGCGGCGTCCGACTGGACGGCGGCCAGCAGGGACAGGACGCCGGTGGCGAGGAGGTTGCCGCCGGGGGCGCCGGCCTGGGGCCAGGACGCCCAGAAGCCGCGGTGCTTGTCGCCGCCGTGCTCGGAGACGATGAGGACCGCTCCGCCCCACTCGCCGCCGAGGGCGAAGCCCTGGACGAGCCTGAGCAGCGTCAGCAGGATCGGCGCCCACACGCCGATCGACTCGTAGGTGGGCAGCAGGCCCATCGCGAAGGTCGCGCCGCCCATCATCAGGAGGCTGAGCACCAGCAGCTTCTTGCGGCCTATCTTGTCGCCGAAGTGGCCGAAGACGATCCCGCCGAGCGGGCGGGCGGCGAAACCGATGGCGTACGTGATGAAGGCGATCAGGGTGCCCACGAGCGGGTCGGCGCTGGGGAAGAACAGGGTGTTGAAGACGAGGGCGGCGGCCGAGCCGTAGAGGAAGAAGTCGTACCACTCGATGGTGGTGCCGATGAGGCTCGCGGCGACGATACGGCCGATGCGGCCTCTCGGCTGGGTGCTGGTGTCAGACATGGGTTCACCGGTTTCACGTACGGATGGGGACGGGGAGCGGAGCGGAGGGACGGGGGTGGAGGACGGGGGGTGGAGGGACGGGGGGTGGAGGGACGGGGGGTGGAGGGCCGTGTCAGCCGGCCGTCCAGCCGCCGTCGAGCGGCAGGGAGGTACCGGTGAGGTAGCCGGAGTGGGGGCCGCAGAGCCACAGGACCGCGGCGGCGACCTCCTCCGTCTCCAGGAGGCGCTTCACGGGCGAGCGGGCCAGCAGCACGTCGGTCAGCACGTCGCCCTCGCTGATGCCGTGCGCGGCGGCCTGGTCGCGGACCTGGCCCTCGACCAGCGGGGTGCGGACGTAACCGGGGTTGACGCAGTTGCTGGTGACCCCGTGCGGGGCGCCTTCGATGGCGGCGACCTTGCTGAGGCCCTCCAGGGCGTGCTTGGCGGCGACGTAGGCGGCCTTGTACGCGCTGGCGCGCAGCCCGTGGACGCTGGAGACGTTGACGATGCGGCCCCAGCCGTGGGCGTACATGTGCGGCAGCGTCCGGCGCATCAGCAGGAACGGGGCGGTGACCATCACCTTCTGGATCAGGGCGAACCGTTCCGGCGGGAACTCCGTGAGCGGGGCGACGTGCTGGAGGCCGGCGTTGTTGACGAGGATGTCGACCTCGGCGGGCAGGAGGTCGATCGCGTCCGCGTCGGCGAGGTCGGCGACCTGCGCCCGGCCCCCGGCGAGCTCGGCGACGGCCTTGGCCGATTCGGCGTCCCGGTCGACCACGTGGACGAAGGCCCCCGCCTGCGCCAGGGCGAGGGCGCAGGCCCGGCCGATGCCGCTGCCGCCGCCGGTCACCAGCGCGGTGCGCCCGCTCAGATCGAGCGCGCCGGCGGGTGACGGCGGCCGGTCCGGGGAGGGAAATGTGTTCGTCATGGCCCGAAACAGTAGGGAGGGCCCTCCTGTCGGCCCATGTGCGAGTCCTCCATAGTGCAGGGCGATGTCATGGTGCCCTGCCCCATGGATCGCCTGCGTGCGGAGCCCGTACGGCTCAGGACGGGCCGCCGGCCGGCTTCGCGGTGTCGAGCGGGCACACGTTCGCCAGGGTCGCCGCGTCCTGGCCGACGGGCCGCGCGACGGTGCGCGAGGCGGGTGGGCGGTGACCGGCGGCGAGCCAGCCCTCCAGGGCCGTGAAGGCCGTGCGGTGGCAGGGTGCGAGCGGCCGGAGCCCGCCGTCCGGGAAGGCGTCGACGAGCGAGTCGGTGTGGGTGCCGCCCTCGATGCGGTAGTAGCGGTGCAGCGCGCCGCGTCCCGCCTCGCGCACCATGCGGGCGTACACGTCGGAGTCCCGGCCGATCGGCAGGAGGGCGTCCAGGGTGCCGTGCAGGGTGATCAGCGGCTTGCCGATCCGCCCGGTGAGGGCGATCTTCCGCACGGCCTGCCGGACCTCGGCGGGCCGGGCCGCGTAGTCGTAGTCGGCGTCACAGGCGGGCGTGCCCGGCAGGCAGTACGGCGTGCCCGCCTCGGTCGCACCGTCGAAGCCGGGGTCGAGCTCCTCGCGGTAGATGCGCTGGGTCAGGTCCCAGTAGACCTTGTGGTGGTACGGCCACAGGAACTCCGAGCCGGCCGGGAACCCGGCGGCGTGCAGCTCCCGCCTCGCCTCCTCCGCGCCCGCGCCGCCCGCGGCGTACACGGGGTAGGCGCGCATCGCCTTCGGCAGGAAGTCGAGCAGGGTGGGCCCGTCGGCCCGCCAGAGTGTGCCTTCCCAGTCGACGCCGCCGTCGTAGAGCTCGGGATGGTTCTCCAGCTGCCAGCGGACGAGGTACCCGCCGTTGGACATGCCGGTCGCCAGGGTGCGGGCGGGAGGCCGGTGGTAGCGCTGCGCCACCACCGCCCGGGCCGCCCGGGTGAGCTGGGTGACGCGGTCGTTCCACTCGGCGATCGCGTCGCCGGGGGCCTTTCCGTCGCGGTGGAAGGCGAGACCCGTGTTGCCCTTGTCGGTGGCGGCGTACGCGTATCCCCGGGCCAGGACCCAGTCCGCGATGGCGCGGTCGTTGGCGTACTGCTCGCGGTTGCCGGGCGGGCCCGCCACGACGAGACCGCCGTTCCAGCGGTCGGGCAGCCGGATGACGAACTGGGAGTCGTGCTGCCAGCCGTGGTTGGTGTTGGTGGCGGAGGTGTCGGGGAAGTAGCCGTCGATCTGGATGCCGGGCACCCCGCTGGGGACGGCCAGGTCCTTCGGCGTGAGCCCCGCCCAGTCGGCCGGGTCGGTGTGGCCCGAGGCGACGGTGCCGGCCGTCGTCAGCTCGTCGAGGCAGGCGGACCGCTGGTGCTCCGCGCCGGGGACGCGCAGCAGCGCCTGGCGGGCGCAGTGGGATCCGGGGGTGGCCGGGGCGGCCGTCGCCGCGGGGGCGGTGGTGAGGGTGAGGGCGGCCACGGCCAGTGCCGCCTGCGCGCTTCGCCGCCAGGGGCGTGGTGAGGAGCGGAACGTGGGACGACGACGCATGGGTGCGTACCTCCGAGCTCGGGGTGTGCCCGTGCCGCCCGGGCGGGTGTCCGGGACCTCGGTCGGCCGGACGCTCGGGTGGGAAGGGGACGTGTCGGTAGCGGACTCGCGGGAGGTTATGCCGCCGTCCGGCCGCCCGACATGGCTGCGCGGCCCACCGTCCCGAGCCGTGCGGTGGGCGCCGCCACCACCCTGCCGACCGGTCGGCAGGGCGTCCGAGCGCCGTGCGGAGGCATGGATGAGCGACATGCGGGAGGGGGGTGGTGTGTGGAGGGCAGCCATGGTCGCCGTCGGCGCGCGCTGCCTAGGGTCGGTGCCTGTCGCTGGTACCGGCACCGGTTCCGACCTGCGAGGTCGTCCGGCTGCCCCGAGGGAAGGGATCCGCATGGGTCTGGACAAGACGGTCGCGAGCGCGGCGGAGGCGGTGGCCGACATTCCCGACGGGGCCTCGCTCGCCGTGGGCGGATTCGGGCTCTGCGGGATACCCGGCACGCTCATCGACGCGCTGTGGCAGCGGGGCACGGAGGGCCTCCGTGTCGTGTCGAACAACTGCGGGGTGGACGACTGGGGCCTCGGCCTGCTCCTCGCCGCCGGCCAGATCGCCCGCATGACGAGTTCGTACGTCGGCGAGAACAAGGAATTCGCCCGCCAGTACCTGAGCGGGGAGCTGGAGGTCGAGCTCGTCCCCCAGGGCACGCTCGCGGAGCGGCTGCGGGCCGGCGGCGCGGGGATCCCCGCCTTCTACACCCCCGCGGGTACGGGAACCCAGGTCGGCGAGGGCGGACTGCCGTGGAGGTACGCGGCCGGGGGAGGCGCGGTCGCGGTGGCGTCGCCGCCCAAGGAGACGCGGGAGTTCGGCGGACGTCCATACCTGCTGGAGGAGGGGATCACGACGGACTTCGCGCTGGTACGGGCGACCATCGGCGACCGGCACGGCAACCTGGTCTTCCGGTCCTCGGCCCGCAACTTCAACCCTCTGGCCGCCATGGCCGGACGGGTCACCGTCGCCGAGGTCGACCACCTCGTCGAGCCGGGCGAGCTCGACCCCGACGAGGTCCACCTCCCCGGCGTCTTCGTCCAGCGGGTGGTCCGGGTCACGCCCGGCGACCCCGCAGCCGAGCGGCGCGTCGAGCGCCGCACCGTCCGACAGGAAGGCGACGCCTGATGGCGCTCACCCGCGAGCAGATGGCGGCCCGCGCCGCCATGGAACTCACCGACGGCAGTTACGTGAACCTGGGCATCGGACTGCCGACGCTCATCCCCAACCACCTCCCGCCCGGCATCGAGGTCGTGCTCCAGTCCGAGAACGGGATCCTCGGCGTCGGGCCGTACCCCACCGAGGACGAACTCGACGCCGACCTGATCAACGCCGGCAAGGAGACGGTCACGACGCTGCCCGGCGCCTCGTTCTTCGACTCCGCGCTGTCCTTCGGGATGATCCGCGGCGGTCACATCGACACCGCCGTCCTCGGCGCCATGCAGGTCTCCCGCTCGGGCGACCTCGCCAACTGGATGATCCCCGGCAAGATGGTCAAGGGCATGGGCGGTGCGATGGACCTCGTCCACGGCGCCGGGCGGGTCATCGTCCTCATGGAGCACACCGCGAAGGACGGCACGCCCAAGCTCGTCGAGACCTGCGGGCTGCCCCTGACCGGGCGGGGCGTCGTCCAGCGCGTGATCACCGACCTCGCGGTCGTGGACATCACCCCCGACGGCTTCCTCCTGGCCGAACTGGCGCCGGGCGTCACCGCGGACCAGGTCGCGTCGGCCACCGCCGCGCCCCTGCGCGTACCCCCGCACCTCTCTCGGGACGTCGGATCGGGTCACCGGTCGGAGCTCCGGAGCCGGTAGGCCGGATGGTCCCGGCGAGCATCTCGGCGGGCCGGTGCCGCCGCTCCACGAGCGCGCCGCGCCGCGCCAGGCGCCCGTCAGCATGCCGATCGGCGGCCCGCTCTGGTGCGGCATCCTCGGCGTCCTACGCGCAGATCCGGCACAGGGCGTGGTGGAGGGCGCTGTCGGCCCACTCACGCAGCGTCAGCGGGTTGTCGACGTCGAGGTCGACCCCGCGGTGCCGCCGCGACCTTCACCCGGTCCGGCATGCAGGCGGCCTCGGCGACCGACAGGTGGTGGCGGAGGGTGCCCAGCACCCGCCCCACCCTCCCAAGACGCGACACCCAGGGCCCGGCTTCCGACGTCCTCCGCCACGACGAGCCTGCGTGACGTCACGTCACGTCCCCGGCCGAGATCCGCAGCGCGGGCAACCCACTTGACCGTCCTCCGGCCCGTCATGGCACCATCCGTGAGATGCCCCTCTCCCTGCACATCGGCCCCTACACCGTCATCGCCCTCACGGACGGCGCGGGCCCCTTCTTCTCCCCGAGGACGGAGGCGTTCCCCGACGCCACGGCCGAACAGTGGTCGGCGGCCGACCGGTTCGATCCCGGCGCGCTCGACGCCGAAGGACGCTGGTGGCTGCAGTTCCGCGCGTTCGCGATCCGCGGCGACCGGGGTGTGACGCTGGTCGACGCGGGGATCGGGCCGGCCGACAGCCCGGCGGCCGCATGGGCTCCGGTCCCCGGGGCTCTGCCCGCCTCGCTGGCCGAGGCGGGGATCGCACCGTCGGACGTGGAGACCGTGGTGCTCACGCACCTTCACACGGACCACGTGGGATGGGCCGTCGTCGGCGGGAAGGAGTCCCGACCGTACTTCCCGAACGCCCGGTACCTGCTCCAGCGGGCCGAACTCGACGCCCTGGAACAGATCAACCCCCCGTTGCGCTCCAGCGTCATCGACCCGCTGCGGGCGACCGGCCAACTCCGGCTGCTCGACGGCGAGACCGCGCTGCGCGGCGGCGAGCGCGTGATCGCCACGCCCGGCCACACCCCCGGCCACCAGAGTGTCCTCGTCGAGTCCGGCCGCGAACTCCTCGCCGTGACCGGTGACTTGCTCGTCCACGCGATCCAGCTGCTCCACCCGGGACTCGCCTACGCCCACGAGATGGACCCGCAGCAGGCCAGGGCGTCCAGGGCCCGGGTCCTGGACGCCCGGACGACGCACACCCTCCACCTGGCGACACCCCACCTGACGGAGCCGTTCGTCGTAGCGGGTCGGTGAATCCCGGGGTTCGTGAGCCGGCCTCGACCGAGCGTTCCGCGCAGGGTGGTCACCCATCCGCGGATCCGCCCGCCTCCCACCGGACGACCGCGGTGAGGCGATGGTCGTGCCAGTAGGCGGGTTCGTGCGTCTGCCCCACCCGCCCGATCGCGTCCCCGGTCCGAGGGTCGTCCCTCCTGAGCAGCCCGTACGCGGCCGCCAGCCTCATGCCGAAGTCGTCCTCGTCCAGCAGCGCCACGAGGGCGTCGGCGAGCTCCGCCGAGCGGTCCTCGCCGGCCGCGGCGGCGTCCGCGACCCCGGCC
Organism: Streptomyces sp. NPDC047974; assembly: GCF_040653375.1. NCBI lineage: Bacteria > Bacillati > Actinomycetota > Actinomycetes > Kitasatosporales > Streptomycetaceae > Streptomyces > Streptomyces sp. NPDC047974. The sequence continues at coordinate 249,861 of NZ_JBEZNU010000001.1, forward strand.
CGCACCCGAGCCTCCGGGTCCCGGAGCAGACGCACGACGACCTCCGTTACCTCGGCACTGCCGGCGTGCTCCGCACTCAGGACCGAGCCCGCACCGACACGCACCTCCCCGTCATCGTCCGCCGCGAGGGCAAGCAGAGCAGTGCGAACCTCCGCGTCCAGAGGCGCGGCGGCCATGCTCCCCTTCCGTAGGAGTGCGGGGACCCGAGCACGCACGCGAGCGTCGGGATGTGCCGCGTAGCGCAACCCCGTGGCGTTCTGCTCCTCGTGTTCCGGCTCCTCCAGGACACGGAGAACCTGGACCAGGACTCTGGAGTCCTCGTCCCCCTCGCGGGCTGCGGCGTTCGCTGAGGATCCAGGCGGCGGAATGCTCTCCGGACAGGACCGGAGTCATCGGCCCTGTAGCGGAGTTCCTCCTCGACGTCCCGCGCGCACCAGGACGCGGCGAGGTCGAGCAGCCGCGCCCGCTCGTCCTCCATGAGGCGCAATCGAGGTTCACGGCCGAGCACTTCCGTCACGACCGCCGGGGATCCGCCCTCGACCGCCCGCGTCAGAGGCGTCGTTCCGTCCGGCAGCGTCCTGTCCGGATCCGCGCCTCCCTCCATGAGGGCCTGCGCCACCGCCGCGTCGAACGCCGCTATCGCCGCGCACAGGACGGGAAGGCCGTCCTCCATCACCGTGTCCGGATCCGCTCCGGCCTCCAGCAGCGCGGCCACCGCGGCGGCGTCCCCCTGCCGGACCGCCGCGGCAAGCCTCGTACCGTCGTCCATATCGCGCTGGTCCCGTCTCGTATGCGCACCCCGGCCGATGCGTCCTGCGACATCCCCGCCCGGTGACAGTAGTCCCGGTCCGTCGAGGGAGGCCGGCGGGGGGACGGACGGATTGCCACGTAGGGTGACGGGATGATCGATGTGCCGGAGGAGTTCGTACGCAGCACTGTCGGCCGGGAGGGTGCGGTCGGGTCGGCCTGGCTTGTCGAACTACCGCACATTGTCGAGGAGTTGCTGGAGCAGTGGGGGTGCTCTCCGGACGGCGAGGTGATGCACGGGGGCGTCGGCGTCATCGTTCCGGTGCGGCGGCTGTCCGGGGAGGGCGCGGTGCTGAAGGTGTCATTCCCGCATCCCGGGAACGTCCATGAGCCGGACGCGTTCGTCGCGTGGGGCGGGCACGGGGCCGTACTGCTGCACGAGCGCGACGACGAGCGATTCGCGATGCTGCTGGAGCGGGTCCGGTCTTCGACCCTCGCGGAGGTGGCGGACGGTGACGAGGTCGCGGCGGTCGCCGGGCGGCTCGATCGCCGCCTCGCCGTGCCCGCACCGCCCGGCCTGCCCCGGCTGCGCGAGCAGGCCGGCGCCTGGGAGGCCCAATTCCGCGAGGACGCCGAAGCATTGCCGCACACCATGCCACCGCGCGTGCTGGACGCCGCCGTCGCGACGGTACGGGAGCTGGGCTTGGACCAGCCGGACACCGTCGTCCACGGCGATCTGCACGCGCGGAACATCCTGCGTGCCGACCGGGAGCCGTGGCTGGCCGTCGACCCCAAGGGGTACGCGGGAGATCCCGCCTACGACGCCGGCACGCTGCTGAAGTCGCGGGCGCTGACGCTCCTCGAAGCGGACGACCTGCGCGGGGCCGCCGACCGGGTCCTCGACGTCTTCGCCGAGGCGGCGGAACTCGACCGGGAACGCGTACGCCGATGGGCACAGTTCCACGCGGTGAAGGCCGCTTTCTGGGGCCGTCGGCACGGCTTCCGCGTCGCTCGCGACGGTCCGCGCCTCGCCTGGCTGACCCAGTTCATGGAACGACTGGCCGGGGTGCTCACCGAACGCCCGTAGCGCGCCGGTCGACGCGTACCGTTCCGAGGGGGCGCTCAGGGCCCCGGGTCATGCGTCGGCGACGGTCAGGTCCTCGGCGATCCGGGAGTAGACCAGCATGTCGCGGCGCTCGCCGCCCACCGGCTGCCGGCTGCGGAGATGGCCTTCGTAGGTGAAGCCGGCCTGCACGGCCGTCTTGCGGGAGGCGGTGTTCCAGGGTTCGACGTACAGCTCCAGGCGCGCGAGGGCGAGATCGCGGAGCGCCCAGGAGGCGATCGCGCGCAGGCCCACCGCGGCGACGCCCCTCCCCCGGGCCGAGCCCGCCACCCAGTAGCCCACGGAAGCACGCCCCGCGTCGGCGGCGTCCGGCCACAGGCCGACCGCCCCGAGGCCACGGTCCCCCGCCGCCTCGGCCATGACGAACGGGTATCCCGTGCGGCTGAGCGCCCGGTCCTCCTGGCGGGCGACGAAGGCGATGCCCTCGGCGTGCGTGTAGGGGCTCGGCACGGTGGTGACCAGTGGAATGTAGGCGTCCTCGGCCGCCTCCCGCACCAGCGGCAGGTCGTCGAGGCCCCAGGGCCTCAGCACCAGGCCGTCGCCTGCGTCGATTCGGGGAACGATGAAGGGCGTCCGCATACTCCTCACCATGCCCCGGTCCGGCGCACGTCGGCGCGACGCCACACCGCCCCGTACCGTACGCGGACGGACGGCACCACGCTCGCTCGACGCCGCCCACCCACCCCCGACCGCAGGGAGCTCCACCATGAACCCGCATCCCGATGTCGCCGCGCTGCTCGCACTCGTACCGGCGGACTGCGCGGGCGGTGAGCGGATCGACTGGTCCGCGGCCGAAGGTGCGCTGGGCACCGCGCTGCCGAGCGACTACAAAGCCCTGCTGGACACGTACGGCGTGGGCGACATCGGCGACCTCGTCATACTGCCGCCGCTGCCCAGTGACGTGCGCGGGTGGGCAAGCTGTCACATCGGGGCCAGGACGGACGACCTGCGCGGGCTCTGGGCGGAGGACGCGGGGGTTCCGGGCGTGGCGTCGGGGGCCGACGCCGTCCTGCCGTGGGGCACGGGAATGAACGCGAACGAGATGGCCTGGCTCATGAACGGCCCGGACCCGGACAGGTGGCCCGTGGTGGCCTGGCGTCGGCACCACGCGTGGAGCGAGTCGCCGTGGGCTCTGTTCGACTGCACCATGGTCCAGTTCATCACCCGCATGATGCTGGGCCGGTTCGACGCGTGTCCGCTCGGGGACGTGTCGCTCTGGAAGCGGACCGGGACCTTCGTGAGCCGGCGGGAGCAGGAGCGACGGTTCCAGGCCGGTCTGGATCCGTTCACGGGCGAACCCGATCCCTACGCGGGGATGTTCCCCGCCCCCGTGGACCCGTTCAGGTAGGCGGCGGTCGGCGGATTCACGAGATCCGGCCCCTCTGTGTCGGCGAACGACCCTGGACTCTGCACTCCGTACCGGGTCCCGCACCGGATCCCGTACCGGGTCCCGCACCGGATCCCCTCCCGGGGACGGACGGCGACGGCACCCGGTGCGGCGGGCCTCCGACTGCCTTATGAAACGACGAAGTTGTGGGCCGGGATGATCGTGGGCCGGACGTCGGCGTGGCCGAGCTCGGCCAGGATCGGGCCGAAGGCCTCGGCGTGGGTCTCCAGTGCCTCCTGGCTCTCCCAGACCTCGGTCACACGGAACACCCCGTCGGCCGTGCCGGCCGCGTGCGAGACGAGCCCCACGACCGGCAGGTCCGCGAAGCGGGTGAAGCCTCTGCCGTCCGTCATCCGCTCGATGACCGTGTCGTAGAGCTCCTGCCCGGCGCCGGGGAAGTCGAAGGTGACGATGATGGCCATCGGTGTGCCCCTTTCTCGGTCCGCCGCATGCCTGTGGCGGCGGCAACGCCCGCGATCCTAGCGGTACGTGATCACCCGAACGCGCAGAGCGATCCGCAACGGTGAAGCCTGCCCCCGGCGTTGACGGTCGATTGTCAGTGCCTGCTGAGATGCTGTTCCAAGAGTCGCCCCCGCGCCCTGGCGGGTTCGGAACGGGGCGGGGTGGCGTCGGCCGTCGTGGAGAGGGGCCCATTTGAAGATCATCCTGGACAACAACATCTGGTCGTACCTGGGGGACGAGCGGGCGGGCGACCGGTTCAAGGCGCTCGTCCGCTCCCTGGGTCACCGCGTGGTGACCCCGCCCGGTGTCCTGCTGGAGGTGCTCCAGCACCCCCGCTCCGACAAGCGGGAGGCCATCGTGCGGGCCCTCCTGACCGGCACCGACGAGCGGTTGCGGAGCGAGGCCGACCTGGAGGCCGCGGAGGTCGTCGCGGAGGTGCGCCGCCTGCGCCCGCAGTGGGTGCGCGCGGTACCCGACACCGGTCGCGAGGCGAGCTGGCGCACCTTCTGGACCAAGACGTTCTGGCGGCGCGCCCTGGACTCCCACGAGCTCTTCCGCGAGATCGCTCCGGCCAGGCACGCGGACCGTACGGCGCAGCACCTGGTGGACGTCCAGAAGACGCAGCAGAAGGAGTGGCGTGCGGGGAGGTTCGACGTCGGCGACCTGTCCCGCATCACCGCGTTCCCGTCCGAGGAGACCGGGCCCGGGCCGCAGCTCGGGTGGGAGCCCGGCGACCGGATCGCGGCGTGGCGACCGCTGACGCAGGAGGTGTACTGGCGTTCGTTCGCCGTGGGCCGCCGTTCGGTGCTGACGCACGAGGACACCACCGGCGCCGACTGGGTCGGCGCCCGTGTCGACCTGGGCGCCATGTGCGCCTCCCGCGAGGAGTTCAACCGTTTCTGGCTGTACGAGGTGGACGCCGCGCACATGCCTCGCAACTGGCTCCGGTGGGCGGCCCAGACCGTCCAGGCGGACATGAAGGTCACCGGCGGCAACCCCCGTGACGTGCAGCACGCCTCCCACCTGCCGGACTGCGACGTGTTCCTGACGGCCGACAAGAACTTCGTGCGGGTCCTGGACCGGATCGGGCAGCAGTCACCCGTGCCGGTGGGTCGTGGCCTCCGGGTGGCCCCGGCCGCTCACGGCGGCGTGGTCGAGGCGATCGAGGCGGCGCTCCGCACCGCGTGAGGCCGGCGCCTCCATCACCCCCCCATGACGATGGTCCTCACGACGCGTCGACGTCACCGCCGTCGTGGGGAGCGGAGCGCGCCGCGAAGGACTCCGCCTCCGCGGCGGTGTAGGCGGAGGCGAAGGTGAAGGCGCGGGGGGACGGGCCGTGGGCGCGTAGGTCCGCCAGGCGTTCCACGGCCTCCTCCGCGGTCGGGCGGTGCCCGGCGGGGACCCACCAGAGGACCAGGTGCGCCTCGACGTGCCGCTCGAACCACGCGCGGCGCTGCCGCATCACTTCCAGGTGCCCACTGCGGTAGGTGAAGTCCCACAGGGCTTCCTGGTTCTCCCAGACGCTGAGGTTCACGATGACGTCCTCGCCCGCGGGGCGCGCGCCGGTGGCGTCGGACGTCCCTTCCTCCACGAACCGCCACACGAAACCGGGAGTGCCGTCGGCGGCGGTGTTGATCGGGTCGAGCATCTCGACGAACGGCGCCATGCGGGGGTCGTCGAGGGGGTGGAGAAGTGTGGCCACATTGAGCTGGGCGAGGTGGTGGGCGCCGACGGGCGTGTGCGGGGAGGCGGTCATGGCCTCATCCCAGCATGCCGCCCGTTTCTATGTCAATGAATATTGTTTTTAGAAGGCTCGACCACCACGCAGCACTCCCCCGGCCTCGCGTCCATCCGGGCGCGGACGGCGTCCGACTCGCCCAACAACCCCTCCAGCAGTGCCAGGTTCATGCCGCAGACAAGCGGCGGGAAGCGCTCGGCGACGGCATGGAAGGGACAGTTGCGCAGACGGATGACGGCGGCTTCGGCGGGTTCAGCGGCTTCGGCGGCGTGATCCCCATCGGCGGCTTCAGCCGCTTCGAGGTGCGGCTCGTACCCCCGGGCCGCCAGCAGTTCCATGGCTTCCTCAAGGCTTCCGCACGGCTCGGTCGCCCCACGCAGGGCCTCACCCCTGCGGCGTGCGGCCGCGCAGAGCCCGGCGTCCAGGCCGGCCAGTTCGGCGGCCTCCGCGAGCAGTTCGGCGGCGGTGCGGTAGTCGCGGGCGGGCAGCGACACCGACCGCTCGCCCGGCGCCCTCCGGTAGACCTTGGCGGGGCGGCCCGCCCCCGGGCCCGAACGGCCCGTGAGGCGGCGGCTGCCGCTTTCCAGCAGCCCCGCCTCCGTCAGGCGGTCCAGATGGTGCGCGGCGAGGGTGCGCGCCACGCCCGCCACCTCCGCCGCCTCGTTGCGCCCGACGTCACGGCCCTGCGCCACCACGTACTCGTACAGGCGGCGGCGTACCGGATCCTGCAAGGCGGCGATCGCTTCGATGTGCTCCATCCGGCCATTCTAAAGACAATGGATATGGGATATAGAAAGGCCGGAGGGGCGCGGCTCGGTCAGGCGATCGTCGCCATGCGGTCCTTCTCGCCGACGGCGCTGGGCCGGTGCGTGGCGGCCAGGGACCGTTCGAGGAGGTCGAGGCTCTGCCGCATGTCGGCGATGCGCTCCGCGAGGTCCGCGTCCTCCGCCTTCCCCGCGCCGCCGCGGGAGGCACGGCCCTCGGCGTCGAGGGCGGCGTTGTCGAGTTCGCGCGCCTCGTCGAGGCTGTTCAGGACGACCCCGATGAGGACGTTGACCAGGACGAAGGAGGCGAGCAGGACGTAGGAGCCGTAGTAGAAGAGGCTCAGGCGCGAGATGGCCAGGCCGTTGTAGATGGCGTCCTGGAGCCCCTCCAGGGTCATCAGGAGGAAGAGCGTGAGCAGGGCGCGGCCGAGGGAGCCGAAGTGGGCGGGGTCGTGGGAGCCGAAGCAGACCCAGCCGATCATGGCGTAGACGTAGAGGATGACGGCGCCGACGAAGAGGAAGCTGACGGTGCCGGGCAGGCTGCGCGAGACCGCGATGAAGAGGATGCGCAGCTGGGGCAGGAAGCGGGCGGTGCGGAGCACGCGTACCAGCCGGAGCAGCCGCAGGACGGTGGAGTTCTCGCGTACGAAGGGGATGTAGGCGCACGCGACGACGAGCAGGTCGAAGATGTTCCAGCCGTCCCGCCAGAACTCCTTGGGCCGGTCGGCGTGGGCGCCGACGCGCAGCAGCATCTCCAGCGTGAAGAAGGCGAGGCAGACGAGCTCGGCCCCGTGCAGTTCGGCCGCGTGGTCGCCGGCGAAGCCGCGGTAGGTCTCGGCGCCGAGGAGGACGGCGTTGAAGAGGATCACCGTCAGGACGGCGAAGGAGAAGGCGGGGGCCTCGGTCACGGCGCGGCAGGCTGCCGCGATCCGGACCCGGGTGGGAGCCGGGGCGGTGGTCATGAAGGTCTCCGGAGGCGCTTGCGCCGGGCACGGGCTGCGGTGCGGGCGCGCGACGAGATACGGGGGCGGGCGGGGAGGGAGTGGGTTTCCTGCTGTCCTAACGGGCCGGGAAGACGTCGGGCTGCGGGGTGGGCGCGAAAAGGCTGAACGATTCATCCGCTGCGGGGAAAGACCGCGCATTGGGTCCCCTCCGGACTGCCGGGTCCGTGACCGCCCCCGCCCAAGATCGTTATCTCCGGTCCTCCCGACGGCCGCCGCCGCTGCTCCCGGCCGATGGGCCCGGCCCTCCGGTCGGATGGGTCCGGTTCCTCCCGGCCGATGCGTCCGGGACGGCATCGGCGACGGGCCCTGCGGTGCTCACCCCTGGGGGTGGAGCCGGTCCGTCCAGTAGGCGCAGTTCGGCCCGTCGCGCCGGGGCCGGTCACCGGCGGCGAGAAGGGTGGGGGCCTCAGGATCGACGGACGGAGTGATCACGCATGTCCTTGAGGAGCTCATGGCCGCGGACCGGTCGCACGAGGACGGTGAGGGCGAGGGCGGCGAGGGCGAGGAGGACCAGGGGGGCGGTGGGCGCCGCCGTCGTGGCGCTCGTCCTGGGGCTGCCGGCGGTCGCGGTGGCCGCACCGGGGGATCTGGACCCTTCCTTCGACGGCGACGGCAGGGTCGTGACCGACCTGGGCGGCTTCGCCGGGGCCGAGGGCATGGTCGTACAACCGGACGGGAGGATCGTCACCATCGGGTACGGGTACTCCGACGAGACCTCCGGCGACTTCACCCTCACCCGGTACAACGCCGACGGCAGCCTGGACCCGACCTTCGGTGGTGACGGCATCGTCACCACCGACTTCGTGGGGGCCAACAACGACGAGGGCCGCGGCGTCGCGCTGCAGCCCGACGGCAGGATCGTGGCGGTCGGCGGGTCCACCGACTGGGGCGGCAACGGCCAGTGGGCCGCGGCCCGTTACCTCCCTGACGGCAGCCTCGACGCGAGTTTCGGCGAGGGCGGCAAGGTGCTCACCGAGATCGACGTCGACGCGATCGAGACCGCGCAGGCGGTGCTGGTCCAGCCCGACGGCAGGATCCTCGCCGGCGGGTCCAGCGGCGGTGTGTGGTCGCTGGTGCGCTGGGACTCCGCCGGCGTTCCGGACCCCGGCTTCGGCGGTGACGGGCGGGTCACCACCACCTTCGGTCCCACGTGCTGTCACGGCGTCGCCGACATCGCCCTGCAGGGCGACGGCAGGATCGTCGCCGCCGGGAGTGCCGACGGTCTCGCCGTGACCCGCTACCTCGCCGACGGCACCCTCGACACGACCTTCGACGGCGACGGGCGGGTCACCACCGGCACCGGCGCCGGGGCGGCCGTCGCGCTGCAGGCAGACGGGCGGATCGTCGTCGCGGGCAGCGAGGGCAACGCCTTCCTCGTGTCCCGGTTCACCACCGCCGGCGCGCCGGACCCGGGCTTCGACGGGGACGGGCGGGTCACCACCTCCTTCGGCCCCGAGGAGGGCGGCGGCGCCGACCTGGCCGTGCAGTCCGACGGCCGGCTCGTCGTGGCGGGCCGCTACGCCGGTGACTTCGCGCTCGCCCGGTACAACACCGGTGGCTCACTGGACCCCGGCTTCAGCGGAGACGGACGGGTGACCACCGACTTCGGCGGCACCGGGGACGCGGCCGCGAGCGTGGCGCTGCAGGCCGACGGCAGGATCGTCGCCGCCGGGCTCGCCGGTACGGCCTTCAGTTTCGAGGCGCACCGGGGGCTGGCCCGCTACCTCGGCGGTGGCGGCGTCGAGCCGCCCGCCGGCGTGGACGTGTCGGTGACCGGCACCGGGGCCGCCACGGTCGCCATCGGCGACACCGTCACCTACACCGTGCGCGCGGCGAACAACAGCACCACGACCGCGGCGACGAACGTCCAGCTCACCGACACCCTGACGGGTACGGCCACCATCCTGTCGGCCACGACCGACCGGGGCACCTGCACGACGGTGCCCGGCCGTGTCACCTGCGCCCTCGGCACGCTCGACCCGGCCGGGAGCCCGTCCGGCGCCTCGGCCACGGTGACGATCGTCGTCGAGCCCTCGCGGACCGGCACACTGACGAACACGGCGACCGTCACCGCCGCCCAGGCCGACCCGACGCCGGGCAACAACACCGCGTCCCGCACCACGACCGTGAACAACAGCCGCGGCTGCACGATCATCGGAACCAGCGGCGCCGACACCCTCAACGGTACGTACCAGGGCGACGTGATCTGCGCCCTCAGCGGCAACGACACCGTCAACGCGAGCTTCGGCAACGACACGGTCCACGCGGGTCCCGGCAACGACCGCGTCGACGGCAGCTACCACAACGACACCCTGATCGGCGGCACGGGAGCCGACACGCTCCTCGGCAACTACGGCAACGACACGCTGAACTCGGTCGACGGGGTCGGCGGCAACGACACCGCCAACGGCGGTCTCAACACCGACACCTGCACCACCGATCCCGGCGACGCGCGGGTCGGCTGCCCCTGATCCGCCGTCCCTGATCTCCCTCCCTGATCCCGCGATCCCTCCGTCCGCGATGTCGACCGGCGTGCGTCAGTAGACGTCGCGGACGTAACGCTTCTCCGTCGCCAGCTGCTTCACGTACGCGGCCGCCTCCTCCTCGGTCATCCGGCCGTGGCGGGCGACGACGTCCCGGAGGGCGCGGTCGACGTCCTTCGCCATGCGGGCGGCGTCGCCACAGACGGCGAGGTGGGCGCCGTCCTGGAGCCAGGACCACAGGGCGGCGCCGTGCTCGCGCATGCGGTCCTGGACGTAGACCTTGGCGCGCTGGTCGCGGGAGAAGGCGGTGTCGAGGCGGTCCAGGTGGCCCGTCGCCAGGTGGGCTTCGAGGTCCTCCCGGTAATAGAAGTCGGTGGCCTGGCGCTGCTCGCCGAAGAAGAGCCAGTTGCGGCCCGTGTGGCCGCGGGCCAGGCGGTCCTCCAGGAAGCCGGCGAAGGGCGCCACGCCCGTGCCCGGGCCCACCATGATCAGCGGCGCGGCCGGGTCGGCGGGCGGCCGGAAGTGCGGGGTGCGCTGGACGAAGACCTGCACCGGGCCGTCGTCGGCGTGATCGGCGAGATAGGCGGAGCAGACTCCCGTACGCTCCCGGCCCCGGTCGTTGGCGTAGCGGACGACCGAGACGGTGAGGCTGACCTCGCCCGGCTGCGCGAGGGGGCTGGAGGAGATCGAGTACAGGCGCGGCTGGAGCCGCTTGAGCACCCCCGCCCACTCGGCGGCCGAGGCCCGGACCGGGTGGGAGGCCATGAGGTCGGGTGCCTGAAGTCCCCAGCTCCACTTGGCCAGTTCGTCCCGGTGACCGGGGCGGAGCAGCCGCTTGAGCTCCTGGCTCCCGGTGCGCTCGGCGACGAACCTCAGCAGGTCCGGGGTGATGCGGGTGATGTCGAAGCGGGTGCGCAGCGCTTCGACGAGGGGCAGAGTCTCCGCTCCCCTGCCCGATCCCCTGCCCACTCCCGTGCCCGCTCCCGTTCCCGTGCCCGTTGTCACGGGTTCGGCCGGGTCGAGGCCTGTCAGGGCGAGCCACTCCGCGACCAGCTCCCCGCTGTTGACCGGCCAGACGCCGAGGGCGTCGCCCGCCTCGTACGCGAGCTCGCCGCCCCGGGTGTCGAAGGTGAAGCGGCGCACCTCCTTCTGCGAACCGGGCAGGCTCAGAAGCCGGTTGCCGACGAGGAGCGTCGCGAACGGCGAGGACTTCGAGTACGCCGGCGGGCGCGCGCTCCCGCCCGGGGACGGCACGGGGGCGGTGCGGGACGGCTCGGTGCGAACGGCCGGTACGGCGGGTTCCGCGGCCTCCGGGGGCAGCAGCGGCAGGAGGGCCGTGAGCCAGGCCATCGAGGTCTCCTCGTGGTCGGGTTCGCAGTCGGTACGCGGCAGGAGGCGGCCGGCGCCGAGTTCGGCGAGGCGCTCGTCCATCCGGCGGCCGTGGCCGCAGAAGTCGTCGTACGCCGGGTCCCCGAAGGCGAGGACGGAGTAGCGCAGGCCGTCGAGGCGCGGGGCCTCGGGCGCGTTCAGGGCCGTCCAGAAGGCGGCGCCGTTGTCGGGGGCGTCGCCGTCCCCGAACGTACTGGTCACCACCAGCAGGTCCGTGTCGGAGCCGAACGCGGAGAGGTCGGCGCGCTCCATCGGGAGGAGCACCGGCCGGTGTCCGGCCTCGGCGAGCCGGCCGGCGGCCGTCGCGGCGAACTCCTCGGCGGTGCCCGTCTGCGACGCCCAGAGGATCAGGAGCCGGCGCGCGGCGGACGGCGCCGACCGCCGGGTGCGGTCCTCCCCCGCCGCCGGTGCGGGGGAAGCCTGCGCCGGGAGCGGCGGGGGCGCGTCCGCCCGGGTCCGGGAGAACGTTCCGGCGAGGGCCCCGTCGACCCAGACCCCGTGGTCGGGGCTGAAGGGGGCGGTGGCCGGCAGGACCGGGATCCGGCCGTCGGCAGGGGCGGCGGCGAGCCCGGAGAGGAACCCCGCGAGATAGCGGCGCTCGGGTTCGGTGAACGGCGGCGGTACGAGCTCCGCGACGCCGAACAGGGCGGCGAGGGCCGTCGCCGCGGACCCGGTCGCCGCATCGGCCTGCGGGACCGCCTCCGCGGCGGTCCCGGAGACGGTCTCGGAAGCGGTCCCGCAGGCGGTCTCGGAAACGGAAGCCTCGGTCGGCACCGGCACCGGCACCGCATGCGGCACCCGTACCGGAACCGGTGCCGTCGTCCTCGCCAGGCTCACGGCGCACACCTTCAGCTCGGGCTGGAAGGAGAGGGGGTCGACGGCGTCGTGGGTGACGGCGTTGACGCTCAGGTACTCGCCGAAGAGGTCGTTCCAGTGGAAGGGGGCGAAGCAGCTGCCGGGCAGGACCCGGTCGGTCACCACGGCGGGCAGGACGGCGCGGCCGCGCCGGGAGGCGATCTCCAGGTGGTCGCCCTCCCGGACGCCGAGGGCCGTCGCGTCGTCGGGGTGGACCTCGACGAACGGGCCGGGGTTCAGCTTGGTCAGCTTGGCGACCTTGCCGGTCTTGGTGAGGGTGTGCCACTGGTGCTGGAGCCGACCGGTGTTGAGGACGAACGGGTAGTCGTCGTCCGGGAGTTCGGCGGCCGGCAGGTGAGGGCGCGGGAAGAAGCGGGCCCGCCCGTCGGGTGTCGGGAAGGCGAGGCGGGGGCGCGTGCCGTCCGGGCGCTCCAGCAAGGTCTGGCTGACGCCGTCGTTGAGGTAGCGGATCGGGTTGCGGTCGGGGCCGTCGGCGGTGGGGGCGGGCCACTGCACGGGGGTGGCGCGCAGGCGCTCGTACGAGACGCCTCGCAGGTCCCAGCCGGTCTGCGGGTTCCAGGCCTGCTTGAGCTCCTCGAAGACCTCCTCGGCGGAGGCGTACGTGAACGCCTCGGCGTATCCCATGGCGCAGGCGACGCGGGCGATGAGCTGCCAGTCGGGGAGGGCCTGGCCCGGGGGGTCGACGACGCCCTGGACGAGGGTGAGGTTCCGCTCGGAGTTGACCATGACGCCGTCGGACTCGGCCCACAGGGCGGCGGGGAGGACGACGTCGGCGTACGCGTTCGTCTCCGTGTCCGCGAACACGTCCTGGGTGACGACGAGTTCGGCCGATTCGAGAGCGGCGATGACGGTCTTGCGGTTGGCGACGGAGGCCACCGGGTTGGTGCAGATGATCCAGCACGCCTTGATGTCGCCGGCCGCCATCCGTTCGAACATCTCGACGGTGCCGCGCCCGGCCTCCTCGCGGAGGGAGCCCGCCGGAATGCCCCACAGGTCCTCGGTGAAGGCGCGGTCGGCGGGGACGAGGACCGATCGCTGCCCGGGCAGGCCGGGTCCCATGTAGCCCATCTCCCGTCCGCCCATGGCGTTGGGCTGGCCGGTGAGGGAGAAGGGGCCCGCGCCGGGCCGGCAGATGGCACCGGTGGCCAGGTGCAGGTTGACGAGCGCGTTGGTGTTCCAGGTGCCGTGCGTGGACTGGTTGAGTCCCATGGTCCAGCAGCTGGTCCAGGCACCGGCCTCGCCGATCCACCGGGCGGCGCGCCGGATGTCGCCCTCCGGGATGCCGGTGAGTTCGGCGACCCGCGACGGCGGGTAGTCGGCGAGGAAGGCGGGCATGGCGTCCCAGCCCTCGGTGTGCGCGGCGATGAACTCCTCGTCGAGCCGTCCGTCCTCGGCGAGGAGGTGCAACAGGCCGTTGAGCAGGGCGAGATCGGTGCCGGGTCTGATCTGGAGGAAGAGGTCGGCCTTGTCGGCGGTGGCGTTGCGGCGCGGGTCGACGACGATCAGCTTGGCGCCGGCGGTCTTGATCCGGTCCATCATCCGGAGGAAGAGGATCGGATGGCAGTCCGCCATGTTGGAGCCGATGACGAGGAAGACGTCGGCGTGGTCGAAGTCCTCGTACGAGCCGGGCGGGCCGTCCGCCCCGAGCGACAGTTTGTAGCCGGTTCCGGCGGAGGCCATGCAGAGGCGGGAGTTCGACTCGATCTGCTGGGTCCTCACGAAGCCCTTGGCGAGCTTGTTGGCCAAATACTGTGCCTCCAGGGACATCTGGCCGGAGACGTAGAACGCGAGGGCGTCGGGGCCGTGTGCGTCCAGGACGGCGCGGAGGCGTCGGGCCACGTCGGCGACCGCCGTGTCGACGTCGGTCGCGACCGGCGCCTCCTCGCGCTCCGCCCGCACGAGCGCCGTGGTGGCCCGCCCGGGGGCGGCCAGCATGTCGGCGCTCGTGGCCCCCTTCGTACAGAGCCGCCCGGCGTTCGCGGGGTGGGCCTTGTCGCCCGAGGCCTTCACGGCCCTGCGGCGCCCCGTCTCGGGGTCCGTCGCGATGTCGAGGACGATGCCGCAGCCGACCCCACAGTACGAGCAGGCCGTACGCACGGCCCTGTCCTCCGCTTCCGGCGACCCCACGGGTACCCCTCCCCACGACACCGACACCGCCTCCTACGTGGGAACTCTCCCACGGAGAAGACGTTAGGAAGATCCGGTTTCCGGTCGATCACACCCTCCGGGCGGGACGGGTTACGCGGCCCGCACGCCGGCCTCCGGCCCGCCGTGAGGCACCGGCTCCGCTTCCGGAACTCCTGCGGTCCGGTGCTCACGCGGCTCGTTTCGGGTGCTTGTCGGCGGTCGGCGCGGGCACGACGATGTGCGCCGGGAGCGAGCAGTACGTCCTCGATGGGGAGGCCGACTTGAGCGAGGCGACGACACGGTGGAGCGGGCGGTCCGGCACGGAGCCCCGGGCGCTGGTGGCGGAGTCGTGGCGGCGGTCCGAACGGGCGCGGGTCAGCCGGGAGGGCGCGGCGCCGACGGAGCTGGACGAGGAGGAGCTGGCCGCGTACCGGGCGGGGCATCCGCTGGCGGCGGCGATGCCGGTGATCAGGGAGCTGCTGGGCGCGGACGCCAGGGACGGCGGGCATCTGCTCGCGGTGTGCGACGCGGGCGGGCGGCTGCTGTGGGTGGAGGGGGATCCGGCGGCGCTGCGGCAGGCGCGGCGGATGAACTTCACGGCCGGTGCGGGCTGGGCGGAGACGGCGGCGGGGACGAACGCGCCGGGGACGGCGCTCGCCGTCGGCCGCCCGGTGCAGGTGGTGGCGGCGGAACACTTCCGGCCGCCGGTGCGGGCGTGGACGTGCGCGGCGGCGCCGCTGCACGATCCTCGCACCGGGCGGCTGCTGGGCGCCGTCGACCTGACCGGCGGCGCGGGGCTCGCCCATCCGCACAGTCTCGGGCTCGTCCGGGCGGTGGCGCGGGCGGCCGAGGCGCAGCTGGCGCTGCTCGCACCGGAGCCGGCGCCGGGCCGGCCCCGGCTGACCGCGCTGGGCCGGGACGAGGCGCTGCTCGTGGTGGACGGGCGGCGGCTGCGGCTGAGCCGTCGGCACAGCGAGATCGCGGTGGTCCTGGCACACCGGCCGGAGGGGGTGGGCGGCGAGGAGCTGCTGTCCCTGTTGTACGAGGACGGGTCGGTCACGCCGGTGACGCTGCGGGCCGAGCTGTCCCGGCTGCGGTCGCTGCTCGGGCCGGAGGTGCTGGCCTCGCGTCCGTACCGGCTCGCCGGACCGGTGGAGGCCGACTTCACGGTGGTGGACCGGCGGCTCGCCTCGGGGGCGGTCGCGGCGGCCGCCGGGGAGTACGCGGGCCCCCTGCTGCCGGGGTCGGCCGCGCCCGGGGTCGTACGGCTGCGGGAGCGGCTGGCGGGCCGGCTGCGGGCGGCGCTGGTGGCGCGGGCGGATCCGCTGCTGCTCGCGGACTGGGCGTACAGCGCGTGGGGCGAGGAGGACCTGGAGGTGTGGCGGGCGCTGTGCGCGGCGGTGCCGGCGGCACAGGCCGCGCCCGTACGGGCGCGGCTCGACGCGCTGGAGGCGGAACTGTCGTCCGGTGCAACGGGGTTGCAACGTCCCCTCCCCCACACTCGGCGGTGAGGGCGCCGGTCGGGACGACGGGCGCCCCGCCGTCCGCGGCCGCCCCGCGCCCGCCGTCCGGTGGGTCCCGGCGGTCGGGATCCGTACGACCTTCAGGGAGGTCTGCCGATGACCCGCTACGCCGCACCCGGTACCGAGGGCGCGCTCATGGCGTACCAGCCGCGCTACGACCACTGGATCGGCGGCGCGTACGTCGCCCCGGCCCGCGGCCGGTACTTCGAGAACCCGAGCCCGGTCGACGGCCGGCCGTTCACCGAGATCGCCCGGGGCACCGAGGAGGACGTGGAGCGCGCCCTGGACGCGGCGCACGCCGCCGCGCCGGCGTGGGGGCGGACCCCGGCGGCCGACCGGTCGGCGGTGCTGCTGCGGATCGCCGACCGGATGGAGGCGAACCTGGAGGCGCTCGCGGTCGCGGAGACCTGGGACAACGGCAAGCCGGTGCGGGAGACCCTCGCGGCCGACATCCCGCTGGCCATCGACCACTTCCGCTACTTCGCGGGGGCGCTGCGGGCGCAGGAGGGGTCGCTCAGCGAGATCGACGAGGACACGGTGGCGTACCACTTCCACGAGCCGCTGGGGGTCGTGGCGCAGATCATCCCGTGGAACTTCCCGATCCTGATGGCGGTGTGGAAGCTGGCTCCGGCGCTGGCGGCGGGCAACGCGGTCGTGCTGAAGCCGGCGGAGCAGACGCCGGCGTCGGTGCACTACTGGCTGAGCCTGGTCGCGGACCTGCTGCCGCCGGGCGTGCTGAACATCGTCAACGGCTTCGGCGAGGAGGCCGGCAAGCCGCTGGCCTCCTCCCCTCGGGTCGCGAAGATCGCCTTCACCGGCGAGACGGCGACCGGCCGCCTGATCATGGAGTACGCCTCCGCGAACCTGAAGCCGGTGACGTTGGAGCTGGGCGGCAAGTCGCCGAACATCTTCTTCGACGACGTGTGGGCGGCGGACGACGACTTCCGCGACAAGGCGCTGGAGGGCTTCACGATGTTCGCCCTCAACCAGGGCGAGGTGTGCACCTGCCCGTCGCGCGCGCTGGTGCAGCGGGGCTGCTACGGCGAGTTCATGGAGGCGGCCGTCGCCCGCACGGAGGCGATCGTCGCGGGCCACCCGCTGGACCCGGCGACGATGATCGGCGCGCAGGCGTCGGCGGAGCAGCTGAAGAAGATCCTCTCCTACCTGGAGATCGGCCAGCAGGAGGGCGCCAAGATCCTGACGGGTGGTCAGCAGGTCGGCCACGGCGGCGACCTGGAGGGCGGCTACTACATCCAGCCGACCGTCTTCGAAGGCGACAACCGCATGCGGATCTTCCAGGAGGAGATCTTCGGCCCGGTCGTCGCGGTCACCTCCTTCACCGACTTCGACGACGCCGTCCGCACGGCCAACGACACCCTCTACGGCCTCGGTGCCGGCGTCTGGACCCGCGACACGAACACCGCCTACCGCGCCGGCCGCGCCATCCAGGCGGGCCGCGTCTGGACCAACTGCTACCACGCCTACCCGGCCCACGCCGCCTTCGGCGGCTACAAGCAGTCGGGCATCGGCCGGGAGAACCACAAGATGATGCTGGAGCACTACCAGCAGACGAAGAACATCCTCCAGAGCTACTCCCCGAAGAAGCTCGGCTTCTTCTAGAGGCACGAAGAAGGGCGCCTGACCTGGTCTTTCACCCAGGCAGGCGCCCACCAGTCGCATCAGCCAGCGCGAGATGGATTATGCGGCGCAACCACCAGTCTCTCCCACCGCCATCCCAGTCCTGACCAGCTCTTCCGGTCCATTTCCGCTCCAAGTCCGGCCTAGCCGAGGGGGGCCGCCCTGGCTGATACGGTCCCGTTCCTCCACGGACTGCTCGATGAGGCGGTTCGCCTGCTCTCGCACGCCGTCCAGGAACTTGGCGTAGAAGCGGAAGAGGACCTCGATGCTCTGACCGGCTCTGCGAGCACATTCGGCCGGGTCCACGCCGGAGTAGAGCCAGAAGGAGATGCCGGGATGCCGGAGGTCATACGGCCGCTTGACAAGCCCTGCCGCAAACCCCATTCGCGCCAAGGCATGCCTCCTGGCCGGCACCCACGTCAGGCCGTAGGCCGATGCCTCCACATAGTTCCCCTCCCGGTTCCGTTTCGCCTGGTCGTGGCGATTTCTCAGGTGTTGACGGTGCCGTCGGAGACGAGGCCGGCGATGGCCCGGCAGGTGGCGGGCGGAGTCTCGCGCCGGTGGGTCCAGCGAGCCAGCTGCTTCCAACGTTTGTGATCGGCGAGCGCGTGCTCGACAGTGATGCGCTTCGACGAGTGTGGGTGCCGGGCCTCTTCTCTGGCGGCGTGCACATGCGGCAGAGCGATCTTGTTCGGCTTTCTGGGCGGCGTGATCGCCTGGCCAGGGTGGTCGCGACGGAGCCCGAGGCAGCCGTCGTCCACAAGCACCTCCACCTCCGGGAAGTGCTGGAAGCAGACGGCGATGCCCTCATTGCGCGCGGCCGTCGCATCGTGCATCCGCCCTGGTCGCAGGGCGTCGGTCCACAATGTGCGGCCCTGGTGGTCGGCGCTCACGGTGGCCTTCATCGTGTTCTGCTTCATCTTGCCCGAGACGAATGCCCGGCGTCCGCCGCGACCGGCTGCGGGACGTCTGACCTGGACCTCGGTGGCATCCAGCCTCAGCTCGTTTCCTGGCCCGCCGCGTGTCTGGTGACGTCGTCCCTCGACAGCGGCCTGCCATGGGCCGGCCAACTCCTCGATCAGGCGGGCGAGATGGAGCCGGGAGATGCCGGTGCACACCTGATCCGCGAGAACCGTCCGGTTGACCATGATCGGATCATGCCATCCACCAGCGCGGATGCCTCACCCGCCATCACGCGCCAGCTCGCAAGTGGGCCGCCAGCACCTCCGGCGCGTCCAGCCGGGCGCCGCCGTAGCCCTTCACCTCGCCGAAGCGGGCGCTCTTCGTCCAGTCCTCACGAGCCTTGCGGATCTCGTCGTCGGTGCGGCCCACGGAGTTCCACCGAACGATTTGCAGTCCCCGGCGCGGGAGGATGAGCGGATCAGCGGATCGCGTGGCGGCGCGGGGCGAAGGTTTCGGGCATATCCGCCGGGCCCGGGACCCGCGGCAACCGCTCTCCGGGCGGGTGGCGACCGACATGGCCGGCGCCGCCCGCACGAGTGCGGAATCGTTGCTTCCGAGCACCGGTGCCCCGCGCCCCCCAGCCCGCCCCGCGGACACCGGAGAACGAAAAGAACTTCTTCTTATGAATACCCCTCGCGCGCCCCCTTTCCGCGCTGTCCAAAAAACGCCGTCCACTCATTCACGGCCCCTCACATCCGCTGCTACTCTGCGAACTCCCCATTCGGATGTGATGGAGATTCTCCGCATGGAAGATCGACCCGGTAAGGGGTCGCTGCCGGCGAATTCGTGGACCATCGGCGCGTCCGCCCGCGAGTGCCTCCGCTATGCCGCGTACCCGATTCTGCTCCTGTCCGCAGTCTGGCTCTTCACCTCGGTCCTGTACTTCGGCTGGGACCGCGGCCGGGCCGTCCAGTTCTTCCTGATCGGCACCATCGTCTATCTCGCGGCACTGGAGCGGCTGATCCCGCACCGGACCGACTGGCATCCGAGCGTCCCGGAACTGTGCTGGTACACAGCGTATTTCGGGTTCACCATGGCCGGCGCCGTGCTCGGCAAGTCGGTCGTCACGGCCGTTCAGGCCGCGACCCCCGTCACGGCGCCGGGGCTCACGCTCGGGGCCGAGGTGCCCCTCGCCCTGCTGGCCTCCTCACTGGCCGGCTACCTCGCCCACCGCTGGGCGCATTCCCATCGGTGGCTGTGGAAGGTACACGGAATCCATCACGTCCCGGGAAAAGTGAACGTCGCCAACAACGGCGTCAACCACCTACTGGATGTCGCCTTCAAGCAAGGCGCCGTCCAATTGACACTGGGATTTCTCGGATTCTCCACCGACTGCCTTTTCGCGGTGGCGCTCTTCACCCTTGTGCAGGGATATTTCGTGCACGCGAACGTGGACGTCCGGCTCGGTCCGCTCCACCACGTCCTGGCCACTCCCGAGCAACACCGGCTGCACCACAGCGCCGACCTGGCCGAGGCCGGTCACTTCGGCGTGGACCTCTCGGTCTGGGACCGTCTCTTCGGCAGCTTCACCTGGCGACCGGACCGCCGCCCGGCGACCGTCGGCGTCAAGGACCCCGCCACGTTCCCGGAGACCGGCTCGATCCTCGCCAGCCTGCTCCACCCCGTGCGCCGCCCGCCCCGCACCGCGTAGTCCCCCGTACCGCGCGCACCCGCTCGGTACCGCGCACCTCCCCGTACCGCGCCGTACCGGCGTCGTGCCCCCACACGCCCCGCCCGGCCCGTACCGAGGCGTCGTCCCTACCGGATTGGACCATGACGGACTCACCCAGCTCCGCCCACCACGACAAGGTCGCCATCATCGGCATCGGCTGCCGGCTCCCCGGACACGCGGGTGACCACCGGACCTTCTGGCGCAATCTGATCGAAGGCCGGGACTGTCTCGTCCCCACCCCGGCGGACCGGTACGACACCACGACCCTCGGCAGCCGCGACCGGGCCAAGCCGGGCCGGCTGACCGGCGGGCGGGGCGGCTACATCGACGGCTTCGACGAGTTCGACCCCCACTTCTTCGGGATCAGTCCGCGCGAGGCCGAGCACATGGACCCGCAGCAGCGCAAGCTCCTGGAGGTGTCCTGGGAGGCGCTGGAGGACGGCGGGCAGCGGCCCGCCGAACTGGCCGGGCGGGACGTCGGCGTCTTCATCGGCGCCTTCACCCTGGACTACAAGATCCTGCAGTTCGCCGACCTCGGCTTCGAGACGCTGGCCGCGCACACCGCGACCGGCACGATGATGACGATGGTCTCGAACCGCATCTCGCACTGCCTCGACCTCCGCGGCCCCAGCGTCTCGATCGACACGGCGTGCAGCTCCTCCCTGGTCGCGGTCCACCTGGCCTGCCAGAGCCTGCGGCGCGGCGAGAGCGAACTCGCCCTGGCCGGAGGCACCCTGCTGCACCTCGCGCCGCAATACACCATCGCCGAGACCAAGGGCGGCTTCCTCTCCCCGGACGGACGCTCCCGCGCCTTCGACGCCTCCGCCGACGGTTACGTACGCGCCGAGGGCGTCGGCGTCGTGGCGCTCAAGCGCCTCTCGGACGCGCTGCGCGACGGCGACCCGGTGCACGCCGTGGTGATCGGCAGCGGGGTGAACCAGGACGGACGGACCAACGGCATCACCGTGCCCAGCGCCGACGCCCAGGCCACGCTGATCGAGCGGGTCTGCGCCGAGGCCGGGGTGTCACCGGGCAGCCTCCAGTACGTCGAGGCGCACGGCACCTCCACCCCCGTCGGCGACCCGATCGAAGCGCGGGCGCTGGGCCGGGTGCTGGCGCAGGGCCGGGCGCCCGGCGCGCGGTGCTACGTCGGCTCGGTCAAGACCAACATCGGGCACACGGAGGCCGCCGCCGGCGTCGCGGGCCTGATCAAGACGGCGCTGGCCCTCCGGCACCGCCGCATCCCACCGCACCTGAACCTCGAAGAGCCCAACCCCGCCATCGACTTCGCCGCGCTGCCCTTCGAGATCCCGACCGCACCGGTCGACTGGCCGGAGCACGAGGGACCCGCGCGGGCGGGCGTCAACTCCTTCGGCTTCGGCGGCACCAACGCCCACGTCCTGCTGGAGGAGGCGCCGCCGCTCCCGCCGGAGGAGCCGCACGCGCCGGCCCGGACGCCCGCCCGCTCGGTCCTCCCGCTGAGCGCCCGGCACGCGTCGGGCCCGGCCGAACTGGCCGCGGGCGTCCGCCGCGAACTCGCCGCCGGAGTGTCCCTCGCGGACGTCGGGCACACCCTGGCCCACCGCCGCCAGCACTTCGAGGAGCGCCTCGCCGTCGTCCACTCCCCCCTCGACCCGCCCGGCTCCCTCGACGAGGTGCTGGCCGCCTGCGAGCGCGGGGAGCAGCACCCCCGGGCCGTGCGGAGCCGCCTCCGGGAGGCCGGGGCGCGGCGGCTGGTGTGGGTGTTCACCGGCATGGGGCCGCAGTGGTGGGGCATGGGGCGCGAGCTCCTCGACTCCGAGCCCGTGTTCCGGAAGGCGGTCGAGCGCTGCGACGGGGAGGTCCGGCGCCAGGCGGGCTGGTCGCTGCTCGACGAGCTGACCCGGCCCGAGGCGGAGTCCCGGATGGCCGAGACCTGGCTCGCCCAGCCCGCCAACTTCGCCGTCCAGGCGGGGCTCGCGGCGCTGTGGGAGCACTACGGGGTGCGGCCGGACGCCGTCGTCGGGCACAGCACCGGCGAGATCGCGGCCTTCCACCGGGCCGGGGTGTACGGCCTGGAGGACGCCGTCCGGATCGCGCTGGCGCGCAGCGCCCTCCAGCACCGGCTCGCGGGCACCGGCGCGATGCTGGCGGCGAACCTGTCCGAGGAGGAGGCCGAGCGGCTGGTCCGCCCGTACCGGGACCGGGTGTCGGTCGCCGCCGTGAACAGCCCGGCGTCGGTGACGCTGTCCGGGGACCGGGACACCCTCGGGGAGCTCGCCGGGCGGCTGGAGCGGGAGCAGGTCTTCGCCCGGTTCCTCGACGTCGAAGTGCCTTATCACAGCGTGCGGATGGACCCGATCGAGGCCGAGCTGCACGAGGCGCTGGCCGGGATCGCGCCGCGCGCCGCCGGTCTCCCGCTGTACCTCACCGCCCGCGAGGGGCGTGCGCGGGGGCCGGAGCTGGACGCCGCGTACTGGTGGGAGAACGTCCGGCGGCCCGTCCGGTTCCGTGCCGCGGTCGACCGGCTCGTCGACGACGGGTACACGCTGTTCCTGGAGATCGGTCCGCACCCGGTGCTCGGCCACTCGATCCGGGAGTGCCTGGAGGGCCGGGCCGTCGAGGGGGTGACGCTGCCCTCGATCCGGCGCCGTGAGGACGAGCCCGAGCGGTTCGCCCGTTCCCTCGCGGAGCTGTACACGCTGGGTGTCGACGTGGACTGGTCGGTGCTCCAGCCCGTGGGGCGGCCGGTGCCGCTGCCGGGCTATCCGTGGCAGCGGGAGCGGTACTGGGTGGAGCCCGCGCCGGTGGAGCAGATCCGGCTCGGCCGACTGGACCACCCGCTGCTCGGCCGGCGGACCTCCGCGCTGCAGCCGACCTGGGAGAGCCGCCTGGACACCGAGCGGCTGGCGTACCTGGCCGACCACCGGATCGAGGACAGCACGGTCTTCCCGGCCTCCGGGTACCTGGAGATGGCCGCGCAGGCGGTCCGGGCGCTGACCGGCGGCGACACGGCCACCCTGGCCGACGTCGAGTTCTCCCGGGCCCTGTTCCTGCCCGACGGCGAGGCGACGACCGTCCAGCTGGCCTTCGCGCCGGAGGAGTCCGGGTTCACCATCGCCTCCCTCGCCGGTTCCGGGACCGGCGCTCCGGACCGTACGGTCCACGCGAGCGGGGTCGTCCGCACCGGGCAGCCGTGCCGGCTCGCGGAACCGCTGGACACGGACGCGGTACGGGCGCGAGCGGAGCGCCGGCTCGACCGGGAGGCGTGCTACGGCGAGCTGGCGGCGCTCGGCTACCACTACGGCCCGGCGTTCCGGGCGATCGACGAGGTGTGGACGGCCCCTGGCGAGGCACTGTCGCTGATCCGGCCCACCCCGGGCATGGGCGACGGGGCCGCGGACAGCCACGTGCACCCCGTGCTCCTGGACGCCTGCTTCCAGACCGTGCTCACCGCGATGACGCCGGACGACGACCGGTCCGCCGGGATCCGGCTGCCCGTCGGCATCGCGGAGCTGCGGCTGGACGCGGTCGGCGACCGGGCCCTGTGGGCGCACGCGACGGTGACCGCGGAGAGCGCCGGGGAACTGGTCGGCGACCTCGCCCTGTACGCCGAGGACGGGACGGCGCTCGGCCGGATCAGCGGCTTTCGCGCGGCGGCGGTGGACCGGGGGGCCTCCTCGGTGAAGCTCGGCACCATCGACGGCTGGCTGGCCGAGGTGGTCTGGGAGGAGGCGCCCGTCGAGGCGCCGGAGGACCGCGGGAGTACCGAGGGCACCGGGGACGGTCCCGGCGGCTCCCCCGTGCCCGACCTCGTGGTCTTCGCCGACGAGGGCGGGCTCGGCGCGCGGCTGGCGGAGGCGGTCGTGGCGCGCGGCGGGCGGTGCCGACTGGTCCGCCCGGGGAACCGTTACCGGAGCGGGGCCCGGCACGTGACCGTACGGCCCGATTCGGCGGCCGATCTGCGCAGGCTGTTCGACGAACTCGGGCCGGGGTTCGGAGCCGTGGTGCATCTGTGGAACCTCGATCTGCCGCCGCTGGACACGGTCGGCGCGGCGGACCTCGACGGGATCGGCACGCTCGGCGGCTACTCGCTCGTCCCGCTCGCCCGGGTGCTGCCCGAGGCGTGCCCGGAGGGGCGCCTGCACATCGTCACCCGTGGCGCCCAGGCGGTGGTGCCGGGCGAGCCGGTGGAGCCGTTCGGCGCGCCCGCCTGGGGCATCGGCCGGGTGCTGTGGCAGCAGGAGCTCACCGGCCACAGCGGCAAGCTGATCGATCTCGACCCGGCCGGTGGCCCAGGCGAGGCCGAGGCACTGCTGCGCGCGCTCACCGCGGACGACGGCGAGGGCGAGATCGCGCTGCGGTCCGGGCGGCGGCACCTCAGCCGGCTGCGTCCGCCCGTGGGGCTGACCCGCCCCCTGCCGCTGCGACTGCGCGCGGACGGCGCCTATCTGGTCACGGGCGCGTTCGGGGCGCTGGGGCGGCTGCTCTGCCGCACCCTGGTACGGCGCGGGGCCCGGCGCCTGGTCCTGCTCGGCCGCACCGGCGTGCCGGAGCGCGGCGCGTGGCGGGGGCTCGATCCGGGCGGCCCCGAGGGGCGGCGGGTCGCGTTCCTGCGCGAGCTCGAAGCGCTCGGCGCGGAGGTGGTGGTCGCCGCGGTCGACGTGACCGACACGGCGGCCATGGAGGGCTGGCTGGCCGGGCGTCGGGCCGCCGGTCTGCCGCCGGTGCGGGGCGTGTTCCATCTCGCGGGGCAGGTGCGGGACGTCCTGCTGCCGTCGTTGGACCGTGAAGCCTTCGACGCGGGCTACGGGCCGAAGGTGCACGGCGGGTACCTGCTGCACCGGCTGCTGCGCGAGGAGCCGGTCGAGCACTTCGTGCTGTTCGCGTCGGTCGCCTCGCTGTTGACCACGGCCGGTCAGGTCAACTACGCGGCCGGGAACGCGTTCCTGGACGCGCTCGCCCATCACCGCCGGGCACTCGGTCTGCCGGCGCTCAGCCTGGACTGGGGGCCGTGGGCCACCGGCATGATCGAGGAGCTCGGGCTGGTCGCCCACTACCGGGACGCGCGCGGGATGAGCTCGCTGGCGCCGGAGGCGGGCATGGCGGTCCTGGAGCGGGTGATCGGGCAGGACCGGGCCCAGTTGCTGGTGGCCACGGTGGTGGACTGGCCGGTGTTCCTGTCCTGGTACCCCACCCCGCCGCCGCTGGTGTCGGCGCTCGCCGCCGCGGCGGCCCGGGAGGTCCCGGCGGGGCAGGGCGGCAGTCCGCTCGACGCGTTCCGCGCCGCCGACGAGCCGGCGCGTACGGCGCTGGTGACCGAGCGGTTCGCGGCCCTCGCGGCGGGTGTGCTGCGGGTGCGGCCGGAGCTGGTCGACGCGGACGCCCGGCTCGGCTCGCTCGGTCTGGACTCGCTGCTCGCGATGGAGCTGCGGGCCCGGGTCCACGCCGAGCTGGGCGTCTCGCTGCCGGTGGTGGCACTGCTCAGCAACGGGCCGGTGAGCGAGCTGACCGAGCGGCTGCACGCGGGGCTGACCGAGCTCGCGGCGGCCGGGGGTCCGGTGGCGGAGACGGCGGTGGAGCCGTTCACCGACGAGGCGTGCCACCCGCTCACCCACAATCAGCAGGCCCTGTGGTTCCTCCGGCAGCTCAACCCGGACGGCTTCGCGTACAACATCGGCGGCGCGGTGGAGGTGCGTGCGGAGCTCGACCCGGAGCTGCTGTTCGAGGCCTTCCGGACGCTGATCGCCCGGCATCCGAGCCTGCGCGTCACCATCACCGCCGAGGACGGGCGTCCGGTCCAGCGGGTGCGGCCCGAGGTCGTCGCCGACACCGGTCTTCTCGATGTGTCCGGGCTGCCCTGGGACGAGGTCCGCTCCCGGCTGGTGGCGGAGTACCGCAGGCCGTACGACCTGGAGCGGGACCCCCTGGTGCGGCTGCGGCTGTTCCGGCGGGCCCCGGACCGCTGGGTGCTGATGAAGGCCGTCCACCACATCGTCTCGGACGCGATCTCCACCTTCACCTTCATCGAGGAGCTGTTCGAGGTCTACCACGGGCTGCGCACCGGCCGGCCGGCGGAGCTGGCCCCGGTCCCGGCCCGCTACCTGGACTTCCTCAACCGGCAGAACCGCTTCCTGGCCGGGCCCGAGGCGCGGCGGATGCTGGAGTACTGGCGGGAGCACCTGCCGCGGGAGGTCCCGGCGCTCGAACTGCCCACCGACCGGCCGCGCCCACCGGTGCAGACCGACAACGGCGCCTCCGAGTTCTTCCAGCTCGACGACGAGCTCAGCGCCCGGGTGCACGCGCTGGCCCGGGAGCACAACGTCACCGTGTACACGGTGCTGCTCACCGCGTACTACCTGCTGCTGCACCGCTGGTCGGGGCAGGACGAGATCGTGGTCGGCAGCCCCGTCACCGGGCGCACCGAGGAGGAGTTCGCCTCCGTCTACGGCTACTTCGTCAATCCGCTGCCCCTGCACGTGAGCCTGGCCGGGGAGCCGTCGGTGGCCGAACTGCTGGGCCGGGTGCGGGACACGGTCCTCGGCGGCCTCGACAACCAGGAGTACCCGTTCGTGCTGCTCGTGGAGCAGTTGGGCCTCCAGCGCGACCCGAGCCGCTCGGCGGTCTTCCAGGCGATGTTCATCCTGCTCACCCACAAGGTGGCCGTGGAGCGATTCGGCTACGCGCTGGAGTACATCGAACTCCCTGAGGAAGAGGGGCAGTTCGACGTCACACTGTCCGCGTACGAGGACCGTTCCGACGGGCGCTTCCACTGCGTGCTGAAGTACAACACCGACCTGTTCGACGCGGCGACGGTGCGCCGGATGGCCGCGCACTACCGGACCCTCCTCGACGGCCTGACCCGCGCGGAGGGCGGGCGTCCGGCGGGACGGCTGCCGATGCTGGAGGCCGGCGAACGGGAGCGGATCGTCAACGGGTTCGGCGGCGTCGGCCGGCGGATCGACCACGACGTGCCGGTGCACGAGCTGATCGGGAAGATCGCCGCGCAGTTCCCCGAGGCGGTCGCGGTCTCCGTACCGGGCGGGCGGCGGCTCGGTTACCGGGAGCTGGACCAGCGCTCGCGGCGCGTGGCGGCCTCGCTGCGCGAACACGGCGTCGGCGTCGGGACGGTCGTGGCGGTGCGTCTCGCGAAGTCTCCGGAGCTGGTGATCGCGCTGCTCGCGGTGTTGCGGGCCGGGGGCGCGTACCTGCCGCTGGACCCGGACCACCCGGCGGAACGGCTGGCCGAGCTGATGGAGAACGCCGGGGCCACGCTGGTCCTGACCGACGGGCGGCCGGGCGGGGCGGCCCGGCTGCCGGGACGGCCGGTCACCCTCGACGAGCTGGACCGGCCGGGGGCCGAGGAGCGGCCGGAGCCGGCCGTGGGCCTCGACCGGACGGCCTACGTGATCCACACCTCGGGTTCCACCGGCCGCCCCAAGGCGGTGCGGGTCAGCCACCGCAACCTGGCCTCGGTGTTCGTCGCCTGGCAGCAGGAGTACCGACTGGACACCGACGTCCGGGTGCACCTGCAGATGGCGGGCGTCTCCTTCGACGTGTTCACCGGGGACCTGGTCCGGGCGCTGTGCTCGGGCGGGACGCTGGTCCTCGTCGACCGGGACCTCCTCTTCGACACCGCGCGGCTCTACCGGACCATGCGCGCGGAGGGCGTGGACTGCGGCGAGTTCGTGCCGTCGGTGGCGCGCGGGCTGCTGGCGCACTGCGAGCGGGAGGGGCTGGGCCTGGAGTTCATGCGCCTGGTGATCATCGGCTCGGACGCCTGGCGGGTGGGCGAGCACCGGAGGCTCGTCGCGCTGTGCGGGCCGGGCACCCGGGTGGTCAACTCGTACGGGCTCACCGAGGCCACCATCGACAGCGCCTACTACGAGGGGCAGGCCGAGGGGCTGGAGCCGGGCCGGATGGTGCCGATCGGCCGGCCGCTGCCCAACAGCGAGCTGTACGTCCTCGACCGGCACGGCGAACCGGTGCCGCCGGGGGTGGCCGGTGAACTGTGGATCGGCGGCGCCGGCGTCGCCGACCACCACCTGAACGATCCGGAGCGGACGGCCGAACGGTTCGTGGCCCTCGAACCGGGCGGCGAACCCGTACGGCTGTACCGGACGGGGGACCTCGGGCACTGGGACGCCGAGGGGGTGCTGCACCTCCTAGGGCGGGCCGACGGGCAGGTGAAGGTGCGCGGCCACCGGGTGGAGACCGGTGAGGTCGAGGCGCGGCTGGCCGCCCGGCCCGAGCTGGCGCAGGTGTGCGTGACGGTACGGCGGGACGAGTCGGGCGAGAACGTGCTGTGCGCCTACTGCGTGCCCGCGCCGGGTGCGGTGGCCGACGCCCGGGAGCTGCGCCGCCACCTCGCGGAGCAGTTGCCGACGTATCTGATCCCGGCGCACTTCACGGAGCTGTCCGCGCTGCCGCTGACCGCGAACGGCAAGGTCGATCCGGGCGCGCTGCCGGAGCCGCGCGCGGAGGCGGGACCGGAGCGGTACGAGCCGCCGGTGACGCTGTACGAGACGCGGATGGCGGCGCACTGGCGGTCGCTGCTCGGGCTGGAGCGGCCGGGGCTGCGGGACGACTTCTTCGAGGCGGGCGGCAGTTCGATCAAGCTGATCGAACTGATCCACCACCTGCGGACCGAGTTCAACGCGTCCGTGCCGGTCGGGCGGCTGTTCCAGACCAGCACCCTGCACGGCATGGCCCGCACCCTGGAGGACGTCGTCACCGGGCGGCTGCCCGGCGCCGAGCCGTACCTGTGGTTCAACCCGGGTGCGGACCCGGCGGCGACGGTGTTCTGCCTGCCGCCCGCGGGCGGGCACGGGCTGGTGTACCGGCAGCTCGCGGCGCGGCTGCCCGAGCACCGCTTCGCGGCGTTCAACTACCTGTCGGGTCCGGACAAGGCGGCCCGGTACGCGGATCTGGCCGAGGAGCTGCACCCGGGCGGGCCGTACACGCTGTTCGGCTACTCCCTCGGCGGCAACCTCGCGTTCGAGATCGCCGGGGAGCTGGAGCGGCGGGGCCGCGTGGTGGACCTCGTGCTGATCATGGACTCGTACCGGATCGCCGAGGCCGTCGCCCTCGGCGAGGAGCACCTGGCCGAGTTCGAGGCGGAGCTCGCGGAACACCTGCGGCGGCACACCGGTTCCGAGATCGTCGCCCGGGAGACCGTGGAGCAGGCCCGCGAGTACCTGGCGCACTGCGGTGCCCACCCGTCGCTCGGTGTGCTCGGCGCGCCGATCGCGGTGATCTCCGACCAGGACAAGCTGCTCCGCTTCGCGGCGGACGAGCCCGGCGGCTGGCACGGCGTCACCGCCGCCGGGTGCACCGTGCTCGAGGGGCACGGCCGGCACGCCGAGATGCTCGACGGCTCGTTCCTCGACGGGAACGTGGAGCTGGTCCGGACGCTGCTGGCGGGAGGTGCCGCGGATGGGCGTGCGTGACGGCGGGCCCCACTGGGAGGCCCGGCCTCCCGGCGGGCGGCCCCGGGTGATCATCATCGGCGCGGGCATGTCGGGTCTGGCCGCCGGCTGCTACGCGCAGATGAGCGGACTGGAGAGCCGGATCTTCGAGAAGCACGTGCTGCCGGGGGGCTGCTGCACCGCCTGGGCCCGGCAGGGCTACCTCTTCGACTACTGCATCGACTGGCTGATCGGCACGGCACCCGGGACCGGGGCGAACGAGGTGTGGCGCGAGCTCGGGGCGCTGGACGGGAAGCGGATCACCCTGTTCGACCAGTTCAACCGGGTGGTGGCCGAGGACGGCCGGTCCGTCACCTTCTACAACGACCCGGACCGGCTCCGGAAGCACCTGCTGGAACTCTCGCCCGGCGACGCGCGCCTGATCCGGGCGTTCTGCCGGGACCTCAGGCGCTTCGCGGAGCTCGACCCGCACTGGGAGCTGAAGCCGCCGCCGCTGAAGTCCCCGGCGGAGAAGGTGCGGACGCTGCTCGCGATCCTGCCGGCGTTCCGGCTGTACTGGCGCACCGCCGCCACGCCCATGCGCCGGTTCGCGGACCGCTTCGAGGACCCGCTGCTGCGCCGGGCGTTCCCGAACGTGTTCCTCCAGGAGCTGACCGGCTTCCCGCTGCTCCCCTTCCTCTTCACGATGTCCTGCGCCTCCAACGGCAACGCGGGCTTCCCGGAGGGCGGTTCGCTGGGTCTGGCCCGGTCGGTGGAGGAGCGGTACACGGGGCTCGGCGGGCACATCGGCTACCGCGCCCGGGTGGAGCGGATCCTCGTCGAGGACGGGCGGGCGGTCGGCGTACGCCTGCGGGACGGGCAGGAGCACTTCGCCGACCACGTGATCGCCGCCTGCGACGGGCCGACGGTGCTGGACCGGCTGCTGGAGGGGCGGTGGAGCAGCCCGCGCACCGAGCGGCTGTACAAGGAGCTGCTGGACCGGCCGGACAACCTGTACCCGGCGGTGGTCTCCGCGTTCGTCGGGATCGACGGCCCGCTGCCCGCCGGTGAGCCGCACAGCACCACGTACCTCCTCGGGCCGGAGCGGGGCGCGGCGCTGCCGGGGAGCCTCCAGCACAGTCTGGTGGTGCAGCGGCGGTCCGACTACGCCGACGGCTTCGCGCCGGCCGGGAAGTCGGTGCTGCACTGCACGTACTTCACCGACCACCGGTCCTGGCAGGAGCTGCGGAAGGCGGACCGGCGGGCGTACCGGGAGCGCAAGCAGGAGGTCGTCGACTTCCTGCGGGGCTTCCTGGCCGAGCGTCATCCGGGCATCGAGGAGCGGATCGAGCTGGTGGACGTGGCGACACCGGCGACGACGGAGCGGTACACCGGCAACACCTACGGCAGCATCCTGGCCTGGAAGGCGTTCTCCGAGGCCGACGACGTGTCGACCGCGCTGGTGGACCGGGACCGGATGCGGCTGCCGGGTCTGAGCGGCTTCTCGATGGCCGGTCAGTGGACCGGGATGGGCGGCCTGATCCGGGCCGCGACCAGCGGCCGGTACGCGATCCAGTTCCTGTGCGACGAGCTGGGCCGGGAGTTCCGGGCCTGGCCGAGCGAGGGTGCCGGGCCGTGGCATCCCGGGAAGCTGGGCCGGCTGCCACGACTCGAACAGCGGGGCGACACCCGGAAGGCGGCGGTGGCCGAATGACCAGAAGGACCATGCTGATCGTCGGCGGAGGGCTCGGCGGGCTCTCGACCGGCTGCTACGCCCAGATGAACGGCTACCGCAGCCGGGTGCTGGAGATGCACGAGATCCCGGGCGGCTCCTGCACGGCCTGGGACCGGGGCGACTTCACCCTCGACTGCTGCGTGAGCTGGCTGCTCGGCAGCGGGCCGGGCAACGAGATGCACCAGATCTGGCTGGAGCTCGGCGCGCTCCAGGGCAAGCGGATGCGCAACTTCGACGTGTTCAACACGGTGCGCGGCCGGGACGGGCGGGCGGTCCACTTCTACTCCGACCCGGACCGCCTCGAAGCGCACCTGCTCGCCCTCTCCCCCGGGGACGCCCGGGTGATCCGCGACTTCTGCGCCGGACTGCGGACCTTCCGCAAGGCGCTGGCCCGCTACCCCTTCCTCACCCCGGTCGGGCTCATGGGCCGCCTGGAGCGCTGGCGGATGCTGGCGTCCTTCGTCCCCTACTTCAACGTGATCCGGCGCTCCATCGGCACGCTGATGCGGGACTACTCGGAGCGCTTCCGGGACCCGCTGCTGCGCGAGGCGTTCAACTTCATCCTGTACGAGAAGCATCCCAACTTCCCCGTGCTGCCGTTCTACTTCCAGCTCGCGGCGCACGCCGACGCCTCGGCCGGTGTCCCCGAGGGCGGCTCGCTGGGCCTGGCCCGCTCGGTCGAGGAGCGCTACCGGGGGCTCGGCGGCGAGGTCACGTACAACGCCAGGGTCGTGGAGATCCTGGTGGAGAACGACCGGGCGGCCGGGGTCCGGCTGAGCGACGGCACGGAGCTGCGGGCGGACATCGTGGTCTCCGCCTGCGACGGGCGCACCACGCTCCTCGACCTGCTGAAGGGCCGCTACCTCACCGACACGTACCGGGAGTTGTACACCCGGACCATCACGGAACCCGGCATGGTCTTCCCCGGTTACCTGACGGTCTTCCTGGGGTTGCGCCGGCCCTTCCCGGACGGCGAGCCCTGCACCACGTACCTCCTGGAGGACGCGGTCGCGCAGCGGCTCACCGGCATCCGGCACCCCAGCGTCAACGTGCAGTTCCGCAGCCGCCACTACCCGGAGCTGTCGCCGCCGGGCACCTCCGTGGTGTACGCCACGTACTTCTGCGACATCGCGCCGTGGCGGGAGCTGAGCACCGGTCCGGAGCGGTCCACCCGGAACCGCCGGGGCGAGGAGCTGCACACGCTGCCGGTCGGGCGCGGACGCGAGTACCAGCGGGCCAAGCGGCAGGTGCGGGACACGATCGTGGACTTCCTCGACGAGCGGCACCCCGGGCTGCGGGACGCGATCGTGGTGCGGGACGTGTCCACCCCGCTCACCCAGGTCCGCTACACCGGCAACCACGACGGCACGGTGCTCGGCTGGCAGCCGTTCGTGGACAGCGGCGAGACCGTGGAGAAGGAGGTCAAGCGGCACGGCCCGGGGCTGCCGGGGCTCGCGGACTTCTATCTGTCCGGCGTCTGGGCCACCACCGGCGGCCTGATCCGGGCCGCGGCCTCGGGACGGCACGTCATGCACTTCGTCTGCCGCGACGACGGGCGGTCGTTCACCGCCTCCGTCGACGACAGCGCCCCTCTCCCCGTCCAACTCATCGAACCCGCAGGAGCGACCCCGTGAAGACCGAGAAGTGGATCGTCAGCGAGCACAACGACGGCGTGCCGGACGTGGACCGGATGTACGTGAAGGTGGTGGAGGAGCTCGACACCGACCTGGCCGAGGACGAGATGCTGCTGCGCACGCGGTACGTCTCCGTCGACCCGTACCTTCAGGGGATCGCCCTGGACACCCCGGTGGGCGACCACATGGGCGCCGACTCGATCATGGAGGTGCTGGCGGCCGGACCGCGGGCGATGTTCGGCGTCGGGGACCTCGTGCAGGGCTTCGGCGGCTGGCGCACCCACCTGGTCGGCAACGGCACCGAGGCGCTGTGGCAGACCGGCACGTTCCCGATGGTCTTCCCCGCGTACCGAAAGCTGGACCCGGCCCACTACGACGAGGCGCTGCCGCTGAGCACCGCGCTCGGCATCCTCGGGGGCGCCGGGATGACCGCGTGGGGCACCCTCACCACCTTCCTGGCCGTCCGGCCAGGCGACACGGTCCTGATCAGCGGCGCGTCCGGCGCGATCGGCACGCTGGTCGGGCAGCTGGCGAAGCGGGCGGGCGCGCGGGTCGTGGGCACGACCGGTTCGCCGGAGAAGGCGGCGCGGCTGACGGCGCTCGGCTTCGACGCCGTCGTCGTCTTCCGGCACGGCGGGGACCCGGCGCAGCTCCGCGAGGACCTGGCGAAGGCGGCTCCCGGCGGCGTGGACCGGTACTTCGACAACCTCGGCGGGGTCATGACCGACACCGTCTTCACGATGCTCACCGTGGACAGCCGGGTCGCGGTGTGCTGGCAGTGGTCGAGCCAGGTCGGCGGCGAGTGGAACGGGCCCCGGCTGCTGCCGTACATCATGTTCCCGCGCACGACGATCCGCGGGATCTTCGCGCTGGAGTGGTTCACCGAGGACAACTGGGCGGCGCTGCACGCCGAGCTGGGGCCGCTCGTGCGCGCCGGCGAGATCCGCTACCAGCAGACCGTGCACCGCGGCTTCGACTCCATCCCCGCCGCCTACCGCAGCCTGTACACCGACCGCGCGGCGTCCTTCGGCAAGGTGCTGGTCGAGCTGTGAGGCGCGGCCACACCCGGGCGCTCACGGAGGGCCCGAGCCCGGCCGACGCGCACGAGCCGGTCCTGCCGTACCCCGACGGCTGGTTCTCGGTGGCGTTCTCCACGGAGGTGGTGCGGGGGGCGCTGCTGACCCGGCCGCTCCAGGGCGAGGACGTGGTGCTCTACCGGCTCCGCGAC
Organism: Streptomyces sp. NPDC047974; assembly: GCF_040653375.1. Classification (NCBI taxonomy): domain Bacteria; kingdom Bacillati; phylum Actinomycetota; class Actinomycetes; order Kitasatosporales; family Streptomycetaceae; genus Streptomyces; species Streptomyces sp. NPDC047974. The sequence continues at coordinate 283,740 of NZ_JBEZNU010000001.1, forward strand.
GGCGAGGTGCGGGCGGTCCGCCCGTACTGCCCGCACCTGGGGGCACACCTCGGGCTCGGTGCGCTGGAGGGCGACGAGCTGCTGTGCCCCTTCCACCGCTTCGCCTTCGGCCCGGACGGCGCCTGCACGCGGACCGGGTACGGAACGCCCCCGCCGCCGTCCTCGGGCCTGAGCCTGCTGCCGGTGCGCGAGGTCGACGGCGCCGTCTTCGTGTGGCGGCACCACGACGGGCGGGCGCCGGACTGGGAGCTCACGCCCTGGCACACGCTCGGGACACGGGCGCCGCGGCTGGCGGCGTGGGAGATGGCGGGGCACAGCCAGGACGTGGTCGAGAACACGGTGGACATCGGGCACTTCACGCCGCTGCACGGTTGGGGCGCGTCGGAAGTGGCCGAACCGGCGGTCTTCGAGGGGCGGTCCTTCCGGATCTCGGTGCGCTCCGAGGAGCGGGTGCCGCTGCTGGGCGCGAGTCCGCTGGAGGTGACGCTGGAGGGCAACGGGATCAGCCGGGTGCACGTGTGCACGGCGCTCCCCCGGTTCGGGGTGCGCACCTGTGCCGTATACACGACCACGATGATCGCGCCCGCGGCTTTCCAGCTGCGCCAGACGAGCCGCTTCGAGGTGGCCGAGCCGGCCTCCCTCGCGGCCCCTCTGGCCCGCTGGGTGAGCGGCTCGGCACACCGGCTGCTGGCGGGTGTGATGTTCCGGGGCAACTGCGCTTTCGTGTCCCAGGACTTCCCGGTCTGGTCGACGAAGCGGTACGTGTCCCCGCCCCGGCTGGCCCGCGGCGACGGCCCGATCGGCCCGTTCCGCCACTGGGCCCGGCAGTTCTATCCGCCGGACCGGCTGCGGACACAGGTGCCGTCGTCTGTGGTGCGGAGAGCGGCGGGGGAAGCGGAGAGCAGGGTGACGTAGTCCGGCCACTCCGAGAAGCGGGTGCGGGGGCTTCGCCGGACGGGAGGACGGGGCGTTCGGGCGCGGCGGCGAGGTGCCGGGCGCTCCGCCGCGCCTGCTGCTCGGCGTGGAGCTCGCGCGCGTTGCCGAGGGTGCCGTCGTCCGTGTGGGCGCACAGGGTGGCGTCGGAGCGTGGACCACCGTGTGGGGCCCGTCCGTCGGCGACCCGCATACGGTGGTGCGCCGTGCGGTTCGTCGCGGGTGTCCGGCAGGCCCCGAGGTCCTGCCGGACGCCCCGGTCGCCCATGGCGCCCGGCTCCTCGCCGTTGTCCACCACCTGGCCTTTAAGATGTGGCCCTGTGCGAGACCTGACCGTGGCCGCGGTGGTGTCGGGAGTCAGGGCCGAGGGCCCTCCGGCCGTCACGGGGGCGAGCCTGAACGCGGCGGTGCCGCCGGCGGGCAGGCCGCCGGCCGTGGGGCTCACCGTCTGGCCGTACACGGCCGCCGTCAGCGTCACCGACAGGCCCCCGGCGTCCCGCTGCCCCCGCCCCTCCACGGGTGTCGCAAGCCCGAAGGGCAGATGACACAGGGCGAGCAGTACGACGAGCCGGGGCTCGCCGCGCGGGAAGCACGCCCACGCCCACGGCAACGCCCTGCCCGACGTCTTCGTCACCGCCGGGCAGCGTGATGGCCGGCACCGCACTGCCGCCGGCACGGCCGGACGCCGGGGTTCCTGGGCACAGCCCGGCGCTGAGCGGTGAACCGGCACCTCTCCGGGGGTCACCCGAAAGGGCCCCCGCCGACCGTGTCCTCACGGCGTCGACCTGTGAACGTCCTTAGATTCGGAGCACATGCACCGCCCGTGCGAAGCGAAGGACCGATCATGACGCGTCGCCCCAACATCCTCCTGATCGTCACGGATGAGGAACGTCTCCGCCTCCCGCGCCCTCAAGGGTTCTCGTTGCCCGCCCGGGAGCGTATCGCCGCCCGGGGCACGACCTTCGACCGGTACTACACGGCCTCGGCGCAGTGCAGCTCCGCACGTTCCGTGATCTACACCGGGCAGCACGTGCCCCTCACCGAGATCTACGACAACGACAACATCCCGTACGTCCGCCCACTCGCCCCCGCGCTCGGAACGATCGGCACCATGCTCCGCTCAGCGGGCTACTACACCACCTACCAGGGCAAGTGGCACCTCTCCAACGCCTACATCACCCCGAGAACCCCGGGCCCACCACCGATGCCCTGGAGCCCTACGGGTTCAGTGAGTTCAACGACTGGGGCGACATCGACGGCGGTGCCTGGGCCGGGCTCAAGATCGACCCTGTGATCGCCGGGCAGGCCGTGAAGTGGCTGCGCAACCGCGCCCCGGTCGTCTCCGAGGACAAGCCCTGGTTCATGGCCGTCAACTTCGTGAATCCCCACGACATCATGAGCTTCGACTACGGCGGCCGCCCCCAGGTTCAGCTCCCCCCGGGCCTCGCGCATGCCGTCGTGGCCAAGGCCGCCGCCGACATCCCGGTGTACCGGCGGCGCTGGGACTTCGACCTGCCGGACAGCCTTCATGACGACCTCTCAGGTGCCGCCCCGGCGGTGACCGAGTACGCGCGGATGAGCGACACGGCGTTCGGCCCCGTCGCCGATGACCAGCACTGGTACGACGGCATGAACTTCTACCTCAACGCGATCCGCGACGTGGACCGCAGCATCGAGGTCGTCCTCGACGCCCTGGAGGCCTCCGGGCAAGCCGACCGCACTGTGGTCGTCTTCACCTCCGACCACGGGGAGATGGCAGGCTCGCACGGTCTGCGCCAGAAGGGAAACCTCGTCTACGACGAGAACGTCCATGTCCCCTTCATCATGACCCACCCCGACCTGCCGGGAGGCGCACGCACCGACGCGCTCGCCTCCGCCGTCGACATCGCTCCCACCCTGCTCGCCATCGCCGGTCTGGACCCTTCCACCACGGCCGCCCGTCACCCGTCGCTCAAGGGTCGGTCGCTCCTGCCGACCCTGCACGGGCAGTCCGTGCGCGACGGAGTACTGACCGCCATCGAGTCGATCGTGACGCTGGACGCCTCCTTCTGGTTCGAGTTCGCCGATCCCGAGGCTCCCCAGCGCATCGCGTCCGGTGACCTGCGACCGGACTGGAACAAGCGTGGCTTCCTGCGGGGCTACATGGACGACCGCTACACGTTCGGCCGCTACTTCTCCCCGCTGAGCCCCAACCGCCCGGGGAGCACGGAAGCGCTTCTCGCCGAGAACGACGTCGTGCTCTACGACCGCGAGCAGGACCCATCCGAAATGCACAACCTGGCCGCCGACCCCGCGAACCGCGACCTCGTCGAGCGCTACCGGGTCCTGCTGGAGGACCTCATCGACACCGAGATCGGCGCCGACACCCGCGCCTGGGTCACCGAACGCCCCCGCCTGCTGGGCTGGCCCACCTGGCACGGAGACACCGCCGAACCTGCCGGCCTCGCGGGTTCCCAGCGGAGCTGAACACCGGCGCAGCAGCGCGGAGACAGAAACGCGGTCCCCAAGGTTCGCCGCCCACACGTCAACTGGGTTCGGTTCAGAACCGGGCTCGATCCGCTGCAACTCGGACAGCAGGACCGGCGGTCGACAGGCCTAGTCGATCTCGTCCAAAGAGGCAGTCCCCGCATCAACCTCATGACGGCGAGTTCGACCTCGCCGTGTTCGAGGGTTCCGTGCCCGGGCTCCTCGGACAGGACGACCTCAGCGAGCCAGGGACGGCCCTCGAGCCCAGCGGTTCGGCCGCCGCCCTGGTCTACGAGAACCCCTGGGCCGCTCCTCTCGCGAGAGCCCCGCGGCGCGCGGGGGCGGTCCAGGAGTTCCACGCCTTGATCGGTGCGGCCGACCTGGCAGCCCGCTCGATCCTCGCGCGGTAGGCCGCGCGGGCTTCCTCGTCGATGGGCTTCTCGTCTTCGGGGCGCAGCCCGGTCCGGCCGTCGAGGCCCTCGCGCAGGATGTCGGCGTGCGATTGGGGGGAACCTCCCGCGATCCGCCCCATGAGCACCAGTGACCCCCGCGGGACCACGGCCGGCCGCCGAGGCCGCCCGACGTCCGAGCCTGCCGGATTACGGGTCCCGCGGCCTACCGGCTCCCGTATGCGACCGTCACGCACCTCCCTGCCCCCGAAGCGCCCTGACAGCTTCCCTTCACACTCCCGGCCCGACGGGCACGGGCCTCGACGGACGCCTACGCTGGTACGGCAACCCGTCGGCACCTCCAGCCCCGCGGGCTGGGACGCGGGAGGCTCCGATCAGCAGGGAAAGGCGGTTCCGACATGGCCACCAGGTCCGACGCTCCCGTTCTGGACACGCTCGCGGCGATGACCATCGACTCCATCGAGCACTGCAACATGGATGAGAAGACACTCATCACCACCCGCATCGCCGCCCTCGTGGCCATGGACGCCCCGGCAATCTCCTACATGGCCCACATGAGCCCCGCCGTCAAGGCCGACTTCACCGTCGAAGAGCTGCAGGACGTGCTCGTCGCGATCGCCCCGGTCGTGGGCACCGCTCGCGTCATGTCTGCCGCCGGCCACATCTCCCAGGCATTCGGGGTCGCCATAGCGATGGCGGAAGCCGAAGCCGAAGCCATCGCCAACGCCGAAAGCCGGGGCGCGTCCTGAACGGCTGACGCTGGAGCACTACCGGCAGACGAAGAAACCGCTGGTCAGCTACTCGCCAGGCCAGTGGCCGGCCCGCCCCCGATGGTCGACGGCAGGCCGATGCACGGCAGTCGGACCGCGCGGGTGAGGGCGGCCGGGGTCGCGCAACCGGCCGCCTTCCCGTGGGGGGGGGAACGTCAGCGCACGCGCCAGGTCAGCGAGTTGCTCGTCGCCGCGCGGACCGCGGGATCGCGGACGGCCGCCGTGGTGTCGGTGACCGTGGCCGTGACCCGCTGGCCGCTGCGGACAGCGCCGAGCTCGGCGGGGGTCACCGACAGATCGCCGGTGGCCCGGGCGACCTGCTTCCCGTCGACGTTCCAGGTCAGGACCGGGCTCGCCAGGCCGGACACCGGGGCGATCCGGACGGTGAGCGCCTGGGTCGCGCCGACCCGCGTGCCGGTCGGCACGGTCGAGGTCATGGCGTCCGCGTGGGTGTAGAAGCCCTTGATCATCGCCTCGCGCCCGACGTTGTTGAACTGCGTGGAGGCCAGGGTCCGCATGAGGGAGGTGCCGGTCGGGCGGTAGACGCCCGTCTCGTAGTAGTCGCCGCCCTCGTAGGTGCCGATCGCGGAGCCGGTCGGGTCCTGCTCGCCCAGCCAGCGGTACCACTTGCTCGTGCCGAGGTCCGCGATGGCGGAGATGTTGGCGGCGTCGGACGAGGGGTACGGGTAGGCGCCGTACCCGGCGTACTGGTACTCGTCGGCCAGCAGGCCTATCGAGTGGCCGAGTTCATGGGCGCCTATGAGGTACGACTGCGGGTTGCCGGAGGACATGGTCGCGATGCCGTGGTACGACGCTCCGGTCGGCGGGGGGGGAGAAGCTGTAGCCCGCGCCGCCGTACTTGGTGGAGTTGGCGATGACGAAGACGATGTCGGAGGCCGGCGCCTGGTTGGCGTACGTGGTGACCTTGGACGTGTCGAGGCAGAGCAGTCGCTCGGTGCCGTCGCAGAAGAATGAGGAGCTGACGGCGGTGTTCTTCACGACCTCCGCGGTCGGATCGCCGGAGACACCGGACTCGGCGGAGACGCTGTCCACCAGCCAGATGTTGAAGAGGCCGCGGTAGCTGGCGTAGGGCTCGATGGCGAAGACCGCGTCGAGCGTGGCCTGCGCGTCCGCGTGGAAGTCGGCCTGCTGCCCGGCGGTGTAGCCGTCACCCATGACGACCAGGTCGAGCCGCCCGGAGACCGGTCCGGTCGACTGGACGGGCGTGACCTCGGCGGCGGTCGGGGCGGGGACGGTCGCCGACCGGTGGCCGGTGATCCTCGCCGGAGCCTGGGCCGGGACCCTCTTGCGCCGGGGCTCGGCTCCGGGGCCGTCGAAGTACTCGACCTCGTGCGTCGCCACCGCGCCGGAGCCGGCGACGGGACCGGGCTCCGTTCCGGCCGCGTTCGCGCTGACGGTGTTCACGCCGGCGAGCAGGGCGGCGGCGGTGACGGCGGCGCCGACGGAGACGATCCAGCGGGTTCGGGTGGATCCGTGTCTGAGCACGAAGACCTCTCTCAAGCATCGAGTTAACTATGCTTAACCAGCCGCTTAAGCTAGGGGGTTGGGAGTGCGGGGCACAAGGCCCCCGGCCGGGCGGACAGGGAGAGCGGGCGATGCGGATGCCGCCCTGGCCGCGCTCCCGGCGGCGGCGACAGGGGGAGGAACTGGCATGATGGAGCGCATGGCGAAGCGGGACGACCCCGAGACCATCGGCCGCAGAGTGCAGCGGCTGCGGCACGAACGGGGGCTGACACAGCGACAGTTGGCCGAGCCCTCCTACACGCCCGCCTATGTGTCCACCCTGGAGGCCGGCCGGGTGCGCCCCTCCGACGAGGCGCTGCGCCACATCGCCGACCGTCTCGGCGTCGGTTTCGAGGAACTCGCCACCGGACGGCCCGCCCACCTCGCGACCGAACTGCGGCTCCGGCTCACCGAGGCGCAACGCGTCCTCGCCGTCGGCGAGGCCGAGCAGGCAGCCGTCCAGTACGCCGAGCTGCTCGCGGAGGCCGTGACGCACGGGCTCGTCGAGGAACAGGCCACCGCGCGGCTCGGACTCGGCGAGTGCGATCTCGACAACGGGGACCTCGTGGCCGCACGCGAGCACTTCGAGCACGCCGAGCGACTCCTCGTCGAGGCCTCGCTGCCCGCCCGCGTCCCGGCCCGGCGGGGCCGCGCCGTCACGCACTACCTGGCCGGTGAACTCCGCTACGCCGTCTACCTCATGGAGTCCACGCTCGACGAGATCAACCGCGCCCAGCTGCACGACCCGAACGCACTGCTCCTGCTGCACACCGCCTTGATCGGCCCCTACATGGACATGGGTGCGCAGGCCCGCGCGGCCCAGGCCGCCGAGCTGGCGCTCGCTCTCGCGCCGCAGGCCGGGGACCCCGCGCTGATCGCCCGGATGCACCGCTCGGTCGCCCGCACCCTGCTCGCCGAGGGCCGGGTCGCCGAGGCCGACGCCTCACTCGCCAAGGCCGCCGAGATGTACCAGCAGCTGCAGATCCGTACAGAGCTCGCCAACTGCCGCTGGATGCGGGGGTACGTCTACGCACAGAACGGCGAACTCTCGCGCGCCGAGGAGGAGTTGCGCGCGGCCTTGGCCATGCTCACCTCCCACCGCGCCACCCTCTACAGCAGTCAGGTCGCCGTCGAGCTCGCCGACGTGCTGCACCGGCGCGGCGCGTCCGAAGAGGCATCGGACCTCCTCCGCGGGGTGCTCGGGAGCCTCTCCCCCGAACGCGGCGCGGTCCACGCGGCCGCCGCACACCGGCTGCTGGGCATCATCGCCGAGGACGCCCACGACACCGAGGCGGCCGAGCAGCACTACGTCCGCGCACTGGGCCTCCTGGAGCGGGCGGGAGCCGCGGGCGACCTCGCCGACCTGTGCCGCCTCCTCGGGGACCTGCTGCGCCGCACGGGCCGGGTGGAGGCGGCCCTGGACGCGTACCGCACGGGCCTCGGTCACCGCACGGCCGGCACCACCACGCTCGGTCCGGCACCCGCGCAGCCATTCCTGTAATGCCGTACCGGGCCTTCCCCCGCGGGAGGACCGGAATCCCTCGGGTCCCCTCCCCGGGGACGAGGGATGTGCGATCGAGCGTGTCCTCACATGGCCGCGCACACATGCGGGTGACGCCGTCCGATTAGTCCGTTCGACGTGCGGCACGGCCCCTGACCTGGACGGGGACCCAGAACGCTCCCCCGCGTGACACCCGCCGATCAGCTCAGTCCACGAGTTGCCTCCGCAAAAAACCCTACGTATGCCCATATTCTCGCTCTACGTCTTCCGAGAGACCCCGCTTTTCGGATCGTCGAGCGATTCCGTCATTCGATGGTCCATGCGAACGGAGCCTCCGGTTATCCCGCTTCTCATTCCTGGAGAAACACATGCGCGTTGCCGTAACCGGTGGCGGTGGTTTCCTTGGGTCACACCTGTGCGAGGCGCTTCTGCGGCGCGGTGACTCCGTGGTGTGCCTCGACGACTTCTCGACGGGCGACCCCGAGAACATCGCCCCTCTCCTGGCCCACCCGGCCTTCGAGTTCCAGCACTGCGACATCAGCGCGTCCGCGGAGGTCACCGGCCCCCTCGACGCCGTCGCCCACCTGGCGTCCCCGGCCTCCCCGCCCGACTACCTGCGCCGGCCCCTGGAGACTCTCGCGGTCGGGAGCCGCGGCACCGAGAACGCCCTGCTCCTGGCCCTGCGTCACGGCGCACGCTTCATCCTCGCCTCGACGAGCGAGATCTACGGCGATCCGCTGGTCCACCCTCAGGAGGAGACGTACTGGGGCAACGTCAACTCCATCGGCCCGCGCAGCGTCTACGACGAGGCGAAACGATACGCCGAGGCGGTCTCCGTCGCCTACCACCGCACGCACGGGGTCGACGTCGGCATCGCCCGGATCTTCAACACCTACGGTCCCCGGATGCGCGCGCACGACGGACGCGTGGTGTCCAGCTTCATCACCCAGGCCCTGACCGGCGAACCGCTCACCATCTACGGCGACGGCGGGCAGACCCGCAGCTTCTGCTACGTCGACGACCTGGTCCGCGGCCTGGTCGCGCTCCTCGACTCATCCGAGCTGGGCCCCTTCAACCTCGGGAACCCCGTCGAGCGCACGGTCTCCGAACTCGCCACGCTCGTACTGGAGATGACCGGCTCCGCCTCAAAGGTGAAACACCACCCACTGCCGGTCGACGACCCGGTCCGCCGCCGCCCGGTCATCACCCGCGCCCGTGAGGTCCTCGGCTGGGAGCCGGAGATCGACATCACCGAGGGCCTGCGCCGCACCGTGGCGTACTTCGGCGCCCGCGCGGATCGCCTCGGCGCCTCCGCCGCGGCGATCCGCGGCGGTCAGAACGAGACGGTCCCGCTGACCGCGGTGGCCGCGGAACCCCTCACGCCGCAGACGATCCCCGGTCCCGCCGCCGCGGACGTGGCGTCCGCCGCGTCCGGAGCCGGCGTCGCGGGCGGCTGAACGACACGCCGCGGCGGACCGTCCACCGGTCCGCCGGGGCCTCGGCCTCCCACAGCCTCTTCCCCGGATCCCTCCCTCAGTCGCACCGTCTGGAGAACCCGCCGCCATGACGTCGTTGGAGCAAGGTCCCGTTCACGGGACCGGCGCCATCCAGGAACCCCCGCTCTCCCCACCGGCTCCCGGCTCGCCGGAGGAGTGGGAGGCACTGGGCGCGGCGATCCGCGCCCAGTCGAACGGCGCGGTGGCCTCCATCGGCCCGGACGGCCCCGTCCTCGCACGCCCGCCACGCCGCCTCGGCGCCTCCCCGTCCAGCTTCGTCCGGGCCTTCTCACGCTCCGACCGCTTCCTGGTCGCGCTGCTGTCCCTCGGCTGGGCGGCGTGCCTGGTCTGGTTCTGGGTCTGGTGGCTCGAACCGTCCCACCGGATCGGCTGGACGGGCCTCGTCGTCAACAGCGCACTCCTGCTGTACTTGACCTATCTGCCGGTGCACTTCCTCGTCGCGCTGCTGCGGATCCGCCGCTTCGACCCGGCTGTCGGCGTACCCGCACTCCGCACGGCGTTCGTGGTGACCCGCGCCCCCTCCGAGGGCTGGGACATCGCCCGCCGCACCCTCGAGGCCATGCTCGCACAGGACTTCCCGCACGGCTACGACGTGTGGCTCTGCGACGAGGACCCCACCGAGGAGATCCTCCACTGGTGCCGCACCCACGAGGTGCACGTCTCCTGCCGGCGCGGCCGCGCCGACTACCACCGGGCCGACTGGCCCCGGCGCACGCGGTGCAAGGAGGGCAACCTCGCCTTCTTCTACGACCACTGGGGCTACGACCGGTACGACGTGGTCGCCCAGCTCGACTGCGACCACGTCCCCGCGCCCACGTACCTCGCCGAGGTCGTCCGCCCCTTCGCCGACCCGGCCGTCGGTTACGTCGCGGCCCCCAGCGTCTGCGACTCCAACGCCGAGGAGTCCTGGGCGGCCCGCGGCCGGCTGCACCGCGAGGCCATGTTCCACGGGCCCGTGCAGCTGGGCCACTCCGCCGGCCTCGCCCCGGTCTGCATCGGCTCGCACTACGCCGTCAGGACGGAAGCGCTGCGGGACATCGGCGGCCTGGGCCCCGAGCTCGCCGAGGACTTCTCCACCTCGTTCCTGCTGACCTCGGCCGGCTGGGAGGGCGCCTTCGCGATCGACGCGGACGCGCACGGCGAAGGTCCCCTCACCTTCGGCGCGATGATCACCCAGGAGTTCCAGTGGTCCCGCAGCCTGGCCGTCATGCTCCTGGGCATGCTGCCGCGCCACCTGGGCCGGATGCCCCTGAAGCTGAGGGTGCGCTTCGCGGCCGCGCTGCTGTACTACCCGCTGCTCGCCGGCGCCACGATCACGGGCATCCTGCTGCCGCCGATCGCCGCGGTCACCGGAGCTCCCTGGATCGACGTCAACTACTTCTCCTTCCTCGCGCACTTCTGGAGCATGTCCGTCTGGCTGATCCTGCTGACGTTGCTCTGCCGGCGCCGGGGCCTGCTGCGCCCCAAGGACTCCCCGATCCTCAGCTGGGAGATCTGGCTCTTCGGCCTCTCCCGGTGGCCGTACGTGACCTGGGGCGTGCTGGCCGCCGTGGTCCAGAAGCTGCGCCCCCGCCAGATCACCTTCAAGGTCACCCCGAAGAAGCGTGACGGCCTGGAGCCGCTCCCCCTGCGCTCCGTCGCCCCGTACGTGCTGATCACGGTCTTCCTCTCGGGCGCGGCTCTCGTCGGCCAGTTCACCGGCCCCGCCGTCGGCTACGTCTTCCTGTGCCTCCTGGGCTCCGCCTCGTACGCCGCGGTGACGCTGGCGATCGGCGCACTGCACGTCAGGGAGACCGCGCGGGCCGCCGGGATCCCCGGCGTCCGGGCGCTGCGCACGGCTGCGCTGCCGCTCGTCGCGGGCCTGTTGTCGCTGCTTCCGCTGGGGCTCGCGGTCGTCGTGTTCCCCACCTATCTCACCGGCTTCTACGCCTGGTGACGGCCCCCTCGGGCCGATCGAGAAATGAGGTTCCCGTGCCCCAGACCGTCCTGGTCACCGGCGGCGCCGGTTTCATCGGCAGCCACACCTGCGTCGAGCTCCTGCAGGCCGGCCACGAGGTCGTCGTGCTCGACGACCACTCCAACAGTTCCCCCGAGGTCCTCGAACGGGTCGCGAAGGTCGCGGGCCGCCCCATCGCGGCGACCCACGTCGTGGACGTACGCGACCGGCGGGCCCTCGACACCGTCTTCACGAGCCACCCGATCGACGCGGTGATCCACTTCGCCGCGAAGAAGGCCGTCGGCGAGTCGGTGCAGATCCCGCTCGCGTACTACGACATCAACGTCGGCGGCACCACGGCCCTGGTCTCGGCCATGCACGACCACGGCGTGCACCGCCTGGTGTTCTCGTCCTCCTGCTCGATCTACGGAGACGCCACGACCGTCCCGCTGACCGAGGAATCCCCCGCGGCACCGACCAACCCGTACGCCACCACCAAGTGGAGCTGCGAGCGGATCCTCGCGGACGTCTGCCGGCACGTGCCCGAGCTCCGCGTGCTGGCCCTGCGGTACTTCAACCCCGCCGGCGCCCACCCCACCGGACTCCTCGGCGAGGACCCGAGCGGCGTGCCGAACAACATCATGCCCTTCCTCACCCAGATCGCCGTGGGCCGCCGTGACCGCCTCAGCGTCTTCGGCGACGACTTCCCCACCCGTGACGGCACCGGGATCCGCGACTACGTCCACGTCGTCGACGTCGCCGAGGGGCACCGCACCGCCCTGGACCACATCGACGACGAGCCGGGCATGCGGGTCTTCAACCTCGGCACCGGAAGCGGCGCGTCCGTCCTGGAGCTCGTGCGCACCTTCGAGGAGGTGTCGGGACGGGCGATCCCGTACCGCGTCACCGAGCGCCGCCCCGGCGACGTCGCAGAACTCGTCGCCGACCCCTCGAAGGTCGCCTCGGCATGGAACTGGACCGCACGGCGGGACCTGGCCGCCATGTGCCGTGACGCGTGGACCTTCCAGCAGCAGAACCCGTACGGCTACGCGCCCTGACCCGTCGCCCACCCCCGCCTTCGCGTACAGACAGGAGAACACCGCATGCGGTTGACCGTCATCGGAACGGGCTACCTCGGCGCTGTGCACGCCGCGTGCATGGCCGACATCGGACACGACGTCCTCGGCGTCGACGTCGACCCCGACAAGATCGCGGCCCTCGCGGAGGGCCGGCCCCCCTTCTACGAACCGGGCTTCGACGAAGTCCTCACCCGGGCCCTGGCCTCCGGACGCCTGCGCTTCGGCACCAGCCTGCGCGAGGCCGCGGCACACGGCGAGGTCCACTTCATCTGCGTGGGCACGCCCCAGCGGGCCGACTCCCGCGCGGCCGACCTGCGCTACGTCGACGCCGTCATCGACGGGCTCGTGCCCCACCTGCCCGCCTCGTGCCTGGTGGTCGGCAAGTCGACCGTGCCGGTGGGCACCACCGCGCGCCTGACCGAGCGCATCGCGGGGCTCGTCCCGGCGGGCGTGCGGGCCGAGGTGGCGTGGAACCCCGAGTTCCTGCGTGAGGGCTTCGCCGTCGAGGACACCTTGCGACCGGACCGCATCGTCGCCGGCACCCTCGGCCGGGAGGCGGACCGGACGCTGCGCCGACTGTACGCCCCGATGCTCGACGCGGGCGTCCCGTACATCGCCACCGACCCGAACACGGCCGAACTGGTGAAGTCCGCGGCCAACGCCTTCCTCGCCACCAAGATCTCCTTCATCAACGCGATGGCCGAGGTCTGCGACGCCGCGCAAGCGGACGTCGTCACCCTCGCCGACGCTCTCGGCCACGACACCCGGATCGGCCGGCGCTTCCTCAACGCCGGCCTCGGCTTCGGCGGCGGCTGCCTGCCCAAGGACATCCGGGCCTTCACCACCCGCGCCCAGGAGCTCGGCGTCGGCCCCGCGGTGGCCTTCCTCGACCAGGTCGACGAGATCAACCAGCGGCAGCGGACGCGGACCGTCGCCCTCGCCCGTCAGCTGGCCGGAGGCGACCTCGGCGGCCGCCGGGTGACCGTCCTGGGCGCCACGTTCAAGCCGAACAGCGACGACGTGCGCGACTCCCCGGCGCTGGCGGTGGCATCGGCCCTGCACCGGGAGGGCGCCGACGTCCGCGTACACGACCCGGAAGGCACCGAGAACGCGCGCCGGGCCCACCCGGAGCTGCGCTGCGAGGCCGACCTCCTGACGGCCTGCCAGGGAGCGGAACTGGTGCTGCACCTCACCGAGTGGGGGCAGTACCGCGAAGTGGACCCGGTGAAGCTGGCCCGGGTGGTCCGCGAGCCGATCCTCGTCGACGCGCGCAACGCGCTCCCGCACAAGGAGTGGCGGGCCGCCGGCTGGACCGTCAAGGCGCTCGGCCGCCCCTCGGGCTCGGACCGGCGGGCCACCGCCCCGGCCACGGAGCAGCTGCGGGCCACGATCGTCTCGCCTGCCGCCAAGGCCGACTGCGCCACCGCCCTGTCCCCGGCGCTGCCGACCGGCAGGCCCTGGAACCGGTGACCCGCAGGGGGTGTCGACACGGCTGATGCGCGGGGTCCGTCCAGCGGGGCAGCGCCGGTGACCGCGGCTGGTCTCCGCGAGTCGTCTCCGCGGGTCGTCTCCGCGAGTCGTCTCCGCGAGTGTCGACAACGCCCGTGCCCTGTACCGCCGGAACGCCCTCGGGAGAGCGCGGGGAGCCGGGTTTTCCCGGCTCCCCGCAGCGTCGGTGTCCGGCTCAGCGGGCGGGGCGCGACTGCGCGGCGCCGGGTCGCGGGGCGTCCGGGACCTGGTTGCCGAAGTAGTCGACGGGGCCCACGTCGACGCCCGAGGCCTGCGGCCCCATGCTCGTGGACGCCTCGTCCTGGCAGCGTGGCACGAGGTTCTCGGCCCCGGCCGGGTCGGTGACGGCCACGGTCATGGCGCGCAGGCAGGGGTCGTCGCCGGTGCCGGTGGGCTCGCCGTCGAGGAGCTCCTGGCGGGAGGCGGTGCGCCATTCGGCGAGCGCGGTGAAGCGCCGACTGCCCCAGCCCAGCGACCAGGGGCCCGTGCTGTGGTAGACGTTGCCCTGCAGCCGGTGCGTGCCGGGGAGGTACGGCGACTCTGCCTCGATCAGGGGCCCGCCGTCCGTGGCGAAGATGTTGTCGTGGACGCTCACGCCCTTCATGCCGTCGCGCAGCCGCAGCGCCGGGGGCCGGGCTCCCGCCGCCTTCGCGGAGGCGAGGCCCCGCGTGCGCATCACCACCGTGTTGTTGTAGATGTCCAGGTCCTTCATGCGGGAGCCGTAGGCGACGATGCCGCCGTACTCGGGAAGCTTCCGCGCGTCGTCCCAGCTCATGTTGAAACGGACGACGTTGTTCCGGTGAGCCCCGGTCGCCCGTCCGGAGTAGACGAGGAACCCCGGCCCGTCGTTGCCGTAGGCGAGGTTGTACTGCACGACCGAGTGGGACACGTTGTTGTCGAGGCCGAAACCCCCGCCGTCCACGCGAGAGCCGGTCCGGTTCCGGTAGGAGCGGTTGTTCTCCAGGACCACGCCGGTCGAGTCGTACACCCAGATGCCCTCGGGGCCCTCTTGGGCGTCGGTCGCGGAGCGTGCGCCGTTGTCGTGGGCCACCGAGCGCGACACCTTCGCGTCCCGGACACTGCCCAGGGCGATGCCGCTGCCGGTGTTGCGCCCGTCGCTGTCCGGGTCGCCGGTGTTGGAGTACGCCGTGACCCGCTCGATCCGCAGCCCGGAGTGCGCGTAGGCCGGGCGGTCCTCCTCGAACTCCGGCCCGTAGAAGACGAGCCCGGCCTCCAGGTTGTGGTGCACGGAGACATCGCTGACGCGCACGTCGCTGTAGCCCGTGACGGCGTCGTCCTCCGTGCCGACGCTGATGCCGTTCTGGAAGCCCCGCGCCTCCACGTTCGCGATCCTCACATGGGCGAGCCTCCGTGCCCCGGGGCGGGTGGCGCGGAGGGCGATCCCGACTCCTTCGCGCAGCGCCTTGCGGTCGCCGACCAGCGCGATGTTCCTGATCTCCACGCCCGCGGTGTCGTGCACCGTGATGCCGGATGTGCCGCGGGGCTCGATGGTGGCCCGGCCCGTGCCGTACGCCTCGATCACCACGGGCCGCGCGGCGCTGCCCGCCTCGCCCTCCTCCAGGGTGATGGTGCCTCGGAACCGTTCGCCGCCCTTGAGCCGAAGCCTGTCACCCGGCCGGAAGTTCGCGGTGTTCGCGTGGTCGAGGGTCCGCCAGGGCTTCTCCGGCGACATGCCGTCGTTCCCGTCGTCGCCGTCCGGACTCACGTAGAAGGTGAACGGACCGCCGCTCGCGGGGCGGGCGGGCCGGTAGACCCCCGGCACGTCGCACCCCGTCAGCAACAGGAGCACCGCGGCCGAGACCCCCGCCGCGGCCCTCGTGGTCCGGCTCCGCTTCACCGCGTTCACGTGTACCCCCTGGGGGACGTTCCGGTGCCGTATTTGGCACATGAAGCAGCAGAGTGCCAGAAAAGGTACATATGAAACGCCGACGAACGTGCGGCATCCGAGTCACGTACGGCCGAAAGGGCCGTTCACGTCGGGGGCCGGCCCGGTTAACCGGTTGCGGGCCTCTCGGGACGGCGTGTCTGATCCCGGCTATGACGATTGCGCTGAATACGCCGACGGTCGACGGGGTCGGCGAGGCCATGGCCGCGCTGCGGGAGTGGCAGGACGACGAGGCGCCCATGCAGTTGCACTCCGGGGACCTCGGCTGGAACCACCGGTTCGGAACGGCCGAGACGACCGCGGTGGTCCGGATCTGGAGTCGGGACGGGCGGATCCTCGCGGTCGGGATGCTCGACTCGCCGACGCTGGTGCGGATGACGGTCGCTCCGGACGCCTTCCAGGACGCGGACTTGGCGCGGCGGCTCGTCGAGGACCTCTCGCTGCCTGAGCGCGGCGTGCTGCCGGAAGGAGCGGTGTCCGTCGAGGCGCCGCTGGGCCTGCGGCTCCACGAGCTGCTGAGCGAGGAGGGCTGGGGCGTCGACGAGCCGTGGACGCCGCTCTTCCGCGACCTCACCGAGCCGGTGGAGGTCCCCGGGGTGCGGATCAGCTCGATCGGCCCGGAGCAGGCGCAGGACTTCGCCGACGTCCTGCGGTCGGCGTTCGACACCTCGCGGCCCACACCCGCATACTGGCGGGCGATGTCGGCGGGGCCGTTCTACGCCGACGCCCGCTGCCTGGGCGCCTACGACGACCAGGGCAGGGCGGCGGCGGTGGTGACGGTGTGGTCGGCCGGCCCGGGCAAGCCGGGGCTGGTCGAGCCGATGGGCGTCCACGAGGACCACCGCGGTCGCGGCTACGGCCGGGCGATCACCCTGGCCGGAGCGGCCGCGCTACGGGAGATGGGCTCGTCGAGCGTACGTGTGTGCACGCCGAGCACCAACGTCGGCGCCGTCGCCACGTACAAGGCGGCGGGGTTCGAGGTGCGTCCGGAGGTGCGGGACCGGGTTCGGACGGCATGACGCCGGGGGTGCTCGGCGGGGCGCTCGGAGTCGTCAGCGGGGGCCCGTTCCGGGCTCCCTCCGCTTCGATCACCCTCGCCGCGGCCGGCATCGTCCTGAGCGGCCGAAATCACCCGGTCGTGCCGCTCGGCATGGACACGCACCTTCCAGCGGGCCATAGAGCTCGTCCTGGCGGTGATGCTGTTCACCGACACCACCGAGGCCCGGGACTACGCGCGCCTGCGGGGACCGGTCGGGGACGGCAGGTTGCTCGGCACCACCCTGCCCGCTTCGCTCGTGCTCGCCACACTGGCCGGCGCACTCGATTCCGATGGGCACGTGTGACCCGCTGGCTCGCACGGCGTCCCCGCTCCCAGGAGCGGGTGCCGCCGCCTGGCACCGGGCCGTAGCCGGCCACCGTCGGGGATCGCCGCTTCGCAGCTCGACGCCGTCCTCGCGGCGATCTCCGGTCGAGGCATGCCGGGGTTGCTCCAGGACATGCGTGGGGGTGCGCAGGAGCAGGTCAGGCGAGGGGGCGGCAGAGCAGGGCGTCGGGGACGCCGCCGTGGGTCCACTTCCAGGTGTAGGCGACGCCGGCGAGGTACTCGTCGTCGGCGCACTGGCCCTTGTAGGAGCCGGGTGCCCAGTCGCTGGCGTTCGATCCGCCGGTGGCGGGCCGGTTGTCACCGTGGTCGAACCAGAGCACGCGGTCGGTGGTGGGCAGGGAGGCCGTCGCGGGGGCGCAGAGGAGCGCGGCCATCGCGTTGCGGTGCACGCTGTACCCGACGGCGAACGTGTTCCTGGGGCACTCCAGCTTGTTGTAGCCGGACGCCCAGTCGCCGTTCGTCACGTACCGCTCGTCGGTGACGACGGTCCAGGCGCCGCTGGCCTTCGCCGGCCGGCCGGCGTCGGTGCACAGGCCTCGGCTGTCGCCGCGGCCGAGGCCGACCAGGCGCTGGGTGTCGGGGCAGTTGCCCTTGCGGTTGCCGGGCGACCAGTCCGGCTTCGCCAGCATCGTGGCGGAGACGTTGTAGTCGGCGTGGTCCAGGTTGAGCATGTTCCAGCGCGGGGTCCGCGCGACCTGGCCGGTCTTGCCGGGGGCGTCGACCAGCTTGTTCCAGTCGGTGGTCCGCCAGTCGCCGGAGTCCATGACACCGAGCCGGGTGCCGTCGGTGGCGTAGGTGACCATGGCCCAGCTGTCCTGCGGCCTGCCGTTCGCGTCGGTCCAGCCGACCAGGGGCCAGATGGCGAAGTCGGTGTCGTTCCTCACCATGATGTCGGTGAAGTGGGTGAACCAGGCGCGCTCCTTGGCGTCGAGGTCGCCGCGGCCGCCGGCGCCGAACTCGCTGATCCAGACGGGTGCGGTGAAGTGCTGGCCGGACCGGGTGACGAACAGGGCCTGGTCGTCGACGACCTGGGCGAGCTGCGCCGGGGTGAGGTCCTCGTAGCGCGGGTCGGTGGTCTCGCCCATGCCGGTGGCCCCGGTGTGGTGGGGGCCGGTGTAGCCGTAGAAGTGCGCGGCGTACACGAGCTTGTCGGAGTGGATCAGCGTGTTGGAGAGGGTCGCGACCGGGGTGAGCGTGGGACGGCCGTGGGGGGTCAGGTCGGTGGGGATGCCCTGCCAGTTGATCCCCTCCATCACGATCAGCAGGTCGGGGACGGCCTGGAGGATCTTGTTCCCGGCTTCTTCCAGGGCCTTGTTCAGGTCGTGGTCGTTGCCCCAGCCCCAGTTGGGGTCGTTCCAGGTGTCGCGGCGGACCTCGTTGCGCAGGTCGGCTCCGACGACGCGCTTGTTGTTCTGGTAGCGCTTCGCCAGGAACACCCAGTCGTCGATCCACTGCTGGGTCGACTGGCCGCTGTTCCAGCGCTCGTTGCCGTCCAGACCGCAGCAGAAGCGGTAGCTGGTGGTGTGGTTGTTGAGGATGACGGCGAACCCGTCGGCGGTGAGGGCCTCGACCACGGCGTCGAGGACCTGGAGCGGGGTCTTGCCCTTGAGCTGCGGGTTGGCCGTGACGGCCGCGTCGGGGACCGGGGTCGTGTCGTGCACCAGGGCGTTGGCGAACGGCAGGCGGATGCTGTTCAGGCCCATGGCGTGGAAGTCGCCCAGGATCTGGGCCATCGGCTTCCGGTCCAGGCCGAGGGGGATGTTGTGGGACATCTGGTCGGCTTGATGGTTCGTCACATCGTCGACGTCGCCGCTGCCCTCCCAGGTGCCCTGGGCGCCGGCCCAGTTGCCGGACTCGAGTTTGAACCGGTCGCCGTTCGCGTCGACGACGTACCGGCCCCGGGTGGACAGGGGCGCGGTCCACGAGGCGGCGAGCTGCGCGCCGGTGAGGACCCGGGACGGCACGGCCTCTGGCTCCGCCGCGGTGGCGGCGGTGGGGGCGAGGGTGCCGAGGAGGAGCGCGGACGCCATGGCGAGGGCCGCTGTCGCGTGCCGGAGCACGGTGGTGCGAGGTGTCACGGGGGACTCCTTGCGGATGGGGGACGTGTACCTGCCTGTGCGTGGTGCGGGAGGTGCAGGAGGTGCGGTGGTGCAGGAGGTGCGGTGGTGCGGCGGGTGCGGCGGGGCGGGGGTGCTCCCCGGTCGGCGCCTTCGTGCGCGTTCGCCGGCCGTGGAAGGCGACGGCCAGGAGTGGTACGCGACGGCTGCGGGAATCCTCAGCCGGCGCCGATCGTGGTGGTGGTGGCGGCGGGCTGGGGGAAGAGCGCCTGGATGGCCACGGCGGCTCCGCCCCGGGCCCACTCCTCCCAGGGCAGCGGGCGGAGCGACAGCGGGCACCGGGACGCCGCCCCGAAGGCGTGTGCGGCGTACGCCTCCTGGATGTGGCGGCTGAACAGGTCGTAGGCGTCGACTCCTTCGCCGCTGACGACGACACGCTCCGGTCCGACGAGGTTCACCAGGGTGGAGATGCCGACGCCGATGGCCTGTCCGGCGCGGGCGAAGGCCTCGCGGGCTCCGGGGTGGCCCTCCCGGGCCATGCCGACGACCTCGCGGAAGGTGAGGCGGGGGTTCCCGGCGGCCTCGCGGACCGTCGCGAGGATCACGTCGGTCGAGGCGATCGCCTCGACGCAGCCGCGCGCACCACAGCGGCAGCGCGGTCCGTTCGGGTCGACGCGGATGTGCCCGACCTCGCCGGCGACGCCGTAGGCCCCGCGGAGCAGGTGCCCGTTGACGACGAGGGCGGAGCCGATGCCCGAGCCGATGGTGACCAGCGCGAAGTAGCCGGTGCCGATGCCTTCGCCGAACCAGTGCTCGGCGACGGTGAGAGCCCTGACGTCGTTCTCGACGGTGACCGTCAGGCCGGTGGCGGCGCCGAGCAGTTCCGCGAGCGGGACGTCACGCCAGCCGAGGAGCCCGGAGCGACGGAGCCGGCCGCTGTCGCGGTCCACGTCGCCGTTCACGGCGACACCCAGGTGACGCGTGCGGTCCCGGAACGCGGGTCCGGCGTCGAGCAGTTCGTCGACCAGCTCGGCGGCCTTCGGGGCGACCGCCTCGGGCGTGCACACGTCGAGCGGCCGGGCGGCCGTGGCCCGGATCCCTGCCCTCAGATCGCACACCGCGCCGAAGACCTGGTCGGAGCTGATCTTCAGGCCGATGAAGAACTCCCGGTCGGGGGCGACCGCGAGCGGGTTGACCGGCCGGCCGGCACCGGGTGCGGTGCGCTCCGGCGGGAGTTCGTACAGGTAGCCGTCGTCGATGAGGGGTCTGGCCGCCTTGGTGACGGCCGTGGAGGAGAGCCCGGTCCGCCGCGCCAGTTCCACTCGGCTGAGGGGTCCCTCCGCGAGGAGCAGGGCGAGTACCGCGGTCTCGGCGGGCGCACTGACCAGCGGGCGGGTGGGATGTCGAAACACGGGTGCAACGTAGAGCAAATAAACAACTTCTTCCAGTATTGATTCGGAAGTCGGTGCCGCCCTACGCTCGGGCCCGCCTCCGTTTCCAACTCCCGTTACCTGAGGGCGACTTCGTCGAACCTCCGGCGCGCCTCCCCGGACGGCACCGCGAGGGCGGTGGTCAACTGGTCCGGTCGAGCACGTACGTGAACAGTCTGTCCAGTTGCTGTGCGGCGGTGTGCGTGAGGGGTGCGTCGCGCAGCGCGCGGCCCGCGGTGTCCAGGTGCCGGCGCGCTTCGTCGCGGGTCGCGGTCCGCCCGCCCAGCTCCTCCACGAGTGCCGCGACCCGTGCGGCGGCCTCGTGGTCGAGCGGCCGGGGAGGGTCGAGCAGCGCCGCCAGCTCGTGCGAAGCCCTGCCTCCGGCGGCCAGTGCGGCGATCATCGGGTAGGTCTTCTTGCCCCTGCGCAGGTCCGAGTGGACGGGTTTGCCGGTCACGGCCGGGTCGCCCCAGATGCCGAGGATGTCGTCCACCGCCTGGAAGGCGAGGCCGAGATGGCGGCCCGCGCGTTCGAGCGTGGCCACGGTCCGGTCGGGGGCGCCGCCGAGGACCGCGCCGAGCGCGACGGCGCAGCCCAGCAGGGCGCCCGTCTTGCCTTCGGCCATCGACCGGTACTGCTCCGGTCCCACCGCGCCGGGGCCGTACCACGGACGGTGTTCGAAGCGCAGG
The DNA here is from genome assembly GCF_040653375.1 of Streptomyces sp. NPDC047974. Taxonomy (NCBI): domain Bacteria; kingdom Bacillati; phylum Actinomycetota; class Actinomycetes; order Kitasatosporales; family Streptomycetaceae; genus Streptomyces; species Streptomyces sp. NPDC047974. The sequence goes on from NZ_JBEZNU010000001.1 coordinate 304,851, forward strand.
TCCTGTGCCTGGCCGGACACCAGCGCGTTCAGTGTCCGGCAGAGGCAGCGGACCGCGGCCGCCGCGTGCCGGCCCGGGGCCTCGGCGAGGGTGGTCACCGCCTGGGCGAGAAGCGCGTCGCCGGTGAGGACGGCCGGGCCGGTCCCGTACGCCTTCCACACCGCGGGCCGCTGCCGGCGCAGGGCGTCGCCGTCCATGATGTCGTCGTGGAGGAGCGAGAAGGTGTGCACGAGTTCGACCGCCACGGCGCCGGGGACGGCCTCCGCGCCGTCCGCCCCGACCGCCTCGGCCCCGAGCACGGCGAGCGCCTGGCGCACCCCCTTGCCCTCGGACCTGCCGGAATCCGGTGTACCTGCCGTGTCGGACCAGCCCAGCGCGTACGCCGCCATCTCACCGGTCCACGGATGGAGGCTGCGCACCGCCTCCACCAGCGCGGGCCGGACGAGTGCACGGCAGCGCTCCAGGACACGGGCCGGCGCCGCCTCGTGATCGGCGTCGTCGTCACGCGAGCGACGCACCGTGGCCACGGCCGTGGCGCCCGGCGGGCACAGGGGCGAAAGCGGCGTCGGGACGGCGCTCACCGCAGGGCCTCCGCATCGACGGCCTGAAGCGCGTCGGTCCCGACCGCCGGCAGCACGGGCCCCTCGGGGCCCCGCCCGGGGCGGCCGTGGTCCGGCAGCGGACCGACCCCCAGTTCGGCGGCTGCCTTGTCCACCATGTCCCGGGCATGCCGCAGCCCGATGCGGTCCAGCGTCGAGCGGAGTTCGGCCAGATCCGCGGCCGTCCGCGCGGCCTCGCGGCCGAGGTGGGCGGAGGCCTTGACCAGGCCCAGTCGCGACAGCGCCGTCCCGCGGGGCTCGTCCATCTCGTGGAACTCCTCAAGGGCCAGCGCGTACATCTCGCGGGCCTGCTCGTAGCTGCCCGCCCGGTACAGCACGTTGCCGCGCATCTTGTGGTTGTAGGCGAGCGCGCTGGACAGCCGCATCTCCCGGCAGGCCTCCTCGGCCTGGGACAGCAGCGACAGGGCGCGCTCCACATCGGCGTCGCGTACGGACACCACGTCCGCGATGCCGCGCAGCGCCCACGCCCAGCCTCGCCGGTCCTCGGCCTTGGACGCCGTGTCGGCCGCCTCCTCGAACAGGGCCAGGGCCTCGTCGTACGCGCCGGTGTTGCGGTGCATCTGCGCGATGCCCTCCAGCGCCCACACGGTGTGCCGGGCCTCGCCGCGGCGGCGGGCCTCGGCGAGCAGCTGCTCGTGCAGCCTCCTCACCGCCGCGTAGTCGCCCTGGATGCGCCCGGTCTCGGCGAGCCCCGCCAGCGAGTAGCCGCGCGCGACGACGTCACCGCCCCGCTCGCCCGCCTCGGCCGCCAGCCTCAGCAACCGGTACGCCAGCCTGAACGCACCGCGCTGTCGGGCCAGCGTGCCTCCGCTCCACAGCGCCCACGCCATGGCCCCCTCGTCACCGGTCGAACGCGCCGCCCGGTAGCTCGCCTTCCACGCCCGGTCGGCCTCCTCGACGCGCCCGAGCCTGCGGCAGGCCTCCGCCACGGCCAGCCCGCAGCGTGCCTCCTCCCGCCGGTCCCCGGCCCGCTCGGCCGTCCGCAGCTCCTCCATGCCCCGGGCCAGCACCTCGGGCAGCGAGGCGTTCACGGACAACGACTCCAGAGCACCCTGGTACTCCGGCGCCGACGCCTTCGCCCGCCTCGTCCCACGCACCTGACCTGCCATCACACCCTCCTCGGTCGACTCGACGATCAAGTCGACACGAGGACCAAGACGGCGTCGGCGGGCCGGGGTTCCCCCTGGGCCGAGAAGTCCGTCTCCGTACGGGCGCGGGGTCATCCTCAAGTGCTACGCGACCGCCGGCGACTCCTCAGCGAGATGTACGCCGGGGCTCCCGGCCGCCCGGCGGGTCCGCCGCACAGGCCGTCGGATCCCGCCCCGTCCTGCCTCACAGGGAGTCGGGCCGGTCCCGCACCAGGGTGTCGAGCAGGGCCGCGATGCGGTCCGACTGCTGGAGGAAGGCCGGAGGGGCCTGCGAGGGATCGACGGGGTGGTGCGCGACGACCCGAGCGCTCTCGTCGAGCGCTTCGGCGGCCTCCTCGTACCGTTCGAGGTGGATGAACCGGACGGCGAGGTTGTTGAGGCTCACGGCGTGGTCGACCCGGGCCCCGTGCAGGGAGCGGTAGAGGTGGACGGCTTCCTCGGCGGCGAACAGCGCCTCCTCGGGCCGCCCGAGTGCGCCGAGGCGGTTGCCGAGGTTGGCGAGGCTCATGGCCAGGCCGTCGCCGGGAGTGGTGGGGTGCGTGGCCCGCAGATCGCGAAGACGCACGACGGCCTCCTCGACCGCCTCGAGTGCCTCCTCGTGCCGCCCCAGTTCGGCGAGCACATTGGAGAGGTTGTTCAGAGTCACCGCGTGACCGCGCTCGATCCCTGGCGCGCCCGAGTCCTGAAGTAGCCGGAACAGCGACTCCGCCTCCGAGGCCGCTACCAAGCTCTCGTCCCGTCGACCGGCCTCGCACAGCTGCACAGCGAGGTTGTTGAGGGTCATGGCCAAGCCCGGATTGTGGGTTTCCGGGTCCCATGAGGCGACCTCTCGATAGACCTTCACGGCTTCCGAGAGGTCGGCGATCGCCTCGGCCGACCGATGGCTCCCGGCATACCGGTTGGCACGCATCCTGAGCGCCTGACCGAGAACTCGGCCGTACACCTCCGGTTCGTCCCGCGCAAGGTCCCGGCTCTGCCGGATGAAGGCGGCGAGGGCCTCACCCCTCGGGGTCCTCGCGTCCGGACCCGCAAGCTCGTCCGCGAAGGCGCGCGCCAACTCGGCCGCCATGGGCCTGCGTTCAGGACGGCGGTTCAAGCAGTTCCAGAGCGTTCCGAGGAGCACGGGGCCGATCCCGGTCGTGGCCGGGGTCCCGTGCAGGGCGTCGACGGCTCTGGGATCGCCCCACCTGCCCGTCAGCAGGGACAACAGCATCGTGCCGAGCGCGTACACGTCCGACTCCGGTGTCGGCGAGGGCTCTTCTCCGCCCGCCGCGAGATACGCCTCCCTGACGGGGAACAGGCCGCGGTGGGGACTGACCGCCCCGTCGATTCCGGCGGTCATCCAGCTCACCAGGTGGACGTCGTCGTGGTCGGTGACGAGGACGGACCTCGGCCCGAGCGCACCGTGGACGACGCCGAGCATGTGCGCGCGGCCGACGGCCTCGGCGAGCCCCCGTCCGATCCGCAGGAAACGCTCCGATGGGACTTCTCCCCCGTGCTCGTCGAGGACGTCGCGGAGGTTCGGCGCGGGCGCCGCGGAGGGGTCGCCCGGACGGCGCTGGACGCGGGCCATCGCGACCCAGTCGGGTTCGGAGGGGTGACGGACCCGCGCGTCGAGGAGTTCCGGCGCGTGCCTTCCCCGCATCCTGCCCAGGCACTCGGCTTCCGTGGTGACCAGGTCCTCGGCGGGTGTCCGGCCCCCCACGTCGCCCGGGGTGGGCACCCGGACCACGGCGCCGGTGCCGTGCTCGTCCTCCCCGAGGTACATCGTCACGTGGCCCCAGCCCCGGCCGCTGCGCGCCGTGAGCCGGAACCGCCCGAGCCGCCGCGGGTCCGCCGGCCGGAGCGGTTCCCAGCCGGCCGGCGGCTCGTCCGGGGGCGGCGGCGGTGGCGTACGCGACGCCCCCGTGACCGGCACGCCGAGACGGGCGAGCAACTGCTCGCGCAGCCAGCCGAAGGAGCGTCCGGTGTCCTCGATCACAGCGGTGCCGTCGGGGTGGCCGACCCAGGCCGGGAAGACCGGGGCGCGCCCGACGGCGGCCTCGACGCGCGCAGTGACGGCTTCCGTCGTCCGCAGCAGTTCGCGCGGCGGCACGGCGCCGAGGAGCACACGGCGGGCGTCGCCCGTGAAGTCGAAGCGGCGGTGGTGGGGCAGCAGGTCGGGGGCGTCGGCGGCGAGCTGGTGCATGAGGCCGCCGAGGAAGACCTCCATGAGGTGGCCGGCGTCGGTGGGCGGCCCCAGTGCGCTCTGGACGAGGCGCATCACCGGCGGCGTGACGGGCGAGACGGCCGCGAGGTGGGCGGCGAGGCGGTACGCCTCCGGGGTCGCCGCGTCCCGGAACCGGAGGACGGCTTCTGCGTCGTCGCCCCGCCGCGCACCCGCGTGCGTGTCGGCCTCGGGGGCGGCGGACCGGCCGGAGCGGGGTCTGCCGCCGTTCCAGAGCGGCAGCAGGGCCGTACCCCCGGATGAGGCGACGACGCGCGCCCAGTCGGCGATGCCGGCGGGAGTGGGTTCGAGGACCGGTACGGGTACGGAGTCGAAGTCGACGAGGCCCGGCGGCAGGTCGGGGTCGGTGACGTGCCAGGCGCGGGTGGGGCCGCCGCGGCGGTGGCTGGTGACCTGCCAGCGCTGGGCGCCGATGCCGGTACTCGCCCACAGGTGCGCGGGGAGGGCGTGGACGATGGCGGTGGGGCCGCACCGTGCCCAGCGCTCCATCGCACGGCGCATCCCGCCGTCCCGCCACGCCTCGCCCACGCCGTCGCTCACGACGAGGACGAGGGTGTGCCCGGTGGGGTCGACGAGGGTGTCGGTGGAGCGGGGGCGCCCGTCGGCGCGGTACGGACCGGGGCGGAGGTACGGGCCACCGGCGCGCGTGTGGAGCCCGTACACGCGGACGTCGCGGAAGGCGCCGGCCCGTTCCATGAGCGTGCGGATCTCGGCGGCGAGCCGGTGCCAGAGGACCATGGAGACGCCGTCGTCGACGACGAGGGCGAGGGAGAGCCAGCGGGTCCTGGCGGGCCGGGTGACGATCTCGGGCAGTCCGCTGTCCGCGATGGCGGCGACGGTCCCGGCGATGTCGAGTTCGTGGCGGGCGCGGTCGGGATGGCGCCGGCGCAATGGCCGCAGCGACTTGCCGAGCCGGAGTTGGCCGGCCTCGATGAGGCGGCTGTCGGGGGCGCGGACGGCGACGGCCGGGGAGGGGCGGGCGTCCGTCCCGGCCGCCGCCCCGAGCGGGTCGTCCTCGGGGGGACGCGGCCGCGCCGCCGCGAGGAGCGGGCTCGCGGCGTGCGGGACGGCCGTCGCCGGTGCGGGCCGCTCGCCGGGACCGCCGGCGGGTGCGGCGGGCGGCTCCGGGAGCTCCGCGGGGGCGTCGTCCCGGGGGGTGCCGGAGGGCGCCGGGCCGGCCGTGGCCGTGACGGCCCGGGCCAGGGGCGTGGTGCCAGGCGGCAGTTTCCCGGCGAGCCAGAGGGCGTCGAGGAGCTCCTCGTGGGAGAGCTCGGCCCCGCTCTCGGCCAGGACCTTGGCCACGCGCCCGATCATCACGTCACACGGCTCCGCCGAGCCGGTGGAGCACGGCATCGAGGAGAGCTCCCGCGTCGAGGCCGATGCCGCCCTTGCGGAGGAAGACCGCGTTGAGCAGCTGGTCGGTGGCGAGTTCGCCGGAGACACGGCGGCCGAGGAACTCGCTCAGCAGGTCGTCGACGCCGCTGAGGGCCTCGGGGCCCAGGTGGGCGGCGACGATCTCGCGCAGCCGCGCCTCGTCCGGTTCGGGCAGGTCGAGGCGGACGCAGCGGCGGAGGAAGGCGGGCGGGAAGTCGCGCTCGCCGTTGCTGGTGATGATCACGACGGGGAACTCGTGGCAGCGGACGCGTCCGCGCGCCACCGGGGCGGGCGCGTCCGGATCGTCGGTCTGGACGTACACGGGCCCGTGGTCCTCGGGAAGGCGGGTGAGCTCGGGGATGGCGAACTCGCCCTCCTCGAAGACGGTCAGGAGGTCGTTCGGCAGGTCGACGTCGCCCTTGTCGAGCTCGTCGACGAGCAGGACGCGCGGGCGGTCCCGGGGCACGAGGGCGTTGCCGAGCGGGCCGAGGCGTACGTACTGGCCGATGTCCGGCTCGGCACCGTGGGCGGGCCCGTCGGTGTCGCGGCGCAGAGTGGCCTCGCGCAGCCGGCCGACGGCGTCGTACCGGTAGAGGGCGTCGTGGAGCGTGGAACGGCTGTTCACGGGCCACTGGAGGACGCGGCCGAGCGCGAGTTCATGGGCGACGGCGTGCGCGAGCGAGGACTTCCCGGTGCCGGGGTGCCCGGTCACGAGAAGGGGCCGGCGCAGGTGCAGGGCCGCGTTGACGACGTCGGCCTCCGCCGGACCGATGAGGTACGGCCGCGGGAACGGAGTCGTACGTCCCCGCTCCTCCTCGCCCGCCGGCTCCCCCGGCTGCCCGGAGGTGTCCGCCCGGCCGAACCGGCGCCACGGGGGCGCCTCCGGGAAGGGGACGTCCCGGCGCTGCCCGTTCCCGCGGAAGAGGCGCCAGTCGTCCTCGGTGGACGGCAGGTCTCCGGTGGCCGTGTCGGCTCCGTGCTCCGCGGTCGTCATGACGCCTGGGTTCCTTTCAACGGGTCCCTCAGTTCCAGGGGTTCGGGCTCGGGATACCGGCCGTCCGGCTCCCACACGAGGGAGGGGCGGGCCCGCGCCGGTCCCGGATGGGCATGGGACCTGCTCCGGAAGTTCCGCACGCGTTCGGGGAGTTCGTCCGGGGGGCCGGAGGGACGCAGGGTGTGGAGCTTGTCGGCGTCCTCGTAGGTGACGGCGTCGCGGTCCCAGAGGACGACGGGGACGCCCAGCGCGAGGCAGAGCAGCAGCCAGGAGGCGCGCTGGTCGGCGGGGCCGTGCAGGACGACCTGGGCGGTGTCGCGATGGTCGTTCTGGAGCAGGTGCGCCAGCTGCGTCGAGTTCCCGCACGTCGGGTCGGTGACCAGGGCCACCGACCCGCCGTGCTTCCAGCGGTGCTGTTGCGCGTCCGCTCGGTCCGTCACGTACTCGCTCAGCTCGGGGCAGCTCAAGGTGACCCGGTACTCCGCCCCGATGGGTTGTCCCGGAACGAAGTCGTTCGGCGCTCCCGGTTCCCATTCGTCGACGGCCAGGTGGAGCCCTGCCCGGTCCACGACGACGGTCACCCACGGCACGTGGTACCCCTGTCCGGGTTCCTTCCTCGCCGCGGCGACGGTCGCGCGCAGGCAGCGCGCCGCCTCCTCCGGGGTCTTCGACGTCGAGTCCGCCTCGTGGATCACGCTCGGGGTGCCGTCCATGCGGACGAGGACGATCCGGCACCGGTACCGTTCGTCCGCCGCGGACTCGTCCTGCCGGAGCTCCATCACCACGCGGGACACGGGCGAGGCCGGTAGGCTCGCCCACTCCACGGCGTCCGCGCGTCGTTCGCCGAGGGCACCGAGGTGGATGCCGAGCCGATCGGCGGTCGCCGTGGACCAGGCGCGGAGTCCGGCTCCGACGGCGGCGTCCGAGGCGGCCGCCACGTACTCGACGACCCGCAGCAACGCCGGAACCGGTGGCGTGCTATCCGGGACGCCCTTGCTGTCGGTGAGCGCCTCCAGTCCCTCGATCACCCCGTCGAGGTCGTCCTCCACGAGGTGGGGGCGGGCGAGGGCCTCGGGCAGGACGCCGTACCGCAGCGCCGCGCGGGCGGCGCGGGACAGCAGGGTGGGCTGCTCCTTGCACAGGCCGCGCAGCAGGTCGAGCAGTGCCTCGTACTCGTGCAGGGAGAGCAGGAAGCCGCAGCCGAGCACCCGGGCCTGGAGGAACAGGGCGGTGAGCCGGGCACGGAAGGACGAGCCCTCCGCGGCCTGCGGGGCGAGGGAGGCGCCGAGCGAGGCGAGGGCGCGGGGATGGGCCACGAGGAGCGCGGCGAGGTCGGCCAGCGACGGCGCGTAGCCGTCCGTGTCGTACCCGAGTTCCCGCGCGAGCTCGCGCGCATGGGCGACGCGGGCGATCGGGTCGGGGAGCAACTGCACGAGCAGCGGGACGAGTTCCGCCTCTACGGGGGCGCGCTCGCCGAGGGGTCCCGCCTCGGGCGGCCGAACCCTGCCGAGGGGGGCGAGCTCGGGGGGCGTGCCCGTGTGCTCGGTGAGGTGGTCCGTGAACGCGGCGTCGCCGAGGAACGACCGGGCGGGAAGGGCGTGCAGCCGCCGGGCCCCGTAGGCCAGGGCCTCCTGGACCACGATACCGACGAGGAGGTCGTCGTCGCAGAAGATCGCGGTCCCGGAGGCGCCGCCCCAGGCGTTCTTGCCGTCGGCGCCGGGGGCCGGTGCGGCGTCCTGGTCGAGGACGTAGCGGTTCATGGCGCCGGAGAGGGGCGGCAGGAAGCCCCGCAGGTGCTCGACGTCGCGGGTCTCTCCGGCGGCGGCCCGGGGGAAGCCGAGCCCTTCGTAGGGCAGGGGGGCCTTGCCCGTGGGGCTGCCCCAGCGGACCGTGCCGGGCAGCTCCGACGGCTCCTCCAGGAGCAGGAGGGCGACATCCAGGCCCTCCGGGTGCTCCCAGAGAAGCTTGGCGGACGTACGGGTCGTGTCACCCTCGACCGGATGCCCGAGGCGTACGGATGTCACGGGCCACAGCGCGTCCGTGGCGTGTTCCACCAGGACATGACGAGCAGTCAGGACGAGCTGTGGGGCGATCAGGTAGCCGGTTCCCGTGCTCCGGACCTGGCGGTCCGTCCCGCTGCGGATCAGCGCCAGTCTGCGCGGATCCACGTCACTCCTCGTCCCACGACCCGGCTTCGTCGTCGCTGATGTCGGGGCTGTCGCCGCCGGCGGCCCGGTCCTTGACCTTGAGCCGCAGCGTCAGCCTGTGGGTGCGCACGTTCTCGTGCCCGCCGCCGGCACCGACGGAGACCACGCCGAAGCCAAGCTTGCCTTCGCCGTTCACGTTGTTGCGGAGTTCGAGGAGCAGTTCGAGTTCCGCCTCCTCGACAGTGAAGGCGAACTGCTGACCGGAGCCGCTGTCCTGTGCCTGGTACAGCTCCTGCCGCAGCTCCTCGATGGCCGCGGCCAGCCCGATCGTCGACACCCTTGCCCCCACCCACGGTTCACTCGAGACGCTCCGTCGCCGTTACGTTACAGCGCCCCGGGGCCGCCTCAAAGCCCGGTCGTGGACAATCGCCGACATGGAACCACTGGAACTGTGGGGCCCTTCGGACGGCCACCGCGCCGACCGGGCGGCACCGCTCGACGATGCCGGAGCAGAGAAGGCCGACGCCTTCCTGTGGCGCGTGGCCGACCTCCTGCGCGGCGACCTCGACGCCTCCGACTACCAGGAGTTCGTCCTCGGCCTGATCTTCCTCAGGTACGTGTCGGAGGCCTTCGACGAGCACCAGCGTGAGCTGGCCGCGCACCTCGCGGCGGAGGGCGTACCCGACGAACTCATAGGCGAACGCGGCCAGGAGCGCGCCGCGTTCGACCTCGCCGGGGCCCTGTGGGTGCCCGAGTACGCCCGTTGGTCCTGGATCGTCGGCCGCTCCGGGAGCCGGAGCCTCGCGCTGCTCCTCGACGAGGCGATGGAGGGGCTGATGAGGTCGAACCGCGCGCTGACGGACGCCCTCCCGGTCGTCTACCGGCGCGGGGGCATGGACGAGCGACGCCTTGCCGAACTCGTCGGGCTGATCGGCGACATCCGCTTCGGCGACGCGCGCAGGTCGCCCAAGGAGGCGCTCGGTGACGCCTACGAGTACTTCCTGGACAAGTTCGCGCGGATGAGTATCACTCCTGGCGGCGGGTTCCATACACCTCGCTCGGTGGTCCGCCTGATGGTGGCGCTCGTGGAACCGGGAGCGGGTCTGCTGTACGACCCGGCGTGCGGGGCCGGCGGCATGTTCGTGGAGGCCACCATGTACGCACGCGCCACCAGGGGCCCCGACACCGATCTCCGCTTCCGGGGGCACGAGTCGGACCAACGGACGTGGCGCCTGGCCCGGATGAACCTCGCCGTCCACGGCATCGGGGGCCGGGCGGACGTTCGGTGGCGGGCCACGCCGAAGGTCGAGCGGTCGCCCCGGCGCAAGTCCGACTTCGTGATGTCAGCGGCGCCGCAGGACGTCTCCCCCGCCGTCTGGCTCCGTCACGCGTACGAGAGCCTCGACGCGCGGGGAACCGCCTGCCTCCTGCTTCCGAACCGGTTCCTCGACTCCGACTCGAACGTCCGCGCCAATCTGTTGGAGTCGGACCTGGTCGCGGGCGTGATCGCTCTCCCGGGTCGGCTGTTCGGGTCGCCGAAGACGTCGGCGAGCCTGTGGGTCCTCACCCAGGACAAAGGTCGGCAGGGGGAGCGGCGACTGGCCGAACGGCGCGGCGAGATCCTGTTCGTGGACGCCCGCGAGGCGGGCGCCCTGGTGGACCGGTCGCAGCGCGTCCTGACCCAGGCGGACATCACGAGCATCTCGGAGACCTACCACGCCTGGCGGGGTACCGCCTCGGCGCAGGCGAAGCGACTGGCGTACGCGGACGTACCGCGTTTCTGCGCCTCGGCGGGCCTCGCTCAGGTACGGCAGCACGACTACGTGCTCACGCCCTCGCATTACACGCACCCGGAGGCGGCGGCCCGCCCCGCGCCGAGGGGCGTGCAGGTCGAACTCGCCCCTTTGACGAGGAACTTGTTCGCGATGTTCGAATGAGCGCGGCTAACCCTTGGGGGTCAGCACCACGTAGGTGACGGCCGTTCCGTCGTCCATCACACCCCTGAAGAACTGTTCGTTCAGCAAGGGCGAGGTGGTCAGGACGGATGCCAGCACGCCCGCGGCCGAGGCGAGGAACTCCAGGACCGCGGGGGCTCCGACGAGGAGCGCGTCCTCGATGGCCTTCTGGCCCGTTTCCGTGAGGATCTCCGAGAGCAGCTCGGTGATGGACTCTTCGACGTCGCCCGGCGGGTCGGGCGGGCCGTTGTAGATCTGTACGTAGTAGCCACGCTCCTGGCGTGGACCGACCGTGATCCGGGCATCGTCGCGAATCGGACTGCCCTGAGGCGCCTGCGACGGGATCGGGATCAACGTGCCGTCCGGGTCGGGCGCGGATTCGAAGCGGGTCGTGTTGTCGCTCGCCGGGTTGGGAAGTGTGTCCGCCATGTCGGACCCTCCGTCACAGAGGCCGTTCGATCATCACATCGCACGGGAGAGGGAGAGGCTCCGGCAGCAGGCATGCCGGAAGGGAACCACTTCGAACCTACACCCGAGGTCCGAGAGCCGCGCGGTGCGGTTCGCCCGCCGTGTTCGGAGCTCCATGGGACCGGTCCATCAGTCGCGTGTGGGCGATCGGTCAAGTCTTCGGCACGTCGTGAAGTGGGTGCACTCCGGTCAACTACGCCACGGTGTGTAACGAATCGATCACGTGTCGCGCAGGCCGGCCTCGTCGTCGGGGAGGCTCGCCGGCGCCGGTGCCGCTCCGCGTGCCGGCGCACCTGCCGGCAGACGCCGAGAACCGAGCGTCCTCGCCGCCGGCTCCGGACCAACGGAGGACCGACGTTGACCCACAGACGCCGCAAGACCGTTCGCGCGCTCCTCACGGGGGCCGTCGCCCTCGGACTCGCCACCACCACGGCGACGACCGTCCATGCCGGGGCACCCCGTGCCGTCGCGAGCCCGAGCACCGTGCGCGCCGCCGCGGCGGACGCCGACTGCTCCGGTTCGGTGTCCCTCTACGGCGCCCTCGCCGACGGCCGCCTGACGTACTCCCTGATCGACCCCTCCACCGGCGACCGCGTCAAGACCCACATAGGGCCCGAACTCGGTTTCGAGCCCAAGGCGCTGGCGACGCTGAACTTCAACACCGTCCTCGCCACCGACGCCTCCGGGACCCTCTACCGGATCGACGTCAAGACCAACAACCTCTCCCTCGCCCTGATGAGCCCGCCCACACCGATCGGGACGGGCTGGACGCATGACAAGCTCGTCTACGACGGTCATGGACACCTCTACGGCACCGCCGGCGGCGTGCTGCTGCAGTACCTGGTCTCGCAGCCCAAGCCGGCCGGGTCCCAGCACATCGGCCAGCGGCGTGAGATCGGCAGCGGCTTCGTCCTGAAGGCGCTCACCTCCACCGGGGACGACCGGCTCCTCGCGAACACCGCCGACGGGCGGCTGCTGGAGTACCGGATCGACGACGCGGGGAACTGGACCGGGAAGCAGCTCGTCGCGTCCGGCTGGTCCGGCTTCGGCAAGCTCGTCTCGCCCGGCGGCGGCCTCTACTACGGGGTCACCTCCGCGGGAGGCATGTACTGGTACCAGGACCTCGACCCCCATGACGGCTCGGGCGGCGACATCGTCTACCACAACGACGATCCGGTCGACGTCTCCGGCTGGACGCAGACCCTGCTCTCCGCCGAGCCGGAGACCGCCGACTGCGTCGGCCGGCAGTACTCCTACGTCCTCCCCCGGTCGGCCGTCCCCCGCGGTGAACTGGACGACCCGCACCACGACTACGCGGCGATCGACATCCAGGTCCCCATCGGCACGCCCGTCTACGCCGTCACCCGCGGCACCGTCGGGCACGTCGACGGCGGCTTCGGAAACGGCATCACCCTCACCGACGCCGACGGCGTGACGTACATCTACGGCCACCTGGACTCGCGGGCCGTCGGCGCCGGGACCACGGTCACCCCCGGCCAGTACCTCGGCGAGTCCGGCAACACGGGCCAGTCCACCGGACCGCACCTGCACTTCGAGATCCGTACCGGTGGTGTCAAGCGCTGCCCGCAGCCCCTGCTCCTCGCGCTCTACGACGGCACCACGCCGCCTGCCCCGGCCTCCCTGCCCACCAGCGGCTGCTCCTACTGACCCATCCGGGCCTCCGGGGGCCTCACCGGCCCCGGAGGCCCGCTCCGCGGTGCAGGAAGAGGGCTTCGGTCAGGGCCACGCCGGCGATCTCCTCGGGGGCGACGCTCTCGTCGGGTGCGTGGATCAGGCACTGCGGTTCCTCGACGCCCATCAGGACGATCTCGGCATCGGGGTAGAGCTCGGCGAAGACGGTGCACAGGGGGATGGACCCGCCGAGGCCCAGCAGGGACATGTCGCGGTCGTACGCGTCGCGCATGGCCCCGGCCATCGCGGTGAAGGCGGGTCCGTCGGTGGCGGCGAGGAAGGGCATCGCGGCGGGGCCGCGCTCCACGCTCAGGCGCGCGCCCCAGGGGGCGGCGCGTTCCAGGTGGGCGGCCAGGGCGTCCTGGGCCCGCAGCGGGTCGACTCCCGGTGGCACCCGCAGGCTCAGCCGGGCCGCCGCGCGCGGCTGGACGGCGGCGGCCGCCCCGTCCACCGGGGGGCTGTCGATGCCGAGCACGGTGAGCGCCGGGCGGGCCCAGATCCGGTCGCCGACCGTGCCCCGGCCCGGCAGTTCGACGCCGTCCAGCACCTGGGCGTCCCGTCGGAACCGTTCGGTGTCGTAGGGCCGGCCGGACCAGGTGCCGCCGTGGTCGAGACCGTCGATCACGGTCTGCCCCCGGTCGTCCCACAAGGTGGACAGGACGTGGATGAGGGCGACCAGCGCGTCCGGGGCCGCTCCGCCGAACGCCCCGGAGTGCAGCTCCGACGCGAGCGTCTCGACGCGGACGACCAGGTCGGTGACGCCCCGCAGGCTGACGGTGGCCGCCGGCTCCCCCACGGCCGCGTTGCCCGCGTCGCACACCAGGATCACGTCGGCGCGCAGCTCTTCCGGGTGGCGGCGGAGGTGGTCCTCCAGTCCGCCGGTGCCTTGCTCCTCGGAGCCTTCGACGACGAGTTTGAGGTGGACCGGAAGATCACCGCCCAGCGTGCGCAGGGCCCTGAGCGCGGTCAGGTGGGCGAGGATGTTGCCCTTGCAGTCCGCGGCCCCGCGCCCGTACCAGCGGCCGTCGCGCTCGGTGAGGGTGAAGGGCGGGGACGTCCACGCCGTCTCGTCGAGGGGAGGCTGCACGTCGTAGTGGGCGTAGAGGAGCACGGTCGGCGCGCCGGGCGGGCCGGGGCGTTCGCCCAGCACGGCGTGCGTGCCGTCGCTCGTCTCGACGAGCCGCGCGTCGTCGAATCCGAGCTCGGCGAAGGCGTCGCGGACCCATCGGGCGGCCCTGTGGCACTCTTCCAGCGGGTACCGGGCGGGGTCCGCGACCGAGGGGATGGCGACGAGGTCGGCCAGGTCGCCCCACACCCGGTCCCTTTCCGCGTCGACGGCGGCGGCGAGCCGCTCCCGCACGGGTTCCGCCGTGCCCTCGCGACCCCGCACCACCGTCACGGCCGGACCGCCAGCGCGTCCACCTCGACGAGCGCGCCGGGCGCGAGGACGACGGTGACGGTGGTGCGGGGCGGGAACGGCTCGGAGACGACTTCGCGGTAGGCGGCGTCCATGGCCTCGAAGTCCTCGTCGCGGGCGAGGTGGACGCGGACCATCAGCACGTCCTGCCAGCCGGCTCCGTCGGCGGCGAGGATCGTCCCGACCTGCTCCAGTGCGCGCCGGGTCTGACCGGCGACGTCGGCGTCGAGGACGTCGCCCGTGGCGGGGTCCGTGGCCACCTGGCCGCAGACCTGGAGGAAGGGTCCGATGCGGCGGCCCTGGCTGTAGGCGCCGACGGCGGCCGGGGCGTCCGGCGTGCTGATGGTGGTGAACGACATCGTCTCTCCGGAATTGGGGTTCAGTTGCCGACGAGCGGCTGCGTCCAGGGCAGTTCCCACAGCTCGGACGGGACGGCGTCCGGTCCGTGCTCGGCCTGCCACGGGGCGAGGTCGACGGGGGCCGGGTGCGGGGTGTCCGCCGCACGGTCGGCGAGCGCCACGGTCCACAGCGGGGACAGCAGCGCTCCCCGGTTGACCTTGGCGCCGTACGCCCCGATGCCCAGGTGGAGCCGGTCCAGTCCGCGGCCGCTCATGTAGTCGATGGGCGTGTAGTAGCAGATCCCGTAGTACTCGTAGGCGTCCCGCAGCGCCTCGTAGTCGAATCCGGCCGCACGGGCGTAGAGCGTGCCCTTCCACTCGTACATCACGGATACGGCGACGAGGCGGCCGCGGCTGCGCGCGGTGAAGACCACGGAGTGGTCGTCGAGGCAGGCGGCCTGATCGGCGAACATGCGGACCGTGTCGGCCGCGGTGGTCGCGTGACCGTACTTGCTCTGCAGGTTGGCCAGCAGGGGCGCCGCCTCCTCCAGGCAGGAGCCGAGGCGCTCCGTGCCCAGCTCGTAGCCGGCCGCCAGGAACCGCTGGTACTCGCGCCTGAGGCTGATGCGATGGCGGCTGCGCAGGCCGGCGCAGTAGTCCGCGAAGGTCGCGCCCCCGGTGACGAGGGACGCGTCGCCGCAGTCGAAGTCGACCGCGGCACCGCGCCGGTGGAGCGCGGACGCGGTGCGGCTCGTGGCGAAGAGGAACAGCGAGCCGCTCCGGGAGGCGGGCTGCCGCTCGCGTCGGGCGTCGAGCAGGGCGTCGAGGACGGCGTCCTCCGCGTCGGGCGCCCGGAGGATGCCGCTGCTGTATCCCCGGTGCGCCCCCGCCACCCCCCAGTCGCCCGACGCTCCCATCTGCTTGAGCCGGGGCTCCAGCGAGTAGAAGACGTTGTGCTCCCGCTCGATCTCGTACAGCGGCAGTCCGCCGACCAGCCGGTCCGCGTCGTACGCCAGCAGGTACGACACCGAGGCGCCGCTCTCGCGCTCGACGGAGCGGAGCCAGCCGTGGGACATGTAGAAGCCCTCGGGCTCCGCGAGAGCGTCCCAGGCCTGTGCCGGCACCTGGTCCAGGGTGGCCGCGGTCTCTGTGCGCAGCCCGACGGGAGAACCGTCCATCGTGTCGTCCGCCTCAGTGCTGTCGTGACTCGGTGGTCGTGACTCGGTGGTCGTGGCGCGCCGCTTCGATGTGCTCGCGCACCGCCGCCACGACGGTCTCGGCGGCACGGACGACATCGCCCCCCGACCGGGCGAGGGCGAGCCTCACCTGACGCCGGCCGTCCTCCTGACGCGCCCAGTGGAAAGGACCGCAGGGCAGGACGTGGGTGCCGTCGCGCACCAGCGTCTCGTAGAGGGCGGCCGCGTCCGGTCCGTCCTCCGGCAGGGTGATCCGGGCGACGCTGATCCGGGCGTCGGGGTCGGTGAGCTCGACGGGGCTGCCGTCGAGGATGCCGGCCAGGGCTTCGCGGTTGCTCCGGATCAGGCCCGAGAGCTGTGTGTAGCCCTCCCGCGCGGCGTCCTCGGCGAGCTTCGTGATCATCAGGAGGATCAGCGGGGACACGGACAGCAGGACGTCGCTGAAGTACTCCGTCAGTGGAAGGTCGGTGTTCTCGCCCCAGGCCAGGAACCCGGCCTTGAGCTCCAGCGTGGGCCACAGCTTGCCGGTGTCCTCGATGACCACCCACTCCGTGCCGGACTCCTCCAGGATCCGGTAGGTGTCGTACTGCGCCCGGGTGTCCTGGGCCCGGAAGCAGGTGTCCATGGCCAGCACCCGGCCCGTACGGGCGCAGAAGGCGGCGAGCCGGCGCAGCCCGTCCTCGGACAGCACCCAGCCCGTCGGGTTGTTGGGGGTGGTGACGAAGACGGCACCGACCTCGTCCGGCAGGTCGGGTTCGCCGCGCTCCAGGTCGGCTTCGGGCACCGGCAGCAGGGTGAGTCCGCGTCCCTTGAGGAGGTCCGGGATGTTGTCGAAGGTGGGGTGCACCAGGGCGATGTGTCCGGTCCGCTGCGCCAGGGCGCGGGCCGTGATGTCCATGGCCACCGACGAGGAGTAGCAGCTGACGAGCCGTCCGGTGCCGACCGGGGCGCCGTGCTGGCCTATGCCGTGCAGGAAGGCGGCCTGGGCCTCGGCCTCGATCTCCTCGAAGACGCGCTTCTCGGCCTCGTCGAAGAGGAGGGGAAGGCTGTTCACGATCTCGCGCTGCGTGTCGGTCAGGGCCATGCGCGGGTGCCCGTCGGAGACGTTGAGGCCGCCGAGGAGCGCGTCGGTCTCCATGGAGGTCAGGTTCCGGGCGAGCTCGTCGGCCGCGGTCGGCCCGGTGGATGCGGAAGTCATGGGGTTCCCTTCGTCGTCCCGGCCGCCGGAAGCGCCTGAGACCGTAGTGCGACCTGCCCGAGGAGCTCGAACGCGACCACGGACGCGGCGTGGCTGGTGATGTCCGCGTGGTCGTAGGGGGGCGCGACCTCGACGATGTCCAGGCTGCGGTAGTTCAGCGGTCCCAGGGCCCTGAGGTACTGCAGGGTCTGGTAGGAGGTGGGTCCGCCGACCTCCGGGGTCCCGGTCCCCGGGGCGTAGGCCGGGTCGATGAAGTCGATGTCGAACGACACCATGACCGGGCGGTCGCCGACCCGCTCGCGCACGCGTCTGCCGAACTCCCGCGGTGTCGTCTCCGCCAGCTCCGGCCACCCGATCACGTCGTAGCCGAGCGCCTCGCCCGAGCCGACGTCGTCGGGGTGCACGGATCCGCGCATGCCGACCTGCACGCTGTGGTGGGGGTCCACGACCCCCTCCTCCACCCCGCGGCGGAACATGGTGCCGTGGAAGTGCTTGACTCCGTAGTAGTCGTCGAGCACGTCGCCGTGGGCGTCGAAGTGGACGACGCTCACCGGGCCGAACACCCGGGCCATGGCCCGCATCTCCGCCATGACCAGGCTGTGGTCGCCCCCCAGCAGAAGGGGGATGACGCCGTGTTCGTAGAGCGGCGTCAGGAACTCCTCCAGCCGCTCCAGGGTCAGCTCGTGGTAGCCGGGGACGACGGGGGCGTCGCCCGCGTCCACCATCGAGAGCGTCCTGGTGACGTCCACCCCGGTCGCCGGATTGTGATCGCGCAGGAGGATGCTGGCGGATCTGATCGCCTCGGGTCCGAAGCGCGCTCCGGAGCGGTAGGAGACCGCGGAGTCGGTGGGTACGCCGACGACCGCCACGTCGACCCGGCCGGCCGCCGTGAGGGGGTCGTCCACCCACGGCAGGCGCATGAAGGTGCGGGGGCCCGAAGCGATGCGCGGTTTGGTCATGCTGTCGCGCGGGCGATAGTGCTCGGTCACACGGAGGCCTTCCGGAGCAGCCAGCCGACCGCGAACCCGGTGGAGTCCATGGAGGGGTCGGTGGTGTCGAAGGCGTCGACGCGCAGGCCGCAGTCGGCGAAGAGCTTCTCCCACCAGTCCTTGGTCTCCAGCCGCTGGCTGGTGAAGGGGTGCATGAGGAGGTAGGCGTTGTAGTAGGCCTGCGCGAGCGGCTGGGCCATCGCCCGGCGGTCGGAGGACTTGAGGTCGATGTCGATGATGGCCAGGGTGAGGTCGGGCGATTCCGTGAAGAGCTTGGCGAGCATCCGGCGCACGCCCTCCTCGCCCTCCTGGCCGAGCACCTCGTGGATGACGAAGCCGAGTACGGCGAGGTCGGGCTTCTCGCTCGTGTTCTCGATCCACTGCACCGCGTCGACCTGCTCGATGGTCACCCGGTCCGCGGTCGGCTGCGTGGCGACCCACGCGCGCGCGGCCGCGGCCCCGTCGACGTGGGGTTCGATGCCCACGGCGGTCATCTCCGGGTAGTCGGCGCACAGTTCGGTCAGATAGACGCCGCTGCCGCAGCCGAGGTCCACCAGGCGGCGGTAGGTGCGGCCGTCCTCCGCCAGGAGCCCCCGCAGCAGCGGGATGGAGTCGTGCATGCTGATGCCACAGCTTCCGCTGCCCACGTAGCCGCCGCGTCGCGGGGTCGGCCCGGTGCCCTGCGCCAGGTGGTCGCCGAGGGCCAGGAACGTACCGCCGTAGCCGCCGACCATCATCTCGTA
Organism: Streptomyces sp. NPDC047974; assembly: GCF_040653375.1. NCBI lineage: Bacteria > Bacillati > Actinomycetota > Actinomycetes > Kitasatosporales > Streptomycetaceae > Streptomyces > Streptomyces sp. NPDC047974. Next base: position 323,357 of record NZ_JBEZNU010000001.1, read on the forward strand.
CCAGGGGCGCGCCTCCTCGTAGCGGTGGGCGAGCTCGGTGAGGGTGAGGACGCCCGACTCGGACCGGTCGAGCAGGTCCGCGGCGACCCAGTAGTCGACCATGGCGGTGATGCGGGCCCGGTCGAGCTTCTTCTCCTGGACGAGCGCGTCGACCGTGGTGCCGGCCGCGAACGACTCCTGGAGGCCGGACTGCTGGAGCGTGAAGATCATGGTGCTGAGCACGAATCCCTTGAACGGTTCAAGGGCGCGCACCAGGTGGGACTCGTTGATGGGCATGACGATTCCTTCACTGTGGGTGGTGAGCGGGACGAGGCCGGCGGCCGGTGACCGGAGTCAGCGGTCGAGGTCGTCCAGAACGGATTCCCTGCTGTCCCTGTGCTGGGTGAAGAGGTCGTAGAACTTGGCCTGGAAGGCGTCCGGGGGGCCCAGGAAGAGCCGCTCGTACAGCACCTGCCGGGTGCCGAAGCGGTTCATGGTGAGGTCCGCGGCGGCGCGCAGCAGCCGGCCGTGCGCCAGGCCGTCGACGCCCGCTCCGGCGAAGTACGTCCGCATGAACGCGTGGGCTGCCGAGCCGGGGTCCTCGTCGGCGGCCACGGGGTGCATCACCAGTCCGCTGCTGACGATCTGCTGGAGCAGTTCGACGGCCCGGGGGTAGAGCCGCGCGTGCAGCATCCCGGACGCGGCGAGCGGCACGGACTGGCAGGTGTGGTGGCCGAACTCGTCCTGATGGGCCCCGGCTTCCGCGGCGACGACCAGTCCGCGCAGGGTCTCGGCGATGCCCGCGAGCTCGCCCAGCTGCTGGCGGACCACCTGCTGCCGGTCCCGGCCGGAGGCCTTGGCGCACCGGTCGGCGAGGTCGAAGACCGTCTCGGCCTTGATCCAGGCACGGACCGCCGACTGGTGCCAGGCGTAGGCCGTCATGCCGGTGCCGGGCCTGAGGTTGTTGGCCGTCTCGACGTCGCCGTGGATGAAGACCCTGTTCCAGGGGATGAGGACGTCGTCGAACCGGCAGACGGCGTCGAGCTCGTCGAAGCGGCTCGCCAGCGGGCCGTCGTCGGCGGGGGTAGCGGCGTAGGAGGGCCGTGAGTACAGGGTGAGTCCGGGTGTGGCGACCGGGATGGCGAAGCACAGCGCCTGGTCCGCCTCGGCTTCCGTCAGCGGGCGGAAGGGGTAGACCACCAGTTCGTCGGCGAAGGGCGAGAGCGTGGCCAGCATCTTGGCGCCGCGCACCACCACCCCCTCGGCGGTGGTGCGGACACTGCGCAGGGTCTGGGTCTCCCCGCGCGCGTCGGGTCCCAGGTGGCGGTCGCCGGGCGGGTCGCTGATGGCGTGCGTCAGAACGAGGTTCGCGTCCCGCGCGAGCTTCCAGTACGCACGGACGTTGTCCTGGAAGGCGCCGAAGTGGCCGGCCGCACCCGCCCAGGCGGTGAGCACGGTGGCGACGAAGTCCGGGCTCCGGCCCAGCAGGCCGCCGCTGAGCCGCGCTATGCGGGCGAAGGCCCGGCCCCGTGCGTGGACCGCCGCGGGCGAGTCGGCCAGCGAGTAGGCGAGCGGCTGCCCGTCGTCCGCCGCGAGCCCTTCGCCGGGTCGGTGGGCGTCCAGGAGGTCCGCCAGGAACCCGGCCATCCCCTCGGTCGCCGGGTCGTGCGCCAGGTCGTCGACGAGACGGCCGGCCAGGTGCACCCGCCTGCCGTCCGCCAGACCGGCCAAGTACTCCTTGCCGGTGCGTATGCGGTCGTGTGCCGTGGTGTTCGCGGTCATGTGCCTTCCCTGCCGATCGCTGTCCGTGCCGCCGATGGCCCCGCCCCGCTCAGGCACCACACCACTCGGCGGTGGCCGCGACGTCGACGTCGGCCGCCAGGGCGGAGGGGTCGGTGCTCCACAGCAGGGCCGAGACCCCGAGCGCGCCCGACGTCCCCGTGTGGGTCTCCTGGGCCGCCTTCCTGACGTGTACGCGCCGCTCGCTGCGCATCGGCGGCGTGCCGCGGTAGCGCTCCCCCGGCATGACCGGCACCCAGACCCAGGCGGCCTGCACGCCGGTGGGCTCCGGCTCCGGTACCGGCAGACCGGCCTGGAGCGCGAGGTTGACCTCTTCGAGGTTCACACCGGCGTGCAGCCGGGCGAGTTCGGACACGAGGGCGCCCGGGGCCCGGGCGGCGACCTCGACCACCACGAGTTCGTCCTTGGCGTCGACGGCGAACTCGGTGTGCACCACGAACGCGCCCTCTCCGCCGAGCGCGGCGACCACGGCGACGTTGAGGTCCTGGGCGCGACGGGCCAGCGTGCTGTCGTCGGGGACGGTCCAGCCTCCCAGGCGGCGCCCGGAGGGCAGGTCGAGCAGCGGTCCGAGGTAGCTGCCCGTCTGGACCGGGGTCGTCGTGCCCCCGGTCACCACGCTGTTCACATGGTGGAAGGTTCCGTCGAGGTACTCCTCGACCTGCCAGCCGGGCTCTCCCTGGTGCTGTGCCAGCCAGCCGCGGAGCTCCGCCTCGGTCCGCAGGATGCTCACCCCCCTGGAGTTCGCCTCCCTGCGCGGCTTGGCCACGACGGGCAGGCCCAGACGGGCCACGACCGCCTCGTACGCGGCGCCCGGCTCTCCGTCGGGGAGGGGCAGGAACCTCGGCACGCGGACCCCGGCCGCGTCGAGGCGCGCCTTCATGAGGACCTTGTCGATGTAGTGCTCGGGACGGTCCGGGTGCCGGGCGGCCAGTCCGAACTCCCGGCGCAGCTCCGCGCAGGAGATAAGGCAGTACTCGTCGTTGGTGACGATCTCCACCGGGCGCGTGCCGGCGCCGTCCCTGATCGCCTCGGCCCACGCGGTGCGCGGGACGCGGCGCACCCGTGGGGCCCGTCCCGGGGCGTCCTCGCGCAGCACCGCGTCGTCCTCGGCGTCGGTGAGGACCATCGTGTCCCACTCCTCCGCCGGAAAGACGGTCGCGATGTCGGTGGTGAGCGGCTGGCGCGAGTGCAGGATCACCGCGAGGGGACGTGCGGGGGCCGGTGCCGCCGGCAGGGGGGAGTCGGTGCCTGTCATGCCTTGCCCCTCGTGGATGCGCCGCTGACTGCGGCTCGTGCGCGGATGTCTTCCGTGGGCGCGACGGCCCCTGGTGTGGTTCTGCCGGGTTCCCGCAGGGCCTGCCAGATCGCCACGAAGTCGTCGATGAAGGCGGCGTCGCTGCCGCGGCTGCGCCAGGCGACATGGGGCGAGAGCCGGACGGTGGGGAGGTGGCGCAGCGGGTGGTCCTCGGGCAGCGGCTCCGGGTCCGTGACGTCGAGCGTCGCGAACATCCTTTCCGCGGCGCAGAGTTCGGTGAGCGCTTCCTGGTCGAGGATGTCCGCGCGGGAGATGTTGACGAGGTGGAGACCGGGGCGGGCCCGGGAGAGGGCCGGTCGGTCGAAGAGGCGGACGGTGTCGCCGGTCAGCGGCAGTGCCGTGATCAGGTGGTCGACGTCCAGCACCCTGTCGAGGTCGGTGGTCTGCGCGATGCGCGCGCGGGCGACGCCGTCCGGCCGGCGGCGCAGGACGGTCACGTCCGCCCCCAACGCGGCGAAGGTGTGCGCCAGGCGCTGCCCCACGGCGCCCCAGCCCGCGACGCCCACTCTGGCGCCCCACAGGCCGGCGCCCCCGCCGGTGCTTCCGCCGGCCGGCACGGGCGGGGCGTCGGGAGCCGGTGCGGCCCGGGTGTCCCGTTCGCCCCAGGGGGCTCCCCCGCGCCACTCGTGGCTCAGCACCGCGTGGAGGGAGTATTCGGCGAGCGGTGCCGCGTAGCACTGCCAACTGCGGGTGAGGAGCGTGGCCTTCGGCCACGCGCCGAGGTCGATGAAGTCCGTGCCGGCCGAAGTCAGGTGCACCCAGGACCAGTTCGCGGCGGCCAGGATCGTGTTCCGCCGGGCCGCGGAGAGTTCGTGGGGGGCCATCAGCAGGATGGCGCCGTCGTGCGGGGCGCTGCGCCAGGAGCGGTGCCGGAACGACGCACCGAACAGCCGTCTGAGGGCGGGCAGGGTCAGCCGCCGTAACTCGTCGGACAGCGCCTCGTACATCGCCGGCCGAGGAGCGGGGGCGGGGAGGTCGGCTAAGGACGTCGGCAAGTGGTCGACGTTGATGATTCCCCCTCAACCAGTACCCGAGCGCCCGATCGGCGCATCCTCCGACTTTCGCTCCGGAAAACACCGGGAGCAGTAGAACACCCGCTCCGGCCGGAGGCAAGCAAATCGATCCACCCGAGCACCGGACGCGTCGTGCGTATTTCCGGTCCCCGAGGAGGGGATCTCGCGACCGCGACAACAACACGCGGAACACAGCAGAGATCTGGCAAACCCGGACATTCGAGCACTCCGGCCGGCGGATCGCCCCAGGTGGCCACTGGCAGTGTGGATCTACTTTCCCCCAGAGGCAACGGAAGTGCGATGTGGCGTGGATCACTGCGCAAGATCATGCGGATTTGCTTAACTGATACGGCACCTGGGGAGGGTTCCCCTGTCATGGAGCACGAAATCTCGCAGCGAACCCTGAATGAGATCTCACACCCCCCTTTGTGTTTTCCCTCGCGAGCAGAAGGGGCTACGACGTCGTGCCGAACGAGTTAGAAGTCTGCAAACGCCTGTTAGCGAACACCGTGGGCGCACCCGTGCGGTTCGTCCCCCCAGGCGTGGCGGGTCGCGGACAACTCGGGCATGTACCGCCCTTTGCGGTCACGACCACAGCAAAGCCGCGGCGGGAACACGCCACCACGACGGTCGCGGGTAAACGGAGAACCGCAGTCACATACGAATGCCGCACCTTTCCGGCAGCGCAAGGAGCATATCCGAGAGCACGGAGCGAAACGCTCCGGCACCCCTCGGTCGTCTTCACCGCGAGGCGCGCGCGAAAACTCACCGGCCGCCCGTCGGAACACGAATTCAGTGACACCGCGCAGATAAAGGCCGGCAGATTAGCCGATGACCGCACGGACCGCTCGTTCGATTCCTCCGCGCTCGTCCTGCACCGGCCCCACGCATTCATGCAGCGCCGGAGGCCCTGCGAACTCCCTCTCGGCATGGAGACCTCCGCCACGGAAGTCGCCACGCCGAATGGGCGTACGGCCGACGGCGGCGGCGAGCCCCGACCGGAGGTCGTGCAGTGACCCGTCCCGCCCTCCTCGTCGACGGGGTCGGCCGCGACTACGCCGACAAGAAGAACGTCGTCACCGCCCTGTCGGAGGTGTCCTTCCGCGTCGGCCCCGGTGAGGTCGTCGGCCTGCTGGGGATCAACGGAGCCGGCAAGACGACCTTGCTCCGCATCATCGCCACCCTCCTGACGCCCACGCGTGGCCGGGTCCTGGTGGACGGCGTCGACGTGGAGGCCGATCCACGCGCAGCGCGCAGGCATCTGTCCGTGGTCTTCGGCGGGGACCGCGGCCTCTATCCGAGACTGTCCGCGCTCGACAACGCCCTGCTGTTCGGGTCCCTCGGCGGCGTGCCCACCAGGGACCTGGAGAAGTCCGCGCGAGGCGCGCTGACTTCGGTGGGACTGCTCGACGTGGCCGGCCGTCCGGTGAACACCTTCAGCAAGGGCATGAAGCAGCGGCTGCACCTCGCGGTGGGGCTCATGGCCAGGCCGAGCCTGGTCATGCTGGACGAACCGACCGTGGGCGTCGATCCGCTGGAGACCGAACGGCTCCGCTCGGCCGTCGCGAAACTGCCGGGCGAAGGCATCGGCGTGCTGCTCACGAGCCACAACCTGCAGGACATCGAGCGGCTCGCCTCCCGTGTCGTCATGCTGCGGGACGGACGGGTGACCCACGATCTTCCCCTCCACGACCTCGTGGAGCAGAACGGGGGCGGAACCGTCGTGACGGTGCTGTCCAGCGAACCCTGTCCCATCGCCGCGGGAACGGCGCAGGCGTCGGGCATTCGCGTGCTGGCCGGCGCGTACACGCCCGAAGACGGCGTCTGGCGCACGGAGTTCGAAGTCGCCGAATGGACCGCGGGCTCCCTTCGGGCCCTGGCCGAGTGGTGGCCGCCGGGCGCCGTCAAGGACGTCCGCGTACAGCCCGTCGGACTGGAGCAGGTGTTCGGCCGTCTCGCCGGGGCCACCGCGGGAGAGTCCCGATGACCGGCCTCACCGGGCGGCGCGCGGCGCCTCCCGGCCCGGCCGGGGGCGGACTCCGCGCGTGGCTCTCGGCCCTCGGGCACAGCATGCGCTTCCAGCTCAGGCAGCAGCACATCCTCAGCGCCGTCATCCCCGGATGCGTCGTCCCGGCGACCCTCTGCGTCGCGACGCTGCTCGCCCGCACCCCGGACTCCCTGCTGAGCGCCGAGGAGATCCAGTTGGGCTGCGGCGTGCTGGCCCTGTGGAGCTGTGCCATCTGGCAGACCGGCCTGATCCTGCGCGAGGAGCTGCGGCACGGAACGCTGCCCGGCATCCTCACCCGGCCGACCGGCCTGGGCACGGTGCTCGCCGGCAAGACCATCGGCACCGCCGTCCGGTGCGCCCTGCTGATCGTCGTGACCATCGGGACCGTCGGCCTGCTGGTGGGCACCCCCCTGCGGATCGCGCATCCCGTCGCCTTCGTCCTGGCCGCCGTCGCCACGTTCGGCTCGGCGCTGGTGCTCGGCATGCTGCTCAGCTGCCTCTTCCTGCTGACGCCGGCCGCGATGCGGATCGCCGAAGCCCTCGTCTACCCGATGTCCCTGCTCGGCGGAATGATCGTCCCGGTGGACATGCTGCCCGGCTGGCTGCGCCACGTGCCGGACGTCGTCTCGCTGCGCTGGGCGACCGAGCTGCTGACCGCGGCCGCGACGGGCCGGTCCCAGAGCATGGCCGCGTGGGGGCTGCTGTGCGCCACCACCGCCGGATACGCGCTGCTGGCCCGGTGGTCCTTCAGGACCGTTCTGCTGCGGGCGCGAGAGCGAGGCACCCTTGCCCTCTCGTGAGCGCTTCGCGGGGATCCCGATGGTGGCGCGAGCCGCCCGACGGGACTACTTCGCCGTGTACCCGGTCAGGACCCTGCTGACGTCCAGCGTGCCGCGGGTGGTGCTGCAGCCGCTGTTCCTCGCCTACTTGGGATATGTGACCGGCGGCCTCGCAGGGCGGCGGTTCGCCCTCGTCGGCGCCTGCGCCTACATCGTGTCGCTGGCCACCGTGGTCAAGGCGGCCGACGCCCTGACCGACGATCTGGCCGAGGGCACCCTGTACCGCGTCCGGATGAGCCGTCCGGGGCTGCCCCTCGTCCAGCTGACGAGGTGCTGGATCTACTTCGTGGAGGCGGTGGCCTCCGCGGTGGTGGCGGTCGTCGGCGTGTGCGCCTTCTTCGGAGAGTGGGGCCTGATGGCGTCGCTGCTCCAGGGCACGCCGATCCTGGTCGTCACGGCGCTGAGCACCACCGCGTTCGGACTCGCGGTCACCGCCGTGGCCGCCCTGCATCCGGCGTCGGCCGTGCTGACCAACCTCGCGGTGTACGTGCTGCTGGTCATGGCCGGCGTCATCGCGCCGCTCGACCGGCTGCCGTGGCCCCTGCGGTGGGTGTCGGAGGTCCTGCCCGTGACGCACGGCGCGGACGCCCTGCGCGCCTTCGCCGACGGCCGGAGCTGGGCGGCGGGCGCGCTGCTGGAGCTGCTGGTCGCGGGCGGCTGGCTCGTCGTCGGCCTGACGCTGCTGAAGCGCAACGACAGCAGGGCGAGGAGGCTGGCGAGCGATGGCGGTTGAGGCCCCGCTCCGGCGGCCGTCCGGCCCGCCTCGTACCACCCTTCCCGAGCTCGTCGCTCCGCACTGCCGCGTGACCTCACCGAAAGGACTGTGATGGCCGGCTCGACGTCCGCCGCACGGGGCGCGATCCTCCGCGGCCCCGTCCGGGACCGCCCCGCCCCCTCGGGCGTACCCGGACTGATCCGGGACGTCTCCACCGCGCGGCCGGACGCCGTCGCGCTCGTCGACGGCCAGGGTGCCGTCACCTACGCGGAGCTGGAGACGGCGTCCGACACGGTGGCCCGGCGCCTCGTCGAGGCCGGCGGCCGCCCCGGTGACGTCGTCGCCGTCTGCGTGCCCCGCGGCCGGCACCTGGTCTTCGCCCTGCTCGGTGCGCTGAAGGCCGGGATGCCCTACCTGCCGCTGGCCCCCGAGGACCCCGAGGAGCGGCGGGCGCGCCTTCTGCGCAGTTCCCGGGCCGGCCTGGTGCTGGTCGCCGGGCGGAGCGCGGACGGCCCCGGGCCGTGGCAGGACGCGGGCGCGAGGGTCCTGCGGGTGGACACCCCGGCCTCCCCGCACGGCGCCGTACCACCGGAGCGGTGGCTGCCCCTGCGTCAGGTCGCCGACGACCACCCGGCCTATGTGCTGTACACCTCGGGGTCGACCGGAGAGCCGAAGGGCGTCGTCGTCCCCTCGCTGGCGCTCTGCAACCGGCTGGTGTGGATGCGCGAGACGTACGGGTTCGCGCCGGGCGACCGCGTCCTTCAGAAGACCCCCGCCACCTTCGACGTCTCGGGGTGGGAGTTCTTCGGTCCGCTCGTGTCCGGAGCCACCGAGGTGCTCATGGCCCCGGAGGCCCACCGCGATCCCGGTGAGGTCATCGACTGCGTCCGCGGCCACCGGGTGACGGTCTGCCACTTCGTCCCGTCCATGCTGGAGGAGTTCCTCCGCTGGCCGGGAGCGGATCGGTGCGACTCGCTGCGCGCCGTCATGTGCAGCGGAGAGGCGCTGACCCCCGGTCTGGTACGCCGCTTCCGGTCGGTCCTCGACGCCGATCTGCACAACCTCTACGGACCGACCGAAGCGGCGATCGACGTCACGGCCTGGGAGTGCCCGCGGCACGCCGAGGACCTGGAGACGGTCCTGATCGGCGGTCCGATCGACAACTGCACGCTCGTCGTCCTCGACGACGAGATGCGGCCGGTGGCCGAGGGGGACGTCGGCCAGCTGGCGATCGGCGGGCTGCCGCTCGCGCTCGGCTACCTGCACCGGCCCGACCTGACCGACGCGTCCTTCGTCGACGCCCCGGACTGGTGCCCCGTGCCCCGGCTCTATCTGACCGGAGACCTGGTGCGCCGCCACGGCGACGCCCTGGAATACCTGGGGCGCAAGGACCACCAGGTGAAGATCCGCGGCCAGCGGGTCGAACTACGCGAGACGGAGGACGTGCTGCGCGACCTCGACACGGTCCGTGACGCCGCCGTGGTCGCCGCACCCGGTCCGGACGGCGCCCTGGTCGTGTGCGCGTTCATCGTCCCGGCACCGGGAACCACCGTGGACGAGGAGCTCTCCCGCGCGGTGCGCGAGCGCGCGGCACGGGCGCTGCCCGAGGCGTTCGTACCGACCCTGGTCCTCGGTGCCGAGTCCCTGCCCCTCACGAGCAGTGGCAAGCAGGACCAGCGGGCCCTGAAGGCGCGCGCCCAGGAGCGGCTGGCCGGCCTGTCCGGACCGGTTCCGGAGACGGCGTCCGACGAACTCGCCGGGTTCTGGCAGGAGGCCGTCGGCGGCGGAGACGGCGCGGCGGGGTTCCTCGATGCCGGCGGGCACAGCCTGGCCGCGGCCCGGCTCGCCGGGAGGATCCTGGGCCGGTGGGCCGTCCGGCTCCCGCTGTCGGTGTTCCTGCGCGACAACGTGTCGCTGGAGGGGCTGCGCGCCCGGATCCCCGAGACCCCCCCACCGCGGTCCCCGAAGCGCGCGGTCCGGGCGTCCGGCGACACCCTGCCGGTCTCACCCGAGCAGCGGCGCCTGTGGCTGTGGCAGCAGGTCCATCCCCGCTCCCCCGCCTACAACGTGGTGGGCGTGCTCCACGTGGCGGGACGGATCGATCCGGCGGCCCTGCGGGAGGCCTGCGCCGACCTGGTCGCCCGGCACGAGTCCTTGCGCACCGTCGTCGAGCCGTCCCCCTCGGGTGCCCTGTCGCAGCGCGTGATGCCGCCGTCGGGCCCGCCGTCGTTCACGGAACGGGTGATCGGAGGGGACGACCCCGCCGCCGTGCGGGCGTTCGTCGACGAGGTCGCGGGGATCCCGTTCCCCGCCGAGAGGCTGCCTCGCCTGGCCGTCGGGCTGCTGCACTGCGAGGGCGACGGCCCGGGGCCGCGGACCTCACGGCTCGTGCTCTCCGTCGACCACCTCTTCTCCGACCAGCGGTCCCTGGACCTTCTCCAGCGGGATCTCGCCGGCCTGTACGCGGCCAGGGTCGCCGGCACCGAGGCGGAACTGCCGCCGGTCGTGCAGTTCCGCGACGCACTCGCCGTGGAGCCGGTCGAGAGCGAAGGGCCGGCCGCGCGGAAGGCCCTCGACCTGGCTTTCTGGAGCGAGCGGCTGGCCGGCGCACCCCAGCGGCTGGATCTGCCGCACCGCAAGCCGCGCCCCGGCCTGCCCGGGCACCGCGGAGCCGAGGCCGTCGTCGACCTGGAACGGCGGACGAGCCTGGAGCTGGACCGGGTGTGCCGGGAGGAACGCGTCACCGTCGCCACGCTGTTCCTGAGCGCGTACGCGCGGGTCCTCGCCGCCTGGAGTGCGCGGGCCAGTGTGGTCGTGGGTGTCCCGATGTCGGGGCGGGAGACGGACGAGCAGCACGAGGCGGTCGGCTTCTTCATGCGGACGGCCCCCGTCCGCCTCGATGTCCCCTCCGGTGCGGACACCCGGGAGGTGCTGTCCTCGGTGGCCGAGGCCGTCGTCACCGCGTCCGAGCACCTGGCGCCGACGTTCGAGGAGATCGTCGCGCGGATGGCCGTGGACCGGTCTCCTGACACCCATCCGCTGTTCCAGGTCTGGTTCAACGACCTGACGCAGGCCGCGCCTCCCACCGGCTTCGCGGGCCTGCCCGCCGTTCCCGAGGAGCCGGAGACGCACTGGTCCCTGTTCGATCTGGGGCTGTACCTCTCCCGCCGGCCGGACGGCGGCTACCGCCTGCGCCTCGCCTACGCCGAGGACTTCTGGGACGCCGAGACGGCACAGGACTTCCTGGCGGGCTGCCGGGACGCCGTGCTGTCCCTGCCGACCCCGGCGCCGCCGGCCCCCGCGTCCGTCTCCGAGCCTCCGCCGCCGCTCGAACCGTCCCCCGTCAGGCGGACCTGCGCCGATCTGGTGCGCGCCGTGCTGAGCCGGGCGGAGAGCACCCCTCGGCGGCCGGCCCTGGTGAGCGGCGGCAGTACCGTCACCTACGGCGCGCTCGCGTCCCGGGTGCGCCGGGTCGGTGCCCTGGTGCGTACGCGTACCGAGCCCGGACGACCGGTCGCCGTGCTGGCACGGCGTGACGCGGGGCTGGCGGCGGCGGTCCTGGGGAGCTGGCACGCCGGACGACCGGTGCTCCTGGTCGACGCCGAGGCGCCCGCCGCGTGGCGGGACCGGGTGCTCTCGACGGCGGACGTCTCGCTGGTGCTCACCACGGACGCCTCCGCCGTGCCCGGGTTCGCCTGCGAGCAGGTCGACGGGCCCGCCGTGTCGGAAGGCGAACCCTCTCCCGTACAGGAGGAGTTCGCCCCGGACTCGCCCGGACACCTGCTGGTCACCTCGGGCACGTCGGGGCGGCCCGCGGTGGTCGTCCTGCCGGCCGACGCCCTTCCCGAGGCGCTGGACTGGTACGGCCGCGAACTGGGGCTCGGCGGCGACGACGTGTTCTGCCTCAGCACACCGCCGGCCCACGATCCCGTCCTGCGGTCCCTGCTGCTGCCCCTGACACTCGGGGCGAGCGTCCACGTCCCGCGGCCCGGTCAGGCCGAGCGGCCCGAGGAACTGCTGGACCTGCTGGAGCACTCGGGGACCACCGTCCTGCACCTGACGCCCTCTCAGGCGACGATCCTCGCGGCCTTCGCGGGCGAGCGCACCCTGCCCGACCTGCGCTCCGTGGTCTTCCACGGCGAGCCGCTCCATGGCACCTGTGCCGAGAGGACGTCCGTCCTGGCGCCCGGCGCCGGCCTCTTCAACCTGTACGGAAGCACGGAGACCCCGCAGGCCAGCAGCCTCCACCGGTGGTCCAGGACCGCCCGGTCGGCGACCGCCGGGGCACGCGGCGGCGTGCCGATCGGACGCGGCGTGCCGCACCGGCACCTGGACGTCGTCTCCCCGGCGGGGCGCCCGGCGCTCACCGGCGAGGCCGGCGAGCTCGTCGTCACCGGACGCGGACTCGCCCTGGGGTACCTGGGCGATCCCGGCCGACTCGCCGGGCCCGCGCCCGTCGCCGACGGCGTCAGGCGCTACGCCACCGGGGACCTGGCCCGGCGGGACCGCCACGGCGTGGTGACGATCCTGGGCCGGACGGACCGTCGGATCTCGCTCGGTGGATACCGGATCGAGCTCGACGAGGTGGAGGGGGCGATCGCGCGGCTGCGCGGCGTACAGCGCTGCGCCGTGGCCACCGACCCCGCACGGCCCGACAGCCTGATCGCCTGGGTCGTGGGAGAGCAGCTGGGGACGGACGACGAACTCGGCGCCGCTCTCGCCCGCCTCGTGCCACGGTGGCAGCAGCCGTCGCGCTGGATCCGCGTGCCCGGACTCCCGTCGACCCCGAACGGCAAGGCGGACATCGCCGCGCTGCTCCGACAGGCCGCCGAAGAACGCGCCGACCGGTCCACGGACGTGGCCGCGCTGCCGGCGGAGGAGCTGACCCGGCTGATCGTCGACAGGGCGCGCGCCCTGTGCCCCGACGGTGAACTCCTCACCGCCGACACCGTGTTCTTCGACGCGGGCATGGTCTCGATGACGCTGTTCCGCCTGTTCCACACCCTGACCACGGCGGACGGCCTCGGCCTCACGCTGGCCGATGTGTTCCGCTTCCCCACCCCCCGGTCCCTCGCCGCGCACCTCGGCTCAGGGGCCCCCTCCCCCGCAGTCGCTCCGTCGCCCCGTCGCCCCGCGTCCGCGGCATCGGCCGCGTCGGCCGCCGCGGAGCGGGCCGCACGCCGGGCCGCACGCCGGGCACTGCCCAGATCCGGCCGGGCTTCCGTGGACGAGACGGCCGCCACGCCCCACCGCATGAAGAGGACACCGAACCATGAGCAGTGAGGCCATCGCGATCATCGGCCTGTCCGTACGCGTGCCCGACGCCGGTGACGCCGAGGCGTTCTGGGACAACCTCCTGTCGGGCAGGGACAGCATCCACCGGCTCGGCGAGGCACAGCTGCTGGCCGCGGGCGAGGACCCGGAACTGCTCAAGGACCCGCACTACATCAGGGCGCGGCCGCTCCTCGACGACGTGGGGGGCTTCGACCACCGCTTCTTCGGCATCTCGCCGCGCGAGAGCGAGCTGCGCAATCCGCAGCACCGGCTGTTCCTCGAACTGTGCTCGACCGCCCTGCAGCACGCGGGCGTGGAGCCCTCCCTGTACGACGGGGAGATCGGCGTGTACGGCGGTTGCGCCAGCGACCGGTACGTGGACGACCACATCAAGGCCGACCCGGAACTCCTCGCCCAGGTCGGCGAGATGGTGGCCCTGGTCTCCAACAACATCGACTATCTCGCCACGTACACCTCCTACCGCCTCGGCCTGGGCGGCCCGAGCCTGTCGGTCCGCACGGCCTGCTCCACGTCCCTGGTCGCCACCCACCTGGCGTGTCAGGCCCTGCGGCTCGGGGACTGCGACATCGCGCTGGCCGGCGGGGTCGAGATCGAGACCCCGTACGGCCGCGGCTACCGGCACGTGGGCGGTGGCATCGACTCGGCCGACGGGCACTGCCGCCCGCTGGACTCCGAGGCGAGCGGCACCGTCTTCGGCAGCGGCGGCGGGGTGGTGGTGCTCAAACGGCTCGCCGACGCGCTGGAGGACGGGGACCCGGTCTACGCGGTGATCAGGGGTTCCGCGATCAACAACGACGGTGCCGAGCGCCCCGGGTTCACCGCTCCGAGCTCCCAGGGCCAGAGCCGGGCGATCGCGGAGGCGCTCGCGGTCGCGGACGTGGACCCGGCCACGGTGTCGTACGTGGAACTGCACGGCACGGGCACGCAGATGGGCGATCCGATCGAGATCCACGGGCTCGACGAGGCCATGCGGGCGGTCGCCGAGGGCGAACTCCCGCCCGGCAGCTGCGCGATCGGCTCGGTGAAGTCGAACCTGGGCCATCTCGGGCCCGCGTCCGGCATCGTCGGCGTGATCAAGACGGTGCTCGCCCTGCACCGGGAGAAGATCCCGCCCACCATCAACGTGCGGACCCCCAACCCCCGGCTCCACCTGGAGAGGACGCCCTTCAGGATCGCCGACTCCGTACTCGACTGGCCGCGGCGGGACGGAGCGCCGCGCCGCGCCGGGGTGAGCTCCTTCGGCTTCGGTGGCACCAACGCCCATGTGGTGCTGGAGGAAGGCCCGCTGCCCGCCCCCGCCGAGCCGCGTGCGGAGCGCGCGGAGCTGGTGGTGTGGAGCGCGGTCGACGAGACGGCCGGCGGGGAGCTGCGCGCGCGGCTGGCGGCGACGCTCGACACCCTGCCCGACGGGTCCGCCGCCGACGTCGCGTTCACCTCGCAGGTCGGGCGGCGCGCGCTTCCCGTCCGGGCGGCGCTGCGCTTCTCGCGGACGGGCGAGGCCGCGCGGGTCCTCGCCGATCCGGCGGCGCCGCTCACGGCCCGGTCGGACGGCACCCGCCGCCTCCCGGTGTTCGCGTTCCCGGGCCAGGGTTCCCAGCATCCGCGGGCCGCCGTCGGTCTCGCCGCCGCGGTTCCCGCCTTCGACCACCACATCCGCGAGTGCCTGGCCCTGTTCTCCGAGGCCCTGGGCATCGACATGGTGCGGGTGTGGCGGGACGAGTCCGATCCCGAGGTCATCGCGCGTACCGTCCACGCCCAGCCGCTGCTGTTCTCGGTCGAGTACGCCCTGGCCAAGACGCTCGGCACGTTCGGCGTCGAGCCCTCGGCCCTGATCGGGCACAGCGTGGGCGAGGTCGTCGCGGCGACGCTGGGCGGTGTCTTCTCGCTGCCGGACGCGGTGCGGTTCATCGCCCGCCGCGGGGAACTCATGCAGAGCATGCCGTCCGGCCGGATGCTCGCCGTGGCGGCGACCGAGGACGCGGTGCGCGCACTGCTCACCGCGGACGTCGCGGTCGCGGCCGTCAACGGTCACCAGCAGGTGGTCGTGGGAGGACCGGCCGACGCCGTCGACGGATTCCGGACCCTCCTGGGCGAGCACGGCATCCAGGCGCGGCCGCTGCCCACCTCCCATGCCTTCCACACGCCGATGATGGCGCCCGCGGTGGACGAACTCACCGCCCTGCTGTCGGAGTTCACGCTGCGCGCGCCCCGTATTCCGGTGATCTCCGCCGCCTCGGGACGTGCGCTCGACACGGCCGACGCCACCTCGCCCCGCTTCTGGGCCGAGCAGCTGGTCGAGCCGGTCCTGTTCGGCCACGCCCTGGACGCCCTGGCCGAGCGGGCCCCCACGTGTGTGGTGGAGGTGGGTCCGGGACAGACCCTGACCAGTCTGATCCGGCGGAGCGCGGCCATGCGCGAGGGCGGGCACCGCGGCACCGCCTGCCTGCCGCGCCCCACCGGGCAGGGGGAGCGGGACGAGGACTGGCCCACGCTGCTCGGGGCGCTCGCCGAGCTGTGGTGCCACGGGACGGACCTCGCGTGGGACGGACTGCCTCGTCCGGCGGACACGCACCGCGTGGCCCTGCCCGCCTATCCGTACCAGCGCAAGGACTTCTGGCTCCCCTACGTGGGCCAGGGGCAGCGCCCGGCCCCGGCCGCGGACGAGCGCGCACCCGTCGTCGGCGGCCCTGCGCCGGCGACCGCCGTCGAGCCCGCGTCCGCGTCCGCGTCCGAGTCCGAGTCCGAGTCCGAAGCGCCGACCCCGCCCGGCGGCCCGGTGCTCGCACTGCCCGGCTGGCGTCCGGACGGCGTCGTGACCGCCGCCGCGCGCACGACACCGGGGAGCAGGGGGACCGCGGTGGTGCTGACGCCGGCCGATCCGGTCATGGCCCGGCAGCTGTCGACGGCCGTCCAGCTCGCGGGGTTCCGGACGGTCGCGGTGGACGTGGGCGAGGCGTACCAGGCGGCCGACTACCGGGGAAGCGTGCGTCACGGCCGACCGGAGGACCTCACCGCCTTCCTCGACCATCTGGCCGCGCGGTCGGTCGAGGTGAGCATGCTGGTGCACGGCCGCGCGTACGCCGCCGTCGAGGCCGGACAGCCGTCCGACGCCCCGGCGGCGTTCGACGACGCGGTGTGGTCGTTCGTCGAGCTGTTCCAGGCCGCGGCACCACGCAGGGGCACGGACGGCCGGGCTCTCCCCGTGGTGGCGGTGACCCGGTCCGCGGTCGGCGTCACGGGGGCCGAGCCCCTGTCCCCCGCGCGGGCCGCCGCCACCGCCCTGGTGCGCTCGGCGGCGCTGGAGTCGGGCGCGGGGCAGGTGCGTCTGATCGACGCCGACGGAGTGACGACGGGCACCCTCGCCGCCGAACTCGCCGGCCCGGCCTCGCGGGACACGGTCGTGGCGCTGCGCGGCAACCGCCGGTGGCTGCCGGACCGGTCGGAGATCGCGTTCGACGGCCCGGTGGGAACCCTCCTGGAGGAGCGGGGCGTCTACCTGGTCACCGGCGGGTTCGGCGCGATCGGTCTCGCCGTGGCGGAAGCGCTGGCCCACAGCGGGCTGTCGCCGCGCCTCGCGCTGCTGAGCAGGAAGGCCGACGACGCCCACGCGGTCGAACGCGTGGCTCCGCGTCTGGCGGCCATGGAGGCCGCCGGTGCCGAGATCACCCTGCACGCCGCCGACGTCTCCGACGCCGCGGCCGTACGGCGGGTCTTCGACGACCTGCGGAGCCGGTACGGAGCCGTGCACGGGATCCTGCACACGGCGGGCATCGCGGGCGGCGGGCTGCTGCGCTCCCGGCGGCGGGCGGACATGGAGGGCGTGCTGCGGGCCAAGGTGACCGGCACGCTGGTCCTCCAGGAGCTCGCGGCCCGGTCGCCGGGCGTGCGGTTCTTGATGCTCTTCTCCAGCAGGGCCGCGCTCAACGGTCTGCTGGGCAGCGCCGACTACGCGGCGGCCAACGCGTTCATGGACGCGGTGGCCCTCACCTCCCCGCCGGACGCGCCGCTGACCGTCAGCGTCGACTGGCCGGCGTGGCACGGCGTGGGCATGGCCGCTGCGCCGGCGGCCCCCGAGCCGGGCCGGGACGGGCCGGCGACGGACGGCGTCCTCTGGAACACCGTCGTCACCCCCGGCGACTGGGTGGTCGACGAGCACCGTCTGGCGGGCAGGCCGCTGCTGCCCGGGGCCGCCTACTTCGACCTGCTCGTGCGGGCGGTGCGCGAGGCGGCCGGCGCGGACGATCTCGATCCCGTCGTCATCGAGGACCTGGTCCTGAGCGAGCCGCTGTACGTGGAGCGCGCGGCCCGGCTGACCGTCGAACTGGTGCCCGTCGGCGCGGACGGCTGGCAGGCCACGGTGCGTTCCTCGTACCCCGCCGAGGACGGCGCGCGGAACGCCCCGCGCGAGACGGCGCACGCGCACGCCCGCGTGAGGGTCGACCCCGCGCTGAGCGACACCCGGCAGGTCGCGGACCTGGCCGAGGCCAGCAGGGGGTGGCCCGCCGTCCCGCCCGGTGCTCCTGACGGGGCGGAGACGGACTTCGCCTTCGGCGAGCGCTTCGCCTGCGTGCGCGAGGCGCTCCGGGAGACGGACGTCACGGTGGGACGGCTCGCACTGGCCGCCCGGCACCTGGAGGACCTCCACGTGCACGCGGTCCATCCGGCGCTCCTCGACCGGGCCCTGGCGCTGAACCTCCCGGCCGGTGACCACGTGCCCTTCACCTGCCGCAGGGCGGTCGTGTACGGCGAGGTCCCCGGCGAGCTGATGGTCCGCATGGTGCGCCGGCCCGAGCGGTCCGGCCGCTCCACGGTCGACGCCGAGCTGTACGACATGCTGGGCCGGGCCGTCGTCACCGTGGACGGCTACACGAAGATCAAGGCGGAGTCCGGCCGGGGCGCCGGCGCACCGACCGCCGTGCCGGGTCCGGCGCGGGGCCGGGAAGCCGACGGCGCGCGGGACGAGGCTCCGGCGATCGGCCTGACCTCGGGCGTCACCCTGGACGAGGGCATCGCCACTCTCCTGCGCCTGCTGACCGACTCCGTGCCGTCCCAGGTCGCGGTCGTCCCCGCCGTGGAGTGGACTCCCGCGGACCGGGGCACTGCCGCACGCCCCGCCCCGGGGCCGGTGGAGCCCGCTCCCGCCCCGCGCCCGGCGGCGGTGACGCGTCCGGAGGCGGCGGCGCGCCCGGCGGCGCACGACGGCGCGCCCACGACCGGCACGCCCGCGACCGGTGCGGGCGCACCGGTGGAGTCGGCGGCGGGGGCGGACGACGCGCTGGCCCAGACGGTGCGCCTGTTCGCCGAGACGCTCGGGCTCTCCGAGATCAAGCCCGACGACGACTTCTTCGGCGTGGGCGGTGACTCCCTCACGGCGGTGCAGTTCGTCTCCAGGATCCAGGACAGGTTCGGCGTGCGCATGGGCGTCGCCGACCTCTTCGACGCCCCCACTCCCCAGGCGCTGGCCGCGGTGATCGCGGCCGCGTCGGAGCAGCGAGGTACCACGTCATGAACCGGTCCCCCCGCACCGACGCCCCCGCGGGGAGCGTCTCCGCATCGACCTGGCGGGCGTCCCTGGGCCAGGAGCGCCACTGGGCCTACCAACAGCGCTTCCCGCTGTCGGCGGCGTTCAACGTACCGATCGCCGTGCTCCTGCGCGGCCCCGTGCACCTGGATCTCCTGGAACGCGCCCTGCGGTCCGTGGTGTCCCGGCACGAGTCGCTGCGTGCTTCCTTCCGGCAGTCCGGCGGCGGGTTGCTCGCCCGGCTGCTGCCGCCGGACGCCGTGCCGGTGCACCGGCACGACCTGCGCCATCTGCCGCCGGGCGAGCGGCTGTCGCGGCTTCGGGAGGTCGGGTCCGCGGAGGCCGCCAGGCCCTTCGACCTGTCGGCGGAGCCCACGACCCGCGCCCATGTCGTGGTCCTGGGCGCGGAGGAGACGGTGGTCGTGGTGAACTTCCACCACATCGCCTTCGACGGCTGGTCGTCCCCGGTGTTCTTCAACGATCTGGACGCGCAGTACCGGGCGCTGTCCGCCGGCTCCGCGCACCCCCCTCTCCCGCGCGACCGGTACGTGGACTTCGCGCTCTGGCAGCGCCGGAGGATCGAGCGAGGCGTCCATCAGGGCCAGCTCGACCACTGGCGCGAGACTCTGGCCTCTCCGCCGGACGCCTTGCCCTGGCCCGACGACGACCGGGATCCGGAGGCTCCGTGGTGGGCGGGTGACATGGCCTGGCTCGGGCTGCCGCAGCAGTTGGCCGACGATGCCCGGACGGCGGCCCGCGCCTGCGGCACCTCCTTCTTCGTCCTGGGACTCGCGGTCTACCAGCTGGCGCTGCGGCGGCTGACCGGCCGCGACCGGCTGGCCGTCGGCACGCCGTTCGCGGGGCGCACCGCGTCGCGGTGGAACGACGTGGTGGGCTTCTTCGTGAACACCATGGTCATGCCCTACGTGTTCGAGCCCGGGGTGACGGTGGGACAGCTGATCCGGGACACGCACAGGAAGGTGATGCTGGCCCACGAGAACCAGGACCTTCCCTACGGCGTGCTCCTCGACCGGCTGGCACCGCCGGTGGAGCCCGAGCGCACGCCCTACTTCCAGACGATGTTCATCCTGCAGAACACCCCCGGGCCGACGCGGAGCCTCGGTGACGCGACGCTGGCCACCAACAAGCTGGTGACCGGCTCCGCGCGGTACGACGTCACGTTCTCGCTGGGGTGGCGCCGCGGCGAGCTGGCCCTGGAGCTGGAGAACCGGCCGCGGCTCGTGGGCCAGGACACCGCGATCCGGCTCGCGCGGGACTTCTTCGGGCTGCTGGCCGCGGCGACGACCGATCTCACCACCCCCGTGGGTGAGTTGGAGCCGATCGCCGTGCCGCTGACGGTCCATCGGCGGGGCGACCTGCGGCCGGGAGTGGACGGACTGTTCCACGGCATCATCGGGGACTGGAGGGCGGAGCGGTGAGTGACGCAGGGGACGGGCAGTCGCCCGGGCACTTCGAGGGGAAGGTCGTCCTGGTCACCGGAGGGGCTTCCGGGATCGGGCTGGCCACGGCCCGGGCCTTCGCCCGGCGGGGAGCGTCCGTCGTCGTGGCCGGCCGCACCCCGGAGACGCTGGACCGGGCCGCGCGGACCATCGGAGCGGAGGGGGGCGAGGTCACGGCGGTCCCCTGCGACGTCCGGTCCGAGGAGCAGGTGGACCTGCTGATCGCGCGGACCGTGTCCGTCTACGGCGGCCTCGACGTCGCGTTCAACAACGCCGGAGTGTCACTGGTCGGCTCCCTCACCACCATGACACCCGCCGAGTGGGACGACGTCATCTCCACCAATCTGACCGGCACCTATCTGCTGATGCGCGGGGAGATCGGCGCGATGGTCGGACGGGGCGGCGGCGTCATCGTCAACAACGCGTCGAACGCGGCCCACATGACCCTTCCGACGATGGCCGCCTACTCCGCTTCCAAAGCCGCCGTGCTGTCCCTGACCCGGGCCGCGGCCAAGGAGTTCGTCGCGCGGGGAGTGCGCGTCAACGCGATCTCGCCGGGCCCGGTCGACACCCCGATGTGGTCGACGCGTCCCGGCGAGAGCCGGGAGGACAGGCACCGGCGCATGGCCGCGGCCGGCCCCTCCGGGAAGGTGGGGACCGCCGAGGAGATCGCCGAGCTGGTCGTCTGGCTCGCCTCCCCCCACGCCGGCTACATCGCGGGACACGACCTTGTCGTCGACGGCGCGATGAGCTCCTGACACCCCACCGAATCACGCGACAACAGAGCGGGAATCATGAACGCGACGGGTGAATCTCCCATCCTTCTCATCGGCAGCGGATCGCGCGGCTGGCGCGAGTACCTCCTGCGTGCCATGTCCACGTCGTCCGAGGTGTGGCTCTTCGACTCCCGGGAGGTCACCTGGGAGGCGCCGTACATCGTCGGCTCGACCCGGGTGAACGCCCTGGACGTGGAAGCCACCCTTGAGGCCGCCGCCGAACTGGACCGGCGGGTCGGCATCGCGGGTGTGCTGTCCTACGACGAGTTCCTGGTCCCGACCGCCGCGGCGGTGGCCGCGTCGCTCGGACTGCCCGGCGGTGGCGTCGAGGCCGTCCAGGCCTGCCGGGACAAGAACCTCACCCGGCGGACCTTCGCGGACGCCGGTGTCCCACAGCCGGGTTCGTACGCCGTCCGCACGTACGAGGAGGCCGCGGAGCGGGCTGCCTCCCTCGGGTATCCCGTGGTGGTCAAACCGCGTGCGCTGGGCGGGAGCATCGGCGTCACGCTCGTGGCGGACGCGGAGGAACTGCCCGCCGCCTACGCGGCGACGCGCGGCGCGGAACTGTTCGCCCTTCCGACCCTGGAGGACGGCGTTCTCGTCGAGTCCTTCGCGGACGGGCCGGAGGTGAGCATCGATTCCGCCTGCTTCGAGGGCAAGGTCCATCCCCTGTTCCTCGCGCGGAAGGAGGTGGGGTTCGCCCCGCACTTCGAGGAGGTCGGGCACGTGGTCAGTGCCCGCGACCCGCTCCTGGAGGATCCCGCGCTCCTGGAGGTCCTGCAGGCCGCGCACACCGCCCTCGGGCTCTCCACGCTCGTCACGCACACGGAGATCAAGCTCACCTCCCAGGGTCCCCAGGTCATCGAGGTGAACGCCCGCCTGGGCGGCGGACTCCTTCCCTACATCGCCGGCATGGCCACCGGAATCGACTGCGGCGCGGTGGCGGTCGCCCTCGCGAAGGGGACCCCGCCCGTCGTCGAAGGAGCGCGCGAGCTCACCGCTCGGATCGACTTCCTCTATCCCGGAACCGATCTCCTGCTCGACGCGCTGAAGGTGACCGAGGAGGGGCTGCCGCCGGAGGTGCGCGAGATCATGCCGCTGGTCGAGCCGGGGGCCGCCCTGCGCCTCCCTCCCCGGGGCCATGTCAGCAGCCGGTACGCCGCCGTCATCACGGTGGCCGACACCCCTGCCGCCTGTGCCGCGGCGAGCAGGGCGGCGGAGCGGCACGTCGAGATCCTCGGCACTCCGCTGACCGGCTGACCGGGGCGGCGCGGTGCGTCACGGGTGGTCCGCGCCGCCGCTCGCGGCGCGGTCGTCCTCGATGCGCCGGCTCCTCCGGTCGCGCCGGCCGAGGAGTGCGGTGAGGAGGACCGCGGTCAGGGTGCCGGCGACGACGCCGCTGCCCAGGATCGTGCGGGCCCACCCGGGCAGCCCCGCGTACAGGTCCGGGCTGAGCAGCGGCAGCAGTCCCGCGGTGAGCGCGAGCGCGGCCGTCAGGTTTCCCGTTCCCGTGCCGGACAGGTCGGCGCGGCGGAGCATCTCGACGCCCATCACCGCGATGACGGCGTAGACGACGAGGGCGGAGCCGCCCACGACGGCCTCCGGTATCCCGGCCAGCGCCCGGGTCACCGGGGTCGCGAGGCCGAGGGCGACCAGGAGCGCTCCGGCGCCGGCGGTGACGAAGCGGCTGCGGACACCGGTGAGCCGGCCGATGCCGATGTTCTCGGCGCTGGTGACCATGAGGGAGGTGCCGAACAGTCCGCCGGCCAGGGAGACCAGGGCGTCGGCGCGGGCGACGCGCGGGACGTCCCGTCCCGGCGCGGGAGCACGGCCGACGGTCTCGCTGTTGAGCACGGTCTGCCCGGTGATCTCGGCCAGCGTGGTGAGGCTGAACACGAGCAGCGGAAGGGCGGCCACCAGGTCGAACCGCGGCGTCCCGAAGGGGAGGAGGGCGGGCAGCGCGAAGCCGCCGCCCGCGGCGGGAGTGAAGGCCCCGAGCCCGGTGGTGACCGCCACGACGGTGCCCGCCGCCATCCCGACGAGGACGGAGGTCTGGCGCCAGACGCCGCGCAGGAGGACGTACGCGGCGACGGTGGCGGCGACCGTGAGCGCGGCGAGCAGCACCGTGCGCGGCTCGCCCGTGCCGTCGGGGCCGGTGACGAGCCGGGCGGCGACCCGGATCATCGCGATCCCGATGAGGAGCACGGTGACGCCCATGACGAGCGGGGGGAAGAGTCGTACGACACGGGCGTACAGGGGCAGTACGGCCAGGAGCAGGGCGGCCGCCAGGAGGACGGCGCCGGTGGCGGTCGGCGCGCCGTGCTCCTGGGCGATCTGGAGGAAGAGCGCGGTCGCGGCGCCGCCGGGCAGCATGACGAACGGGAGGCGGCCGCCGATCCGCCACACGCCGAGCGACTGGAGGAGGGCGCCGGCCCCGCAGAGCAGGAGGACGGCGCTGAGCAGGGAGGCGGTGGCCCCGGGCGGCATCCGCAGGGTGCCGGCGACGAGGAAGACGGTGGAGACGGGGGCGGCGATCATCGCCAGGACGTGCTGGGCCGACAGCGGCACGAGACGCCGCAGCGGCACCCGTTCGTCGACGGCGTCGGGGGCGACGCCGGCTTCGGTGGCGTCGCCGGCCGTGGGTGTCCGGGTGGTCGTCATACCGTCGCCTCCAGCCACGGGATGTCCGCGGCGGCGTAACGGTAGGCGCGGAAGACGGCGTTGGGCTCGGACGGGAAGAGGCCCCGCACCTCGCTCTCGTCGTAGCCGGCGAAGTGCGGGACGACGTACTCCCAGCACAGGTAGCCGTCCTTCGTCACTTCGAAGAGCCGACCGGACGGAGAGTCGGTGACGAGCGTGTTGCCGTTCGGCAGGCGCTGGGCGGAGCCCATGAACGGCGCGAAGAAGAACTCCCGGGCCGGGTCGTGGTACTCCCACACGATGTCCCCGCCGGCCGGATCGATCTCGACGACGCGGGAGTACGGCACGTCGTGGCCGGGCCGGAAGACGCCGTTGTCGAAGACCAGCAGCCGGCCGTCGTCCAGTCGGCTGGGGGCGTGCTGCTGGCTGACCGTGCCGGGGCGGCTGCGCCAGAGGATCTCGCCGGTGTCGCGGCCGATGACGACGACGGCCGAGACGCTCCGCAGGCTGGCGAGGATGTTGCCGTCCCCCAGGGGCGTGACGCTGTTGATCAGGGGCCAGTGCTCGCGGGCGTACGCCTCGTGCAGGGCGAACTCGTCGCGGTCGAGGTGTTCCGCGGCGCGCCAGGACCACAGGAGTTCGCCGTCGGGGCCGACCTCCTTGATGGTGTCCGCCCAGACGATGCCGCCCGCGGCCTCCGAGTCGGGTGCTCCGCCCCGTATCGCGGCGGCCTCGTCGCCTGCCAGGGGTTCCAGGGCGGTGTAGACGATCCGGCCGTCGTCGAGGTGGTGTGCGTCGTGGTGCTGAAGGGGGTCGCGGTGCTCCCGCAGCACCGTTCCGTCGGGTGCCGCGTGGAGCATCACGCCGCCCCGGTACTTGTGCCACATCGGGAAGAGGGCCTTCTCGCCCGGGAGGACGCCGTTGTAGGCGAGGGTTCCGTCGGCGAGCAGCCGGGCGTGGCGGCCGGGCCGGTAGGGCAGGTCCCAGCGGTGGACGGTCCGGCCGTGGAGGTCGACGAGGTAGACCTCGCCGGTGCCGGTGAGGGGCGCGTAGAGGGTGAGGCCGTCGTACGCGGCCGTCTCGTCGAGGGCGATGAGGCCGGTGGGGCGCCGGCGGCGTGAGTTCTGGTCGATGGGGGGCACGTCGGGACTCTCCTCGCGTCAAACTTTCTTTGATGGGAACAACCGACTTTGACGGTAGAGACGTGGTGTGACGGGCGTGTGTCAGGAGTACGAAACCGTCTTCGGGCTTCCGGCGCGGGCGGCGTAAGGTGCCGTCAGGCGCCGTCGACCAGGGAGAACGGCGCCACGGGGCGGCGGAAGGACGGAACGGCCATGGAAGCCGCGCACACACCGCGGGTGGGCGCCGCCGTACGCCGTCGACGGCGGGCGCTCGGTCTGACGCTCGCCGAGCTCGCGGGGCGCAGCGGGCTCTCCTCCCCGTTCCTGAGCCAGATCGAGAACGACCGGGCGCGCCCCAGCATGCGGTCGCTGCAGCGGATCGCGGACGCGCTGGGCACCACCGCCGTCCGGCTGCTGGCCGCCTCGGACGAGACCCGGACGGTCGACGTGGTGCGCGCCGGCGACACGGGCGGCCTCGACCGCGCGGCGCGCGTCCGGCCGGTGGTGCGCGGTCGTCACCAGCTGCACGCGCTGGAGTTCGTCGGCGCGCACGAGGCGGACCGGGAGTTCCGGCACCGCAACGACGAGCTCATGTACGTGGCGGACGGCGCGGTCGAGGTGGAGGCCGACGGCCGGATCCACCGGCTGGGCCGCGGCGACACCCTGCTGCTGTCCGGCGGCGTCCGCCACCGCTGGCGCTCCACCGAACCGGGCTCGCGGGTCCTGGTGGTCGCGATCGGCGACCACGTGGAGGTGCTGGAGCCGTAAGGGGGCACGGCCGCCCGTCTGCCGAGCCGGCGCGGGCAAGCCTGTCCGGCGCGGGCAAGCCTGTCCGCCGCGGCCCGCGCGACCGGCTCAGTCCCGCGACAGTTCGCCGAGCAGCTTCCAGGTGCGGCGCCGGTCGTCCTCGCCGCTGAGGTCCGTCGCGGTGAACACGACCTCCGTCGCCCCCGCGTCACGGTAGCGTCGCACCTCGGCGGCGACGGCCTCCTCGTCTCCGAGGACGGCCAGGTCGGCGGCCCGGTCGGCGCCGGAGAGTCCGATGACGCGCTGGTAGGAGGGCACGCGCTCGTAGAGGGCGAGCGCTTCCGCCGCGCGCCGCCGCACGCCCTCGGCGTCGGCGGTCACCGCGCCGGGCACGAGCGCCACGATCCGGGGCGCGGGGCGGCCCGCCGCCTGTGCCGCGGCGGTGACGGCGGGCACGATGTGCTCGGCGAGCGCCCGCGGCCCGGCCAGGAACGGCAGGATGCCGTCGGCGAGTTCACCGCTCACCCGCAGGGCCTGCGGCCCCATGGCCGCGACCAGCACGGGCACCGGCGGGTGGGCTCCCGGGACGGCCGCCGAGTAGGGCGTCGTCGCGGTCAGCAGCTCGCCGTGGAAGTCGGCCTCGCCCGTTTCGAGGAGCGGCCGCAGGGCGGTGAGGAACTCCCTGAGCAGACCGATGGGCCGCTGGTACGGCAGCCCGAACGCGCCCTCGGTGAGGTGCCGCGTTCCGAGGGCGAGCCCGAGGTGGTACCGGCCGCCGGTGGCCGCCTGCGCCGTCTGGGCCTGGCTGGAGACGAGCAGCGGATGACGGCCGAAGACCGGGAGCGCGGCGGTGCCCACGTGCAGGCCCGGCACCTCGCGGCCGACGATCGCGGCCAGCGAGGGCGAGTCGTACGCGAAGGACTGGCCGAACCACCCCGAGTGCAGTCCGGCGTCCCGCGCCTCGCGCGCGAGGGCGACGGTGCTGTCGAGGGGGAGCTGCCGGGAGGTCGAGCTGAGCGTTACTCCGAGATTCATGTACGCCACAACAGGCGGCTAAGGGTCCGGCATTCCTGGCCAACCGCCTTGGTGCGCAAGGTGGTTGCCCGGCCCCTTGGACGCCGCCAACGGCACGCTCGTCCAGCTCTGCTCCTGCTGGAACGGCAGCAACCAGCGCTGGACCCGTACCTGACCCGATGCGGCGAAGGCCGCGCCATGGAGGGGGCCGGGGTGACCCTGACCCCGGCTCCCCTCGGCGCGGTCAGACGGAGGCGGGGTTGCCGTAGTACGCATCCGGTCCGTGCTTGCGTGTGAAGTGGCGGTCCAGGAGGTGCTGCGGGGGTTCGACCGGGCCCAGGGCGAGGGTGCGGAGGGCCATCTCGGCCACCGCCTCGCAGACGACGGCGTGCTCCAGGGACGCGGTGGCGTCCGCGCCCCAGGTGAAGGGGCCGTGGTGGGCGACCAGGGCGCCGGGGACCTCCCGGGCGCGCGTGTCGTCGCGGTCGAGGAGGTCCACGATGACCTGGCCGGTGTTGTACTCGTAGTCCGTGGCGCACTGCTCGGGCGTGAGGGGCTCGGTGACGGGCACGGGACCGTTGAACGTGTCCGCGTGGGTCGTGCCCAGCACCGGGATCGGGCGCCGGGCCTGGGCGAAGGCGACGGCGTGGGTGGAGTGCGTGTGGGTTACGCCCCCGATGGAGGGGAAGGCCAGGTAGAGGCTCCGGTGGGTCTCCGTGTCGGTGGAAGGCCGCAGACGGCCCTCCACGACGCTCCCGTCGGCCAGGGAGACGACGACGAGGTCCTCCTCGGTGAGCACGTCGTAGGTCACGCCCGAGGGCTTGATGACGAAGACGCCGGCCCGTCGGTCCACTCCGCTCACGTTGCCCCAGGTGAGGGTGGCGAGGCCGGCGCGGGGGATGCGGAGGTTGGCCTCCAGCACCTCGCGCCGCAGTTCCTCGGAAACGGTCCTGCTCACGGCGGACTCCGTCCTGGTGGGGGTGTTCACAGGGCCTGGGCCAGACGGTGGTACGCCTGGTTCCAGCGCAGCTCGCGCGTGAAGCGCCGGACGGTGGTGTCCTCGTCGATGACGGCGAGTTCGGTCCGCAGCATCTCGGCGAGGTCGTCGAGCTCCTCGCCCACGAGGGCGGTGGTGAGGACGGTGTGGTGCGGCGCTCCGGCCGTCAGCCACGCCTCGGTGGAGGTGCGCAGGTCGGGGCGGGGCCGCCAGACGGCCCGGGCGACGGGGAGCCGGGGCAGCGGCTCGGGCGGGGCGACGACGTCGACGCGGTTGGCGACGAGGCGGAACCGGTCGCCCATGTCGGCGAGGCCGACGACGACGGCCGGGCCGGGGTCCGCGTCGAAGACCAGGCGGACCGGGTCCTCCCGCCCGCCGATCCCGAGCGGATGGATCTCACAGCGGGGCGCCGCCGTCGTGAGCGAGGGGCAGACCTCCAGCATGTGGGCGCCGAGGATGAGCTCCTGACCGGGCGTCAGGTCGTAGGTGTAGTCCTCCATGAAGGAGGTTCCGCCGGGCAGGCCGTGCGCCATCGCCTTCAGGGTGCGCAGCAGGGTGGAGGTCTTCCAGTCGCCTTCGCCGCCGAAGCCGTACCCGTCCGCCATCAGGCGCTGCACGGCGAGCCCGGGCAGCTGGCGCAGGCCCCCGAGGTCCTCGAAGTTGGTGGTGAAGGCGCGGAACCCGCCCTCCGTGAGGAAGGTGCGCAGCCCGGCCTCGACGCGGGCGGCGTAGCGCAGGGAGTCGTGGCGCTCGCCCCCGGGGCGCAGCTCGGGAGCGACGGCGTAGAGGTCCTGGTACTCCTTGACGAGGGCCGTGACGGTGGACTCGTCGGCGGCGTCGACCGCGGCGACGAGGTCGTTGACGCCGTACGTGTTGACCGAGACCCCGAACCGCAGCTGCGCCTCGACTTTGTCGCCCTCGGTGACGGCGACGTCGCGCATGTTGTCGCCGAACCGGGCGAGTCCGAGGGTGGTGAGTTCGGCGCGGCCGACGGCGGCGCGGGCCCATCCGGCGATGCGGTCGACGACGTCGGGGGTGGTGACGTGGCCGGCCACGGTCTTGCGCGGGACGCCGAGGCGGGTCTGGACGAAGCCGAACTCGCGGTCGCCGTGGGCCGCCTGGTTCAGGTTCATGAAGTCCATGTCGATGGTGGACCAGGGCAGTTCGCGGTTGGCCTGGGTGTGCAGGTGGAGGAGGGGCTTGCGCAGGGCGTCGAGGCCGGCGATCCACATCTTGGCCGGGGAGAAGGTGTGCATCCAGGCGATCAGGCCGATGCACCGGTCGTCGGCATTGGCCTCCAGGCAGAGCGCGCGGATGGCTGCCGCGTCGGTGAGGACCGGCTTCCACATCAGGCGGACGGTCATCCCGGGCTGCCCGGCGAGGGTGGCGCAGAGGGTGCGGGACTGGTCGGCGACCTGGGCCAGGGTGTCGTCGCCGTAGAGGGCCTGGCTGCCGGTGAGGAACCAGATCTCACGGTCGGGCTGGGCGAGCGTCATGTCGGGTGTGCTCCTCGGAGGTGCTGGGGCGGGGAGGTCGGGGCGGTCAGCCGGTGGCGCCGGCGACGCGTGCGGTGTTGCGGATCCGTCGCAGGCGGTGGAGGAGGTGCGTGCCGGTGCCGAAGTGGTCGTGCAGGGCGCGGTATTCGCGGAACAGGGCGTCGTAGGCGTCCGCCCGTGCGGGGTCGGGCAGGTACGCGTGGCGCTGGACGCCGCCCATGACGGAGGCCGCCGAGCGGACGTCGGGGTGGGCGCCCGCGGCGACGGCCGCGTGGATGGCCGAGCCGAGCGCCGGGCCCTGTTCGGAGGTGCCGAGGGAGACGGGGCGGCGGAGCACGTCGGCGTAGATCTGCATGAGCAGCCCGTTCTTCCGCAGTCCTCCGGTGACGATGAACTCCTCGACGGGGATCCCGCCGTCCTCGAAGTTCTCGACGATCAGCCGGGTGCCGTAGGCGGTGGATTCGAGCAGGGCCCGGTAGACGTCCTCGGGCCGGGTGTCGAGGGTGAGGCCGGCGATGAGGCCGGAGAGGTGGTGGTCGACCAGCGGCGAGCGGTTGCCGTTCATCCAGTCCAGGGCGACGAGGCCGTGCGCGCCGACCGGCTGGTCCGCGGCCTTGCGGGTCAGGAGCCGGTGGAGGTCCTCGCCCGACGCCTCGGCCTCGGCGCGGTAGTGGTCCGGGACGCCCTGGCGGAGCCACCAGGCGAAGATGTCGCCGACCGCGCTCTGGCCGGCCTCGTAGCCGTAGGCGCCCTCGACGACGCCGCCGGCGACGACCCCGCAGATGCCTGGCACCTCGGCGAGGGTGGCGCCGTTGAGGACGTGGCAGGTGGAGGTGCCCATGATGGCGAGCATCCGGCCGTTCTCCACGGCGCCGGCCGCGGGCGCGGCGACGTGGGCGTCGACGTTGCCGGCGGCGACGGCGATGCCCTCCGGGAGACCGGTCCAGCGGGCGGCCCGGGCGCTCAGTCCGCCGACGCGGGAGCCCAGGGGGGACAGCGGGTGCTCCAGGCGGGTGGCGGGGAAGTCGGCGAAGTCCGGGTGGAGCCCGGCGAGGAAGGCGGGCGAGGGGTACGTGCCGTCCTGGTGGATGCCCTTGTAACCGGCGGTGCAGGTGTTGCGGGACTCGGTTCCGGTGAGCTGCCAGACGATCCAGTCCGCCGCCTCGATCCAGCGCGCGCAGGCGGCGTAGACGGCGGGGTCCTCCTCCAGGACCTGCAGGGCCTTCGCGTACTGCCACTCGGCGGAGATCCTGCCTCCGTACCGGGCGATCCACTTCTCGCCCCGGGCATGGGCGAGCGCGTTGATGCGGTCGGCCTGGTCCTGGGCCGCGTGGTGCTTCCACAGTTTGGGCCAGGCGTGCGGGCGGTCGGCCCACTCGGGCGTCAGGGCGAGCGGGGTGCCGTCCGGGGTGGTCGGCAGGACCGTGCACGCGGTGAAGTCGGTGGCGATGCCGACGACATGGGCGGGGTCGGCTCCGGCGTCGGCGAGCGCCGCGGGCACGGCGGTGCGCAGGACGTCGCGCCAGTCCTCGGGGTGCTGCAGGGCCCAGTCGGGGGGCAGCGGGGTTCCGGTGGAGGGGAGGCGGTCCTCGATGACGGCGTGGCGGTACGCGTGGACCGCCGAACCGAGCTCGGCGCCGTCCCGGACCCTGACCACGACGGCGCGCCCCGAGAGGGTGCCGAAGTCGACTCCGACGGTGCATGCCTCGGGAAGAACGTGTGGGCTCACGATGCGGTCTCTCTCGTCGGGAGCGGGAGTCAGAGGAGCACCCTGATTGTTAGCGCTCACAATTGCGGGGGACAAGAGCCGGGTGCACTTCGCTCGAACATCGGGCGAGAAATCGGGCGCCTGAAGTGAGCACTCACTCACGCGGTCAGGCGGAACGGCAGAACGGCAGAACGGCGGGCCCGACCCGCCCGCGAGGGCGCGGCAAGTGAGGGGTGGCGGTGGCCGCGAAGCGGCCGACGCACGGTGCCCCGCGCGGCCCACGTCGCCGAAGACCGAACAACCGAAGACGGAACGGCCGAAGACGGAACGGCCGAAAGCGGAACGGCCGACAGGAGCGACGTCAGCGGCCGCCGGGACGCCCGTCGCCGGCCGACGGCGAGAGGCCCCGCCACCCGCCACCCCACCCGCCGCGGGCCGGCGCGCGACTCCGGGAGCCCGCGCCCTCCCCGTCAGGCCTCGCCCGCGGGCCGCGTGCTCGCCCGCATGATGAGCTGCGGTTCCACCAGGAGGTGTTCGGTCTTCGTGGCGCGCCCCTCGATGTGGTCCACCAGAAGTCCGATGCTCCGGCGCCCGATGGCGGCGAAGTCCTGCCGGACCGTCGTCAGGGGCGGCGGGAAGTACTCGGCTTCGGGGATGTCGTCGAAGCCGGCGACGGCCACCTGGGCGGGGGTGCGGATCCCGCCCTCGCGCAGCGCCCGCAGGACGCCGAGCGCCATCTGGTCGTTGGCGACGAAGACGGCCGTGACCGGGGTCGCCCCGCGGCGGGCCATGGCGAGTCCCGCGAGTTCCTGCCCGGCCCGGTAGCCGGACAGCGGGCTCCAGTCCCCCGTCAGGACCCGCGGGGGCCGGATGCCGCTCTCCTCCAGGACGGCGCGCCATCCCGCCGTACGGGCCTCGCTCTCCAGCCAGTCGCCGGGCCCCGCCACGTGCCAGACGTTGCGGTGCCCGGCGGCGAGCAGGTGCTCGGTGACCATGCGGGCGCCGAGTTCCTGGTCGAGGGAGACGCCGGGCAGGTCGAGCTGGTGGCCGCCCTCCACGGTCACCACGGGGAAGGGCGCGTCCAGTTCGGCGAGCGCCTGGACGTGGGAGCGCTGCGGGGTGATGGCGACGACGCCCTCCACGCCCCAGGCCGCGAGGTGGTCGATGGCGTCCTTGAGGCCCTGCCCGCCTCCGCTGCGCAGGCTGACGGTCGAGACGAGGTACCCCTCTTCCCGTGCCGCCTCCTCCAGTCCGGTCAGGGTGCTGGCGGGGCCGTACAGGGCGGTGTTGACGGCGATGACACCCAGCGTCCTCGTGCGGCGCGTGACCAGGGCGCGGGCGGCGGAGTTGCGGCGGTAGCCGAGCCGCTCGATCGCCTCGGTGACGTGCTCGCGGGTGGCGGCGCGCACGTTGGGGTGACCGCTGAGCACCCGGGAGACGGTCTGGTGGGAGACCCCCGCCTCCCGTGCGACGTCGGCCATCGTCGGCGGGCGGACGTCCTCCGCGGGGTGCGCCACGTTCGCCTCCCTTCTCCGTGCTCACGGCTGGGCATCGATACGGGAAAAACCTTAGCGCCTCTTGTAACACGCCTTTGTGAGCGCTAACAATCTAGCTCGACCGGGGCCGACGCCCCGGCAACCCAGCCGGAACGGTGCCGTCCCCGGTGGTGCGTGGACCCGCGCCGCCGTCGATCCCGTTCCCGGTCGGAGCCGCCCTCGACGACGGGATGGGTAACGCCCATGAAGAAGTTCCGATCCGCATCCGCTCTCCTGGCCGTGACCGCCGGCTGCGCCCTGCTGCTGACCGCCTGCGGGCAGTCCGCCGAGGGAGGCAGCCAGGAGTCGAAGGACGAGAAGCAGCGCACCATCGGCATCGCCATGCCCACCAAGTCCTCCGAGCGGTGGATCGCCGACGGCCGCAACATGACCGAGAGCCTGAAGAAGGCCGGCTTCGCCACGACCCTGCAGTACGGCGAGGACGACCCCGACCAGCAGGTCGCCCAGATCGAGAACATGATCACCCAGGGCGTCGACGCCCTGGTCGTGGCGGCCATCAACGGCGAGGCCCTGTCCAACGTCCTGCAACAGGCGGCCGACGCCGACATCCCGGTGATCTCCTACGACCGGCTCATCCTGGGCTCCCCCCACATCGACTACTACGCCTCCTTCGACAACGAGAAGGTCGGCGAGCTCCAGGCCACGTACATCGTGGACAAGCTGGGTCTGACGTCCGGCGCGAAGAAGGGCCCCTTCAACATCGAGCTCTTCGCCGGCTCCAACGACGACAACAACACCAAGTACTTCTTCGACGGCGCCATGAAGGTGCTGAAGCCCTACCTCGACAGGAAGCAGCTGGTCGTACGCTCCCAGCAGACCCGGCTCAACCAGGTCACCACCCTGCGCTGGGACGGCGGCACGGCGCAGAAGCGCATGGACGACCTGCTGACCTCCGCGTACTCCACGGCCCGGGTCGACGCGGTCCTCTCCCCCTACGACGGCATCTCCATCGGCATCCTCTCCGCCCTGAAGTCCGACGACTACGGAAGCGCCGCCAAGCCGCTGCCGGTCGTCACCGGCCAGGACGCGGAGGTCGCCTCCGTGAAGTCGATCATCGCGGGCGAGCAGACGCAGACCGTCTACAAGGACACGCGCGCGCTCGCGGAGGTCGCCTCGGACATGGTGGCCGCCGTCCTCGACGGCAAGAAGCCCGAGATCAACGACGACAGCACCTACGACAACGGCGAGAAGGTGGTTCCGGCCTACCTGCTCGACCCGGTCAGCGTCGACAAGTCGAACTACCGGAAGGTCCTGGTCGACTCCGGCTACATCGACGCCGGGGCGCTGAAGTGACCTCCCCGGTGACGCCCCTGCTCCGGATGCGGTCCATCGTGAAGACCTTCCCCGGAGTCCGGGCCCTGTCCGAGGTGACCCTGACCGTGGAACGCGGCGAGGTGCACGCCCTGTGCGGAGAGAACGGTGCCGGGAAGTCGACCCTGATGAAGGTCCTGTCCGGCGTCCACCCGCACGGGACGTACGAGGGCGAGATCCTCTTCGACGGCGAGCCGTGCCGCTTCAAGGACATCAGGGCCAGCGAGCGCCGCGGCATCGTCATCATCCACCAGGAGCTCGCGCTCGTCCCCCACCTGTCCATCGCCGAGAACATCTTCCTCGGCAACGAACCGGCCCGGCGCGGGATCGTCGACTGGCGACGGGTGCTGCGCCGCGCCTCCGAACTGCTCCGGCGGGTCGGGCTCGACGAACACCCCGAGACGCGGATCGCCGACCTCGGGGTCGGCAAGCAGCAGCTCGTGGAGATCGCGAAGGCGCTGGCGAAGGACGTCCGCCTGCTGATCCTCGACGAACCCACCGCCGCCCTCAACGACGAGGACAGCGAACAACTGCTGCGGCTGATGCGGGAGTTGAAGGGCCAGGGCATCACCTCGATCCTCATCTCGCACAAGCTGAACGAGATCGCCAGGATCGCCGACTCCGTCACGATCCTGCGGGACGGGCGCTCGATCGAGACCCTCGACGTCAGGGACCCGGCCACCACCGAGGAGCGCGTCATCCGCGGCATGGTGGGGCGGGACCTCGACAGCCGCTTCCCCGACCGCACGCCGTACGAGGGCCCGGCCGACGCGGCCCCCGTCCTGGAGATCCGGGACTGGACCGTACGCCACCCGCTCGACCGCGCCCGCAAGGTCGTCGACGGCGTGTCGCTCCGCGTCCGCCGCGGCGAGATCGTCGGGGTGGCGGGACTCATGGGGGCCGGCCGGACCGAGCTCGCCATGAGCGTCTTCGGCCGTTCCTACGGCCGCTACGAGCGGGGCACCGTCCTCAAGGACGGCCGCGAGGTGCGGACGCGTACGGTCCCCGAGGCGGTCGCCCACGGCATCGCGTACGTCACCGAGGACCGCAAGCACTACGGTCTCGACCTCGGGGACTCCGTGAGCCGGAACATCTCGCTCGCGTCCCTCGGCGCCCTCGCCCGCCGCGGGATCGTCGACGCTCACGAGGAGCGCAGGGTGGCCGAACGGTACCGGCGGATCCTGAACATCAAGGCCCCGAACGTCCTCGAACCGGTCGGCCGCCTCTCCGGCGGCAACCAGCAGAAGGTCGTGCTCGGCAAGTGGATCCTCGCCGGGCCCGACGTCCTCATCCTCGACGAACCCACCCGCGGCGTCGACGTGGGAGCCAAGTACGAGATCTACACCGTGATCGACCGGCTCGCCTCCGAGGGGAAGGCGATCCTGCTCATCTCCTCCGAGCTGCCCGAACTGCTCGGCATGTGCGACCGCGTCTACGCCATGGCCGCCGGACGGCTGACCGGCGAGGTCGCCCGCGCGGACGCGACGCAGGAAGTGCTGATGCGGCACATGACGCGGGACTCCCCCGCGTGATGCGGCACATGACGCGGGACTCCCCCGCACCGTCGGCCGCCACCACAGACTCCGCCCCCAGCGAAGGACACCAGGCATGAGCACCGAAGCCGACACGAAGACGACCGCCCCGGCGCCTCCCGGCGGCGGGTCCCCCGCCACCGGGACACCGGTGCTCCGGGTGCTCCTCGACGGCGTCCGGCGGAACATGCGCCAGTACGGCATGCTGTTCGCGCTCGGGCTGATCGTGCTGCTGTTCCAGATCTGGACGGGTGGCGACCTCCTGCTGCCGCGCAACGTCTCCAATCTTGTCCTGCAGAACAGCTACATCCTCATCCTGGCCATCGGCATGATGATCGTCATCATCTCCGGGCACATCGACCTGTCGGTGGGCTCGCTGATGGCCCTGGTGGGCGGCGTCGGGGCCGTCCTCATGGTCGAGCACCACGTCTCCTGGCCCGTCGCGGTGCTCCTCACCCTGCTCCTCGGAGCGGTCGCCGGCGCGTTGCAGGGATTCTTCGTCGCGTACGTCGGCATCCCCTCGTTCATCGTGACCCTCGCGGGCATGCTGCTGTTCCGGGGGCTCACGGAGATCTTCCTCAAGGGGCAGACGCTCGGCCCGTTCCCGGACGGACTGCAGAAGGTCGCCAACGGCTTCCTGCCCGCGGTGGGGCCCCGGACCGACTACCACAACCTGACCCTGCTCCTCGGCCTCGGACTGATCGTCTACGTGGTCCTCCAGGAGGTGCGGGACCGCCGCCGTCAGCGGGAGTTCACCCTGGAGACGCTCCCGGCGGGCCTGTTCGCGCTGAAGGTGACGGCACTGGTCGCCGCGGTCCTGGTCACCACCCTGCTGCTCGCCAGCTACAAGGGCGCGCCCGTGGTCCTCCTCATCCTGGCCGTGCTGCTGGTCGGCTTCGGGTACGTGATGCGCAACGCGGTGATCGGCCGCCACGTGTACGCGATCGGGGGGAACCTGCCCGCCGCGCAGCTGTCCGGGGTCAAGGACAGGAAGGTGACCTTCGCGGTCTTCCTCAACATGGGGATGCTCGCGGCGCTCGCCGGGCTGGTTTTCGCGGCGCGCTTCAACGCGGCCTCGCCGAAGGCGGGCGTGAACTTCGAACTGGAGGCCATCGCCGCCGCGTTCATCGGCGGGGCGTCGATGAGCGGCGGTGTCGGGACCGTCCTGGGAGCCATCATCGGCGGCCTGGTCCTCGGCGTGC
The DNA here is from genome assembly GCF_040653375.1 of Streptomyces sp. NPDC047974. Classification (NCBI taxonomy): domain Bacteria; kingdom Bacillati; phylum Actinomycetota; class Actinomycetes; order Kitasatosporales; family Streptomycetaceae; genus Streptomyces; species Streptomyces sp. NPDC047974. The sequence goes on from NZ_JBEZNU010000001.1 coordinate 359,402, forward strand.
TCAACAACGGCATGAACCTCGTCGGCGTGGGCACCGACTGGCAGCAGGTCATCAAGGGCCTGGTACTGCTCGCGGCGGTCGGGTTCGACGTGTGGAACAAGCGGAGGGCGGGCGCCTGACGCCGCGCTGGGACACGGCCGCGCCCGCCGGTGCTCCGCCGGCGGGCACAGCCGTTCTCGTACGCGGTCGGTCCCGCGTGCCTCACCGCAAGGCCGCCCTGGCCGAGCGCGGCGAGGACGGCGGGACCGGGCAGGGGCCGCCGTCACGACCGTTGACGGTGCCGGCGCGCCGTCGTTAGTCTCCGCTCCAGATCCCGGCCTGACGACGCCGGCTCTCCGCGACGCCATTTGGGAGCGCTCCCATGGCATCACTCCCCCTACCCCATCGTCCAGGACGAGCCACGGCTTCCCCACCGCCTCCCGCCGCCTCACGCCCACTCCCACCGGCTCACGACGCACCCGCACTTCCTGACGCCACCCCACGACCACCCGTAGGAGCCGCACATGCCCCCCACCACGTCGTCCTTAGTCCGCCGCCCCGCGCGCCTCTCCGCCGTGCTCCTGACGGGCGCCCTCCTCCTCGGCGGCCTCGTGACCGCACCGTCCGCCGCGGGCGCGTCGACCGCCGCGGCCGCGACCACGGCCGTGCGCGTCAACCAGGTCGGCTACCTGCCCGACGGGCCGAAGCGCGCGACCGTCGTCACCACGGCGACGCAGGCGCTCGGCTGGCAGTTGCGGAACGCGGCCGGGACGGTCGTCGCCTCCGGTACGACCGTCCCGCGCGGCGCCGACGCCCCCTCCGGACAGTCCGCCCAGGTGGCGGACTTCTCCTCGCACCGGGAGACGGGCACCGGATACGTCCTGACCGTGGACGGCAGCAGCAGCGCCCCCTTCGACATCCGCGCGGACCTCTACGACGCGCTGCGCTCCGACACGATGGCGTTCTTCCACCACCAGCGCAGCGGCATCGCGATCGACGCCTCCCTGGTGGGCTCCGCCTACGCGCGCCCGGCCGGACACCTCGGCGTCGCACCCAACAGGGGCGACACCGCCGTCCCCTGTCAGGCGGGCGTGTGCGACTACACCCAGGACGTCAGGGGCGGTTGGTACGACGCGGGCGACCACGGCAAGTACGTGGTCAACGGCGGCCTCTCCACCTGGCTGCTCGTCAACTCCTTCGAGCGGGCCGAACGGGCGGGCACGGAGGCTGCGTTGGGCGACTCCACCCTGCGCGTCCCCGAGCGCGGCAACGGCATGCCCGACGTCCTCGACGAGGCGCGGTGGGAGCTCGACTTCCTGATGCGGATGCAGGTCCCCGCCGGCAGGCCGAACGCGGGCATGGCGTTCCACAAGATCCATGACGCGGCATGGACCGGCATGCCGATGCGGCCCGAGCAGGACCCTCAGCCGCGCGAGCTCCACCGCCCCTCCACGGCGGCCACCCTCAACCTCGCGGCGGCCGCCGCGCAGTGCGCCCGCGTCTTCCGGCCCTACGACTCCGCCTACGCCGACCGCTGCCTGTCGGCCGCCCGCCGGGCATGGAGCGCGGCACAGGCCGACCCGGCGCTCTACGCCCCGGATTCCGACGGCACGGGCGGCGGCGCCTACGGGGACACACGGGTCACCGACGAGTTCTACTGGGCCGCCGCCGAGCTGTACGCGGCGACCGGCGAGAGCTCCTACCGGGACGCGGTCACCTCCTCGTCCTGGCACACCTCCGCCGACGCGTTCAGCCCGTACGGCTTCGGCTGGGCGGACACCGCCGCGCTCGGCCGGCTCGTCCTGGCCACCGTCCCCAACGGGCTGCCCGCCGCCGACACGGCCCGGATCCGCTCCTCGGTGACCGCCGCGGCCGACGGCTACCTGTCCAGGATGGCCGCCCAGGGGTACGCCGTGCCCGTCCCCGCGGACGGCTACTTCTGGGGGTCGAACGGCGCGGTCGCCAACGACGCCGTCGTCATGGCCGTCGCCGGGGAACTGACGGGCGACGCGCGCTTCCGCGCCGGCGCCCTGGAGACCATGGACTACCTGCTCGGGCGCAACGCCCTGGGCGTGTCGTACGTGACCGGCTACGGCGAGACGTCCGCCCGGAACCAGCACCACCGCTTCTGGGCGCACCAGCTGGACGCCTCGCTGCCCCATCCGCCGGCCGGTTCGCTCGCGGGCGGCCCCAACAGCGCGCTCCAGGACCCCGTCGCGCAGGAGAGGCTGCGCGGCTGCGCCCCCGCGGCCTGCTACGTCGACCACATCGACTCGTACTCGACCAACGAGGTGGCGGTCAACTGGAACGCCCCGCTGGCCTGGCTCGCCGCCTATGCCGCCGAGCGGACCTCCACCGGCGGCGAGCCGCCCGCCGCGGCCTGCGTGGTGACGTACGCGGTGAGCAACGTCTGGAGCACCGGCTTCACCGCGAACGTCACCGTCGAGAACACCGGCCCGACGGCCGTGGACGGCTGGCAGCTGACCTGGGCCTACCCGGGCGGGCAGAACGTCACGAGCGCGTGGAACGCCACCGTCACCCAGAGCGGCACCGCCGTCAGCGCCCGCAACACCGACTGGAACCGGACGATCGCCCCCGGCGCGTCGGTGAGCTTCGGAGTCCAGGGGACCCACACCGGCTCGACCCCCTCCCCCACGGCCTTCACGCTCGGCACGAGCGCCTGCGCCTGACCCGACCGCCCGGCGGTCGCCCTGCCGGTCGGACCGGAAGGGCGACCGCCGGGCGCACCGGACCCGGAAGACGACGCGGCCGGCGGTCGGCTCATCGGGTGGACCGGCACCTCGCCGTCCGCGGCGGGGCGACGCCCCGTCGTCCCACGGTCCTCCTCACGCGCCGGGCGCGGGACGGACCGTGACGCCGTTCCGTTCGAGCAGGGCCGCGGTGACCCCGTCGCCCGCCGTCAACCGCCCGGTGAACGAGCCGTCGTGAACCGTGCCGCGGCCGCACGACGGGCTGCGCGGCATCAGCAGGGCCTCCCGGCAGCCACTGCGCCGGGCCGCGTCGAGCGCGAGACGGGCTCCGGCGACGAACTCCGCCGTCACGTCGCGGCCCGTGTCGTCGACCACGCGTGCCGTGCCGTCGAGCACGGCGCCCCCGTCGCCGCCGACCAGCTCGGCGGGGCGCCTCGGGGTCGCGAGGCCGCCCGCGGTCTCCGGGCAGAAGGGGACGGGCTCGCGGCCCGCGAGCGCGGCCTCGATCTCCGGCGACGCCTTGTGCCGTCCGTCGAACCGGCACGGAACTCCGCGCAGACACGCGCTCACCAGGACAGCTTCCATACCGGCAGGCTATCCGCCACCCATCCGCGCGAGAGGGCGGTACGGCACGGAGGGGGCGTCAGGTCCCTTCGGCAGCGGCCCGGCCGCGCGCACCGGGCAGGTGCACGACGAGGAGCGTGAAGGCGGCGAGCGCGACGTTGCGGGCGGCGGCGTCCAGACCGTTCCAGTCGGACGACTGCCACATGGCGAACCACTCGCCGCCGATCGCGAGGAACCCCGCCCCGAAGAGCAGCAGCACCATCACCAGACCCACCGTGCTCGCCGCCCGGGCGCGGTCGTACGCGTCCCGGCGCAGTCCCGTGATCCAGAGCCAGGTGGCGGCGAGGAGGACCAGCGCGGCCAGCGTCTCCCAGACGATGACGGCGACGTACACGGCGTTCTGGAGGGCGGGCGATTCGACCGCCCTCCACATCAGGTCGGGGTCCTTGAACGTGGTGTCCATGCTCAGGACGTGCTGGACGAACTGCTGGTTGGTGCCGAAGTCCGTGATGTTCCCGAAGGCGACCAGGGTCATGTAGAGCGCGACGGTCCCGGTGAGCGCGGCCGCCGCGACGGGCGGCGCGCCCAGCCGCAGCAGCGGGTTCCGCCGGGTGGCCGGGGCGTCGGCCGGGGTAGGGGCGCCGGGGTCGGTGCCGGTCGGCCGATGGGCCTGTCCCATGGGGGGATCCTCCTCGTCGTGACACGGGTCCCGCGCTCGGACCGCGGGCCGCCTACGGTCTCCTCCCCACCCGGACGGCCTTCCAGCCGCGCGGGCTCAGGCGGCGGTGGTGAGTTTCACCGGCTCGGTGCCGGCCGCGCTGTGCCGCTCGGCCCAGCCCTCCAGCGCCGTACGGCAGGCGTGGTCGAGGTGGTGCAGGCGCGACAGGTCGAGTTCGACCGGTCGGTCCTGCGGAAGCGACTCCAGGCTGTCGAGGATCTTCGGCAGGCGGAGGAAGGTGGCGTTGCCGGCGAGGTACGCCCGGATCGGGCCGGCGCCCTTGTCGACGACCTCCAGTCTCACGTGCGAGGCCTCCCACGCGGTCTTGGCGACCGCCAGGCCGAGGCCGATCAGGACGCCCTCGAACATGTTCACCACGACGATGGCGACGGCCGTGACCACCAGGACCACGGCCTCTCCCTTGTGTCCCCGCCACAGCCCCGCGAGCTGGCGGAACGGAATCAGCTTCCAGCCCGCGTGGACCAGGATTCCGGCCAGGGCGGCGAGGGGGATCAGGGCGAGGGCGAAGGGCAGCACGGCGGCGAACAGCAGGAGCCATCCACCGTGCAGGACGCGCGACGCCCTGGTCCTGGCGCCGGCCTCGACGTTGGCGGAGCTGCGTACGATCACCGCGGTCATGGGCAGCGCGCCGAGCAGGCCGCACACCGTGTTGCCGGTCCCCTGGGCGACCAGCTCCTTGTCGTACTCGGTGCGCGGACCGTCGTGCAGCCGGTCCACGGCCGCCGCGCTGAACAGGCTCTCCGCCGACGCGATCAGCGCGAACGCGACGACCGTGCCCCAGACGGCCGGATCGGCGAGCTCGGCGAAGGCCTGGGCGCCGGGCAGCTGGACGACACCGAGCAGTCCCTCCACCTCGACCGTGGCGACGGGCAGGCCGAGACCGAGCGAGGCGGCCGTCGCCAGCACCACCGCCACGAGGGCCCCGGGCACGGACCGCACCCGCCCCGGCAGCTTCTTCCAGAGCACGATGACGGCGATGGTGCCGGCACCGGTCGCGAGCGAGGCCAGGGCCTCCGTGCTCCCGAGCGCGTCGGCGAAGGCCCGGGGCAGGCCCACGATCTTGCCGATGCCGGTCTCCGGGGCCTTGAGCCCCGCCGCCGCGTAGAGCTGACCGGCGATGATCACCAGGCCGATGCCGCAGAGCATGCCCTCGACGACGGCGACGGAGATCGCCCGGAACCAGCGGCCGATCTTGAGGAGGCCCATGGCGAGCTGGAGCAGGCCGGCGGCGAGCACGATCACCCCGAGCGCGCCCACTCCGTACGCGCTGACCGCCTCGAAGACGATCACCGTCAGACCCGCCGCGGGCCCGGAGACCTGGAGGCTGCTGCCGGCCATGCATCCGGTGACGAGGCCGCCCACGATGCCGGTGACGAGACCGAGTTCGGCCGGGACGCCGGAGGCGACGGCCACGCCGACGCACAGCGGTACGGCGACGAGGAAGACGACGACGGACGCGAGGAAGTCCTCGCGCAGGTGGGGGAAGCGGCGAGGCGTGCCGACCGTCGCGCCGCTCACAGCGCCTCGAACGCGTCGGTGTCCGGGCGGTGTTCGCGCACGGCGCCGGTGCCGACCTCGTAGTACCAGCCGTGCAGGCGGAGCCGGCCCTCCGCGAGGCGCCTCTCGACGCACGGATAGGAGCGCAGCCGCAGCAGCTGGGTCAGGACGTGGTTCTGGACGGCCTCGGTCACCGCCGGGTCGGCCGGGTCGGAGGACCGGGGCTCGTCCGCCGCGTGCGCGAGCCAGTCCCGTACGGCCGGCACGGCGGTCAGGTCCTCGCCGCGTACGAGCGCGCCGACGGCGCCGCAGTGGGAGTGCCCGCAGACCACGACGTCGGCGACGCCGAGGACCTCCACGGCGTACTCGATGGTGGCCGCCTCACCGGTGGGGGTGCCGGAGGCGTAGGGAGGAACGATGTTGCCCGCCGTGCGCAGCTCGAAGAGCTCGCCGGGACGGGCGCCGGTGATCAGGGCGGGGACGACCCGGGAGTCGGAACAGGTGATGAAGAGGACCGCCGGGGACTGGCCTGCGGCGAGGCCGGTGAACTCCTCCGGGCGCCGTCCGAACGAGCGCGCGTGGTCGATGAGGGGTTGCATGGCGTGGTGATTCCTCCTGGCGCGCGTCGGATGCGCGTCGGGTGCGGGACGGGTGCGGGACGGCGAAGTGGGGGGACTACGGGGGGACTTACGGGGGTGGGACGCCTCTACGCGTCTGCGAAGGGCGCGGTGGCGGCGAGGAGCGGCGACACGAACGGCACAACGGTGAGGAGCGTCAGCACGCACCGTGTCGTCGTGTCTCATGCCTCGTGACGTGCGGCTTCTGATTCCCTTTTGGGTGGTTCAGATGTATAGCGAGACTCAAAGATTGGTCAAGGGAGGGTCAAGAAGCATGTTAATCCAGCAAAGTTGCATGCGGGGTCAACGTGGGGCGTCCACCGCGGGAGCGCCCTAAATGCGAGGGGGATTGGCCGGATCGGGTCGATCGCGAAAGCGATTTCGACGAGACGGAGGCGATCCGACGACGGGCGACGAGGCCGCCCGCAGGGGAAAGACCGAGGCGCCCGACCTGGGCCACGGCCCGTCGGACGCCTCTCGTTCGCCGTGTGCACAGGGAGGGCACGGCGGACACGCACGCGCGGGCCGGCGGCCCGCTCACCCGGAACCGGGAGGGACTGCTCAGTCTCGGCCGGAGACCGGCCGCCCCATCCACCAGTTGCCGGCGGCCTCGGGGTCCGGGCTGGTCCAGAACTCCACGACGGCGTCGGTGAATTCGGCGGGCGACAGCGTGCCGTCACCGTCGATGTCGAGGTGCCGGAAGGCCTCGGCCGCTTCCTCCTCGGTGAAGCCGGGGAAGTGCCCGCGCTGGAAGGCGAGGAACTCGGCGGGGCCGACCCGCCCGTCCTGGTCGATGTCCGCGATCCGCAGGTAGGTCTCGGCGATCCCGCCGAGGGCGGCCCGGGCAGCCCCGGGGTCGTCGGCCAGCGACCGGGTCGAGGCGACGAACCGGTCCTTCGGGATCCCCTGCCCCCCGGCCGGCAGGAACGGCAGGTGCACCTCGCGCCAGATGCCCAGGTAGGCGTCGACGATCCCCCGCGCCTCGGGGGAGTCCTCGGCGTGCCCGAGGGAGGACGCCACCCGGCGGCCCATCGTCACGTGGTCGTCCTCGGTCAGTACGCCGTTGCCGTTCACGTCGAGCCGGTCGAAACCGCGCTCGATCTTCGCCGTCAGAAAGTCCCGACCGGCCATCACCGCTCCTCTTCGTCGCGTGCCCCGCGGCAGGACGCGGGGACGCGCCTGCCACGCGGGGCAACGAGGGGCCGCCCGCAAAGGAAACGCCCTCGCCCAGGACGCCGAGGTCCGGTTCGGCCGCCGTCGGCCGCTGCCGGGTCGCGCATCCGCTGCCCCGTCACGAGGCGTTCACTCCCCGCCCCACCCCCCGTCGGCCGCTCCCGGTCTCGCGCACACCATTGCCAAGACATGTGACATGTGCCATTTTACTGCGCATCCCGTCGCCGACGGGCCCCCAACTCGTCTTCCAGGAGCCGACCTTGCGCGCCTTGGCCATCGCCACCGCCCTGTTGATCGCCGTCGCCACCCCCGCTGCCGCCGCTCACGCGGCGCCGGCCGACCGGGGCGAGCCCACCCCGGACCACGTCTTCGCCGACGCGGGACAGCGCCCGGCCCACGGCACGGGCAAGAACACGCCGGGCCTGGCCTCGGGCGGCGGCGGCAGACTCGAATCCCGGATCCTGCCCGTCGTCCACGACTGCAGCCCTGCCCTGCGCATTCGCGCCCAGGAGATGACCGCCGCCCAACTGGCCGCCACCTGCGCGAGCCTCGCCGACCAGGACGCCTACTTCCACAACGTGGTCAAGGACCCGGGCCCCGTCGCCGACGACCACAACACCACGCTGGAGGTCGACGTCTTCAACTCGAGCGCGGACTACAAGGCGTACGCCGGGCGGATCTACGGCATCGACACCAACAACGGCGGCATGTACCTGGAGGGGGACCCGGCCCGGACCGGGAACCAGCCCCGGTTCATATGCTACGAACGCACCGACGTGAGCCCCGGCTGGCAGATCTGGAACCTCAACCACGAGTACACCCACTACCTCGACGGCCGCTACGACCTCCACGGCGATTTCGCCGACAGCCAGACCACCCCCACCGTCTGGTGGGGCGAGGGCATCGCCGAGTACGTCTCCTACTCGTACCGGGGCGTCCCCTACACCAACGCGCTGGCCGAGGCCGGCAAGCACACGTACGCGCTGCGCACGCTGTTCGACACCACCTACGCCAACAGCGACGTCAACCGCACCTACAACTGGGGCTACCTCGCCACCCGCTACATGATCGAGCGGCACCCCGCCGACGTCGCCACCGTCCTCGGCCACTACCGCACCGGGAACTGGAACGCCGCGCGCGCGTTCCTCACCTCGCTGGACTACGAGAGCGACTGGAACGCCTGGCTGACGGACGTGTCCGCCGGCGCCTGATCGCCCCCGGCGGGGCGGGGCGGCGCCCGCGCGGGCGTCCTGGGGTGCCGCGAGAAGCCCGGCTCACCGCCCGGCGGTGACGCCCGCATGTCACCTGCCGTGTCACCCGGCGTCCGCCTCCGCCGGGGCGGTGGTGCCGGGGCGGACGATGACGACCGGGCAGGAGGCGTGCAGGGCGCACTGCTGGCCGACGGACCCCAGAAGGAGGCTCGCGAAGCCCCCGCGGCCCCGGCTGCCGACGACCAGCAGGTCCGCGCCTTCCGAGGCTTCGGTCAGGACGCCGGCCGGGTTGCCTCGGGCCACGTGTTCTTCGAGCGGCACGTCGCCGGTCGCGCCGAGCACGTCGCGTATCTCCTCGGTCATCGCCTGTCTGGCGTGGTCCGCGTCGAAGGCGGCGTCCACCGCCGGCGCGGACCGGCCCGCCGCTCCGGGCACGTCGTACGCGCCCCAGACCTCCAGCCTCGCCCCCGTCACGCGCGCCTGCCCCGCCGCCCAGCGCAGGGCTTCGTACGAGGCCGTGGAGCCGTCCACTCCGACGACGATGCGCCGGGCGTTCCCGGAGTGCCTGCCGGTGTTCATGGCACACTCCCTTCACAGCGAGCCGACCGTGCGAGCCGGCCCCCTCAACCGACCGGTACCCGGGCTCGCGTCCGCTACGCGCGTCCGTCGACGCGGATGCCGCCCGTGCCGTCGCGATCCGTCGCGCGGTCACGGGGACTGCGCGGGCGCGGGCCGGGTACACGCGGTGCGAGAACGGAGAGGCGGAATGGTCCCCATGGTCACGTACGCGGAGCACCGAGGGCACACCGACGGGCGCCCGCACGGCCCGAGGCTGACGGACGTCGAGTTCCGGGCCCTGATGCGGGAGGCCCGCGCGGAGACCCGTCGCCGCTCCCTGGGCGACCCGCCGACGGGAGAGGCCGACTTCGCGCTGCGCACGCAGCACGCCGAGTTCGGGGCGGGGGCGCACTGAAGGACGCGTGAGGGCCGTCACCGCGAGGTGACCGCGCCGTCTCTCGGGCGCGGCGCATCTGCGACATCCGCGTCGCCCTGACCCACTTCTCGCCCGTCCCCGACACCCTGGCCGGTGAGCCCGTCGAGATCTATCCCTTCCTCGGCAGCTACCTCCTCGCGGAGGCGATCGACTCCATGGGCGCGGACCTCGCCGTCCACGGCCACGCCCACCTCGGGACGGAGCACGGCATGACGGCCGGCGGGGTCCGCGTGCGCAACGTCGCCCAGCCGGTCATCGACCGCGCGTTCGCGCTCTACGAGGTGCCGGTCTCCCCCGGGACCACTGCCCCTTGACGTCTCTAGTGGCCGAGCTTCCGCTTGAGCTCCGCCTTGTCCATCCGGGACCGTCCGTGGAGGTTGCGCCGCTGGGCCTCGGCGTACAGCTGGTCGTACGTGGGCCCCTCGGAGCCGCTGTGCGACCGCTTGCCGCCGCGGCGCGAGGACGACATGTCCTGCGTGGAGCTCTTGCTCGCCGTCCTGGACTCGCCCGAGCGTGCCCGCTCCTTGTTCACGGTGCGGGCGGCGATCTCCTTCGCGCGCTTCTCGCTCTCGCCCCGGTCCAGGGCGCTCTCCTTGATGTGCTCGTACTGCCGCTCCCGCTTGGCACTGGATCCACGAGGCATGGCGGGTTCCTTCCCCACGCGCCCTGCCCGGGCGGCAGGGCCTTCCCTGCGCGGCTGCCCCTTCCACCGGGCTTCATGCGGGCGGCGCGGGTGCGGATGGGAGGACCCCGGCCGGGTAGTCGCGTGACCGGACCGGGGCGACGGGGCCCGGCGTGAGGAGGACACCATGACTGCGCGTGCGGCACGAGCGTCCCGGGGCGCCGCCCTGTTCGACGTCGACGGGACCCTGGTGGACACCACCTACCTCCACACCGTCACCTGGTGGCAGGCGCTGCGCCGGCACGGTCACGACGTACCGATGTCCCGCATCCACCACGCCATCGGCATGGGCGCGGACCGCCTCCTCGACGCGGTCCTCGGCGAGCGGCGCCGACGCTCCGAGGACGGGGCGATCGCCGACGCGCACGGCGCCCTCTATGCCGCCTGGTACGAGAATCTCCGCCCCTTCGAGGGCGCGACGGAGCTGCTGCGCGCCGTGGCCGCACGGGGATGGAGGATCGTGCTCGCGAGCTCGGCCTCCGAGGAGGAGGTCGCCGCCGTCCGCGGGCTGCTGGACGCCGACGACGTGATCGAGGCGGCCACCTCGGGCGGGGACGTGGACGCCACCAAGCCGGCGCCCGACCTCGTCGAGGCCGCCCTGGAGGCGGTGGGGGCCGAGCCCGAGGACGCCGTCTTCGTCGGCGACACCGTGTGGGACGTCGAGGCCGCCGGGCGGGCCGGGCTGCCGTGCGTCGGCCTGCTGACGGGCGGCGCGACGCGCGCCGAGCTGGAGGAGGCGGGCGCGGTGCTCGTCTGCGAGGACGTCGCGACCCTGCTGCGGCGGATCGACACCAGCCCGCTGTCCCGGCCCCCGGAGTGACCGTCGGGCCGGCCGGGGGCACCGGGGCTCAGCCGCCGGCGTCCTCCCGCCGGCTTCCTCCGGCGCGCGGGCTCAGGCGCGGGACCTGGCCTCGGCCAGGGCGTCCTTGACCTGCTGCACCACGCGGGCGGCGTCGTCGGGGACGTTCACGACGTCGGTGCGGTTCATGTCGATGACCAGGACCTCGCTGGCCGAGTAGTGCTTGTGCACCCAGTCGTCGTAGCCGGACCACAGGGTCCGGTAGTACTCCACGAGGGCCTCGTCCTGCTCGAAGTCGCGGCCGCGCAGTCCGATGCGCTTCATCACCGTCTCGAAGTCCGCCTGCAGGTAGACCATGAGGTCGGGTGCCTTGCGGTACGGCAGGCCGTCGATCTCGCGCATCATCTCGTCCAGGAGGCCCTCGTAGACCTGCATCTCGAGGGAGCTGATGCGGCCCAGGTCGTGGTTGACCTTGGCGAAGTACCAGTCCTCGTAGATGGACCGGTCGAGGACGTTGTCACCCTGCTTGTACGCCTCCTTGATCGACGCGAAGCGCGTCTGCAGGAAGTAGAGCTGGAGCAGGAAGGGGTACCGCTTGGCCTGGATCTCCTCGGGGCTCGCCGTGTAGAAGAGCGGCAGGATCGGGTTGTCGTCCACGCTCTCGTAGAAGACGTCGCTGCCCAGCTCCTTCGCCAGAAGCTCGGCCACACTCGTCTTGCCGATCCCGATCATGCCTCCGACGCAGATCACCGACATACCTCACTTCTCCCTGGGATTCCTGTTCACGGCGAGAGCCGGGTGCCCCCCCTCCGCCCCGGACACGTCACGGCGGTCAGTCGGTTCCCCAGGATCTTCATGATCGATGTCACGCGGTCCCCGCCCGGGCCTCACAAGCCGCTGCGCGGGTGCCGCCCAGAAGCATAGTTGACCCGGGCGGACCGGCGTCCTGGTCAGGCCAGGACGCGGAGGGCCGCCGGCATCGTCCTGAGGGTGACCGGCAGGGTGGCGTCGACCTCGCCGTCCGCGCCGTACGGCAGGGGGCGGTCGGCTTCGATGCGGACCTCCTTGCCGCGGAGGATCTCGATCTCGGGGCGGTTCACGTGGGCGCCCGTCTTGAGCTCGTTCATCATGGCGAAGAAGAGGCGCTTGGGCGCCTCCTTGATGACGACGACGTCGAGGAGGCCGTCGTCGACGCGGGCGCCCGGGGCGATGTTCCGGCCGAATCCGTAGAAGCCGGAGTTGGCCGCGACCACGGAGTAGCCGCGGTGTTCGTGCCGGATCCCGTCGATCGTGACCCGGTACGCGGCGGGCTTCCAGGCGAGGACGGCCCGGAGGCCTCCGGCGTAGTAGGAGGCCGCTCCGCGCAGGAGACGGGAGGCGTTGGCGTGGTGGTTGGCCACCGCGTCGACGCCCGCGTACACGCTGCCGAGGACGCAGACGCCGGCGTGCCGGGCCGACCGCACCTCGATGGTGTCGACGGCGCGCGGTTCCCCGTCGAGGAGGATCTTGACGAGGCCCGGGGCGTCGGTGGGGAGGCCCAGGGCGCGGGCGAAGTCGTTGCCGCGGCCCGCGGGGACCAGGCCGAAGACGGTGTCCGTGCCGCTGAGCGCGCCGCCGACGGTGCCGGCCATGCCGTCACCGCCGACGGCGAGCACGACGTGCCCCTTCTCCCCGGCCTCCCGGGCGACTTCCCGCGCGTGTTCCAGGCTGCGGCTGTACACGGTGTCGAGCCGCGCGCCCGCCTCCCGCAGCAGCCGGGCCACCGGGAGCAGGCTCGCCGTGCCGCTGGATCCCCCTGCGGTGGGGTTGACGACGGCGGTGAACTGTCGCATGGAACTGGCCTCCGGGCGGCGCGATGAGAGGGTCGGGAAGGGGCGGGACGGGGTGGTGCTCAGCGGACGGGGATGAGGACCCCGGGGCTGAGCACGCCGGTCGGGTCGACCTCGGCCTTGACCGCCTGGAGCATACGGATGCCGAGCGGGCCGACCTCGCGGGCGTACCAGTCGCGATGGTCGGTGCCGACGCCGTGGTGGTGGCTGATGGTGCCGCCCGCGGCCAGGATCGCGTCGTTCGCCGCCCGCTTCACCGGCGCCCAGTGCGCGACGGCGTCCTCGCCCTGCGCGGAGACGACGGTGAAGTACAGCGAGGCGCCGTTCTCGTAGGTGTGCGAGATGTGGCACATGACGAGGGGCGGGGTGCCGGCCTCGGTGAGGGTGGCGGTCAGCGCGTCGCGCACGGCCGTGTAGAGGCCCGGGATCGCGGACCAGAAGGCGGCCGTCTCCAGCGTCTCGGCGAACGCACCGGCGTCGAGGAGCGCGTCGCGCAGATAGGGGGCGTTGTAGCGGCCGTGCTCCCACTTGTCGCCCGCCTCCTCGCCGATGAACTCGCCGTCGCAGGCGAGGAGGACCTCGCGCGCGGCGGCGCGGCGGGCGGCCGTGTCGGCCTCGGTGCCCTCGAAGCCGACGATGGCCATGCAGCCGGGGTTCTCGGGGAGCGCGGTGGAGCCGATGGCGTCCGGCTGGGCCAGGCCGATGAAGGTCTCGGACTCGTCGGAGAGCCGCAGCACGGTGGGCCGGGGACCGTCCTGGGCGAGGCGGCGCAGGGCGGCCGTGCCGGCCTCGAAGGAGGCGAAGCGCCAGCCTTCGTAGATCCGCTTCTGCGGCAGCGGGCGGATGCGCACGGTCACCGAGGTGATCACGCCGAGGGCGCCCTCGGAGCCGAGGATCAGCTGGCGCAGGTCGGGGCCTGCGGCGGAGCGCGGGGCGCGGCCGGTGGACAGGGTGCCCTCGGGGGTCGCGACCTCCAGGCCGAGGACCATCTCGTCGAAGCGGCCGTAGCCGGCGGAGGCCTGGCCGCTGGAGCGGGCCGCGGCGAATCCGCCGAGGGTCGCCCACTCGAAGGACTGGGGGAAGTGGCCGAGGGTCCAGCCCCGCTCGTTGAGGAGCGCCTCGGCCTGCGGGCCGCGCAGGCCGGGGTGGAGGGTGGCGGTGCGCGAGATCTCGTCGAGGGCGAGCAGCCGGTCGAGGCGCCGCAGGTCGAGGGCGACGAAGGGGCGCTTCGTGGTGGGGGCGAGGCCGCCGACGACGGAGGTGCCGCCGCCGAAGGGGACGGCGGAGAGGCCGTGGTCCGCGCAGGCGCGCAGGACGGCGAGGACCTCGTCGTGGCTTCCCGGGAGGACGACGGCGGCGGGGATGTCGTCGACCTCGCCGGCGCGGATGCGCAGGAGGTCGGGGGTGGACTTGCCGCGGGTGTGCCGGATGCGGCTCTCGGCGTCGTCCCGTACGCCGTCGGGCGCCGCGACGGCGGCGCGCAGGGCGCCGCTCGCCTGCTCGGTGAGTGCCGGGGCGGGCACGTCGATGTCGGTGAGGGCGGAGGGTCCGCTCTCACGGGGCGTGACGCCGAGCAGGTCCCGCAGCAGTCCGGTCACCGATTCGGGCAGGGGCGCCGCCTTGGCCGGGTCGCCCCAGCCGCTCCACAACATGTCCACTTCGAGAGGTTCCTCACGGTCTGTTTCAGGGACGGCGCTGCCGCTCGGCCCTCACTGCATTACACTGTGACAGATGACGCCCATTCGTCACAACCATGCGGACGCAGATCCCGTCCTCGACGCGGCACGGGACTGCGTGCTCGCCGTCGGCGTACGGCGAACCACCCTCACCGACGTCGCCCGGCGGGCCGGCGTGTCCCGGATGACCCTCTACCGGCGCTGGCCCGACGTCCGGAGCCTCGTCGGCGACCTGATGACCCGCGAGTGGATCGCGGTCGCCGCCGGCGCCATGCCGCCCGTCGACGACGACCGGCCCGAACGGGAGCGGATCGTCGAAGGGCTCGTGGCAGGCGTCGCCGCCTTCCGGTCCCATCCGCTGTTCCAGAAGATCCTCGACGTCGACCCCGAGCTGCTGCTGCCGTACGTCCTCGACCGGCGGGGCGCCAGCCAGGACGCCCTGCTCGGGCTGCTCGTCACGGCCCTGGAGGAGGGGCACGAGGACGGTTCCGTCCGCCTCGCCCACCCCGACCTGCAGGCCCGGTCCCTGCTGCTCGTCGTCCAGTCCTTCACGCTCTCGCTGCGCACCATGGCCGACGCGGGCGATCCCGAACTGAGCGAAGCCGCCTTCCTCGACGAGCTGCGCACCCTGCTGGAGAGGAACCTCGCCCCGTGAACCCCACGAGCACTCCCCCGAGCGGCACCGCCCTGCCCGGCTCCTCGCTCGACGCCGAGCGGCGCCGGCGCGAACTGGACCGGCTCGCCGACGGCGAGACCGTCGACGTCCTCGTCGTCGGGCTCGGCGCCACCGGAGCCGGAGCCGCGCTCGACGCCGCCACCCGCGGGCTGAGCGTCGCCGCGATCGACGCCCACGACCTGGCGTTCGGCACCTCCCGCTGGAGCTCCAAGCTGATCCACGGCGGACTGCGCTACCTCGCCACCGGGCAGCTCGACGTCGCCCACGAGAGCGCCGTCGAGCGCGGCATCCTCATGGAACGCACCGCCCCGCACCTGGTCCGCGCCCAGCCCTTCGTGCTCCCGCTCACCCCGCTCGTGAGCCGCGGCCAGGCGGCCCTCGCCCGGGCCGGGTTCGTCGCGGGCGACCTGCTGCGGGTCGGCGCGCGCACCTCGCGGCGCACGCTGCCGCAGCCGCGCACGCTGTCGGCCGTCGAGACCCGCCACCTCGCCCCCGCCCTGCGCCCGGTCGGCCTGCGCGGCGGACTGCTCTCCTGGGACGGCAAGCTCTCCGACGACGCGCGCCTGGTGACCGCGATCGCCCGCACCGCCGCCGCCTACGGCGCGCGGATCCTCACCCGCGCCCGGGCCCTGGAGCTGCGCGGCGACGGCGCGCTGGTACGCGACGAGACCACCGGGCAGGAGCTGCGCATCCGCGCCCGCACCGTCGTCAACGCGACCGGCGTCTGGGCGGGCGGTCTCGTCGACGACGTACGGCTCCGGCCCTCGCGCGGCACGCACCTGGTCCTGCGCTCCGAGACCCTCGGCCGGCTCTCCGCCGGACTGCACATCCCGATCCCCGGCGAGACGAACCGCTTCGTCCTGGTACTGCCGCAGGGCGACGGCCGGGTGTACGTCGGCCTCACCGACGAGCCCGTCGACGGCGACGTCCCCGACGTGCCGGAGGTCCCGGAGACCGACATCGGCTTCCTCCTCGACGTCCTCGGCTCCGCCCTCGACGTCACCGTCCGCCGCTCCGACGTGGTCGGGGCCTTCGCCGGGCTGCGGCCCCTGCTCGACACCCGGGACCCGGAAGGCCGCACCGCCGACATCTCGCGCAAGCACGCGGTGCTGACCTCGCCCGACGGCGTCGTGACGGTCGTCGGCGGGAAGCTGACCACCTACCGCCGCATGGCCCAGGACGCCGTCGACGCGGCCGTCGCCGTCCGCGACCTGCCCGCCGGCCCCTGCCGCACCGCCTCCGTCCCGCTCGTCGGCGCGGCCCGCCCGGCGGTCCTCGCCGGACTCGACGTGCCGCCCCGCCTCGTCCAGCGGTACGGCTCCGAGGCCCCGGCCGTCCACGCCCTCGGGACCGAGGACCCCGCCCTCGCCGAGCCCGTCGTGCCCGGGCACCCCGTGACCGGCGCCGAACTCGTGTGGGCGGTCCGCCACGAGGGCGCCCTCGACACCTCCGACCTCCTCGACCGCCGCACCCGGGTCGGCGTGGTCCCGGAGGACCGCGCCCTCGCGGAGGAGGCGGCCCGCGACGCCCTCGCCCGCGCGACCCCGGCCCGGCTGGGGCACGGCACGGGCACCGGCGCCGGGTGACCGGCGGCCGGGGCGGTCGACCCGGGTTACTTGTGTCCGCGCGATATCCGCATCCGCCGATATTTGCTCCACCGGCGTATCCTGGGCGTCGACAGCCCGCGGAAGGAGACCGGAACCCATGACCGCCACGGACCCCGCGCTCACCGCGCTCGCCAGCCGCTGGGGCGCGCTCTCCCTGCTGCACGACCGGATCGAGTCGCACGTCGAGCGGGCCCTGCAGTCGGGCCACGGACTGAGCGCGCGGGAGTACTCCCTGCTCGACGTGCTCGGCCGGCAGCACGACGGCGAAGGCGGCCACCTGCAGATGAAGCAGGTCGCCGACGCCGTCGTCCTGAGCCAGAGCGCCACGACGCGCCTGGTCACCCGCCTGGAGGACCGCGGACTGCTGGCGCGGTACCTGTGCCCGACCGACCGGCGCGGCATCTACACCGAGGTGACCCCGGCCGGCCGGGAGCTCCTCGGCGCGGCCCGGCCGACCAACGACGCCGCGCTGCGGCAGGCGCTGGACGAGGCGGCCGGGAACCCCGAGCTGGCCCCGCTGGTCGCGGCCGTCGAGGCCGTCGACGTACCGGCGCCGCGCGCGTAGCCCCCCCGCCCGCCACACCCCACCCCCGACCGGGCTTCACGCCCGGGCGGGGGTTCTTCATTGCACCCGCCCACACCACGCAGACGCCCACACCTCCAACCCGACACTTGCCCGCGTTTGCAATTAACGCGCGTCTGCAATTATTGTGAGAGCACGCAAGGAGCTCGCTCAAGCAACAAGGAAGGGTTGGGCCCAATGCCGCTCGCACTACTCGCCCTGGCCGTGGGGGCCTTCGGAATCGGCACGACCGAGTTCGTCATCATGGGGCTGCTGCCCCAGATCGCCGGCGACTACGGCGTCTCCATCCCCACCGCCGGTCTCCTCGTCACCGGCTACGCACTCGGCGTCGTCATCGGAGCCCCGCTCCTCACCGTGCTCGGCGGCCGGGTCAGCCGCAAACGCATGCTCATGGTGCTGATGGGCCTGTTCGTGGCCGGGAACCTGGTCTCCGCCCTCGCCCCCACCTTCGAGGTCATGCTCGCCGGGCGCGTGGTCGCCTCCCTCGCCCACGGCTCCTTCTTCGGCATCGGGTCCGTCGTCGCGGCCGGCCTCGTCGCCCCCGACAAGAAGGCCGGCGCCATCGCCACCATGTTCACCGGCCTCACCGTCGCCAACATCGTCGGCGTCCCCCTGGGCACCTACATCGGGCAGGCCGTCGGCTGGCGCACCACCTTCGTCCTCGTCGCCGCCCTCGGCGTCGTCGGACTCGCCGGCATCGCCCGTCTCGTCCCCGCCATGCCCCGCCCCGCGAGCGCGAACCTGGGCCGCGAGCTCACCGCCTTCCGCAACCCCCAGGTCCTGCTCGCCATGGCGATGACCGTCCTCGGCTTCGGCGGCGTCTTCGCCGCCATCACCTACATCGCGCCGATGATGACCGAGACCGCCGGGTACTCGGAGGGCGCCGTCACCTGGCTGCTGGTCCTCTTCGGGGTCGGCATGTTCCTCGGCAACCTGCTCGGCGGACGCTACGCCGACCGCGCCCTGATGCCCCTGCTCTACACGACCCTCGGCGGACTCGCCGTCGTCCTAGGCCTGTTCACCTTCGCCGCGCACGACAAGATCCTCGCCGCGATCGCCGTCTTCCTCGTCGGAGCACTCGGCTTCGCCACCGTCCCGCCCCTCCAGAAGCGCGTCCTCGACCAGGCCCACGGCGCCCCCACCCTCGCCTCCGCGGTCAACATCGGCGCCTTCAACCTCGGCAACGCCCTCGCCGCCTGGCTCGGCGGCCTCGTCATCGCCGCGGGGCTCGGCTACACCGCCCCGAACTGGGTCGGCGCCGTCCTCGCCGCCACCGCACTCGCCCTCGCCCTCTGGTCCGCCGCGCTCGAACGCCGCACCACCAGGACCAGCACCGTCGTGGCCCAGGCCACCCCGGCCCGCACCACCGAGCCCACCGCGCTCACCAAGTGAAGGAACACGTACCCACCATGGCACCGTCCACCACCCCCGTCGTCCCCACCGTCACGCTGAACAACGGCGTCGAGATCCCCCAGCTCGGCTTCGGCGTCTTCCAGGTCGCCGACGACGCGACCACCGCCGCCGTCACGGCCGCCCTCGACGCCGGATACCGCAGCATCGACACCGCCGCCGTCTACGGCAACGAGGCGGGCGTCGGCCGGGCCCTCGCCGACTCCGGGATCGCCCGCGAGGAGCTCTTCGTCACCACCAAGCTGTGGAACGCCGACCAGGGCCACGACGCCACCCTCCGGGCCTTCGACGCCAGCCTCGCCAAGCTCGGCCTGGACTACGTCGACCTGTACCTGATCCACTGGCCGACCCCGGCACGCGACCTGTACCGCGACTCCTGGCGCGCCCTCGAACGGCTCGCCGCGGAGGGCCGGATCCGCGCCGCCGGCGTCTCCAACTTCCAGCCCGAGCACCTGCGCCGCCTGCTCGACGGCGCCACGCTGACCCCGGCCGTCAACCAGGTCGAACTGCACCCCGCGCTCCAGCAGTCCGAGCTGCGCGCCTTCCACGGCGAGCACGGGATCGCCACCGAGGCCTGGAGCCCGCTGGCCCAGGGCGCGGTCCTCGACGACCCGGCGATCGAAGCGATCGCCGCCGCGCACGGCACGTCGCCCGCCCAGGTCGTCATCCGCTGGCACCTCCAGCTCGGCAACGTGGTCATCCCGAAGTCGGTCACCCCGGCCCGGATCCGGGCCAACTTCGACGTCTTCGGCTTCGTCCTGACGGACGAGGAGATGGCGGTGATCGCCGGTCTCGACCGCGGCCTGCGCACCGGCCCGCACCCCGACGAGCTGAACTGACCCGCGCGGCCGGTGGGGCCTCAGGCCGTGCCGGTCGCCGTGGCGAGGGCGTCCAGGGATTCGGGGACCGTCTGGCCGCCGTCGACGGTGAGGGTCTGGCCGGTGATGAAGGCGGCCTCGTCCGAGGCGAGGAAGCCGACGGCGTGGGCGATGTCGGCGGTCTCCCCCAGCCGGCCCAGCGGGATCGACGCGGCCATCCGCCGCAGGTACTCCTCGCCCAGCGCGTCCAGGCCCTCGGTGCGGACGTTCCCGGGGAGCACCGCGTTGACGGTGATGCCCAGCGGGGCCAGTTCGAGCGCCGCCCCGCGCAGGAAGCCCAGCTGGCCCGCCTTGCTCGCGCCGTAGTGGGACCAGCCGGTGTAGCCGGTGGTCGGTCCGGTGATGGACGAGGTCAGGACGACGCGGCCGTGCCCGGCGCGTTCCATCGCCGGCAGGCACGCCCGTACGGCGAGGATCGTGCCCCGGAGATTGACGGCGAGGACGTCGTCGACGTCGGCCGCGGTCATCTCGCGCAGCGGCTTCTCGGGGAAGACCCCGGCGTTCGCGCAGAGGACGTCGACGTGTCCGTGGAGGCGTTCCGCCTCGGCCGCCATCGCCTCGACCACGGCCGGGTCGCGGAGGTCCACACCGGTCCCCGCGACCCGCCCGCCGGTGGCGCGGGCGACCTCCCCGGCCACCGCGCGCGCCACGGCCGCGTCCCGGCCGGTCAGGAGCACGGCCGCGCCCCGGCGGGCGAAGAGTTCCGCGATGCCCCGTCCGATACCGCGCGTCCCTCCCGTCACGACGACGGACCGCTCTCGCCAAGGGGTGCTGGTCATGGGCCGCCCCGTCCTCTCCACGTCACTCACCGGTCGGTGCCCTCACCGTAGGCGACCGGCTCGCGCGCCCGTGAGACCGTTTTCGGGCCACCCGCTCAGGCGGCGCGGATCTCACCCGTACGAGTCATCCGACGCGCGCCGGCTGGCATATCCTTCCCGCCATCGCACGTCGACTCGAAGGACCCAGAGCATTGACCGGCTTCACCGCTTTCCCCCTGCCCTTCCACTCCACCCGTACGCTCCCGTTCACTCCGCCGCGGACCCTGCGGGAGCTGGAGATGATGGAGTGCAGCGCCCATGTCCGGGCGAAATCGGGGTGGTTCGAGAAGAGGAACGACGCCGACATCGTGGCCCGGTGGACGCGGGAGGCGGTCGCTCAGGGGCTCACCGAGGCGCAGGTGGCGTACGTGCTCGCCGAACTCGCGCACTACGCCGCGCTGAGGGACGAGGCGACCGGTGCCGAGGTGTCCGCGGTCGACGGCGTGTGGCAGTCGGACGCGCTCGTCGACGAGTCTCTGAGGGCCCGGCTGCGGGACGCGGTGCGGGTCCTGGAGGAGGTGCCCGAGGCGGAGAAGGACTGGCATCCCGGCTCCGACGGCCAGGTGCTCGACCTCGTGCACCCCTCCCTGTTCTGCCTGGTGCGGGAGGTGAGCGGCGCGCCCGTGGAGGCGTGGCGCAACCCGACGGACCGGTACTCGACGTACGAGTTCTCGGAGCGGTTCCAGTGGCTGCCCACGGACGTCGAGGTCGACGACGAGGGCGAGGTCGCCCTCCTCTCGTACGTCAACAACGTCCACCCCGAGGCCCATCGCGAACTCGGCGCCGTGCTCCCTGAGCTGTTCGGAAGGATGCGTCCGCTGTTCGAGCGGGTGCTCACCGATCTGCGCCATCCCCGGCCGCTGCGCATCGAGGCCGATCCCTACGGGTGGTACGGCGCGGAGCCGAAGTATCCGGCCAAGTCCGCCTACGCCGACGCCACGGCGTACCAGGAGGCCTACGAGGCGTGGGTGGAGGCCCACGACGACTGGTACGACAACCGCACCCCGGTCGTCCCGGACGCCCCGGAGTTCACCGCGCCCGAGGGGCCCGCCGAGGCCGACCGGGTCGATCTGCGCGGTCGCCGGCTCCAGGTGATCGTCAAGCTCGCCACCATCCACCTGACCCCGGAGAAGCCCGAGTACGCCGGCGGCTCCTGGCACGTCGAGGGGATGGTGAACGAGCGCATCGTCTCGACCGGGCTCTACTACTGGGACAGCGAGAACATCACCGAGAGCCGTCTCGGCTTCCGGGCGGCGCTCGACGATCCGGAGTACCAGCAGAGCGACGACACCGGTGTGCGCGAGGTCTACGGCCTGGAGAACGAGGAGGCGCTGAACCAGGTGCTGGGGTCGGCGTCGACGCCGCAGGGCCGGTGCCTGGCCTTCCCGAACGTCCTCCAGCACCGCGTCGACGCGTTCCGGCTCGCGGACCCCACCCGTCCGGGGCACCGCAAGATCCTCGCGTTCTTCCTGGTCGACCCCTCGCAGCGGATCGTCTCGACGGCCGACGTGCCGCCGCAGCAGCCGTGGTCCGCCACCTCGACCATGACGCTGGAACAGGCCAAGACCTTCCGCGAAGAGCTCATGAAGGAACGGAAGTTCTTCGTCGACGAGCACAACGAGCAGCTCTACGAGCGGGAGTTCTCCCTCTGCGAGCACTGAGCCGTGGCGCGCGCCGCCCCGGCACCCCTGTGAAGGGGGTGCCGGGGCGGCGCGCCCGTCTCGCTCAGTCGCAGCAGCAGTCGCAGCACTTGCACGGGTTGCAGCAGCCCCCGCCACCGTCGCCGCAGCCACCACCGCCCGAGCCGCCGCCCGAACCGCCGGAGCCGCCGGAGCCGCTGCCGAAACCGCCCGACCCGCCTGAACCACCCGACGAGCCACCGGAGTTGCCGCCGCCTCCGCGTCCGCCGAACCAGCCGTCGCCACCGGAGCCACCGGAGCCGCTGGAGCCGCCGGAGCCGCCGCTCCCGCCGCCGTCGCCGAACCGCACGGACTCCAGGTCCTCGCCCTCGATCCCGTCGTCGCAGCGGCAGCATTCGTAGCACAGCTTGCAGTCGGGGCACTGGCGGCGCCACTGGCCGCACCGACCGCACTCCCGGTCCGGCGGCCGGTTCGCCGCCGTCACGCCGTCCTCCAGCGCCGCGAGTGTCTCCGTGCGACGACCCGGCAGGGGCAGCAGGCCGAGCAGCCGCGGCCGGCTCTCGTGCCGATGGGTGTGGTGACGGTGCCGAGGGTCGAAGGCGCGATCGACGGCGCGCTCCAACTCGCCGCCGAGCAGGGTGCGTACGAGTCGCCCGTCGACGAAGTCGGCCTCGGCCAGGGCCAGTCGGATGCCGTGGACGGCGTCGTCGCAGAGCCGTCGCACCTCGGCGCGGTCCGTGCCGGTCACGGCGATCGGGTTCCACGCGCCCGAGGCCGCGTCCGTGTCCAGGTCCTCCACCGCGTCCAGCAGATGGGCCAGCCGACCGAAGAGCCGCCCCGCCTCCGCGAGGGGTCCGGCGTTGCCGGGGCGGTCGGTGAGGACCGCCGTGTAGGCGAAGGCGGCCGCGGTCGCCGTCTCCGTCGGCTCGGTCACCGTCAGCAGCGAGCCGCCGAGGCCGGTGACCCGCTCGATCTCCGGCTGACGTTCGACCGCGTCGACCAGCACCGCCGTGTCGAAGCCGAGCCGTTCGCCGCCCGCCGCGCCCGCGCGGTCCCAGCCGCGCGCGATCCGACGGGCCGCCAGCGCCACCGGGCGGCGGGCCACCAGGCCGTCGCCGTCGGCGACGTGGTCGCGTATCTTCGCCGCGGCGAGCACCAGCGACACCGTCGCCGCGAGCCGCGCGCCCTCGCCCTGGGCCACGTCCGCCGACCGCATCCCGCGCAGCGGGCAGGGACCGGCGGCCCGCCGCCAGTCCCCGGTGCGCTCCGACTGCGCCTCGGTCAGCACCGAGACGATCAGGCCGTCGTAGTTGGTCGCCACCCGCGCGAACTGCCCGTACTCGCCGCGCAGCGCCAGGCACAGACCGCACAGGTGCGCCATCCACTCCGTACGCAGGCCCTCGCCCAGCCGATGACGGCATGGCCTGATGATTCCGAACACCGTAGTTCTCCCCCCGTGGAAAGCGACCGCCGTCCGGGCACCTCGCGTCGGACGGCTCACGGGTACAGGATCCTAGAGGGTCCCCTTCCGCGGAACGCCCCCGGTGATCCGGCGCGTCAGGTGGTGGGGAACGAGGGTGCCGGGTCAGCGGGTCAGCTGGTCAGCCGGGCGACTGCGGCGAGGACCGGCGCCACGCCGTCCTCCGTGGCCAGGCGGTCGGCCAGGGCGCGGGCGCGGACCCGGTGGGAGGGGTCCCGCGTCGCCCTGCGCAGGGCCGGCGCCAGGGTCCCGGCGGTGAGACGGCGCAGGGGTACGGCCCCGGGGGCGGTGCCCAGGGCGGTCAGGCGGGACGCCCAGAACGCCGCGTCGAACTGGACCGGCACCGGCACGGTCGGCACCCCGGCCCGCAGGACGGCGCCGGTCGTACCCGCCCCCGCGTGGTGGACGACGGCCGCCGTGCGCGGGAAGAGCAGGGAGTGCGGCACCTCGTCGACGGTCAGGATGTCGTCGCCCCGGGCGGCCAGCCCGGCCCAGCCCTTCTGCACGACTCCGCGCACCTTCGCCGCGCGCAGCGCCGCGACGATCTCGCCGCTCACCCGCTCGGGATCGGGCACGGTGGCGCTGCCGAGCCCGACGAAGACCGGTGGGGGCCCGGCGGCGAGGAAGTCCTCCAGCTCCCGGGGCAGCCGCCCGGTCTCGTGAGGCCACCAGTATCCGGAGACCTCCAGGCCGGCGGGCCAGTCCCGGGGGCGGGGGACGACGAGTTCGCTGTAGCCGTGCAGCACCGGTCGCGCCCGGCGCACCCGGGACCCGGCGAGCCCGTACCGCCGCGGCAGCGACCGTACGGCGTCGTGGAACATCAGCTCCACCGACGCCATGACGGCCCGTCCGCTCAGCCGGTTCCCCACCGCGCCGAGGGAGCGCGTGCCCAGCACGGGGGCGGGGAACTCGGCGGTCGGGTGCAGCGGTTGGAGGTGCAACCCCAGGGCGGGCACGGACAGGCCCTCGGCGATGGCGTACCCGAGCGGCCCCAACGCCCCGCCGACCAGCAGGACTTCACCCTCCCGTGCGACCTCCACCAGGGCGGCGGTCATCTCGTCGACCGCTCCGCGGGCCATGGACGCCAGCCGTACGAGCTTCCCGGCGCCGGTGTGCGCGTCGTGGAGCCGCCGGCCCCGCGCGGAGTGCAGCTCGGCACGCGGGTCCACGGGCAGCGGACGGAACCGCACCCCGGACCCCGCCACCAGCGGCTCGAACACCGCGTGCGCGGCCAGCGTCACCTCGTGGCCGGCCCGTACGAGACCGGCGCCCAGACCCGTGTACGGCGCGACGTCGCCCCGCGAACCCGCCGTCATCATCACGATGCGCACGCCCGCCAGTGTGCCCCACCGGCGGGCGGGACACGAACAGGCTCGCATCGGATCAGACCCTCCCGCTTCGCGCCCGACGGGTTGTCAGCTACGCCCCCGGCTCCTACAGTGCGTCCAGCACCATCGCATGGGAGCGCTCCCAATCATCTCACATCCACATCTTCCGGGAACTCTTCCCTGCCGTCCGCCCCTCCCCCTGACAGGTCTCCCCTCCCCAGGAGGTCCCCCGTGCGAGCGTCCCCCCACCGCCCCCGTGCCGCACTCGGCGCGCTGCTCCTCGCCTTCGCCGGCGTCGTGGCGATGCTCGTGGGCACCGCGCCGGCGGCCACGGCCGACACCCTGATCTGCGAGCAGTACGGCACGGCCACCGTCCAGGGCCGGTACATCGTCCAGAACAACCGCTGGGGCACCGGCGCGACCCAGTGCGTCACCGCCACCGACACGGGCTTCCGGCTGACCCGCGCCGACGGCTCCGTGCCGACCGACGGCCCTCCGAAGGCCTACCCGTCGCTCTTCAACGGCTGTCACTACACGCGCTGTTCGCCCGGCACCGCCCTGCCCGCGCGCATCGACGGCATCGCCGGGGCCCCGAGCGCCATCTCGTACGGCTTCGTCGGCGACGCCGTCTACAACGCCTCGTACGACATCTGGCTGGACCCGGCGCCCCGGACCGACGGGGTGAACCGGACCGAGATCATGATCTGGTTCCACAGGAACGGCCCGGTCCAGCCGATCGGCTCGCCGGTCGGCACCGCGACCGTCGGCGGGCGGTCGTGGCAGGTGTGGACGGGCGGCAACGGCTCCAACGACGTCATCTCCTTCGTCGCCCCCACCGCCCTCGCGGAGTGGAACTTCGACGTCATGGACTTCGTCCGGGAGACCGTCTCCCGGGGCATGGCCCGCGGCGACTGGTACCTGACGAGCGTCCAGGCCGGCTTCGAGCCCTGGCAGAACGGCGCCGGACTCGCCGTGCACTCCTTCTCCTCGGCGGTGAACCTCGGCACCCCGCCCACCGGACCGGAGGAGCCGGGCCCGGAGGAGCCCGGCCCCGGTGAGCCGGGGTCCGCGACGACCTGCCGGGTGACGGTCACGCCGAACGTCTGGACCGGCGGCTTCACCGCGGACGTCACCGTCGCCAACACCGGCCCGACGGCCGTCGAGCCCTGGGAACTGGCCTTCACCCTCCCGGCCGGTCACCGGATCACCCAGTCCTGGAACGCCGCCGTCTCCCCGTCCTCGGGCACGGTGACGGCGACCGCCCTCGCCCACAACGCACGGATCCCGGCCGGGGGCAGCCAGTCCTTCGGCTTCCAGGGGACGTACAGCGGCACGTTCGCCCCGCCGTCCGGTTTCGCCCTCGGCGGGGTGCCCTGCTCGTGACCCGAGGCGCGAGCCTCCCCCACCCACGTACAGGAGACACGATGGCTGGACGCAAGAAGCGGTTCGCCTCCCTCGCGGCGGTGCTCGCGACCCTGCTCGCCGGAATCGGCCTGACCCTGCTGGGCCAGGGCAACGCACAGGCACACGGCGTCGCCATGACGCCCGGATCACGCACGTACCTCTGCTGGCTGGACGCCAGGACCGGCACCGGCAGCCTCGACCCGACCAACCCCGCGTGCGAGGCGGCGCTCGCCGAGAGCGGACCGAACTCGCTGTACAACTGGTTCGCCGTCCTCGACTCCAACGCGGGCGGACGCGGCGCCGGTTACGTCCCCGACGGCACCCTGTGCAGCGCCGGCGACCGCTCGCCGTACGACTTCACCGGCTACAACGCGGCCCGCGCCGACTGGCCCCGCACGCATCTGACCTCCGGACGGACGATCCAGGTCAAGCACAGCAACTGGGCCGCGCACCCGGGCTCCTTCCGGGTGTACCTCTCCAAGCCGGGATACTCCCCCACGACCGAACTCGGCTGGGACGACCTGGAGTTGATACAGACCGTCACCGACCCGCCGCAGACGGGCTCCCCGGGCACCGACGGCGGACACTACTACTGGGACCTCGCGCTGCCCTCGGGGCGCTCGGGTGACGCGGTGCTCTTCATCCAGTGGGTCCGCTCGGACAGCCAGGAGAACTTCTTCTCCTGCTCCGACATCGTCTTCGACGGCGGCAACGGCGAGGTGACCGGCATCCGAGGCTCGGGCAGCACCCCGACGCCCACGCCCACGCCCACTCCTACACCCACACCGACCCCCACGCCCACGCCCACTCCCACGCAGCCGACCCCGACGCCGACCGACCCGCACACCGGCTGCATGGCCGTCTACACCGTGGTCAACGCCTGGGCCGGCGGCTTCCAGGGTTCCGTCGAGGTGATGAACCACGCCACGACGGCGCGCGACGGCTGGGCGGTGCGCTGGACACCGGGCGCCGGCACCCGGATCAGCAACCTGTGGAACGGCGCCCTGACCACCGGAACCGACGGCACGGTCACCGTCGGGAACGTCGACTACAACCGGACCATCCCGGCGGACGGCAGCGTCACCTTCGGCTTCACGGCGACGTCGACCGGCAACGACCACCCGGTCGGATCGATCGTCTGCGTCACACCGTGACCGTCGTCGCGGTACGTCGCCCCTGAGGACGACCGAGGGGCTGCCTCCCGTCGCGCATCGCGCGGGGGCAGCCCCTCTCCCGTCCCGTCCCACCGGTGCTTCGGGTCAGGCGTCGGGGTCGCCGTACCCGCCGTGCGGCCCCTCGCCTCCGCCGTCCAGGAGGGCGCAGACGAAACGCTCCTCCGTCGCCCGCAGGCGGGCGAGCAGCGCCGGGTCGTTCGTGACCTGGCTGGTGACGGAGACGGTGACGGCGCGGCGGCCGTCGCGGGTGGCGGCGGCGAACTGGGTGTAGCCGGGGGTGTTCCCGGTGTGCCCGTAGACGGTGCCGCAGCGGGTCTCGTACCGGAAGAGGGCGAGCCCGGCGGCGTTCTCGCCGGGGCCGGCGGGCTCGGACGCCCCGGGCACGAACCGCTGCTGGGCGTGGCGGGTGCGCGGCGACAGCAGGGCGGGCCCGGCGTAGCCGCCGATGAAGGCGTTCAGGTCGGCCGGGGTGGACACGATCCCGCCCGAGGCCCACGCGCCGGAGGCGCTGATCGCCTCGCTGACGTCCTCGGGCGGTTCGCCGGGCGTCGTGTCGTAGCCGTGGAGGAAGGGGCGCGGCAGCCGGAACCCGGAGGGGAGGCTGGTGTCGCGGAGGCCGAGCGGGCGGTACACCAGCTCCCGCAGCAGCTCCTCGTAACGCTGTCCGGTGGCCTGTTCGGCCATCAGGGCGACGGCGATGTTGTCCGAGTTGGAGTAGGCGTAGCGGCTGCCGGGAGGGAAGGCGAGGCCCTCGCCCGCGACGAACTCCAGGAGGCGCCGGGAGTCGAAGCGGTGGCGCGGATCGGCGCGGACGATCGCCTGGAAGCGCGCGCTGCGGCTGAAGTCGGGCAGGCCGCTGGTGTGCTGGAGGAGCTGGCGCAGGGTGACGGCGTGCCAGGCCTCCGGCAGGTGCGGCAGGCGCTTCCCCAGGGTGTCGTCGAGGGCGAGCGCGCCACGGTCCACCAGGGCGAGGGAGACGGCCCCGCTGAACGCCTTGGCGACGCTCGCGATCCGCATGTGGTCGTCCGCGCGGGGCGGCCGGGAGCCGCCGGTCCCGGCCTTCGGGCGGGTCCCGGTTCTCGTGGCGCTGCCCAGTTCGGCGGTTCCGGCACGGTAGACGCGGCGTTCGCCGTCGCGGGTGAGGACGGCGATGGCGCCGGGCGGCCCGCCGGGGGCGGCGACGAGCTCGGCGAGGGCGCGGCGCAGCTCCCGCTCCTCTGCGCTCTCCTTCCCGCCGCCGCTCCCTCCGCCGTTGCCCTGCGTCCCGGAGGGGGGTCGCTCGCCGGCCGTCGCGTACGGAAGGGCGGGAGCGGTCAGCGCGGCGGCGAGGAGCAGCGCGGCGACGGCGGCCCGGCGCGGGCGGCGTGCACGGTGCGGGCTGCGGGCGGGGGCGGAACGGGGCATGCGTGACCTCCTGGACGGGCCGTCGGCCGGGTGCGGCGCACCGGCCCGTCCAGCTTCGGCACACGGCTCCGTGCCCGTCGGCCGGGGCTGCGCCACCCGGCCGTGCGGATCCCCCCGGCAGGAGGCTCCGGCGCGTCCCGCGCCTGGGCCGATCGAGGGAGTACGTGCCACGTGCTGCGGACAGGTCTCAGGGGAAGTACAGGGCGGCCTTCTCCAGCACGTGCCGCGTGAACAGGCCTCCCCACTGCACCTGCCCCCGGTACATCGTCGTACGCACGCCGTCGGGTGCGGTCTCGACCGTCAGGGGCCGGCCGATCAGCGTCGTGCCGAGGAGCCGGGCGTCCTCAGCGGCCCACCGCGCGGCGTCCGGCCGGACGCGCGCGCTCACCAGGGCGGGCAGCACCGTGGCCGCGTTGCGGGCGCCGGGTATGCCGCTCCGCAGGCTCTTCGCGTAGCCCATGGCCCAGGTGGTGAACCCGGCCAGGTCGCCCGCGTCGACCTCGGGCACGGCGGCCGCGAAGACGAACAGTTCGGTCTTGGTCCCGAACCATCGCGCCTTCCGGTCGGCGCGGGAGCCGGTGACCACCGAGTGGCCGTTCCACTCCGGCGTGGTCACCGTGCAGCCGTCTCCGGCCAGCCGTTCCCGGAGGGCCGCAAGGTACGTGGCCGCCGCGTCGGCGGTCGGCCCGGAAGCATTCGGATTCATGCGGGAATCCTCCAACACCCTTGATACGTAAGGGAAGTGGGGAAGGGCGTGGTGGCGTGCCCCGTCCGGCCCTCGTCCGGCCCTCGTTCGGCCCTCGTTCGGCCCGCGTTCGGCCCGCGTCCGGTCCCCGTTCGGCTCTCGTCGGACCGGGCCGGTTTCCGGCCGCTCGGGCGGCGCGGGAGCGGCCCGGGGCGGGGCGGTGGTGGGAGAGTGGTCGTATGTGCGGCCGTTACGCTTCCACCCGCAGCCCCCAGGAGCTGACCCGGCTCTTCCGGGTGACCGACTGGCAGCCGGAGGAGACGCTGGAGCCCAGCTGGAACGTCGCGCCCACCGACCAGGTGTACGCCGTCCTGGAGCGGGCCGGGCGGGACGGCGGCGGGGAGGTGCGCCGCGAGCTGCGGACCCTGCGCTGGGGGCTGGTGCCGTCGTGGTCGAAGGACCCCGGGTCGGCGGCCCGCATGATCAACGCGCGAGTCGAGACCGTGCACGAGAAGCCCGCCTACCGCCGCGCCTTCGCGAAGCGCCGCTGCCTGCTGCCCGCCGACGGCTTCTACGAGTGGGACCCGGTGAAGGACGAGTCGACGGGCAGGACCCGCAAGCAGCCCTACTTCATCCACCCGGCCGACGGCGGCCCGATGGCCATGGCGGGCCTGTACGAGTTCTGGCGCGACCCCGACGTCGCCGCCGACGACGACGCGGCCGCCTGGCTGATCACCTGCACGATCATCACGACCGAGGCCACCGACGCCGCCGGCCGCGTCCACCCCCGCATGCCGCTCACCCTCTCCCCCGACCACTACGACGCCTGGCTCGACCCGCACCACCAGGACACCGGCGACCTCCGCGCGCTGCTCACCCAGCCCGCCGACGGACACCTCGACGCCCGCGCGGTCTCCCCCGCCGTGAACAACGTGCGCAACAACGGCCCCCACCTGCTGGACGCCCCGAGCTGACCCCGGCGGGGCCGGCGTTCAGCCGACGAACTCCTCGTCGCCGTACCGCGTCTCGACCGTGTTCCAGTCGACGCCCAGGTCCTTCGTGAACTTCCGGGCCAGCGCCAGATCGGCGAGCGGGGCCACGAGGATCAGCTGGTCGTCGAGGGTGGTCGAGCCGCCGCCGAGCCGTTCGCGGGCCTGGGGATCGGCGAGGAGCGCGTCGTGCAGACGGGTCGAGGTGACGCCGTCGGCCCGGATCCGCACCGCGTCGGTCTCCGGGTCCGTCCTCGGCAGGCAGCGGAAGGTGAGCACCGATTCCTGCCGGTACCGCTTGGCGATGACGCCGGCGACGTGCCGGAGCCCGTCGCGGCCGACCCCGTCGACGTCGAACTCGCGCGAGCGCTCGTACGTGGCCCGCTGGAGGTCCGACGACCAGAAGACCCCTTCCAGGAGCGTGGAGGCGCCGGGCCGGGCCCCGTGGGCGCGGAGGATGCGGCGCACCTCGTGCCCGAAGCGGACGAGGCGGGTGTCGAGGCGGGGATCCGCCGGATCCGTGATGATCGCGGTGTTGTCGGTGGCGAAGATCTCCGCCTCGGCCGGGCAGGCACCGTCGGCCGCGCCTGCCGCCGCGCCTGCCTCCGGGCCCGCCGCCGCGGCGTTCGCCGGGCCGGAGAGGCCGGAGAGGCCCAGCGCGAGGGCTCCGACCGTGACCAGGACGCAGGTGCGCCCGCGCATGATGATGTCGATGTCGTTCACACCGCGCTCAACGAGCGGGGGGCGCGGTGGTGGCAGGCGGTCGGCCGAACGGGTCGGTCGACAGGGCTACGCCTCGCCCGCGCCGTCGGCGTGGGCGCCGCCGAAAAGACGGGAGGACTTGTCCTCCTGGGCCAGTCGCCGCAGCGCGAGCAGGGCCGGTTCGAGGAGGACGGTGACGAGGACGGCCCTCTCCGCCTGGGCCAGGGGGTCGCCCCCGCCGTCCAGCTGCCGCAGGTCCAGCTCGGCCATGTCGTCGGCGAGGCGGGCGTACGGCAGGAGGGTGCGCCAGTCGACGTCGGTTCCCAGGTGGTCGAGGGCGGTGAGGACCTCGGCGAGGGTGCGCGTGGCGGGGTTGCCCGGGGAGACGTCCCAGCCCATCGCGCCGATCAGGCCGCGCGCCGCGGCGAGCCCTTCCGGATCGGGATCGGAGGCCTCCGGGTCCGGCGCCGGTGCGGGCTCCGCGCCCTTCGCCGGACGGACGCCCAGCACGATGCCGAGGACCTGGTGCAGGTCCTCCTGTCCGCCGGTGATCGCGTCGAGGATCTCCTTCGTCGCACCGGCCGAGAGCCCTCGCGTCCCGATGAGGGTGCGGATCAGCCGGAGGCGGCGGACGTGGTCCTCACCGTAGTCGGCCTGGTTGGCGGCGGTGGCCCGGCCCGGAGGGAGCATCCCCTCGCGCAGGTAGTACTTGATCAGCGGCACCCGCACGCCGGTGCGGCGGCTCAGCTCGGAGACCTTCATCGGCTCTTCCCCTCGATAACGGATAATGGATAGCGCTATTATCTATTCTGCGACTGTCACGGTGTCGCACGAGCTCCGCCCGAACACCCTCCACCGGAAGGACACCCCTCCCATGTTCGGCACCCTCATGCTCCTCGCCGTCCCCACCCTCCTCTTCCGGCTGCTCGGAGCGCTGGGCGTCGCGCGGTTCGCGACCTGGCGGGTCTCCGTGCTGCACGGCCTCGCCGTGATGCTGGTCTTCACGGCGAGCGCCCACTTCGCCCCGTCGGCCCTCGGCCCGATGCCCGGCCATCAGGACCTGGTCGCGATGGTCCCGTCGTTCGTGCCGTTCCCCCGCTTCGCGGTCTACGCGACCGGCGTCCTGGAGCTCGCCGGCGCGGCGGGGCTGGTCAGAGAGGCGACCCGCCCGGCCGCCGGCGTCGGCCTCGCCGTGCTGTTCGTCCTGATGCTCCCGGCCAACGTCCACGCGGCCGTCTCCGACATCGACTTCAACGGCGAACCGGCGACGCCGCTCTGGTTCCGGATCCCGGAGCAGCTGCTGTTCATCGCGATAGCGCTCTGGGCGGCGTACGTCCCTCAGGGCGCCCGCCGGGGACGCGTCACCGCAGGGCGCGGGTGAGCCACACCACCTCGCCCGCGCCCTCCTCCCGGGAGACGCGGTCGCGCTCGAAGTCGAGCTTCTCCAGGACGCGGAGGGACGGCGCGTTCCAGGAGCCGACGGTCGACCAGAGTCGCTTGCGCCCGGTGGCGGCCGCCGCGTCGAGCACGGCGCGGGCCGCCTCCGTGGCGTAGCCCCGCCCGTGCGCGTGCCGGAACAGCTCGTACGCGATCTCCGGCTCCTCCACGGAGGCCCGTCCGACGATCAGCCCGCAGTAGCCGATGACGTCCCCCTCCTCCCGCCGCTGGATCGGCAGCAGGGCGAAGCCCGTGGTCTCCGTCTCGGCGAGCAGCTTCACGATCCCGGCCCGGGCGCGCTCGACGGTGAACGTGTCCGTGCCTCGTTCGTCGAGGAGAGCACGGAACCAGTCGGCGTCCGACTCGGCCCACGGACGCAGGACCAGCCGCTCGGTCTCCAGGTGGAACGCCATCGTCTCGTATGCAGCCATGGCCCCCACTCTGCCCCACGCCCCCGCCCGAGCACGCGGCGCCGTGTCCCGCCGTCCGGTGTCGCCCCGCTTATCCGGTGTCCCCTCCGGCAGCCCCGGTGCGAGACTCCGGGCCATGACCGCACCCGAGCCGACGGAGTCGGACCACCTCCGGGAGATCGAACGCCTCGCCCACCGCGTCACCCTGGAGGCCTCCTCCGAGGGCTGGCTCTCGCACCGGGGCGACCCGGAGGAGGCGACGCCCCTCCAGCGCAGCGTCAACGCGCTCGCCCGGGCGCTGCGCCACTACCACTTCGAAGGCGACGGCTGCCTGGAGGACCGGCCGCCGGTCCGACTCGTCGGCGCCTCGGTCCTGAAGCCCGGGGTCATGCCGGCCGGGGTCGACGAGTCGTACGAGGCGGTGTGCGCGCGGATCGGGGTCGAGCCCAGGGAGGAGGGGTGGGCGCTGTGGAACACGTGGGACCGTGACGGGCACGTCAAGGTGACGATGGTGGTGTCCGCCGTGGCGACGACCGAGGGGCTGGTCGCGAACTGGGCGCGCGGGAGGGCGGTGGACCCGGTGACGCCGCTGCCGTCGCAAGTGGCCCTCGTCCGCCACGGATGGATCGGCGCGATGACGTTCTCTCCGCGCGGCGTCGGCCGCACCGGACGCGGCGGCCTTCCATCGGCCTGACGTTGCCCGATGATCCGTCAGGATCCTTGCAACAGGGCGAGTTGACGGGAGACGGCCGCGTCGACTCGTCGTTCGTCCTCCGTGGCCAGGAGGTCGAGCAGGGCGCCCCGGAGGACGGCCAGGGTCAGGGTGCGGAGGGTCGCACCCCGGTCGGTGCCGCGTTCGGAGGGGGGCTGGCAGGACGCGAGGGCGGCGAGCCAGTCCTCGACGGTCGCGCGGGCGAAGCCGGCCCAGGCCCCGTCCGGTTCGACCAGGGAGCGGGCGTACGCCTCGGCCCACAGGCGCAGCAGGGGGCGGTGTTCACGCGCCGCGAGCCAGCCCCAGACCTGCTCCGCGGCCGCCACCAGGCCGATGGGTGCGTCCGGCTGCCGGGCGCGGTCGAGGAGCGCCACCTCGTCGGCGCGGGCACGGGCCAGGAGGGCCCGGACCAGGCCGTCCTTGCTGCCGAAGAGGAAGAGCAGGACCCGCGGGCTGGAGCCGATGGCCTCGGCGAGCGGGCGCAGCGACAGGTCGCTGAGGCCGTGGGCGAGGGCGTACGCGTACGCCGCCTCCAGCAGCTCGGTCCGGCGGGCGGACGGGGTTGGCGCTTTCTGGGACACGTGGCTAGCCTAACGTAACTGAAACGAGTGTTTCAGTGCGAGAGGGTGGTCACGGTGCGTCAGGAAGAGGAACGGGTGGTCGTGCGTCGCGCGGACCGCCCCGGCGACCTGGGATGGGTCGTGATGGCCCACGGCGAGGGCTACGACGAGCAGTTCGGCTGGGACACCGACTTCGAGGTCCTGGTCGCCCGGATCGTCGCCGACTACGGGACGCGCCACGATCCCGCCCGGGAGGCCGCTTGGATCGCCGAGCTCGACGGCCGGCGCGTGGGCTGCGTCTTCCTGGTCGACGGCGGACGGCCCGGCCTGGCCAAACTGCGGCTCCTCCTGGTGACGCCGGAGGGGCGGGGGCACGGCCTCGGGACCCGGCTGGTCGCAGACTGTCTGGCCTTCGCCCGCGAGGCGGGGTACGAGCGGGTGACCCTGTGGACCAACGACGTCCTGGTCTCGGCCCGCAGGATCTACCAGGGCCTCGGCTTTACCCTCGCCGACGAGGAGCCCCACCACAGCTTCGGCCACGACCTCGTGGGCCAGAACTGGATCCTCGACCTGCCGCGCGCGTGACGCACACCCCTCGGCCGTCCGCCGGTCCCCCGTCCGCCCTCCCTCAGGCGGAGCGGCGCGCCGCCGATGCCGCCGCCAGGCCGGCGCCCGCCCCCGCGCTCACACCGGCGCCCGCGGCGTACTCGCGGCGGGCGGCCTGGAGGAGGCCGGCCCAGTCCCGAACCGTGGGGCGGCGCTTCAGGAGGGCGCGGCGCTCGCGCTCCGTCATGCCGCCCCAGACACCGTGCTCGATCCTCCGGTCCAGCGCGTACGCGAGGCATTCGGAGCGTGCGGGACAGCCCACGCACAGCTCCTTGGCCTGGTTCTGGGCCGCCCCCTCGACGAACAGGTCCTCGGCGTCCGCCTCCCGGCACCGACCCGACGCCATCCAACTACCTTCCACGCACTCCCCCTTGAGCCACGGGCTGTCGATCTCCGCGGACCGGCCCTCGTCGGCCGGCCCTCGTTGATCAGGCACGCTACGTAGGCATGTGCTGCGGGTCTACACCTCGCCCCGTCCTTCGCTCCAACGGGTGACGACCGCACACAGTTCCGGCCACTCTCCGTGGTCTCCCCGGCCTCCGTGGCCGGATCCGTGGCCAAAGCTCAGCAGATGAGCCGGAAGGGGCCGTAGTCGCCGACGGGGGCGGGAGGGGCGGCACGCGCGCTCGGGACGACGGGGCGGCCGCAGGAGACGAAGAGGTCGTCGTAGCGGGTACGGGACCGGTCCCGGTAGTCCGTCGTGGCACGCGCCAGCATCTTGACCACCTCCTCCGCCAGCATCAACTGGTACTGACACGACTCGGTGTTGAGGGTGTTCAGGTCTCCGGTGGCCACGTGGTTCTCCTGCCGGCAGCCTCCCCCGCACAGGTAGCGGGCCCAGCAGCCCCCGCAGACCGGGTGCTCGTCGACCGAGCGGCGCCACTCGGGGTGCTCGCGGGTGATGCCCCGCTCGCCGGTCCCGACGTCGAAGCCCTCGTCGCCGACGAGGCGGTGGCAGGGGCTGACGCTGCCGTCCGGGGAGTGGGTGTAGTAGGTGCGGCCGCCGGAGCAGAAGGCGAGGGCCGCCGCGCCCTCGCTGATCATCTGCACGGTCCGCTCGTACTCCAGGACCCCCTGGAAGCGGTTGCCGGGGTCGAAGAGGTGGGGGTAGTCGGCGAGGAACTCCTTGAACTGCTCGACGATGCCCGGCTGGAGGAAGTGGTTGATGTACCGGATCCCGCCCTGCGGTTCGGAGAGCGTCCGGTCGCCCAGGGTGAGGGCGACGGGGACCGTCGTACCCGTGCGGACCGGGTAGACGCCCGGGTAGATCTGGAAGTGGTCGAAGAGGTCGAGGCGCCAGAGGTCCCGCACGCTGTCCTTGAGGCGGGGCTCGGCGGTCGCGATGGTCATCCGCGCGACGAGCGTCACCGCGTCGCCGCACTCCGCGCGGACCCGCCGGAGGTTGCGCAGGATCCGGTCGTAGGAGCCCTTGCCGTTCTTCGAGGGCCGGTTGGCGTCCTGGACCTGGCGGCCGCCGTCGATCGAGACGGAGACGATGAAGCCGTACTCGCGGAAGAGGTCCGTGGTGCCCGGGGGCAGGAGTGTCAGGTTGGTGGAGACGCGGTGCAGGAAACGCGTGCCGTCCCGCTCCGCGATGCCCCGCGCGCGCTCGCAAATGGTCCGGATGACTGGGAGGTTGGCCAGCGGTTCGCCGCCGAAGAACTCGAAGCGGACGCGCTGTCCCGGCGCCGCGTGCGTCGCGATGAAGTCGAAGATCCAGGCGACCGAGTGCTCCCCCATGGCCTCGGTGATCCGGCCGTAGTCGCCGCCTTCCGCGAAGCAGTAGGCGCAGGCGAGGTTGCAGACGTTGGTGAGGTTGACGTTGACCGCGAAGTCGGCGCCGTCGGAGAGCGCGCTCTCGGCCAGCAGGGTCCTGTGGGTGTCGTCGCCGACGCCGGCCTCGGCCCGGAGGCGCTCCCAGGCCGTTCGCTCGTCCGGCAGGAGGTGGTCCTCCCCGGCTTCGAGGCGGCGGGCGGTCGCGGCGGGGGCGAGCAGGAGGCGGTGGTTGCCGGTGATGAGGACGGCGGCGGTCCCGGAGCGGTCGCCACCACCGCTCCCGTCACCGTCACCGTCACCGTCGCCCAAGGGGAGGACCCGGTAGTCCGTGCCGTGGCGCAGGGCGGCCGTCCCCGCCCGGGAGCCGTCGCCCCGGTCCCCGGTCACGGTCGCACGCCCGGGCGGAAGAGGGGCAGCGGGGAGACGTCGGCGTTGAGCGTGCCCGCCGTCGCCTCCACCGTGGGGAAGTGGGCCCGGTCGAAGACCTGGTGGAGGGTGGATTCGCAGCCCGCCGGCACGGCGACCTGCACGCCCGTCTCTCCGGGGGTGCTCTTGGCGGCGATGGAGCGGAAGCTCTCGTGCGGCGCCAGGTCGATGACCTCCCACGCCGGGTCGGCTCCCGCGTCGCCGCGACGGCGGGCGTAGGCCCGCAGCGGTACGGAGGAGCTGTTGCGGAGCTGGAAGTGCAGCGCCCGCACGTCCCCGTGCCAGTCGAATCCGGCGACGGAGAGCGACTCCCCGGGCGGGAGGTCGCGGAGCCGGGCGCGCGGCCGGGAGTCCGGGAGGAGGGTGAAGCCGGCGTCGTCGCCGCAGCCGGTGCAGCGGGCGTCGGCGTCCAGGCCGACGAGGTCGGCGTTCAGGCCGTAGCGGGTGACCTGGAGTCGTCCGCACCGGCGGCAGCGGGTGTGCGTCGACTCGGTGTCGTAGACGTTGCCGAGGTAGACATGGCGAAGTCCCATGCCCAGCGCGGTGTTTCGCGCCCTCTCCAGACGGTCGACGGGGGTCCGGACGGTGTCGGTCATCTTGTAGTCGGGGTGGAAGCGCACGAAGTGCGTCGGCACGTCGGGGCTGAGGCGCTCGCCGACGAAGGTCGCCATGTCGCGGGCGGTCTTCTCGTCGTCGCTGAGGTCGGTGACCATCAAGGTCGAGACCTCGACGTGCTTTCCGGCCCGGAAGACCCGCTCCGTCCCCTCCAGGACCGGCTCCAGCCAGCCCTTGGTGATCCGGCGGTAGTACGTCGGGTCCAGGGACTTGACGGACACCGAGAAGATGTCGATGACCGGGAGGAGTTCGTCGATCGCCTCGCCGGTGATGAAGAAGGCGGACTTGTAGAGGTTCACGAGGCCGGCGGCCTTGGCGAGCGCGGCGGTCTCGACGACGAACTCGTGCCAGACGACCGGGTCGTTGTACGTCCAGGAGATCACCTTGATCCCGTGCCGGACGGCGATGTCAACAACCTGCTCGGGCGTGTACCGGTGGACGTCCTTGTCCTCGACGTGACGCGCCTGCGACGTCTTCCAGTTGTGGCAGTAGTCGCAGTTGAGCATGCAGCCGACGTTGCCCATGGACAGGATCCGGGCGCCGGGCGCGTAGTGGAACACGGCCTCGGTCTCGATGGTCTCCTCGGTGGCGTGCACCGACCGCCCGTAGTTCAGGGTCACCAACCGGCCGTCACGGTTGGCGCGCACCCGGCAGAAGCCGTGCTGACCGGGCCGGATACGGCAGTTGCGGGGACTGAGGTGGCACCGGACGACGTCGTCGTCCAGGCGCTCCTCCAGACGTGCGGGGCGGGCCTCGCTGTTCCAGTTCGTCTTCGTCACGTGCGGTCCTTCCACGAAGGAGGGGTGAGGAGGCGACGGGGAGGTACGGGGGTGCGGGTGCCGGCGCGGGTTTCGGCGTGCGGGTGCCGGCGTGCGGGGTGCCGGGAAGGCGGGCGTCTTGGCAGGGTCTGCCCGGTGAACCACCGTTACGGGACTTGAGGATTGTTGAACGTTCCTCACGGTGCCTGGCGACGAGCATGACCGAGCCCCCTCGCCGCCGTCAAGGCATCGACGGGTCCGGCTCCGCGTCGGTGAACACGTCATCGCTCCGCGGGAGTTCACCGGAGGAGGGCGACGAACGGGTCGGCGTGCGGGCGCTCGTCCACGGGTGGGCCCGGACACGGGCATGCGTCCTGACTGAGGGGCACGTCCCGCGGACAGGGCCCTTGCCTGGTCCTTGCCGGCCTGCCCGGTCCGGGCAGGCGGGCCGTCACGGGGCCTGCACGGCGCCTTCGTGCCGACCACGCTGCGGCGCGGAGAGGAGAACCCGGCGCCTCGACGGGTCGATCTCCGTGACGACGACGGCGATCTCGTCCCCGGTGTCGACGTTCTCCACCGGACCCGTCTCAGGGCGGCCGTCCGCCGTTCTGAAGGGGAGCAGCCCGACAATCCCGTCCCCGAGGTCGACGAAGACGCCGATGGGGACCACCTTCTCCACCGTCCCGCGGAGTTCCCGGCCCACCGGCGTGCGGTCGGCGAAGGCCCGCAGGGGGTCGGGCTCCAGCGCCTTCAAGGACAGTCTGGCCTCCGCGTTGTAGGTGTCGAACTGGAGGAGCTCGCCCGAGACACGCTGACCCACCTGAACGACATCAGTGGGATCGACGAAGTACCGCCACGACAGTTCGGGGAAGGAGATGAACCCC
Source organism: Streptomyces sp. NPDC047974 (assembly GCF_040653375.1). Lineage (NCBI taxonomy): Bacteria > Bacillati > Actinomycetota > Actinomycetes > Kitasatosporales > Streptomycetaceae > Streptomyces > Streptomyces sp. NPDC047974. Next base: position 398,836 of record NZ_JBEZNU010000001.1, read on the forward strand.
ACACCGGGGAAGAGGGGATGGGCGGGTCCGTCGTCCAGGGCCACGAAGACCCCGAACCGCTCGATCGCCGCGACGGTGCCCGACAGGATGTCGCCGCAGTTCAGGGACTCCAGGAACGCCCAGAGTTCCGGGCTCTCGGACTGCCAATCCATACCCCCACCCTGGCACTGCACGTCGTGTCCCGACCATGTCCCGGACGCTCTGGAACGATCGGCCGGACGCGTCCTGGCGGCCGGCGGGCCCGTGCGGTGGACCAGGGCCGTCGGAGCTCTGGCAGGCTCCTTCGTATGACGCGTGCACGTGCCCTTGAATCGGAGTCCGGCCTGGAGTTGCTTCAGATCTCGCGGCCGGACGGTGTCGGGCCCCGGCTCCGGCGGGAGTTGCTCGACTGCTGGATCGCCGTGACCAACGCGGGCGGGGCAGCCGGGTTTCCGTTCCCGCCGGTCGGTGACGGTGAGGTCGGGCCGGTCGCGGACGCGATCGTGGCCGGGCTGAGTTCCGAGCGGTGCCGGCTGGTGGTGGCCCGGGGCGGCGGGGAGCTCGTCGGCTGGGTGCTGCTTCGCCGCGATCCGGACCGGCTCGTCGGACATTGGGGCAGCATCCATCATCTGCAGACCCGGCCCGACCGGCGCGGGCGGGGAGCCGGGGCGGCCCTCGTCGGGGAGGCGCGGAGGATCGCCCGGGACGAACTGGGGCTCGAACAGCTGCGGCTCGCCGCCCGGGGTGGCGAGGGACTCGAGGAGTTCTACGCACGGCTCGGCTGGCGTGAGGTGGGGCGGTGGCCGGGCGCGCTCCGGCTGACGCCCGGTGACGATCGCGACGAGGTGTTGATGCTGCTCGCGCCGTTGTGAGGATTCCGGGAGCCGGTTCGGCGGCCGGCCGCGAGGGCGGTCGCCGGATGCGGCGTGCAGGGCAGGGCAGGAGGGTGCCCGGGGACCCGCGGCGGTCGTGGGGACCGTGCCGTGCCCCCTCCCTCACCGGGCGCCCGGGTCCGGCGACGTGGCCGTCGTCGCGCGGTACACGCTGGGGCGGCGGCCCGTGTGGCGGGTGAAGACGGCCGAGAAGGTGCCGGGGTCGCGGTAGCCGACGTCCGCGGCGATCGTCGCGATGGTGCGGTCCGTGGTCTCCAGGAGGTGGCGGGCCCTGCGGACGCGGGCGGCGTGGAGGTACGTGAGGGGCGACCGGCCCGTCTCCGCGCCGAACCGGCGCAGCAGGGTGCGGGTGCTGACGCCGAACTCCCGGGCGAGGGCCGGCAGGTCGTAGCGGGCCGCGAGGTTCTGGTCGAGGTGGCGCATGACGGCGGACGAGAAGGCGTGACCCGTCGCCGGGAGGAGGGCCGCGTCGACGTACGGGGACTGGGAGGAGCGGGTGTCGTCGAGCAGGGCGACGCGCGCCGTGGCCCGGGCCGTGCCGGGGCCGTCGTGGTCGCGGACGAAGCGCAGCGCGAAGTCGTACATCGCGCTGAACGCCGCCGTGGTCGTCACCCCGCGGTCGGTGACCACCAGGCTCTCCGGGCGTACCCGCACCTCGGGGTAGCGGCGCGCGAAGCGGTCCGCGTGGAGCCACGAGGTCGTCGCCTCCCGGCCGTGGAGGAGTCCGGCCTCCGCCAGGAGGTAGGAGCCGACGCAGAGCGACACCACGGCCGCTCCCGCGGCGGCCCGCTCCCGGATCGTGGCGAGCTCCGGGGCGAGCGCCGCGAGCGCCGCGTCCGGGTCGAGCGCGGGCGGCAGGTCGAAGCCGGGGACGATCAGGACGTCGGCCGGGCGGACCGCCGCGACGTCGACACGGGCTCCGCCGGCCGCGAGGACCCGTCGGCGCGGCGAGACCACGGAGGTCTCGTACGAGGGCTCCGTGCGGCCCCGCGCGGCGGTGACGTGCGCGGCCATCGTCAGCAGGTCGGGGACGCCGTACACCTCCGACGCGAAGCAGCCGGGGTAGGCGAGGACGCTGACGCGCAGCGGGCTCATGGGCGGTTCCTCCCGGTGGGCCGTGGTCGGTCACCGTGGCGATGGCAGCGGCGGTGGGTGGCGGGATACCCCGGAGTATCGGCGATATCGCCCGTTCCGGGGAAGGCCGGGGCTCGTCATGCTGTCGGCCATGCATGGAGAGCGGAAGAAGAAGCTCGACGACCCGCTGGACGACTTCTCGTGCCGGGTCGTCGAGGTCGAAGGCGTCGGCAAGCGGGTGTACGTGACCGGGGCGGGGCCCGCCGTCGTCCTCATGCCGGAGATGCCCGGCATCAGTCCCGACGTGGCCCGGTTCGCCCGGTGGATCCGGGACGCGGGCTTCTCGGTGTACGTGCCGTCGTTGTTCGGCGTCGACGGGGCCTATCCGCTGGCGGAGGCGGCCGGGACCGTCGTACGGCGGGCCTGTGTCAGCTCCGAGTTCCGGGCGTTCGCCGGCGGCGGGACCAGTCCCGTGGTCGCCTGGTTGCGGGGGCTCGCGCGGGTGGCGCACGCCGAGCGGGGCGGGGCCGGGGTCGGGGCGGTCGGGCTCTGCTTCACCGGCAACTTCGCCCTGTCCATGACGCTGGAACCGGCCGTCGTCGCCCCCGTCGTCAACCATCCGTCGCTTCCACTCGACGACCCCGCGGGGCTCGAACTGGGCGAGGAGGACGCGGTCGCCGTCGCCGAGCGGGTCCGGCGCGACGGGCTGAAGGTGCTCGCCTACCGCTTCGAGGGCGACCGCTGGTGCACGGGCCGGCGGTTCGCCGCGTACCGCGCGCTGCTCGGCGAGGCCTTCGACGGGCGGGTCCTTCCCGCCGGGGCGGCGAACCCCGACCCGCCGCCGTTCTTCCGCGAGGTGGTCGGCTGCGCGCACAGCGTCGTCACCGCCCACCTCGTGGACACCGCCGGTCACCCCACCGTGCGGGCCCGGGACGAGATCATCGCGTTCCTGGCGGAACGGCTCTCGCCCCCGGCGGAGTCGTCAGCGTGAGGGAGCCGCCGCCTGTGCCGCCTGCGTCGTCCGGTCGGCGAGGAGGCGGAGCGAGCGGGCGGTCTCCGAGGCGGGTTCGACGTGGTGGACGCAGAGGGTCCCGGGTGGACCTCCAGCAGGTCACCCTCGCGCCCACCGGCCGGGCGAGCCGACCGCCGCCGCGGGACGGCCGTTGCCCGGCACGGCCCCTGCCCGGTCAGGAGACGAGGCGGGTCTCCACCTCCCTGAGCTTCACGGTGCACAGTCCGCCGCGCTCCGCCTTGACGTCGGTGACCTCCAGCTGGGTGCCGGGGGCCAGGATGTACTCCTCCTCGCCGGTGAAGGCGGAGAAGCTGCGGATGCCGACGGCGCGGGCCGGCGTCACCTCGAACAGAGTCCGCTTGCCCCGGCTGCCGAGGAACGAGCGGGCGACGCCCAGCTCGGAGGTGCAGGAGGAGACGCCCCACCAGGTGACCGTCTCCCCCAGCGGGTACTGGGCCCGCAGGTCGAGGGCGACACCGCGCCACAGGGGTTCGGTGCGGGCGGGGAGCGACTCCACCGCCGAGTAGAGCAGCCGCAGGTAGGGCAGGTACGGCACGACGCGGTGGCGGTCCGGGGAGCGGAGGACGGCGTTGATGTTCCGGTAGAAGCCGGACTCGCAGGTGTAGAGGTAGAGCGCGGCGATCGCGTCGGCGGAGAGCCCCGCGCCGGCCTGCTCGTCGGCCCGCCGCTTGCCGAAGTCGCGGGAGCGGTCGATGTGTCCGGCGAGGCCGCGCAGCACCCGGGTGACCGGCGCGACGGCGTCCTCGAACGGCATCAGCGGGGTGTCGAACACGCCGGTGAGCGGGGGCAGGACGTGCCCCTCGTCACGGACGCTGGTGAGCCGCTCCAGGTACAGCTGGTGGAGCTCCATCGTCGAGGTGATGAAGGCGCCCATGCGGGCGGCGACGTCGTTCTCCGGGCCGCCGCCGGTACCGGTGCCCGGCGTCGTGGAGCCCGTGCCGCCGGCGGCGCCGGCGGGGGGCCGGTCCCAGCCCTTGCTCGGCAGCCAGTCGACGGGGTCGGCGCCGAGGGACATCAGGGCGTCGTTCACGGTGGCGAGGTGGTCGCCGTCGCAGAAGAGGTCGCCCTGCGCGGCCGGGTTGGCGTGGTCGATGTGGCGGACCTCGACGCCGGGGTAGTTCTTCTCCAGGCTCTGCACGGTCTTCTTGAGGCTGCGGGCGTGGGCGCCCCACCAGGCGAAGACGACGCCCCGGTCCTCCGGGTCCTCCGCCTCCTGCTTGGCGCGGAGGATCTCCTCGACGATCCGCTCGGCGACGGGTCGCCAGAACGAGGTGTGCCGGTCGGTGGCCAGGGCGCCGTCGGCGCTGGCGGTCAGCGAGGCGTTCAGGAGGAGGACGCCCTGGGTGAGCATCGCCTGGAACCACTCGGGTGGCTGGACGGTCTCGCGCTCCTTCAGCAGGGCGCGGATGTCCTTGATGGGGGTCTTCTTGACGATGCCGTACTTCCACATGGCCGCCGCCTTGATGAGGCAGCGGATGCTGACGACCCGTCCGAACTGGCTGTCCTTCCAGTCGTTGAAGGTGTTGTCGAACATGGCGATGCCGGTGGCGCTCTCCGGCCTCGGGTAGGGGTTCTGGCCGAAGACGACGACCTTCCATTTGTGCGCCGGGTGCGGCTTGAGCGCCTGGAAGGTGAGCTCGCGGACGGGCACCACCTGCGGGCTGCGGCCGGGGCCGATGAACCGGTCGGCTTCCGCACGGGCCTCGATGACCGGCTTGAGGACGGGCAGCCAGGGCTCGCCGCCGCCGGTGAACAGCTCGGCGAGGGCGAGCGGGTCGTTGGGGTCGGGCTGCGGCGAGGGCGTGGCGGTGGTGGTGTCGCTCATGGCGGCGGAGCTCCCGGTGGTCGTGCTCGCGGGGTGGGCGGTGGCGGGGGTGTGCGACGCGGTGGCGGCGGCCGGCTGGGCGCCGTCAGCGGTGCAAGGGGTGCCCTGCGGCGTGTGCGCCTGCGACGAGCCCGCCGGGGACTGCTCCTTCGGCGACGCCCCCGTCCCCGATGCCCCCTTTGGCGACGGCTCCTTTGGCGACGCCCCCTTTGCCGACGCCTCCTTTGCCGACGCCTCCTTTGGCAGGGGCTCCTTTGCTCGCTGCTCCTTTGGCAGCGGCCCCGCCTTCGGCCGGGGCCGCGTACTCCTCCGGTGTCCCGCCCGGCGGCACGATCCGTACCCGGGTCGTGGGCGAGGCCTGGCCGATGGCGGAGAGCTGGGCGGTGATGGTGGCGCGCAGCTCGTCGTCGTCCTGGAACCAGTGGTCGTGGAAGAGGGTGTAGCCGGTCCACATCAGGTTGGCGCACACCCGGGCGGGGACGCGGCCGGTGCGGGCTCCCATGCCGACGAGCGCCACCGAGCGGATGCTGCCGGGCGCCTTGCGGTTCTGCCGGTGGACGGCCTGGAAGGCGGCCGCGCAGGCCATGGCGACGTTCAGCGTCTCGCTCACGTTCTGCGACGAGGCGACCATGGTCGGCGTCGAGATGACGAAGCGCGGCACGGTCGCCCCCGAGGGGACGCACACCGCGCTGCCGACCGGCATGCTGCCGTCGAAGCGGTCGGCGATCGCCTTACGGACCCTCAGCTGGATCCCGGCGCCCAGGTGGCGCTTGATCGCCGCGTCGACGCCGCCGTCCATCCTGCCCGCCGCGTTCGTCGGCGTGACCCAGGCGTCCACGTCCTCGTCGAGGATCGAACCCCGCCGGATCTCGATGCCGGGAACGTCGGCGAAGGCGGCGCGCCAGGCCTGCACCACCCCCGCGTTGACATCCGTCAGCACCACCCTGAGCGCGGTGTCCACACAGCCGTCGGTCATCGAAGCCCCCTGTCGGAACGGTGTCGTGCGACTCTCTCGCAACACCTCCGAAGCTAGTGGGCCCTACTGACAACGGCGTTCGGCGAGCCCGCCGTCAGGCGTCCCGCCGGGCCGTCACGACCACGCCGGGGCCCCGCGTCCCGTCGGCGGGAAGCCGCAGTTCGGCGACCGTCCGCAGTCCGGCGTCCTCGATCAGCGCGACGAGCTGCTCCGGCTGCCACCGGTGGGTCGTCCACCGGACCGGCACTCCGAAGTACGCCTCGGTGCGCAGCAGGTCCCCGTCGCCGACGTGGAAGGCGGTGACGAAGTGCCCGCCGGGCTTCAAGGCCTGTGCGAAGTGGGCGAGGACCTGCGGGAGGATCTCGCGGGGGAGGTTGAAGAGCGACCACCAGCCGAGCACTCCGCCGAGGGAGGCCTCGGCGAGGTCGAGTTCGGTGGCGGAGGCGACGTCGAAGCGGCACTGCGGGTGGAGCCGGCGCGCGTGCTCGATCATCCGGGGCGAGAGGTCCACGCCGGACACGTCGATCCCCCGCTCGGCGAGGTACGCGGTCACCGTCCCGGGCCCGCAGCCGACGTCGAGGACGGGTCCGAGTCCGCGCACGGTGTCGGCGAAGGCGTCGACGGAGGCCTTGAGCCAGGGTTCCCGGCGGATGTCGCCGATGCCGGTGTTCAGCACCATGTCGACGTAGTTGTCCGCCACGCGGTCGTAGGAGTCGCGCACGGTGTCGAGGTCGTCCGGGCGGTCGATGGGGTGGTTGGTCATCGGCCCACGATAGACCGCGCGGAATTGGCGCGATGTCCTATGCCCGGGGCATCGTCTTCCGGCGAAAGCCCCTCGTTCCGGGCGCCTTTGGTGTCTAGTGGAGTCCGTCCGTGAGGACCACCCGGCCGTGGGGGCCTTGCCGCCGGGCCGGCATGTCGAGAACCGAGGGAGCACGTACTGATGGTGAGTGTGGAGACGTCTCTGAAGGAGGCGATGACCTCCATCGAGGGGAGCGTGGGGGCCGCGCTGGTCGACTACACGAGCGGCATGGCGCTCGGCACGCTGGGCGGGGGCAAGGACCTCGACCTGAGCGTGGCGGCGGCCGGCAACACCGACGTCGTCCGGGCGAAGCTGCGGGCGATGGAGATGCTGGGCATAGAGGAGGGCATCGAGGACGTCCTGATCACCCTCGACACCCAGTACCACCTCATCCGGCTGATCAAGGGGCGGGGCAACAACGGCCTGTTCCTGTACATCGTCCTGGACAAGAGCCGCGCGAACCTGGCCATGGCGCGGCACCAGCTGAAGCGGATCGAGGCGGGCCTGGAGCTGTAACCGTCCTCCTGACACCCGGCTCCGCACGCCCACTACTTGAAGAAATCTTCAAGTCGACACATCCGAAAGTGACGCAGTCGAGGGCGGGCGGAAGCCGGGGCACGGGAGGATGGGCGCCGTCACCAGAGGTCGGAACGTCGGGGAGAGTCGTCGTATGCAGGTGCCGCTGTACCAGGCCAAGGCGGAGTTCTTCCGCATGCTCGGACATCCGGTCCGTATCCGCGTCCTGGAACTGCTCCAGTACGGCCCTCTTCCCGTACGCGAGCTGCTCAAGGACATCGACGTCGAGCCGTCCAACCTCAGCCAGCAGCTGGCCGTCCTGCGCCGCTCGGGGATCGTGGTCTCCGTCCGCGACGGCGCCACCGTCAGCTACGCGCTCGCCGGCGGCGACGTCGCCGACCTCCTCAAGGCCGCGCGCCGCATCCTCACGGAGCTGCTCGTCGGCCAGAGCGAGCTCCTCGCGGAACTCCGCCACGCCGAGGACGCCACGGTCCCGCCCGCGCCGCGCGGCTGACCGGACACGGCGCTCCCGCCGCCCTCGCATGTCAGGGGCGGGTTCCGGCGCTTCCTGGGAGCGGGGGATTTCTCCGTGCGTACAGCGGGAAGTCACGGAACGGTCGTGGGGTGGTGGTTCTCGGGCGCTCTTCTTGTGGCGCTCCGCGCCGGTCCACGGCCGGCGCCCGGTTCCCGTATCCGCTCGTCCTCCGGAGGCTTCCCCCATGGCCGATCTCGATCGTCGCAGGTTCCTTCAGCTCGCAGGTGGTGCCGTCGCGTTCAGCGCGCTCTCCGAGTCCATCGCCCGGGCCGCGGCGATCCCCGCGCAGGGGTCCACCGGCACGATCCAGGACGTCGAGCACATCGTCGTCCTCATGCAGGAGAATCGTTCCTTCGATCATTACTTCGGAGCGATGAAGGGCGTCCGCGGCTTCGGCGACCCGCGCCCCGTGACGCTGCCGAGCGGGAAGTCGGTGTGGAACCAGGCCGACGGCTCCAAGGTCACGCTGCCCTTCCGCCCGGAGAGCGCGAAGCTCGGGATGGAGTTCCTCCAGGGGCTCAACCACGACTGGGCGGGTGGCCAGAAGGCGTTCAACCACGGGCGTTACGACCAGTGGATTCCGGCCAAGACCAAGGCGACGATGGCGCACCTGACCCGGGACGACATCCCCTTCCACTACGCGCTCGCCGACGCGTTCACCATCTGCGACGCCTACCACTGCTCGTTCATCGGCTCGACCGACCCGAACCGCTACTACCTGTGGTCGGGTCACACCGGCAACGACGGCACCGGCGGCGGCCCGGTCCTCAACAACGCCGAGGCCGGATACGGCTGGAAGACGTACCCCGAGCGCCTGGAGGCGGCCGGGATCTCGTGGCGGGTCTACCAGGACATCGGCGACGGCCTGAACGCGGCCGGCTCCTGGGGCTGGATCAACGACGCGTACCGCGGCAACTACGGCGACAACTCGCTGCTCTACTTCAACACCTACCGCAACGCCCAGCCCGGGAACCCGCTCTACGACAAGGCCCGCACGGGCACCGACGCCAAGGCGGGCGAGGGGTACTTCGACCGGCTGCGCGCCGACGTCCAGGCCGGGCGGCTGCCGCAGGTCTCCTGGATCGCCGCCCCCGAGGCCTTCTCCGAGCACTCCAACTGGCCCTCGAACTACGGCGCCTGGTACATAGCCCAGGTCCTGGACGCGCTGACCTCGAACCCGGACGTGTGGGCGCGTACGGCGCTGTTCATCACGTACGACGAGAACGACGGCTTCTTCGACCACGTCGTCCCGCCGTACGTCCCGGCCTCGGCGGCGCAGGGCCTGTCGACCACGCCGACGGCGCTGGACCACTTCCCCGGGAAGACGGGGTACGTCGCCGGGCCCTACGGCCTCGGCCCCCGCGTCCCCATGATCGTCGTCTCCCCGTGGTCCACCGGCGGCTACACCTGCTCCGAGACCTTCGACCACACCTCGGTCATCCGCTTCATGGAGAGCCGCTTCGGCGTCCAGGAGCCGCAGATCTCGCCCTGGCGGCGGGCCGTCTGCGGCGACCTGACCTCGGCCTTCGACTTCGGCCTCAGCCGGCCGCAGCCGGTCGCGCTGCCGTCCACCGCCGGCTACTACCCGCCGGACCGCGACCGCCACCCCGACTTCCCCGCCACCGCGCCGGCCGTCGGCACGATGCCGCGCCAGGAGCCCGGGGCGAAGCCGACGCGTCCGCTGAAGTACGCCCCGTACGTGGACGGCGCCGCCGACACCACGGCGGGCACCTTCCGGCTCGCCTTCAGCGGCGGCCCGTCCGCCGGCGCCCAGTTCTACGTGACGTCCGCGAACCGCACCGACGCCCCCTGGACGTACACGACCGAAGCGGGCACGTCGATCGCGGACACCTGGAACACCAAGTACTCCAAGGGCACCACCGACCTCACCGTGCACGGCCCCAACGGCTTCCTGCGCCGCTTCCGCTCGCCGGGGAAGACCGCCGTCCCCGAGGTCACCGCCCGTCACGACGCGGCCGGCTCCCTGCGCCTCACCTTCACCAACGCCGGTGCCACCACGACCGTGACCCTCGTCAACGCCTACGCGGGCGGCCCGCAGACGCTGACGGTGGCCCGCGGCGCGACCGTCACCCACACCGTGCCGCTCGCCGACTCCGGCCGGTGGTACGACGTCACGGTCACCTCGCCCGCCCACACCGACTACGTCCGCCGCCTGGCCGGGCACGTGGAGACGGGCGCGGAGGGCGTGACGGACCCGGGCATCCTCACGTACTGACCCACCCGGGGCGGCACGCGCGCACCGTGTGCCGCCCCCTCGGTGGTCAGTGGCCGAGGGCGTCGATGCCCGCCTGGGCGAACTGCTCGTCGAGGAGTCCGCTGGGCGCGCCGGCGACGCCGATGCCGGCGATCGGGGAGCCCTGGTACCGGATGGGCAGGCCGCCGGCGAGGAACAGGGTGCCCGGGATGTCGGCGAGCGTCGGGGTCTGTTCGAGGCGGCCGACGAGCACCGACGTCGGGGCGTTGAACGACGCGGCGGTGTACGCCTTGCGCTGCGCGGACTCGTACGTGTGGGGGCCCGCGCCGTCGCCGCGCAGCACGACGATCGCGTTGCCGCTGCGGTCGAGGACGGCGACGCTGACCCGCTGCCCGGCGGCGGCCGCCGCCGCGAGCGCGGCGCGCGCGGCCTTCTCGGCGGCCCGTTCCGTCAGGTGCGCGGTGGTGACCACGTTCTGGGGCGCGACGCCGTCGCCGGTCGTCGGTCGTCGGCGCGACGCACGCCGCAGACCGGCAGGGGGCGTCGCCCGCCGCCTGCGCGGGGACGGCCAGGCCGAGGCCCAGGCCGATCGCCATCAGGGTGCCGCAGGCTGCGGCGCGTACACCCGGCGTGGATCTCTTCACGGACTCTCCCGGCTCGTTCGCGGCGGCCGGCGGGGCGCGGGCCGCCTTCGTAGCGGCATTGCAGCGTCGCCGGGGCCGCGCGCCGGGCACCGACACGCCCCGCTGGGCCGGACGGCCGAAGTGCCCCGCCGGGCGGTGGGGCGCGGTCGGTCAGCGGCTGTCGCGGAGGCGGAGCAGGTACGTCGCGGTCAGCGCGACCGCGGGGTCCTCGTCGTGCGTGAGGCCGGTGAGGGCGCGGCCGGCGGCGGGACCGGGGATGTCGGCGAGGGCCTGGGTGAGCCGGCCCCTGGCGGCGGGCCCGGTGGCGGCGTCGGCGAGGCGGGCGAGGAGCCCGGCCGCGAGCGCGTCGCCCGTGGTGTCGTCGGTGGCCAGGGCGGCGAGCGCGTCGGCCGCGTCGGTGTCGTTCCGGCCGTCGACGACCATCGCGACGAGCGTGGGAACCGCGTCGGCGTCGCCCCTGTTGCCGAGCGCGAGGGCCGCCTGGCCTCCGACCACCGGGTCGGAGTGGGCGAGGGCGGCGCGGAGCAGGGCGGTCGTCCCCTCGCCGGGGAGCCCGGCGAGGGCGCGCACGGCCCGTTCGCGTACGGCGGCCTCCGGCGAGTCGAGCCCCTGGGCCAGAAGGGCCGGGCCGCCGTCGCCCGAGCGCGCGAGGGCCCAGCGGAGGGCGCCCGCCACATTGGGTTCCGTCTCGCCGAGCGCGGCCTCCACCAGCGCCTCCACGGGTACGGGGACCTCCTCGGCCGCGGCGAGCGCGGCGCGCTGGCGGGTGTCCTTGCTCGCCGAGCCGAGGGCCTGGAGCAGCGCCACGACCCGCAGGGCGTCGTCCCAGCCGGCGGGTTCGGTGGCGTCGATGCGGCGCAGCCGGGTGAGCAGTTCGGTCTCGGCCGCGATGCGGGCGCGGGTCTGCTCGATGAGGTCGCCGACGAGGCGCCCGGGGGTGAAGCCGGGGTCGTCGAGGGCGCGGCCGATCTCCCGCAGCGACAGCCCCAGCGAGCGGAGGCTCTCGATGTGGAAGATCCGCCGGATGTCCTCGTCGCGGTACTCCCGGTACCCGGAGCCGGTGCGGTCCGAGGGCCGCACCAGGCCGAGCTTCTCGTAGTGCCTGAGCATGCGGGCGCTGACGCCGGAGCGACGCGCCACCTCACCGATCAACACGCCCTAGTGTCCCTCCCCCGGGGCCCCGTCGAGCGCCACGACCCGCTTCGCCTCCTCGATCGCGTACCCGAACCCGGTGTCGGGGTCGTGCAGGATCCGCCGGGTGGCGAGGGCGTGGGCGCGTGCCTGCGGGTCGGGGGCGGACGCCGCGGTGTCCAGGACCGGCAGGATCGCGTCGCCGAGTCCGATCAGGGCCCGGCTCAGGCTGAGCTGCGTCTCCTGCCCGCCGCGTCCCAGCTGGGTGGCGAGCACGGCGGCGAGGGCGGGCTCCTCGCCGTCCGGGACGAGCAGGACGGCCGTCCGCCAGGCGGCCCTGGCGACCTCGTCGTCGGGGTCGGTGAGGTGCTCACGGGTGATCGCCGGCCAGGCCCGACGGTCGCCGATCTTGGACAGGGTGTGCAGGGCCTGGCTGCGTGCCCGGGCCCGCTCCGCACCGAGCTCGCCGAGCACGCGGGGCAGCGTCAGGGACTCCGGGTGCCGGGTCAGGGCCCAGGTCAGCATGTCGCGCACGAAGAACTCGGGCTCGACCGCGCACCGCTCGACGAGCGCGTCGACGAAGCGCGCGTCGGGCGTGGTGCCGACCGCCAGGGCGGCCTTGAGCCGCACCGACGGGCGGTCGTCCGCGAGCGCCCGGAGCGCGCGGCGTACGTCAGGGTCCTGATACGTCGTGGTCATCGGGACCACCTCCTCGCCCGGCAGTCAAAGGCTTGTCACCGTGTCAAGGTCAAGCGCGCCGCCGGCCCCCTCCGGCCCGGGGGACGGTCACTGGGGCAGCGGGCGGTCGTCGACGACGTGCTTCATGACGAGGGTGGAGGTGAGGCGCTGGACGCCGGGGAGGCGGGCGAGCCGCTGGTCGTAGAGCTCCTGGAAGGCGGGCAGGTCGGCGGTGGCGACGCGCAGGAGGTAGTCGGGCTCGCCGAAGAGGCGCTGGGCCTGGAGGACGTGGGGGACGGCCGCGACGGCCTCCTCGAAGGCGGTGACGGTGTCGGGGTCCTCCCAGCGGAGGGTGGCGAAGACGAGCGCCTCGAAGTTCAGGCCGACGGCGGCCGGATCCACGACGGCGCGGTAGCCGCGGATCGCTCCGGCGCGTTCGAGGTCGCGCAGCCTGCGGTGGCAGGGCGAGACGCTGAGCCTCACGCGGGCGGCGAGCTCGGTGACGGTCAGACGGCCGTCCTGCTGCAGCTCCGCAAGAATCTTCCGGTCCATGGCATCCATGGAGAAGATTCTCCCCCGATGGGCTCCTCAGTGGGGTAAAGAAGGGAATACTTTCGGGCACTTCTTGCCTAGCCTTCCTCACGTCATACGGCACGTGAGAGGGCTCGGACCATTGGACACGACGACACTGGCGGCCTTCCTGGCCGTGGACCTGCTGCTGGTCCTCACGCCGGGCGCGGACTGGGCGTACGCGATCTCGGCCGGACTGCGCGGACGGTCGGTCGTCCCCGCCGTCGCCGGGCTCGTCGCCGGATACGCCGGATACACCCTGCTCGCCGTCGCGGGCCTGGTCGTCCTCGTCGCGAGCTCACCGGCCGTCCTCACCGCGCTGACCCTCGCCGGCGCCTGCTACCTCGTCCGGCTGGGCATCGGCGTGCTCCGGCAGCCGGCCGTCCTGACGGTCTCCGACGAGGCCGCGGGGGCGTCGAGGGCACAGCTCGCGCTGCGCGGCATGGGGATCAGCGGCCTCAACCCGAAGGCGCTGCTGCTGTACTTCTCGCTCTTCCCCCAGTTCATCGACCCGGCGACGGGCTGGCCGGTGGCCGCGCAGACCGGTCTCCTCGGCTCCCTCCACATGACCGCCTGCGCCGTCGTCTACCTCGGCGTCGGCGTCCTCGCCCGCACGGTGCTGCGCGGCCGGCCCACCGCCGCGCGCGCGGTGACGCGCGTCTCCGGCGTCATGATGATCGCCATCGGCGCCCTGCTGCTGGCCGAGCACCTGGCGGGCTGACGGGCCCGCCCCTCACCGCCCTCCGCCCCCCGTCCTCCGCCCCCCGTCCTCCGTCCCCGTCCTCCGCCCTCCGCCGCCCGCCTCCGTCATGCTGTGCGGGTGTGGACGAGGAGGACGGCGCGCGCGTCGAAGGTGCGCGTCCCGGCGAGCGTGAGCGGGGTGCGGGCCTCGGCCGGGTGGAAGGCGGGGCGGCCGCCGCCGAGGAGGACCGGGTGGACGACGACGTGGTACTCGTCGATCACGCCGTGCCCGGTGAGGTGGGCGGCGAGGTCGGAGCCTCCGAAGAGGACCAGGTCGTGGCCGGCCTCCTTCAGGGCCGTCAGTTCCTCCGCCACGTTCTCGGAGAGGACGCGGGTGTTGAACCCGGCCTCGCCCGGAGAGCCCTCGCCCAGGGCGCCCTCGCCCAGGGTGCGGGAGACGACGATCTTGGGCGCCTTGCGCCAGACCGGCGCGAAGGCCAGGTCGTGCGGGTCCTGCGAGTACCGCTCGGCCTGCGGCCAGAAGCCCGACATCAGGTCCCACACCTTGCGGCCGTAGAGGAAGACCGTGCCCTCCGGGGTCAGTTCCCGCGAGTGGGCGGAGAGTTCGGGTCCCATCTCCGGCCAGTCGAACTCCCCGTTCGGGCCCTCGATGTAACCGTCGAGGGACTGGTGCACGAAGTGGATGAGCTTGCCCATGATGTCGACCGATCCTCGCGTGTACGCCGGTGCCCCTGCGACACCGTCGCCCTTGGGTCGGAGCCGCGAAGGCGGTCTCGACATCCGGCGCGGCACTTTCTCGGGAAATTTTCCCGGGGCATGCCCGCGGACTCCTCCCCGACGCGTCCGGCACCCGCCTCGCGGGCCCCGAAGGCCTGGTCAGGATCGTGTGGAACCCCCTGGTGAGCCGGTGTGCGCCCTTCCGCGCCGGTCGCACCTCATGGTGGGACAACGTCGGCGCGCGCTCGGCGGAACCGGTGAATCCGGCCCCGGGTATGTGGGTCCGACACGTGCGCCGGGCACGTTCCCGCCAGCGGTTCTCGCAGTCGAGAGGGATGGGCATGACGAGCCACGCCACCGAAGCCTTACTCGAAGACCTCCTCCACCGGGCCCTGCTCGCCACGGACACGGGCGAGCGCTGGGCGACCGGGTCCGACGACATGTGGTGCCGGGTGACGCCCCTCGACGGGGAGCAGCGCCCGCAGGGCTGGAAGCTGCACGTGTCGGCGACGGCCGCCTCCGCGCCCACCGTCCTCCTGAAGTCCCTGGAAGTGCTGCTGCCGGACGCGTCGGGATTCAAGTTCGCCCGCTCGCTGGAGCGGGTCGGCGCGCTCAACTCGCGTGCCACACCGCGCGGCAGCTCCGGGAAGTTCCTGACGGTGTACCCGCGTTCGGACGCCGACGCGGCCCGTCTCGCCGCGGAGTTGCACCGCGCGACGGCCGGCCTCGCCGGCCCCCGGATCCTCTCCGACCAGCAGTACGCCGCCGACAGCCTGGTCCACTACCGGTACGGCGCCTTCGTCGGCCGGCGGCGGCTCTCGGACGACGGCCTGCTGGTCTGGTACTTCGAGGACCCCGACGGCAATCCCGTGGAGGACCGGCGCACCGGGCGGTACACGCCCCCGGAGTGGGCCGTGAGCCCCTTCCCCGCCCCGGCCCACGTCCCCTCCCCCGCCCCGGCTCCCGCCGCGCCAAGCCCCGTGGTGGTCGGCGACCGGTTCGCGGTGCGGGAGGCGATCCGGCACACCAACAAGGGCGGGGTGTACCGCGGCAGCGACGTCCGCACCGGCCTGGCCGTCGTCATCAAGGAGACCCGCCCGCACGTGGAGGCCGACGCCTCCGGCAGCGACGTCCGGGACTGGCTGCGCGCCGAGGCCCGGACGCTGGAGAAGCTGCGGGGCTCGGGGCTCGCGCCGGAGCCGCTGGCGCTGTTCGAGCACGCCGGGCACCTGTTCCTCGCGCAGGAGGAGGTGCCGGGCGTCCCGCTGCGGACCTGGGTGGCCGAGCGCTTCCGCGACGCCGGCGGCGAGCGGTACGGGGCCGAGGCGACGGCCCAGGTCGCCCGGCTCGTCGACCTGGTGGCCGCCGCCCACGCACGCGGCTGCGTGCTGCGCGACTTCACGCCCGGCAACGTGATGGTCCGCCCCGACGGCGCCCTGCGCCTGATCGACCTGGAGCTGGCCGTCCTCGCGGACGACGCCGCGCTCCCGACCCGGGTGGGCACGCCCGGCTTCAGCGCCCCCGAGCGCCTGCTCGACGCGCCGGTCTCCCCGACGGCCGACTACTACAGCCTCGGCGCGACCGTGTGCTTCGTCCTCGCCGGCAAGGTGCCGAACCTGCTGGCGGAGGAGCCGCACGACCGGCCGGCGGAGGAGCGGCTCGCGGAGTGGCTGGACGCCTGCCGCGTCTCCGTACGACTCCCGGACGGGATGCGGGAGTTGATCCTCGGTCTGATGCGGGACGATCCGGACGCGCGCTGGGACCCGGCCAGGGCCCGCGAGGCCCTCGGGCGGATGGCCGGCGGGCCGGCGGCGCGCCCTTCGCGGCCGTCCTCGCCCGGGTCCGCCCCGGCCCCGGCCGACGACGTGCTCAGGAGCGCCGTCGACGGGATCGTGCGGCACCTCGTCGACACGATGACGCCCGAGGACGACCGGAGGCTGTGGCCCGTCTCGACCCTCGCGGGGGAGACCGACCCGTGCACGGTGCAGCAGGGCGCCGCCGGTGTCCTCGCGGTGCTCACGCGGTACTTCGAGCTGACCGGCGACCCCCGGCTGCCCGGACCGCTCGCCGCCGCCGGGCGCTGGATCGCCGACCGCAGCGACCCGCGGTCCGCCCGTCCGGGCCTGCATTTCGGCACCGGCGGCACCGCCTGGGCGTTGTACGAGGCCGGGCGGGCCGTCGAGGACCGGGCGCTCGTCGACCACGCCCTGGCCCTGGCGGTGGCCCCGCAGCGGCCGACGCCCAGCCACGACATCACCCACGGCACGGCCGGCAGCGGCATGGCGCGCGCGCATCTGTGGCGGCGCACCGGCGATCCGCGTCTCGCCGCGCTGGTCGGCGAGGCGGCCGACCGGCTGGCCGACGCGGCCCGGCACGAGGGGTCGGGGGTGAGCTGGCCCGTGCCGGCGGAGGCCGTCGCCCAGGAGGCGGGCAAGCGCTACCTCGGCTTCGCCCACGGCTCGTCGGGCATCGGCTGCTTCCTCCTCGCCGCCGCGTCCGTCACCGGCCGCCCGGACCACCGGGAGCTGGCCGTGGCGGCGGGCGAGCACCTGGTGGCGCACGCGGTGGACGTGGGCGGCGCGGCCCAGTGGCCGGCCCAGACGGGGGACGTGCCGACGGCTCCGTACTGGTGCCACGGCTCGGCGGGCATCGGCTCGTTCCTGGTCCGGCTGTGGCGGGCGACCGGGGACGACCGGTACGGCGACCTCGCCCGCGCCGCCGGCCGGGCGGTCGTCGAGCGGGCCTCGCGCGCCGCGCTCACCCAGTGCCACGGCCTGGCGGGCAACGGCGACTTCCTCCTCGACCTGGCCGACGCCACCGGCGACCCGGTCCACCGGGCGCGGGCCGGCGACCTGGCCCGCCTCCTCGTCGCCGAACGGTCCGTGCGCGGCGGCCACGTCGTCTTCCCCAACGAGTACGGGGAGGTCTCGACGGGCTGGAGCGACGGCTCCGCCGGAATCCTGGCGTTCCTCCTGCGGGTGCGCCACACCGAGCCCCGGCACTGGATGGTCCAGCCGCCGGTCTGAGCGACGGCGGACACGCCGCCGTCGCACCCAGAGGAACAGCGCAGCAAAGAAACACGACACACCACGAAGAAGGAGAAGACCATGGAGAACAAGGACCTCGACCTCCTCGCCCGCCTGCACGCCCTTCCGGAGACCGAGCCGGTCGGTGTCGACGGCGCGGCCTTCGGCGCCACCTGCGAGTGCGTCGGCCTGCTGACGCTCCTCAACACCGTCTGTATCGGTATCAGCTGCGCGTAGCCCGCGTCGCCTCCCCCGGTCGGTGGCTGTCCCGGGACAGCCACCGGCCGGGGCGAGGCCCCGGCCCGCCCGCCCGGCCCCACCGACGAGGACGAGACCATGCCGCTGCACCCCGGTGACCACGACTCCCCCCGCACCGCCGCCGCGCGCCCCACACCGTCGGCCGGCCCCGTCCCCTCCGCCATCCGCACGCGCGGCCTCGTCAAGAGCTTCCGGGGACCGGACGGCACCCCCACGCACGCGGTGCGCGGGCTCGATCTGGACGTGCGCCAGGGGGAGACGTTCGCGTTCCTCGGCCCCAACGGCGCCGGGAAGTCCACGACCATCGCGATGCTCTGCGCCCTCACCCGCCCCACCTCCGGGTGCGCGACGGTGGCGGGCGCCGACGTGCTCACCGAGCCCGACCTGGTACGGAGCAGGGTCGGGCTGCTCTTCCAGCACAGCGCCCTCGACACCGACCTGACGGCCGAGCAGAACCTCCGCGTCCACGCGCGCCTGTACGGGCTCCCCCGCGGCGAGGCCCGCCGCCGCACGGCCGAGGCGCTCGACGTCGCCGGTCTGTCCGACCGGCGCCGCGCGCCCGTCCGCACCCTGTCGGGCGGCATGCGGCGGCGTCTGGAGCTCGCCCGCCAGCTGCTGCACTCGCCCGGCGTGCTGTTCCTCGACGAGCCGACCACGGGCCTCGACCCGCACGCCCGCGTCCTCGTCCGGGACCACCTGCGGACGCTGCGCGACCGGCACGGCAGCACGCTCTTCGTCACCACCCACTATCTCGACGAGGCGGAGCACTGCGACCGTCTCGCCATCGTCGACCGGGGCCGGCTGGTGGCGCAGGGGACGCCGCACGAGGTGAAGGCGGCGATCGGGGACGACCGGGTGGCGCTGCGCACGAGCGACGACGCGGGCGCGCGGCGGGTCGTCGCCGCGCTCGCCCCGCCCGGCCGGCCCGTCACGGTCGACGGGGACGGCCTCTGGCTGCGCGTGCCCGAGGGCAGTACCTGGATCCCCCGCCTGTGCGCGGCGCTCGGCTCACACGGCATCGCCGTCCACGCCGCCTCCGCCACCCCGCCCACGCTCGACGACGTCTTCTTCCACCACACCGGCCGCAGCATGACCCCGGGGGAAGGGAACGGCCGATGACGACCCTCACCGGCACAGGCACAGGCACAGGCGCGGGCGCGGGCGCGGCCACGACCGCCCGGCCCGGCACCGGACTCCGGCACGAACTGCGCGCGGTGCACGCCCTGGTCCACCGCGATCTGCTCCGCCTCGCCTGCCAGCGGGTCCCCACCGCGCTGATGCTGCTCCACCCGGTCCTGTACCTCTTCATCCTGGGCGGCGGCCTGGCGGCGCTGATCCCCGCCGCCTCCCTCGGCGTCGGCTACCGGACGTACCTCTTCCCGGGAATGCTGATGATGACCGTGCAGACCCCGGCGATCATGGTCGGGATCCGGCTGATCACCGACCGGCAGAGCGGCTACCTCCGCGAACTCCTCATGGCCCCCGTGGGCCGCGCCACCCTCCTCCTCGGCAGCTGCGCCGGCGGCACGCTGGTGGCGACGGTCCAGGGCGCGGTGCTCCTCCTCCTGGCGGGCACGGTGGGGATCCCGTACGACCCGGTGCTGCTCGCGCTGCTGCTCGGCGGCATGGTCCTCGCGTCGTTCGCCATCACCGCGCTGTCCCTGGCGCTGGCCGTGGGCCTGCGCGCTCCGGAGACCTTCCACACGCTGCTCGGCCTGGTGATGATGCCGCTCCTCTTCCTCTCCGGCGGCTTCTTCCCCCTGACGTCCCTGCCCGGTTGGGCGCAGGCCCTGGCGGCGGCGAACCCCCTCGCGTACGGCGTGGACGTCCTGCGCCGCTCGATCGCCCTCCGGGCGCCGGAACAGGCGGCGGCCGACGGCCTCGCCTGGGCCGGCCACCAGCCACCGCTCCTCCTCGAAGCGGGCCTCCTCCTGGCGGTGGGCGTGACGGCCCTCCTCTGGGCGGCCCGCCGCTTCGGCCGCCCGGAGTAGCCGGCCCGACCGGGTGCGGGTCCCCGTCCGCGCCCGGGTCAGCCGTACCGGGCCGCCAGGGTCCGGGCCGTGGCGGCGATGCGGTCGCGGAGGGCGGGCGGGGCGAGGACCTCGACGTCCGTGCCGAGGGCGAGGAGGGTGGCGTGGGCGTGGTCGGGGGTCTCGACGGGGAGGGTGGCGCGGGTCCAGCCGTCGGGTTCGGGGACGCCGTTCTCGGCGAGGGCGCGGGCGGCGGCGCCGGTGAGCCGGGCGGCGCCGCGCGGGGAGATCCGGACGACGGCCTCGCCCTGGTGGAGGCGGGCGTGGAAGTCCTCCTGGCAGGCCCGCCAGTGCGCGGCGAGGTCGAAGCCCTCGGGGCGGTCCGCCTCCTCGTCGGTGACGGTCAGGTCCAGGATCCGGTCGACCCGGTACGTCCGCGGTCCCGGCCCGGCGACGAGGTACCAGCGGCCTGCCTTGAGCACCAGGCCGTACGGTGCGAGGCGCCGGTCGACGTCGGTCGGCTCCTTCCAGCGCCGGTAGCGGACGGCGAGCACCCGCCCGGCGCGGACGGCCTCGGCGACCTGCGGCAGGAAGCGGGTGTCGTCGTCCTCCGCGTACCAGCCGGGGGCGTCGATGTGGAAGCGGGCGCGCAGCCGGTCGACGTGCTCGCGGAGCGGGGCGGGCAGCGCGGCACGCAGTTTCAGCTGGGCGTCGGCGAAGTGGGCGCCGAGGCCGAGTTCCTCGGCCGCGCCGGGCAGCCCGGCGAGCACGAGCGCCTCGGCCTCGCGCGCGTACAGGCCGGTGAGGCGGGAGCGGTGGCCGGCGAGCAGCCGGTAGCCGCCGCGGTGCCCGGCGTCGCCGTAGAGCGGCACGCCCGCGGTGTGCAGCGCCTCGACGTCCCGGTAGACGGTGCGGACGGAGACCTCCAGCTCCTCGGCGAGCTCGGTGGCGGTCATCCGGCCGCGGGTCTCCAGGAGCAGAAGGATCGTCAGCAGTCGGCTCGACTTCACTGACACAAGGTGTCAGTGAAGTCCTCCTACAGTCCAGCCATGGCTTACGCGGAGAAGCACCTCATCGCCCTGGAGGCCGTCGGGATCGGCGGCCGGCACGTCAAGCGCTACCACGTCACGGCCGACCCGGACGGGATCGAACCGGAGGTGGAGAAGGCCGCCTACGCGCTGCTCCCCGAGCTCCTGCCGGAGCCGGACGGCACCCCGGCGGCGAGCTTCGCCGTCCTCCACCGGGGCGACGACACCGGGGCGTACCTCAACGTCTACAGCTGGGCGTGGGACAACGTGCTCCACTTCGCGGGCGCCGCGGCCGGCCAGCCCGCGCTCGATTGCCCCGACACCGACCCCACCCACTTCGTCCGCCTCACGGGCACGGCCCGGGACCGCTCGTGGATCGGCTGCGTCTGGGAGCTGGCGCCGCTCGCGCACGAACGCGCCGCCTGGATCCGCCACGTCCTCGCCCCCGACACCCCGGACCTCCCCGCGTACCTCGCGGACGCGCTCCGCTCGGGCACGACGGACTAGCTCATCCCGCAGGACGCGAGCTTCGCCGTGTCCCCCTTCCCGGGGGTCATCAGGGTGAGGGGCTCGGTGACGACGCGGGAGCCCCTCCGCACCCGGACGTCGACCGTGCCGACCGTCAGATCGGGGAACTCGACGGCGTGGACCCGCCGCCGGCCGTCCGCCATGACGCCGACGTCCTTCACGGGGACCGGTACGCCGTCGCAGGTCACGGACTCGACGGTCTCGTGCTCGGCGCCGAAGACCACGTTCCAGCCGACGGCCGCCATGGCGACCAGGCGGACGAGCCGGGGCTTCTCCCCCACCGGCGGCGTGTGGGGAGCCGAGGCGCAGGCCACCATGGTCATTCCGACGGCGGCACCGTGGCAGAACCGGCCGTCCGGGGTCTCCCAGACGAAGAGCGCCCCGCCGGTCGACTCGGCGGCGACCAGCAGTCCCTGGGGACCGGGCGCGTTGCGTCCGGTGGCGGCGGCCCGCATCGTCTCGCCCGCTGCGGCGACGGCGTCCTCCACGCTCCCGATGGTGGTGGTGGCGCCGGCGGACGGCGTGGGGCTCGGCGACGCCGTTGCGGACGCCGACGCCGTCGGCGTCCGCGCCGGGCTCTCCGTGCCCGCGCAGGAGGTCACGGCCAGCACCACGCATGCCAGGAGAGCGCCGGCTCTCGACCCTCGCACCATTCCCCCGCCTCCGGTCCGGCCCGCCTCGACCACAGTGGTCCCCTAGTCTGCTCCGCATGATCGGAAAGCTGCAATGCGTGGTGCTGGACTGTCCCGACGTCATGGAACTCGCCCGTTTCTACGCGTCGTTGCTCGGGGGCGAGGTCAACCGGCCCGATCCCCGGTGGACGCTCGACGACGACTGGGCGACGCTGCACGGGGACGGCGGGCTCGTGCTGGCGTTCCAGCGGGTGGCCGCGTACCGGCCGCCTCGCTGGCCGGATCCCGTCCACCCCCAGCAGTTCCACCTCGACCTGGGCGTGGCGGATCCGGAGCGGGCCGGGGCGGAGGTCCTCGCGCTGGGGGCGACGCTCCTCGACGGCGGTGACGGGAAGCGGAGTTGGCGGGTGTACGCGGATCCGGCGGGGCACCCGTTCTGCCTCGTGCGGGACTGAGCGCGCCGTTCCCCGGGGCGGGCGCGGGACCGGCGGACCCGTGACGAGTTCCGGACAGGAATTTGCGATTCCGCATGGGGGGCGCGGGAGCGGGGAGCCATGGCGTGTCCGTTGTCGGCCGATTCACCCCGCGAGGAGCCGCCATGTCCGTGCCGTATCCCCCGTCGCCCGACGAGCCGGTGTTCGCCGCCGACTTCGGCTCGCCCTCGCAGTGGGTCGCCGGGCGTTCCTGGGCCTATCCGGACGGCGGGCCGGTCAACCCGCTCGACAACAAGCTCGACCACCTCGTGGACGATCCCGCCTACTGCCGCTCGGGCGTCTTCCGGGCGACCCGGCGGCCCGACGGCCTGTGGGACAGCGGGCTGCTGACGACCGAGGGCAGCGAGGAGGCGTTCGAGGTCCGGGCGGGGGACGTGCTGGAGGCCCGGGTGCGGCTGCCGTCGGAGACGGGGGCCTGGCCGGCGATCTGGACCTGGCGCGACGGCGGGCAGGAGATCGACGTCTTCGAGTACCACCCGGACAACCCCGACCTGCTGGAGCTCTCCAACCGCGTGCGGGGCACGCATCACTACCACCGTTCGCCCGACGTCCGGCCCGGGGGGTGGGTGGAGCTGCGGACCGAGTTCGGGGCGCGGTCCGTGGTGTGGTGGGTGAACGGCACCCGGGTCTTCGCAGACGGCCGGGGCGTCGGGCGCTCCTGGCACGCCTGCCTGATCGTCAACCTCTCGGTCTGCGCGGGCCGTTACCACCCCGCGCCCGATCCCGGGACGACCGAGATGTCCTTCGAGGTGGCGGATCTGCGGGTCTTCCGGAGCCGCGGGTGACGGAAACCGTGCCCCGGGCCTGCCCGGCGGGCCTGGGTGCCCCGCGTCAGGCCCTGGTCATTCCGCGGGCCGCGGCGCGCCGCGCCGCCTCGTCGCCGGCCAGGAGGGCCAGGGCCTCCCGGGCGCGGGCCGGGGCGGTGGTGGCGGCGAGGACGGCGGCGCCGAAGAGCGAGGTGATGGCCGTGTCGCCGGGCAGGGGGCCGAGGACGGCGACGCCCGGGAGGTCCATCAGTTCGCTGTGCTGCTGGAAGGCCAGATCGGCCCGGCCGGAGGCGAGGAGGCTGCCGGCGGGGACGCCGGGCGGAGCCTGGACCAGGCGGTCGGCGAGGGTGTCGGCCAGGGCGAGACGGTGGAGCAGGTCCAGCAGGGCCGTGCCGCTGGGGCCGGTGGAGTAGGCGATGGCGGTCGCCGAGGTGAGGGCGGTGCGGAGGTCGTCGACCGTGTCGAAGGCCGGGGCCGGGGCGTCCGCCGGAACGGCGGCGACGACCGGGGAGACCCACAGCGGGCGGGCCGTTCCCGGCACCACGTGTCCGTCCCGCTCCAGGGCGGTCACCGCGTCGGCGGCGAGGACGAGGAGGTCCGCCTCGGCGCCCTCGCGCACCCGGCGCGCGATCTCCACCCCGCCCGCGGACTCGAAGCGCATCCGCGTCCCGTCGGCCAGGCGGAGGTGCGCGCCGAGCTCCGCGAGGACCGGGCGGGTCGCCATCGAGGAGAGTCCTACGAGTTCTCGGTGCATGTCGAGGCCTCACGTCGTCGCGTCGGGATCGGGATCGGCATCGGGAGAGGAGCGCGGCCGGCGGCTCGGGCGGGTCTGCGAGACTGGCGGCGTGAGCACGACCCGGAGCACGGCGGCAGGCAAGGTACTGGAGGTGCTCGCGGTCTTCGACCGTGAGCACCCGGCGCAGACACTATCCGAGATCGCCCAGCGGACCGGCCTGGCCCTGAGCACCGCGCACCGGGTGGTGAGCGAGCTGGCCGCGTGGGGAGCCCTGGAGCGGGGCGAGGACGGGGCGTGGCACGTGGGGCTGCGGCTCTGGGAGATCGCCTCGGGCTGTCCCCGGACGCAGATCCTGCGCGACGTGGCGCTGCCGTTCATGCAGGACCTCTATGAGGTGACGCACGAGAACGTGCAGCTCGCGGTGCGCGAGGGCACCGAGCTGGTGTTCGTGGAGCGGATCGCCGGGCACCGGTCGGTGGAGCTGCTCACCGGGGTCGGGACCCGGTTCCCCGTGGGGGCGACGGGCATGGGGCGGGTGCTCCTGGCGCACGCCCCGAGGGACCTCCAGGAGGAGGTCCTGGGCGCGCCGCAGCGGGCGTGGACCCCGCACACCGTCACCGATCCGAAGACGCTGCGGGCGCAGTTGGACCGGATCCGCCGGGAACAGGTCTTCGTCAGCGACCGGCAGTTGTCGGAGAGCACGGTGGCGGTCGCCGCGCCGGTGCGGATCGGACGGTCGGGGCCGGTGGACGCGGCGCTCGGGATCGTGGTCACGGCACAGGGCGCCGACCGGGCGCATCAGCTGCGCGAGCCGCTGCTGCGGGCCGCGTACGGGATCTCCGACGAACTCGGCAGGCGGACGCGGACGACGGAGTGAGTTCGGGACCGGCTTCCGCCTGACGGAAACGCCGCAGACCGGGGGCAGGCCAGGCTGGCAGCGTTCGGGCCGTTCCGAACCGTTCGGATCGCTCACACCTGCTGGGGAGATGCCATGGCCGACGTCCCCGACGTCCCCGACGTCCCCGTCGACTCCGTCGTCCCGGTCCCGGTCGCGGTGGTCGGCGCGGGGCCCGCGGGCCTCATGCTGACGCACCTCCTCGGCCGCGCCGGGATCGAGACGATCGCGCTCGACACCCGCACCCGCCACGAGATCGAGACGACCCAGCGGGCCGGGATCCTGGAGGCCGACGTGGCCCGGGACCTGGTCGACACCGGGGTCTCGGACCGGATCCTGCGGGAGGGGTACGAGCACGAGGGCGTCGAGCTGCGGTCGGCGGGGCGCGCGTACCGGATCGACTTCCGGGAGCTCGTCGACGCGTCCGTGTGGCTGTACCCGCAGACCGACGTCTTCACCGACCTGGCGGACGCCCGCGAACGCGACGGCGGCACGGTCCACTTCGGGGTCCGCGACACCGAGGTCCTCGACGTCACCACCGACGCCCCGCGGGTGCGCTACACGGCGCCGGACGGGACCCGGCACGAGATCCGGGCGCGGTACGTCGTCGGCGCCGACGGCTCGCGGAGCATGTGCCGCGACCTGGTGCCGGAGGACCGGCGGGTGCGGTACGGCAAGGAGTACCCCTTCGCCTGGTTCGGGATCCTCGCCGAGGCGCCGATGAGCGCGCCCGAGCTGGTGTACGCGCACTCCGAGCACGGATTCGCGCTGATCAGCCAGCGCACGGAGGCCGTGCAGCGCATGTACTTCCAGTGCTCCCCCGACGACACGCCCGACGCCTGGTCCGACGACCGGATCTGGGAGACGCTCCAGGCGCGGGTGGCCGGCGAGGACGGCTTCCGGCTGGAGGAGGGGCCGATCACCGAGAAGACGGTGCTGCGGTTCCGCTCCTTCGTGCAGGAGCCGATGCGCTGGGGTTCGCTGTTGCTCGCCGGGGACGCCGCGCACACGGTGCCGCCGACCGGCGCGCGTGGGCTCAACCTGGCGCTGCACGACGTGAAGGTGCTCGCCGACGTGCTGCCGCGGGCGCTGGGCGTGGCAGGTGAGGCCGCGCTGGAGGAGTACCAGCCGCGCGCGCTGCGCCGGGTGTGGCGGGCGCAGAACTTCTCGTACTGGATGACCCGGCTGCTGCACACCGGGCCCGGGTCCTCCGCCTTCGACCTGCGGCGGCAGCTCGGCGAGCTGGAGAACGTGGTGGGGACGCGCGCCGGACGGACGTATCTGGCCGAGCAGTACACCGGCTGGCCCACCCGCGAGCGCTGAACCCGCCGACCACGACGAGCACGAGGCTTCCCCATGATCATCGACTGTCACGGTCACTTCACCACCGCCCCTCCGCAGCTCGCGGAGTGGCGCGACCGCCAGATCGCCGCCGTCGAGGGCCGCGGCCCCTCCCCCGACCCCGCCGAGTTGGTCATCACCGACGACGAGCTGCGCGCGGCGATCGAGGGCAACCAGCTGCGCCTGATGGACGAGCGCGGCAGCGACCTCACGGTCTTCTCGCCGCGGGCCAGCTTCATGGCCCACCACATCGGCGACTTCGCCGTCTCCTCGGCGTGGGCAAGGATCTGCAACGACCTGGTCCACCGGGTGAGCACCCTCTACCCCGACCGGTTCGCCATGGGCGCGATGCTGCCGCAGTCCCCGGGCGTCGACCCCGCGACCTGCCTGCCCGAACTGGCCCGTGCGGTCGAGGAGTTGGGCGCCGTGACGGTGAACCTCAACCCCGATCCGTCGGGCGGCCGTTGGACCGCCCCGCCGCTGACCGACCGCAGCTGGTACCCGCTGTACGAGGCGATGGTCGCGTACGACATCCCGGCGATGATCCACGTCAGCACCTCCTGCAACCCGGCCTTCCACACCACCGGCGCGCACTATCTGAACGCCGACACCACGGCGTTCATGCAGCTCGTGCAGGGCGACCTCTTCGCCGACTTCCCGACGCTGCGGTTCGTCATCCCGCACGGCGGCGGCGCCGTCCCCTACCACTGGGGCAGGTTCCGCGGCCTCGCGATGGCGCTCGGCAGGCCGGACCCGGAGGCGCTGCTCGACAACGTCTTCTTCGACACCTGCGTCTACCACCAGCCCGGCATCGACCTCCTCACGCGGGTGGTGCCCAGCCGGTCCGTCCTCTTCGCCAGCGAGATGATCGGCGCGGTCCGCGACGTCGACCCGCGCACCGGCCACCACTTCGACGACACCAAGCGGTACGTCGACGCCACCCCGCACCTGTCGGACGCGGAACGCGCCGCCGTCTACTCCGGCAACGCCCTGCGCGTCTACCCCCGACTCGCCGCCCGACTCGCCGCGGCCGGCCGCTGACCCCACACCTTCCAGGAGAAGCACGCATGGAACACACCGAGATCGGCGTCGTCCGCACGACGATCGACCGGGCCGACCCGCAGGCCGTCGCCGCGCTGTCGAAGTACGGCGTCGCCACCGTCCACGAGGCGATGGGCCGGGTCGGGCTGATGCGCCCCTACCTGCGCCCCGTCTACCCGAAGGCCCGGATGTGCGGCACGGCCGTGACCGTGCTCCTGCAGCCCGGCGACAACTGGATGCTGCACGTCGCCGCCGAGCAGATCCAGGACGGCGACGTCGTCGTCGCCGCCTGCACGACGGAGAGCGAGGACGGCTTCTTCGGCGAGCTGCTCGCCACCTCCTTCCGCGCCCGCGGCTGCCGGGGCCTCGTCATCGACGGCGGGGTCCGCGACGTCGCCGACCTGGAGGGCATGGACTTCCCGGTCTTCTCCCGCGCGGTCAACGCCAAGGGCACCGTCAAGGCCACCCTCGGCTCGGTCAACGTGCCGGTCGTCTGCGGCAACGCCCTCGTCCGGCCCGGTGACGTGGTCGTCGCGGACGCCGACGGCGTCGTCGTGGTGCCGCGCGAGCGGGCCGCCGAGGTGGCCGCGGTCTCGGCCGCCCGCGAGGCGAACGAGGAGGGCAAGCGCGCACAGTTCCGCGCGGGGAAGCTCGGCCTGGACATGTACGGGATGCGCGGCCCGCTGGCCGAGCTCGGACTGCGCTACGAGGACTGAGGACGATGAGCAGCAGTTTCGAGAAGACGCCGGGCTGGCTGGACTGGTACGCCGGTCCGAGCCGGCCCGCGTTCCGGCTGCCCGTCGGCGCCGTCGACGCGCACTGCCACGTCTTCGGGCCGGGCGAGGAGTTCCCGTACGCCCCCGAGCGCAAGTACACGCCCTGCGACGCCTCCAAGGAGCAGCTCTTCGCGCTCCGCGACCACCTCGGCTTCAGCCGCAACGTCGTCGTGCAGGCCACCTGCCACGGCGCCGACAACTCCGCCATGGTCGACGCGCTGCGGGCCTCCGGCGGGCTGGCCAGGGGCGTGGCGACGCTGCGGCCCGACGTCACCGACGCCGAGGTGCGGGAGCTGCACGAGGCCGGTGTGCGCGGGGTGCGGTTCACCTTCGTGAATCGGCTGGTGGACGCGTCGCCCCGGCAGGACCTCCTGGACGTCGTCGAGAAGGTCGCGCCGTACGGCTGGCACGTCGTCGTCTACTTCGAGTCGGCCGACCTGCCCGACCTGCGGGACTTCCTCCTGTCGCTACCCGTGCCGCTGGTCGTCGACCACATGGGCCGCCCGGACACCGCGAAGGACCCCGACGGGCCCGACTTCGAGGCCTTCCTGGACTTCCTGCGGGCCCGCACCGACATCTGGTGCAAGGTGACGTGCCCGGAGCGGCTGACCGTGAGCGGCCCGCCGGCCCTCGACGGGGAGCGGCGGGCGTACCGCGACGTCGTCCCCTTCGCCCGGCGCGTGGTCGAGGAGTTCCCCGACCGGGTGCTGTGGGGCACCGACTGGCCGCACCCCAACCTCACCGACCACATGCCCGACGACGGCCTCCTCGTCGACTTCGTCCCGCACATCGCCCCGACGCCGGAGCTCCTGCGGAAGCTGCTCGTCGACAACCCGACGCGCCTGTACTGGCCCGAGGCCGACTGACCCCCACCACGATCGGAGTTCCGGCCATGCCGCTGGACAAGACCTACAAGCTGGTTCCGGGGACGACCGTCTTCGACGCCGAGCAGTCGGCCAAGGGATACCACCTCAACCAGTTCTGCATGTCGCTGATGACGGCCGAGAACCGCGCCGCGTACCTCGCCGACGAGCGCGCCTACCTGGACGCCTGGCCGCTGCGCGAGGAACAGAAGCGGGCGCTGCTCGACCGCGACCTCAACGCCGCCATGCGCGAGGGCGGGAACATCTACTTCCTCGCCAAGTGGGGTGCCACGCTGGGCTTCTCGTTCCAGCGGATGGCCGGCTCGATGACCGGCATGACCGAGGAGGAGTACCGGGCCATGATGGCCGGCGGCGGCCGCTCCGTGGAGGGCAACCGCATCGACCACGCCGTCCTCGAAGCCGCCCACGCCCCCGCCGCCCCGGCCGAGCACGCGAAGGTCACCGGAGCCGTCTTCACCTCGCACGTCCCCGCGATCGGCGCGGCGATGGACCACGGGAAGACCGAAGAGCCGTACTGGCGCCCGGTGTTCGAGGGGTACGAGCACTCCAGGGCGTGGCTGCGGGAGAACGTGCCCGACGTCGTCGTCCTCGTCTACAACGACCACGCCAGCGCCTTCGACCAGTCGCTCGTCCCGACCTTCGTCCTCGGCACCGGCGCCTCCTACCCGATCGCCGACGAGGGGTACGGCCCCCGGCCCGTGCCCGCCGTCGAGGGCGACCCCGACCTGGCGGCGCACCTCGCGCACTCCCTCATCCGCGACGACTTCGACCTCACCCTCGCCAACGAGATGGCCGTCGACCACGGACTGACCGTGCCGCTGTCGCTGATGTTCGGCGCCGTGGAGAAGTGGCCGTGCAAGGTCATCCCGTTCCACGTCAACGTGGTGCAGTACCCGGTCCCCTCCGGCGCCCGCTGCTTCCGGCTCGGCCAGGCGCTGCGGAAGGCGATCGAGTCGTACGACCGGCCGCTGAAGGTGCAGGTGTGGGGCACCGGCGGCATGAGCCACCAGCTCCAGGGGCCGCGCGCCGGCCTCATCAACCGGACCTGGGACAACGCCTTCCTCGACCGGCTGGTCGCCGACCCGGCCGGTCTGGCCGGGGTGCCGCACCTGGAGTACGTCGAGGAGGCCGGCTCCGAGGGCATCGAGCTGGTCATGTGGCTGATCGCGCGCGGCGCGCTGAGCGACGTCGACGGCTCGGGAGAGGTCGCGGTCGAGCACCGCTTCTACCACGTGCCGGCGTCCAACACCGCCGTCGGCCACCTGATCCTGGACAACCGCCCCCGGGCCGAAGAGCCCGCCGAGAAGGAGTGACATGACTGACGACCGGACCCTGCGGATCGCCCTGGCCGGCGGCGGAGCCTTCGGCGCCAAGCACGCGGCCGCGCTGAAGCGGATCGAGGGCGTCGAAGTGGCCGCCGTGGTGAGCAGCGGCCTCGAACGCGCGCGGAAGTTCGCCGCCGAGCACGGCGTGGGACGCGCCGTCGGCTCCCTCGACGAGGTGCTCGCGATGGACGACGTCGACGCCGTCGTCCTCGCCACGCCCACCCAGCTGCACGCCGCGCAGACCCTCGCCTGCCTGGAGGCGGGCAAGCACGTGCAGGTCGAGATCCCGCTCGCCGACTCGCTCGGCGACGCCGAGGCGTGCGTGGCGGCGCAGGAGCGCACCGGGCTCGTCGCCATGGCGGGCCACACCCGGCGCTTCAACCCCAGCCACCAGTGGGTGAAGCGGCGCATCGACGCGGGCGGGTTCACCCTCCAGCAGATGGACGTGCAGACGTACTTCTTCCGTCGGACGAACCTCAACGCGCTGGGGCAGCCGCGGTCCTGGACCGACCACCTCCTGTGGCACCACGCGGCGCACACGGTCGACCTGTTCGCCTACCAGACCGGCTCGCCGATCGTACGGGCGAACGCCGTGCAGGGGCCGATCCACCCCGAGCTGGGCATCGCGATGGACATGTCGATCCAGCTGCAGGCGGCGAACGGCGCGATCTGCACCCTGTCGCTGTCGTTCAACAACGACGGCCCGCTGGGCACCTTCTTCCGCTACATCGGCGACACCGGCACCTACCTCGCCCGGTACGACGACCTGTTCACCGGCAGGGACGAGCCGATCGACGTGAGCGGCGTCGACGTGTCGATGGACGGCATCGAGCTCCAGGACCGCGAGTTCGTCGCCGCGATCCGCGAGGGCCGCGAGCCGAACTCCTCCGTCGCCCAGGTGCTGGCCTGCTACCGCACGCTGGCGGCGCTGGAGGAGCAGCTCAGCGGCTGACCCCGGAGCGGAAGGAGCCGGGGAAGAGCTCGGCGGTGGTGCGGTGGAGGTAGTCGCGGCCCGCGTAGGCGTCCTTCATGCGGTCGAAGAGGGCCTGGGCGCGCAGCCGCGAGGCCGTCTCGTCGACGCCGGGGACGGTACCGCCGCGCAGGACGGTGCGGCCGTCGACGACGACGGTGTCGACGTCCGCGCCCGAGGTGTTCATGAGCATCGTGCGGACCGGGTCGTCGACCGGGCCGGTGCGCGGGCCGTCGAGCCGGACGACGACCAGGTCGGCGAGGGCCCCGGGGGCGAGGCGGCCGAGGTCGTCACGGCCCAGGGCCCTCGCCCCGCCGAGGGTGGCGGCGCGGTAGTAGTCGGCGGCGGAGCCCGCCTCCAGCCGGCCGGTGGTCAGCTTGGAGAGGTTGGTGCCGTAGTCCATGTTGCGGATCATGTCCGGCGGGAAGGAGTCCGTGCCCATGGCGATGGTGACTCCGGCGGCGCGGTAGCGGTCGAAGTCCTCCAGGGCCGCTCCGTACCGGACCATCGTGTGCGGGCAGTGGACGATGCCGGCGATCGTGGCCAGGTCGTCGAGCTCGCCCGCGTACGGGGTGCCGACCTCGCTGTGGCCGCCGATGTAGATCGCGTGCGGGATCAGCAGCCGCCCGCCGAGCAGGCCCGTCTCCTTCAACAGGCCGAGCGGGGTGGTGTGGTGACGGTCCGCCAGTTCCCGGAGTTCACCGGTGCCCTGCAGGCAGTGGAGGCGTACCAGGCAGTCGAGGTCCTCCGCGGCGCGGGCGGTGGCGCGCATCAGCTCCGGTGTCAGGGTCTCGATGCGGCAGGGCAGCAGCGCGCCGCGGATCAGGCCGTCGTGCGCGCCGTCGACGTCACGGACGAAGCGGATCGCGTCCGCCAGGCCCGCCTCTCCCCGCTCCGGGCGCCAGTGGAGGGTGCGGGTCCCGTCGGCGGTGACGACGGGCACGGCGCTGCGGTAGCTCGGGCCCAGGTACGCGCGCAGGCCCAGACGGGCGGCGCTCTCGGCGACGCTCATCAGGTCGTCGTAGGTCTCGGCCCAGTCGGAGTGGGTCTCGGCGGCGATGGGCATCGCGGTGGTGATGCCGTTGCGGAGGAGCTGGCCGAGGGCGTACTCGCGGAGGAAGGCGCGGTCGTCGGCGTCGAAGACCGCCACCGGGCCGCTGTCCACGTACTCCTGCGACCACTGGAGTCCCCGGCCGTCGGCGTGCCAGGTGTCCAGGAGGGCGTGGTCGATGTCCGCGAGGGCGTCCAGGTCCACGAAGCCGGGGCCCACCAGGGCCGATCCGGCGTCCACGACGACATCGCAGTCGGCGGGGTCGTGGCCGTGGCCCACGTGCACGATCCGGTTGCCCTCGTACACGACCTGGCCGTCGCGGATCAGGACGTGGTCGTCGGCCTCGGGGTCGTAGCCGACGACGTGGCTCGCGGTGACGAGGGTGCGCATGCGGGGCTTCCTTGGTCGGAGGGTCGTCCGAGGGTACGGACCGGGCGGCGGCGTTCAGCGGGCGGGGGCGAGGAGGCGCAGGACCTCGCGGCTCGCGGCGGGGATCGGGCCGACGACCGGGACCGGGAAGCGGTCGCGGAGCGCTTCGGCGGCCTCGCCGAGGGGACCGCCGCCGATCACGACGGCCTCGGCGCCGTCCTCCCGCACGCACGCCTCCACCGCTTCGGCGAGGCGCTCCGTCATCTCGTCGGGGCGCGCGGCCAGCCGCTGCGGGTCGCCGGGGGTGAGTCGGACGCCGGTGTACCGGGCCGACCGGCCGAGGCGGGCGACGCGGGCGTCGATCGCGGCGACCAGACCGGGGGTGGTGGTGGCGATGCCGAAGCGCCGGCCGTCCGCGCCGGCCTCGCGCAGGGCGGCCTCGGCGATGCCGATGACGGGGACGGCGGTGCGGGCGCGGAGCTCCTCGACGCCGGGGTCGCCGAAGGCGCCGATGACGAGGGCCGCCACCTCGGGGCCGTCCGGGCCCGTGAGGAGGGTGTCCGCCGCGTCGAGGACGTGGGGGACCGAGGCGCGCAGCAGGTCCTCGTCGACGAGCATCCGCGGGCCGGCGGCGACGGTGACGCCGCGGACGTCGAAGCCGTCCCTCGGGCGCAGGGTGCGGCGCGCGATCGCGGCCATCATCGCGGTCGTGGCCCGGTCGGTGTTGGGGTTGACGAGCGCGACGAGGGTCATGCGTGCGTCTCCTTCTCGGTGGCGGCGGACGGACCATGGCATGTCGGTATCCAAGCCCATGGTCCGGGTGGGCGTATCGACCGATCGGCTGACCCCCGCCTCGGCCGTCCGCTCTCGACCCGTACCCGCCGGGTCGACCGTCCGGGTCGCGGGCCGGACCCAGGATGGAGGCAGAGCGGGACGGCGCGAACGCCTCCCACCGAGTCGGAGGAGTGTCCGTCCATGCCGCAGATCTCGAAGCGCGCCCGTGTCCTGGCCGGCGGTGCGGCCCCGGTCGCCCCGGCCGCCGGCACCCCCGCCGAGTAGCACCACCAGGCCACCGATGCGCACCCCCACTCCCGCACGGCCCCCGCTGCTCGACCCGGCCCGGCTCCGTGCCGGGGTCCGGGCCGGGTTCGCGGTGGTCGTGCGGACCGGCATCAGGACCGCCGCGCACGCCCTGCGCCGACCGCCCTTCCCGAGGAGGAACCCCATGACCGCCGCCGACCTCGCCCTCCGGGCCGCCGTACACGCCGACGACGCCGACGCCGTGCGCGAGGCGCTCGCCGGCGGCGCACGGATCGAGCACCGCGACGAGCACGACCGCACCCCGCTGCTGCTCGCCGCGGCCGAGGACCGGGTGACGGCCGCCGCGGCGCTGGTCGCCGCCGGCGCCGACCCGAACGCCCGGGACGACCGCGAGGACACCCCGTGGCTGGTCACCGGCGTGACCGGAAGCGTCCCGATGATGCGGGTGCTGCTGACCGCACGCCCCGCCCCCGACGTCGCGCTCACCAACCGCTTCGGCGGCACCAGCCTCATCCCGGCCGCCGAACGCGGCCACGTCGACTACGTACGGGCGGTGCTCCGCGCCACCGACACCGACGTCGACCACGTCAACAGGCTCGGCTGGACCGCCCTGCTGGAGGCCGTGATCCTCGGCGACGGCGGCCCCGCGCACCAGGAGGTCGTGGAGCTGCTGATCAGCGCGGGGGCCGCACCGCACCTCCCGGACCACGACGGCGTCACCCCGCTCCGCCACGCCGAGCGGCGCGGCTTCGCGGAGATCGCCGGGCTGCTCGCCGCCGTCCGCTGAGCCGCGTCCGCGGGGCCGGGATCTCGGGGCCGGGATCTCGGGGTGGTCGGGCAGAAGGACAGGTGGGCATCGTCGCCAGAGGACGCTCGCGGGGTGTCCGGTTCGTGATGCGCGGGGGCTGTCGCCCGGGGCTACCCGACGGTAACGTGCGGGGCCGTCCACAGCCTTGGGGGAGACACATGGATGTCGTCACGATGTTCGATCCGGTCGCCGAGCACGAGCGGACGCGTGCCGCGCTGGAGGGCGCGGTCGGGCGCCTGGCGGACCTGGCCGCCGGGATCGAGGCCTGGGAGGTGCCGTCGGGAGTGCCGGTGTGGTCCGTGGGGGACGTGGGCGCGCACCTCGCCGCCGTCTACCTCGCGTACCGCTCCGCCGTGACCGGCGACGGGGGCGTCGACTGGGACGGGCTGCTCACGGGCCGGGAGGGATCGTCGTTCGGGGAGCGGATCGCCGCCGTGAACGCGCTGTCTGTCGGGCTCATCGCCGGGGAGGAGCGCAAGCGCCTGGGTGCGATCCTCGCCGAGCGGAGCGCGGCCTTCCTGCGGGACTCGGCGGGGCTCGCGCCCGACACGCCGGTCCCCGCGCCCTGGTACGGGCCGGGGCGGACCGTTCCGCTCGCGGCGGCGACGGGGCTGATGCTCAGCGAGACCCTGGTGCACGGGCTCGACATCGCCCGGGGCGCGCGGCGGCCGTGGACCATCCCACCGGCGGAGGCCTCGCTGGTGATCGGGCAGGCGATGGTGACGATGATGCCGCTCGCGCTCGACGCGGAGCAGGCGAGGGACGCGCGCATCGCCTTCGACCTGGTCCTGAAGGGCGGTCCGCGGCTCGCCGTCGACGTGCGGGACGGGGCGGCCACCGTCACCCGGGACCCGGGGCCGCGCGCGTACGACTGCCGGATCGTGGCGTCGCCGACGGCGTTCCTGCTCGTCTCCTTCGGCCGGCTGCCGATCTGGAAGGCGATCGCGCTGGGCCGGATGCGGGCCGGCGGACCCCGGCCGTGGCTCGCGCCCCGACTGAGCCGATTGATCACCGCGCCCTGACAGCACGTCAGGCTCCGGCTGCGGGTCCGGGTCCGGCTCCGGGTCCGGTGAACGGCCAGGACGCGATGTCCCGGTAGCGGACCGGGGCGGGCCCCCGGGCGTCGTCGCTGCCGACGAGGTGGAGCCGCGCGGTCGGCCACGCGCGGCCCTCGAAGCCGTCGAGCACCCCGACCGCCTCCGGCACGCCGGCGAGGTCGCCGCGGCGCGCCCGGGCCAGCGTCAGGTGCGGCCGCAGCGGACGTCCCTCGTAGGCGATCCCGGCCCCCTTGACGAGTTCCCGCACGTCGTCGGCGAGCCGGTGCAGGCCGGGGACGTCTCCCGCGATCCCGCTCCACAGGACGCGGGAGTCGAACTGCCCGCCCCCGCGGAGCGAGAGCTCCAGCGGCCCGCGCCCCGCCGCGAGCTCCGCGAGCGGGGCGCGCAGCCGGGGCACGACGGTCACCGGCAGCTCGCCGAGGAACGCGAGCGTGATGTGCCAGTCCTCGATCCGGTTCCAGCGCATCCCGGGGTACGCCGCGTAGGCCGGCGCCAGCGCCCGGGCGAGCTCGTCCTTGGCGTCGTCGGGCGGCGCCAGGGCGATGAAGACGCGGATGGTGGCGGGGGTGGCGGCGGAGCGGGACGTGTCGTTCACGGAACGATTCGTACCGTGCCGGGCCCGGGGCCGTGCGGGCGGGTCCCGTTACGCGGCGGCCGGTGCGGCCGTCCCGTGCCGGGGCCCGCCCGGCGGGTTCACCAGTCGCCGTCGGCGACCGGGGCGCCCGGCGGGGGCGGCGGCGGGCCGAGCGGCTTGACCTGCCACGGGGCCGGCGGGGTCCACGGGTCGAGGTCGTCGCCCAGCCACTCGCCCACCGGCTTCACGTCGGCGAGGGCGTCGGAGGGGGCGAGGTCGGTGCCGTCGGGGTCGTCGTAGTCGTACCAGGGAAGGCCCGCGCGGGTGTAGGCGGCGCGGTCGGCGGGCGACGGCGGGGGCTCCTCGCCGGTGATGCGGCGCCACTCGGGCGGCGTCACCAGGTGGACGAAGACGCGGGCCTCGGGGGTGTCCGACCAGTCGCGGGAGGCACGTTCGTCCTGGTAGACCTCCTGCCGCATGGTGCCGCCGGCACCGATGCCCATGGCCGCGCCGGCGGGGGGCGGGCCCGCGGGGGCGGCCATCGGCATCGGCGGCGGGCCGCCGTAGCCGCCGTACGACGGCCGGGGCGAGGCGGCGCGCCGGCGGGCCCGCTCCTCGGCGAGGCGCCGCTGCTCCTCGCGCCAGGCGGCGCGGAGCTTCGGGTTGAGGGGGAACGCCTGGAGCTGGAGGCCGCCGACGGTCTCCTCGCCGGTGACCTGGCCCTCGACGGTCGCGCCCATGCCGAGCGGGACGGCGACGAACTGGCGCACCGTTCCCTTGCCGGAGTTGATGCCGTCGAGCCACGGCTGGCGGGGCAGCACCACGTAGTTCTGCGGGCGGCGGGAGAGCTTCCCGGTCCACTTCTCGCCGGAGACGGCGCAGACCTTGCCGACGCCGATCTGGAGCGCGGTGGGCTCCGGGCTGCCGGCGAAACTCAGCCACATCGCCTCGCGGAGGTAGACCGGCAGCATCACGCCGCCCTTGGCCCGCCACTGCTCGGGCACGGTGTCGGGGTAGTCCTCGACCCGCCGGAGCGGAAAGGTGCCGAGGCCCGGCGGCAGCCGGTGGGTGCCGCTCTCCGGCAGCCGCAGCGTCCGCACGAAACGGACCCGCACCCCGTCCCCCAGCACCAGTGTGTCCCCGTCGATCCTGGTCGCGTTCGCTGTCACCACGTCTCCCCTCGTTTCGGCACCGTCCCCCGTAACACGTCCGGCCGGAGCGGCCGGTTCCCGTCGGGCCGTGGCTTGTCGGCGCCCCCTCGCGGCAGTATCTTGCATTGCATGGTTCCTGGTAACGCAAAGAACGACGACGCCGGGGGAAGGGTCCCCAGCCAGCTCCGCAAGGGCGTGCTCGAGTACTGCGTCCTCGCGCTGCTCAGGGACGAGCCGAAGTACGGCGTCGAGCTCCTCGCCGAGCTCGCCTCGGTCAGCGTGATGACCACCAGCCAGGGCACGATCTACCCCCTCCTCTCGCGACTGCGGCGGGAGGGGTTCGTCGACACCG
The DNA here is from genome assembly GCF_040653375.1 of Streptomyces sp. NPDC047974. Lineage (NCBI taxonomy): Bacteria > Bacillati > Actinomycetota > Actinomycetes > Kitasatosporales > Streptomycetaceae > Streptomyces > Streptomyces sp. NPDC047974. Next base: position 436,201 of record NZ_JBEZNU010000001.1, read on the forward strand.
AGCTGCGCGAGTCCCCCAGCGGGCCGCCGCGCCGCTACTACGCGCTGACGGCCCTCGGCCGGACCGCGCTCGCCGAGTTCGCCGGGGCGTGGCCGCACTTCCGGGACGCCGTCGACCATTTCCTCAACGACCCGCAGGGGGACACCGCATGAACGCCATCGACCACCCGCTCGTCGCGGCCTACCTCGACGCCGTGGCCCGCGAGACCGCCGGCCTCCCCGCCGAGCGCCGGGCCGAACTCCTCGCGGACCTCCGCGAGCACATCGAGGTGAGCGAGGCCCACGACGACGACGCGGTCCGCGCCGTCCTCGCCGAGCTGGGCGAGCCCCGCACGGTGGCCGCCTCCGCGCTCGCCGAGGAGGGGACGCCGGCCCCCGCGGCCACCGCCGCGCCGGCCGGGCCGCTCGCCGGCCGTCAGGCCGCCCGGATCATCGCGGTCCTGCCCGCCCTCGGCGGGCTGCTGATCCTGGGCTCCCCGTTCGCGGGCACCCTGGTCCTGGCGATCGGGCTCGCGCTGCTGTGGAAGACGCCGCTGTGGGACGCCCGGCACAAGCGGATCGGTACGGCCACGGCCCTGGCCGTACCGGTGCTGCTGCTCCTCGGCGGGCTGTTCCTCGCCGGCGGCGGGATCGGCCCGGTGGAACTCCTGGTGATCGGCGTGTTCTCGATCGGCGTGCCGGTCTCCGGCGCGCTCGTCCTGACGCGGGCGCTGCGCGCCTGACTCCCGGCGCGGCCGCTCCTCGCGGGCGGCTACTCCTCGCGGGCCGCCTCGGCCACGGCGCGTTCCTCGTCGAGGTCGGCCTGGGCGTGGGTGTAGAGGTCGCGGACGAACGACCTGGCGTCCTCCGCCGAGATCCCGGCTCCGAGGCCGAGCAGTCGTGCGGTCCAGGCGGCGAGCGGGTCGCCCTGCTCTTCGGCCATGACGTCACTCCTTCAGCCCCCTCCTCCCATCGTCCGCCCCGCGGTGACCGCCCGCAATTCCGCTCCGGCGGTGCCGCGCACCCGGCGGGCCGTGTCGCGCAGCCAGTGGGCGCTGCGCTTGGGCGTGCGCGTCTGGGTCGGGTAGTCGACACGGACGAGTCCGAAGCGCTGGGCGTAGCCGTACGCCCACTCGAAGTTGTCGAGGAGCGACCAGGCGAGGTAGCCGCGGACGTCGGCGCCGGCCGCGCGGGCCCGGGCGACGGCGGCGAGGTGGGCGGAGAGGTAGGCGGTGCGGTCGCGGTCGTCGACGTGTCCGTCGGCGTCGGGGGCGTCGTCGTAGGCGGCGCCGTTCTCGGTGACGACCATGGGGGTGCCGGGGTAGTCGCGGGCGATCCGCAGCAGCAGGGCGGTGAGGTCGTGGGGCATGACCTCCCAGCCGAGCCCGGTGACGGGCAGCCCGCCGTGCGGGAGGGCCCGGGTGACGGGGCGGCCCTGGCCGTCGGTGCCGGCGCCGTGCTCGTCGGTCCCCGAACTCCGCATCGAGCGGTAGTAGTTGACGCCGAGGGTGTCGATGGGGGTGGCGATGGCGGCGAGGTCGCCGTCGCGGACCGGGATCTCGACGCCGTGCGCCGCGAGGTCGGCGATCAGGTCGTCTGGGTAGCGGCCGCGCAGGATCGGGTCGAGGTAGAAGCGGAAGCCGAAGGCGTCGGCGCGGCGGGCGGCCTCGTGGTCGGCGGGGCTGTCGCCGGCGGGGGCGCTGGTGCCGAGCAGGTGGGTGACGGCGAGGTCGAGCGGGTGCCGGGCGTCGGCGCGCAGCCGCCGGGCGGCGAGGCCGTGGGCGAGGTGCAGGTGGTGCACGGCGGCGACGCCGTCGGCGAGGGAGCGTCCGCCGGGCGCGTGGACGCCCTCGACGTGCCCGAGGACCGCCGAGCAGAACGGCTCGTTGAGGGTGGTCCAGTGGGTGACGCGGTCGCCGAGCCGGTCGTGGACGAGCGCGGCGTAGTCGGCGAAGCGGTGGGCGGTGTCGCGGGCGGGCCAGCCGCCGGCGTCCTGGAGCTCCTGGGGCAGGTCCCAGTGGTAGAGCGTGAGCCAGGGGGTGATGCCGCGGCCGAGGAGTTCGTCGACGAGCCGGTCGTAGAAGGCGAGTCCCTTCGGATTGGCCGGGCCGCGCCCGCCGGGCTGGACGCGCGGCCAGGAGACGGAGAAGCGGTACGTGTCGAGTCCGAGGTCCGCCATGAGCGCGACGTCCTCGGGCATGCGGTGGTAGTGGTCGCAGGCGGTGTCGCCGGTGTCGCCGTTGTCGATCGCGCCGGGCACGCGGCAGAAGGTGTCCCAGATGGAGGGGGTCCGGCCGTCCTCGGCCGCCGCGCCCTCGATCTGGTACGCGGAGGTGGCGGCGCCGATGCGGAAGTCGGGCGGGAGTCGGGCGATCAGGGCGTCGTCGGCGGGGAAGCGGGCGTCGGCGGTCATGGGCGGGTGCTCTCCGGTGACAGCGGTACGGGGGCGGCCCGGGCGCCGCGACGGGCGTCCGGGCCGCCCCGTACGGGGTGGACGGGGGGTCAGGGCAGGATGTGGTCGGCGTTCAGCACCGTGCCGCGCTCGGGGCGGTACAGGTCGAAGCCCCGGGTGTCGCACTGGAGACCGCCGTTGATGCAGTGGTCGACCAGGGCCTTGAGGGTGCGCTCCTCCCACGCGTTGAAGAAGTCGTAGTGGAAGGAGTAGCCGCGGCCGCTGGCCAGCCGGACGCGGCTCATGTCGCCGTTGACCGGCCAGGCCATCTTGAACTCGATCATCGGCAGGGCGACCGGGTGGGAGGCCGGGCACATGTTGTCGTTGGCGCCGGGCTTCACGACCGGGTACGCCATGTGGCTCTTGTGGTCGGGGGTGTCGAGGTGGAGGCCGTTCCAGCAGCTGGGGGCCTGCATGCGCAGGTTGAGCTGGACGTCGGGCCGGCTCGGACAGCTCGCCGGGATGTCGGTGTTGAAGAAGCTGTCACCGCATTCCCAGCCCTCGACGAAGCCCTTGTGGGCGCGGAACTCCTGCTCGGTCTGCATCGGGTTGCCGACGACGAAGCGAAGCCCCTTGGGGAAGGGACGCACGCTGCGGTAGTCGGTGACGCCGGCCTTGTAGTAGATGACCTGCGGGCCGACGGGCAGGATCTTCTGGTCGCCGTTGTACAGCGAGGGCATCCAGTAGGCGGAGGCGTCCGCGGGCGCCTTGCAGGTGGTGGCGCCGCCGTAGAGGGAGGCGGTGGTGCTGGCGGCGTTCGTCGAGGTGTTGCCCATGAACGTGTGGTCGTGGGACTTGCCGAACTGGCCGGGGTAGACGATCGGGTCGTCCGGCGCGGTGTGGGTGACGGCGCAGCCGGCCTGGAACTCGTGGTGGTAGGCCGGGGGCGGAGTCTCCGTGGACGGGGTGACGCCGGTGACCGGCGGGTTCGCGGGGATGTATCCGTCCCCGTCGGCGTCGTCGCCCGACGCCTGGGTGGAGGCGGCCATCTGGTGGCCGACGTGGTTCGCGGCCGCGGCGACGGCGGGCGGGATGCCGGCGGCCGGGTCGGTGGCCTGGGCCATCGTGCCGATGCCGAGGGCGCCGGCGATGAGGGCCGTACTGACGAGGAGTACGGAGAGCCGCTTCGGACTCGATCTCATGGGGATCTCCTCAGTGGGGTGGGAGGAAGGGTGGTGCGGGCCGGTCAGCTGTAGACGCCGAACTCGTGGAGGGAGTAGCCCCAGCCGGTGCCGCGTGCGGTCAGGTGCAGGCGGACGTGGCGGGCGGTGGCCGCTGCCTCGATGGTGTCGATGTCACCGTTGCCGGCGGTCTGGGTGTGGATCGTGCGCCAGTTCTGGCCGTCGTCGGAGACCTGGACCTCGTAGGCGCGGGCGTAGGCCGGGTCCCAGACGAGCTGGAGGCGGGAGAAGGCGCGGACGGAGCCGAGGTCGACCTGGATCCACTGCGGGTCGGCCCAGTCGCTGGCCCAGCGGGTGTTCGGGTTGCCGTCGGTGGCGTTGCCGGCCGGGCAGGGGCAGTCGCCGTAGGACGCCTGGAAGGAGGAGGCGGTGGTGGTGCGGCCCTGCGCGAGGTTGGTGCCGGCGACCGGCGGGGCGACGACCTTCATCGACTTCGTCTCGATGCCGGCGTTGCCGCGGCCGTCCTCGGCCTGGACGTACACCTTCCACACGCCGAGCTTCTCGGGGGCGGTGACGGTGAGGGAGCCGTCGGCGCCCAGACGGTGCGGGGTCTCCAGGAGCCGCTTGTCGCCGTTGGCGTAGTTGCCGCTGAGGAAGACCTTCGTGGTGACGGCGTCGCCGTCGGGGTCGCGGACGTCGGCGCGGATCGTGAACTCGCCGCCGGCCGGGGCGGATCCGGACGGGGTGACGGTCATGTTCGTGATGACGGGCGGGGTGTTGTCGCCGGCGGTGCTGCCCGTGTACGCCTTCTTGAGGGCGTAGTAGGAGAGCCGCTTGAGGCCGTCGGGCAGGAGGTTGAACCAGACGCCGCCGAAGTCGTGCTCGGTGCCGTAGTGGAAGACGGTGGCGCCGAGCGCGACGCCCTGGTGCCCGGTGACGCAGTTCCAGGCGCGGGTGTAGCCCTCGGCCTTCTGCACGTCGGTGGGCTCGTCGGCGACGCCGTTGGCGTCCTTCGGGGTCTCCCACTCCCCCGCCGGGCCGGTCTCGGTGATGAGGTACGGCTTGGTGTAGCCGCCCTGCTCCCAGTCCTCGCGGACGCCGCACATGTCGCCGTAGGCGTTCATCGAGTAGAGGTCGAGGTCGGGGGCGTTGCGCTTGTAGTAGGGCCAGGCGCCGGTCCAGGCGTCCGTCGAGGTGACGGGATGGTCGGGGTCGATGGTGTGGATCTTCTTGGCGACGTCGTTCACGAAGCTCGTGTAGGCGTTGCGCTGGGCTTCGAGCTCGGCGCCCGAGTAGCAGTTCTGGAGGCCGAGGACGGACTCGTTGCCGACGTTCCACATGAGGGTCGCGGGGTGGGACCTGTACTCCTCGACCCACTTGGCGAACTCGTTCAGCATGGTCGTCTTGTACGTCGTGTCGGTGACGTAGTTCGCGCAGCCGCCGGAGCCGGGGCCGCCGCCGGGCTGGAGCCAGAAGCCGTTCATGACGCGGATGCCCTGGGCGGCGGCCGCGTCGAGGAGCGGCTTGGTGGAGCCGTCGGTGCCCCAGGTGCGGATGGTGTTGACGCCCAGCGACTTCACGTCGGGCATGTAGCGCCCGGCGTCGGCGACGGCCGGACCCCAGGTGACGCCCTTCACGGTGTAGGGCTGTCCGCCGACGGTCAGCTGCCAGTTCCCCTGGCTTCCGGTGACGCGGACGGCGCCCCCGCCCTGGGGCGGGGTGCCGTCCTCCTCGCCGTACACCTTGAACTCCCAGAGGGAGAGGCCGTATCCGCCGGAGCGGGTGACGCCCTGGAGGCGGACGTGGCGGCCGGTGCCGGAGACGGCGATCTCGTCGGTGCCGCCGTCGGAGCCGGTCACGGACTTCACGGTCCGCCAGTCCGTGCCGTTGTCGGAGAGCTGGATGTCGTACGCGGTGGCGTGGGCGGCCTCCCAGTTCAGCACGATCCGGCTGACGGTGGCGGTGCGGCCGAGGTCGACCTGGATCCACTGGCCGTCGCTCCACTGGCTGGCCCAGCGGGTGCCGGGGTCGCCGTCGACGGCGGCGGAGGCGGGGAAGCCGGCGCCCTCGGTGGAGGAGGCGGTGGCCGTCCTGCCCTGGGAGAGCAGGGTCTCGGCGGCGGAGGCGGGGGTGGCGGCGAGGGCGGTGAGCGAGCCGGCGAGCAGGGCGCCGAGCGAGACGAGGGAGGCGGCGGTACGGGTGCGGGGGCGCCGGACGGATCCGGTGGCGGTGTGCGCGGGCATGACGGCTCCCTTACGGGTGCGGTGGGGGAAGTGGGGTGCCTTCCGGGCGGCGCAGCGGGACGGGTCGCCGCCCGGAAGGAGTCGGGGGGCCGGGGCACGGCGGCGGGCGCCGCGCCCCGGCGGGCCGTCAGGGGAAGCTGACGACGGTGGAGGGCACGGTCGAGGTGCCGGCGGGGATGGTGGACGCCCCGGTGTCGTTGATGACGTGGTTGTAGTGGCCCATGCCGCCGAGGGAGACCACCAGGAGGCTGTGGAACTTCACCCCGGGCTTGACGGGCGCCTTGAAGCCGTGGTCCTGGACGATCGTCGGGTCCACGTTGTAGTTGCAGTAGCTGCCGAGTCCCCACGCCTCGTGGGTGTTCACCGAGTCGTCGACGCGGTAGGCGGCGTAGCCCTTGGTGGCGCCGTTCTGGATGGCGGCCTGGTCGGGGGCGTCGTACGCCTTCTCGTTCTGGTAGAAGATGGTGCGGCCGCGCTCGCCGTACCACTCGACGTCGTACTTGTTGAAGTGCTCGACGAAGAGGCCGGTGGCGAGGACGTCGTCGCCGTGGACGCGGACGCCGTAGTCGGCGCGGTTGGTCTCCCAGCCGACCCCGTCACCGTGGTCGGCGCGCCAGACCCAGGTGTGGTCGACGATGACGTCGTCGCTGTTGACGACCATGCTGGTGGTGGCCTTGCCGGGGCCGGCGCCGCCGATGCGGATGTAGACGTCCTGGACGGTCGTCGGGTTGGCGGCGTGGTCGGTGGCGGAGTTCTGCGGGCCGAGCTCCAGCAGGACCGGGGAGTTGACCGGGCCGGCGTCGACGAGGAAGCCGGCGAGGCGGACGCCGTCGACGTCGGCGACCTTCATGGCGGCGACGCCGTTGTCCGGGATGATCGTGGCGAGACCGAGGCCGAGCACGATGGTGTTCGCGCGGTCGATCTCGATCGGCCGGTCGACGTGGTAGACGCCGGGCGTGAAGAGCAGGTGCAGGCCCTGCTGGACGGCCTGGTTCATGGTCGCGGCGGTGGTGCCGGGCTTGACGACGTAGAACTGGGTCAGCGGGATCTTCTCGCCCTGCGGGGTGCCGTTCGCCCAGGTGGTGCCGCGGGCGTTGGTCCGCTTGGCCGGGGAGAAGACCTTGTACTGGTTGTCCTCCCAGATCAGGTACGGCTTCTCGCGCGAGATCGGGGTGGTGTCCAGGGTGGTGTAGCGCGGCTCGGGGAAGGAGGTCGCGGGCGCGCCCTCGGTACCGGAGAAGGTCTGGTTCCAGACGCTGTTGGACCAGCCGCCGATCGTGCTGTCGCGGGTGTACCACTGCTGCTGCGAGTAGTTGCCGACCTGGCCGTCGATCTTGGAGTCGGCGATGTAGCCGCCGGAGGCCCAGCCGTAGCCGTTGGGGGCGAGGTTGAGGCCGCCCTTGACGTGCATGCGGCGGAAGGAGGACGCCTGGGAGACGGCCCACCGGTCGGTGCCGTTGACCGGGTTGAGGGCGAGGCCCTCGGCGCCGCGCCAGAAGTTCTGGGTGGCGTTGCCGTTGAACCAGCCGGCGTCGACGGTGACGTCGCCGTTGATGGTGGTGTCGTCGGGGCGGACGCCGAGGCCGGCGATCTGGGTGTAGAAGCCGAGCTGGGCGTTGAGGCCGTTGTACGTGCCGGGCTTGAGGAGGAAGGCGTGGCGGCCCGCGCCGAACTGGGCGGACTCCTGCTCCTGGAAGACGGCGTCCAGCTTGGCCTGGAGGCCGGGCGTGGACGGGTCGTAGACGTGCACGTTGGGGCCGAGGTCGCCGCCGCCGGGCAGCGTCGGGCCGGTGCCGTCGGTGGAGCCGTACACCTGGAACTCCCAGAGGGAGTAGCCGTATCCGGTGCCGCGGGTCAGGCCGTTCATGCGGACGTAGCGGCCGGAGCCGGAGAGGGCGACCTCGTCCGTGCCGCCGTCGCCGGCGGAGACGGCGGTGACGGTGCGCCAGTCGGTGCCGTTGTCGGAGGCCTGGATCTCGTAGCCCTTGCCGTAGGCGGCCTCCCAGGTGAGGACGGCCCGGCTGAGCTGCCGGCTGGCACCGAGGTCGACCTGGAGCCACTGGGGGTCCTGCCACTGGCTGGCCCAGCGGGTGCCGAGGTCGCCGTCGACGGCGGCGGAGGCGGGGAAGACGGCCCCTTCGAGGGAGGAGGCGGTGGCCGTCTTCCCCTGGGAGAGGAGGGCCTCGGCGGCCTGGGCCGCGGTCGTGGGGACGACCGCGAGCAGGGTGCCGGCCAGGGCGGCGACGAGGGCGCCGGCCGTGGAGCGGCGGAGTGCGGGGGTGGGGCGCCGGCGAGCCGGCGGGGACCCAACGGGGGACATAAGTCTCCTCGGTGAAACGTGGCGGACACGTGGGAGAGCGCTCTCCCGAAACCTTGCACGGGCCCGGAGTTGACGGTCAAGCCATACGACACGACTTTTCTTTTGGCTTGCATTAAGCATCGATCACCCAGGGGTCCCGGAGAGCGCGGACGTGCCGACCACCGGACGGACCGCACCGATAAAGTGCGTGGATGGGGAATCGAGGACCCACCCTGGAGGACGTCGCGCGCGAGGCGGGGGTGTCGCGCGCGACCGTGTCCCGGGTGGTCAACGGCGTGCGGAACGTGGCTCCGGAGATCCAGCGGGCGGTGCGCGAGGCCATCGCCCTCACCGGATACGCGCCGAATCAGGCCGCCCGCTCCCTGGTGACCCGGCGCACCGGCGCCGTCGCCCTGGTGCTGTCGGCCACGGGCGGCTCGTTCACCGCCCGGCTCTTCTCCGACCCCTTCTTCGGACGGGTCGTCGACGGCGTCCTCCCGGTGCTCCGCGAGCGCGCCGTGCAGCCCGTGCTGCTGGTCGCGGAGTCCGAGCCGGCCCGGGCGCAGCTCGTCGACTACCTGCGGCGCGGCGGGGCCGACGGCGCGCTGGTGGTGCCGCTCGACGAGGACGACCCGCTGCCCGGGATGCTCGTCGCGGCCGGACTCCCGACGGTGCTCTTCGGCAGCCCCGGCGCCGGCGTCGGCTACGGCTGGGTGGACCTGGACAACGCGGCGGGCGCCCGGCTGGCCGCCGACCGCCTGTGGGCGTCCGGGCGGCGGCGCCCCGCGACGATCGCGGCGCCCGTGACGGCCCCGGCCGCGCGCGCCCGCCTCGACGGCTTCACGGCGGCGCTCGCGGCCCGGGGCGTGACCGACGTGCCGGTCGAGCACGGGCTCTTCACCGAGGAGAGCGGCCGGGAGGCGATGGCCCGGCTGTGGCGGCGCGACCCGGGGATCGACGGGGTGTTCGCGGCGAACGACCTGATGGCGCGGGGCGCCTGCCGCTTCCTCGCGGAGCGGGGCGTGGCGGTCCCCGAGCGGGTGGCGGTGATCGGCTTCGACGACTCGGTGGCGGCCCGGGCGTCCGCTCCCCCGCTGACGACCGTGCGGCAGCCGGTGGAGGAGATGGCCTCGGCGATGACCCGGCTGCTCCTGGCCCGCCTGGACCCGGGCACGCCGGAGACCGGTTCGCGGGTCTTCGAACCGGTCCTGGTCGTACGGGAGTCGGCCTGACCCGGGAGGGCCGGGCAGGCCCGGAAGACCGCCCCCCTGACGGCAGGGGCGGCCTTCCGGGCGGTCGGGGGTGCCGGTCGGTCAGCCGCGCAGGTCGCGGTGGGCGCGGATGAGTTCCGCGTAGCGGCGGCCGCTGGTCTTCAGGGTGCGCTTCTGGGTGGCGTAGTCGACGTGGACGAGGCCGAAGCGCTTGTCGTAGCCGTAGGCCCACTCGAAGTTGTCCAGGAGCGACCAGGCGTAGTAGCCGGCGAGCGGGGCGCCCTTGCGGACGGCGCTCGCGCAGGCGGCGAGGTGCTGCTCCAGGTAGCGGGTGCGGTCGGGGTCGTGGACGGCGCCGTCGGGGCCGGTGGTGTCGGGGAAGGCGGAGCCGTTCTCGGTGACGTACAGCTCGCGGACGCCGTACTCCTCGGTGAGCCGCAGCAGCAGGCTCTCCAGGCCGGCCGCCTCGATCTGCCAGTCCATGCCGGTGCGGGGCACGTCGGGGAGGCGGACCTCGCGGGCGTACGGGACGGGGCCCTCGGGGTCGTCGGCGACGGTGACCGGGAAGTAGTAGTTGAGGCCGTGCCAGTCGAGCGGGGCGGCGATGGTCTCCAGGTCGCCGGGCTTCTCGGGGAGTTCGACTCCGTACAGCTCGCGCATGTCGGCGGGGAAGCCCCTGCCGTACACCGGGTCGAGCCACCAGCGGTTGCCGTGGCCGTCCGCGCGGCGGGCGGCGGCGAGGTCCTCGGGGCGGCTGGAGGCCGGCTCGACGGTGGAGTGGTTCGTGACGAGGCCGACGCGGGCGCCGGGCGCGGCGGCCCGGATCGCGGCGGTGGCGAGGCCGTGGCCGAGGAGCAGGTGGTACGAGGCGCGGACGGCGGCCGTCAGGTCGGTGAGGCCCGGGGCCATCCGGCCCTCCAGGTGGCCGATCCAGGCCGAGCAGAGCGGTTCGTTGAGGGTGGCCCAGCGGGTGACGCGGTCGCCGAGCCGGTCGGCGACGACGGAGGCGTAGGCGGCGAGGTGCTCGGCGGTCTCGCGGGAGGTCCAGCCGCCCCGGTCCTGGAGGGCCTGCGGCAGGTCCCAGTGGTAGAGGGTGACGTTCGGGGTGATGCCCGCGTCGAGGAGGCCGTCGACGAGCCGGTCGTAGAAGTCGAGTCCGGCGGCGTTCACGGGCCCGTCGCCGCCGGGGAAGACCCGGGGCCAGGCGATCGACATCCGGTAGGTGTCGGTGCCGAGCTCCTTCATCAGGGCGAGGTCCTCGGGCCAGCGGTGGTAGTGGTCGCAGGCCGTGTCGCCGGTGTCGGCGTTGTCGATGGCGCCGGGCACGCGGCAGAAGGTGTCCCAGATGGAGGGGGCGCGGCCGTCCTCGGCGACGGCGCCCTCGATCTGGTAGGCGGAGGTGGCCGTGCCCCAGGCGAAGGAGGGCGGGAAGGCCGCCAGGTCGATCGGGGCGGCGGTGGGGTCGGACACGGGGTGCCTTTCTGCGGTACGAGGCTGGGGGCGGGACGGGGGACGCAGGCGGTCCTGGCGCCGGGCGGCGGTCACTTGACCGCGCCCGCGGTGAGGCCTGCGACGAGGTAGCGCTGGAGGAGGAGGAAGCCGGCGACGACGGGGACGCTCACCACGAGGGAGGCGGCCATCACCTGGTTCCAGTAGACGTCGTTCTGGGTGGCGTAGCCCTGGAGCCCGACGGCGAGCGTGCGGGTGGTGTCGTTGGTCATGACGGAGGCGAAGAGGACCTCGCCCCAGGCGGTCATGAAGGCGTAGACGGCGACGGCGACGATGCCGGGGCGCGCGGCGGGCACGATCACCCGGAAGAGCGCGCGGATCGGGCCGCAGCCGTCGACCTTCGCCGCCTCGTCGAGCTCGCGCGGGATCGAGTCGAAGTACCCGGTGAGCATCCAGATGGAGAAGGGCAGCGAGAAGGTCAGATAGGTGAGGATCAGGCCCTCGCGGGAGCCGAAGAGGGCGAGTCCGGTGGCGTTGCCGATGTTGACGTAGATGAGGAAGAGCGGCAGCAGGAAGAGGATGCCGGGGAACATCTGCGTCGACAGGACGGTGACGGTGAAGACCCGCTTGCCGCGGAAGGTGTAGCGGCTGACGGCGTACGCGGCGAAGATCGCGACGGCCACGGAGAGGACGGTGGCGGCGCCGGAGACGACGAGCGAGTTCACGAAGTAGTCGGCGAGCGGCACCGTGTCCCAGATGTCCGCGTACGGGCGCAGGGTGAGCCCGGACGGGATCCACTCGAACTTCCCGGAGACGTCCTCCAGCGGCTTCAGCGAGCTGGAGACCATCACGTACACCGGCAGCAGGACGAAGCCGGCGAGGAGGGCGAGGACGATCCGCCGGGTCCACAGGAAGGACCGGGGCGGGGCCATCGGGGAGCGCGGACGGGCGGCGCGGGCGTGGGCGGCGTCAGACATCGGAGGTCTTCCTTCCGCGGGTGGTGAGCAGGAGGTAGACGCCCGTGACGAGGAGGAGGAAGAGCAGCAGGAGCACGGACATGGCCGAGCCGGTGCCGAAGTTCCAGGTCTGGAAGGACGACTGGTAGATGTGGAGCGAGATGAGGTCCGCCGCTTCGGGGGCCGCCTCGCCGAAGAGGACGAACGGCGTGTTGAAGTCGTTGAAGGTCCACAGGAAGAGGACCAGGACGAGGACCTGGTTGACGGAGCGCAGGGACGGCAGGGTGATGTGCCGGATCTGCTTCCAGATGCCGGCGCCGTCGAGGGCGGCGGCCTCGTACATGTCGCGGGGGATGTTCTGGAGCCCGGCCATGACGGTGAGGAAGGCGAAGGGCCAGCCCTTCCACACGGAGACGGCGAGCAGGGCCCAGAAGCTGTTGTCCCCGATGAGCCAGAAGGCGGGGCTGTCGCCGATGCCGAGCTGGTCGTGGAGGAAGTGGTTGATGAGGCCGTTGTCGCGCTGGAACATGAAGGCCCAGGTGATGACGGCGGCGTAGACGGGCAGCGCGTACGGGACGAGGAAGAGGGTGCGCAGGAAGCCCCGGCCGCGGAAGTTCTCCTGGAGGAGGATCGCGGCGGCCGTGCCCAGCAGCCAGCACAGGCCGACGGAGAGCAGGGTGAACTGGCAGGTGGTGAGGAAGGACTTGAGCAGCGACTGTCCGACGGCCCCGTCGAAGTCGATCGAGACCGAGAAGTTGTCCAGTCCGGCCCAGGGGGCGGAGGCCCAGTCGCGGATGTAGAACTGGGTGAGTTCCTTGAAGCTCATGCCGATGCCCATGAGCATCGGCACCAGGTGCACCAGGAGTTCGAGCAGCAGCGCGGGCAGGAGCAGCAGGTAGGGCAGTGCGAGGCGGCGGCGCCCGGAGCGGCGCGCGGTGGGCGCCCCTCCGGGTGCGGCCTTGCGCACCGCCGGCTCCCGCGCGGGGGTGACGGCGGTCTGGGTCATGGGGCCGGTGCCTACTTCTTCGGCATCTGCTGCTGGGCCTTGTCGAGCTTGGCCTTGACGGACTCGGTGGTGACGGGCCGGCCGGCGGCGGCGTCGGCGAAGAGCTCCTTGACGGCGGTGCCCACGACGGTCTCGAACTGCGACTCCTCCGGGACCTGCGGGAGCGCGGCGGCGCTGGTGGCGAGGGTGTCGCGGATGACGGCGAGGGACGGGCCGGAGAAGGCGGCGTCCTTCTGGGCGGTCTTGACCGGCGGCACGGAGCCGTAGGTCTTGTTGAGGGCCGTCTGCTCCTCGTCGCTGGTCATGAACTTCACGAACTTCAGGGCGCCGTCGAGGTTCTTGGTGTTCTTGAAGACGGCGAGGTTGATGCCGGCGACCATCGAGTTGGTGGCGGTGCCGGTGCCCGGCTTGCCGGCGGCGACGGGGGCCGGGACGACGCCCCACTCGTCCTCGCTCATGCCCTGGGAGGCGAAGGTCTGGGACGGGGTCTGCCAGAGGACCATGCCCGTCTTGTCCTTGGCGAAGTCGCTGAGGGACTGGTTCTGGGCGTACTCGGCGTTGCCCGGGGCGACGATCTTGTGGACGGCCATGAGGTCGACGTACTGCTTGACGGCGGCGACGGCGCCGTCGGAGGTGAAGTCCGGCTTGCCGTCGGCGGTGAAGAAGTCGGCGCCGTGCTGCTTGCCGAGGACGAAGACCTGGTGGATGTTGTTGGAGAGGTTGGAGCCCTCGACGCCGATGCCGGACTTGCCGTCCGCGCCGAGCTTCTTGCCGGCGTCGATCACCTCGTCCCAGGTCGTCGGCGGCTTGGCTATGCCGGCGTCCTTGAACATCTGCTTGTTGTAGTAGAGGGCGTAGGCCATCGAGTAGAGCGGGACGGCGGCCGGGTCCTTGCCGGGGGCGCCGGTGGAGCCGAGCGCGGAGTCGACGAAGCGGTCCTTGCCGCCGATGGCGTCGAAGTTCTTCGCGTCCCAGGGGAGGAGGGCTCCGGTGGCCTGGAGGGAGGCGCTCCACGTGTTGCCGATGTTGAGGACGTCCGGGCCCTGGCCGGAGGTGGTGGCCGTGAGGATCCGGTTGAGGAGGTCGGACCACGGGATCACCTCCAGCTTCACCTCGATGCCGGTGCGCCGCTCGAACTCGTCCAGCTCGGGCTGGAGGACCTTCTTGTCGACCTCCAGGCTGGAGCCCTGGTTGGAGGCCCAGTAGGTGAGGGTCTTCGTCGCCTGGCCGCCGCCGTCCTCCCCGCCGCCGCCACAGGCGGTCGCGGTGAGCACGAGGGAGAGGGTGACGGCACCCGTGACGGCGGCTCTGATTCTGCGCATGGCTCCTGGTCCCTTTCAGGGAAGGCGGGAGGACCGACAGGGGGAGCGCCCGGACCGCTCTCCGCCGCGTCGGCTTAATTTAGGATGTGAGTTAAACCCCATGAGAAGGTCGCGTCAAGGCTTGTCGTGCGGGTATGTTGCAGCGGACGACTACGAGGGGCGGGGACGAGAGTGCACGCGAAGAGTGGCCGCACGGTGCGCGACCTGCGGCGCGAGAACCGGGCTGCGGTGCTGCGCAGGCTCTACTTCGACGGGCCGATGAGCCGGCTGATGCTGGGCCCCGCGACCGGCCTCTCCTCCGGCTCGATCAGCAACGTGGTCGCCGAGCTGGTCGCGGAGGGCCTCGTCGAGGAGGCCGGCAGCGTCGACTCGGCGGGCGGACGCCCCCGCACCCTGCTGCGGATCGCCCCGGGCAGCGGCTGCATGATCGGCGTCGACATCGGCGAGACGCGGGTCCGGATCGAGCTGTTCGACCTCGCGCTCACGGAACTGGCCCGCACGGAACGCCCGTTGGCGACGTCGGGCCCGCGGACGGGGCGGTACGAGGTCGGGGTCGTCGTCTCCCACCTCCGCGACGGCATCGCGGAGGTCCTGCGCGCGGCCGAGGTCCCCGCGGAGCGGCTGCTCGGCGTCGGGATCGGCGTCCCGGGCATCGTCGAGCACACCGACGCGGACGGGGCGGTGGTGCACGGCCAGACCATCGGCTGGGACGCCGTCCCGCTGGAACGGCTGCTGCGCGAGGCCGTCGACCTGCCGCCGGAGGTCCCGTACCGCATCGACAACGGCGCCAAGACCCTCGGCCAGGCCGAGATGTGGTTCGGCGCCGGCCGGGGCGCCCGCAGCGCCGTCGTCGTCCTCTTCGGCTCCGGCGTCGGCGCCTGCGTCGTCACGGACCCGCTGGGCCCCGGGCGCGCCCTGGAATGGGGCCACCTCACGGTCCGCGTCCGCGGCCGCCGCTGCCGCTGCGGGGCCCAGGGCTGCCTGGAGGCGTACGCGGGCGCGGAAGCCCTCCTCGAACGCTGGCGCGAGGCCGGCGGCCTGCCGCCGGAGGGCGCGGACGAGGAGACGGCACTGACTGCGATGCTCGCGGCGGCGTATCCGGCCGACGCCGGACCCCACCGACCCGGGGGCGGCCCGCCCCCGGCGGAAGCGGCCGACGGCGAGCCGCACGACGGCGACCGGGCCGGGGACGGGGACGGGACGGGGACGGTCGAGGCCGCTGCGCAGCCGGTCGGGACGGGTCCGGGGACGGCCGGAGTCAGGACCGGGACCGGGACCGGGACGGGTCCGGCCGGCGACCGGGCCGTGGCGGCCGGAGTCGGAGCCGGCGCGGCGGGAAGCCGAGTGGGGGCCGGGTCGGCCGGGGCGCGGCCCGATGCGGCGGCGGTCGTCGTGCTCGACGAGACCGCCGAGTACCTCGGGGCCGGGCTGGCCGATCTGATCAACCTGTTCCAGCCCGAGCGGATCCTCGTGGGCGGCTGGGCCGGGCTCCAGCTCGGGTCGCGGTTCCTCGCGGCCGTGTCCTCGTACGCCCGCGCGTACGCGCTGCGGCACCCCGGCGGACGGACGGAGATCGCGCTCGGCACGCTCGGGCCCGAGGCGGTGACGGTCGGGGCGGGGCTCCTGCCGCTGGTCGACTTCTTCGCCCAGGGCGGGCG
Source organism: Streptomyces sp. NPDC047974 (assembly GCF_040653375.1). Taxonomy (NCBI): domain Bacteria; kingdom Bacillati; phylum Actinomycetota; class Actinomycetes; order Kitasatosporales; family Streptomycetaceae; genus Streptomyces; species Streptomyces sp. NPDC047974. The sequence goes on from NZ_JBEZNU010000001.1 coordinate 451,896, forward strand.
CCGCCCCGAGCGGGCGCCGAGCATCCCGGCGCCCGCCTGGCAGACCGCGCTGCGGGACCGCGTCTCCACCTGAGAGGCGGCCCGCACCGGCTACGCGTAGGGGTCAAAGGTGATGCCGGCCGGCTTCGCCTTCGCCAGGTGGTCGGCGAAGCTGCCGTCCTTCAGGCCGAAGTGGGCGCTGCCGAAGTCCGCCTGGCCGAGCTTCTCGCGGATGCCGGCCGGATAGCCGTCCCAGCCGACGAGCGCGGGGAACTGCCAGGTGCCCTGGTGGTTCTCCGGCGGCTCGTCGTTGCCGTTGGCGGCGCGGAAGCAGTGCGTGCCGATCCCGTCCTTGTGGTAGACGACCTTCGGGTGGGTGCCGTCCCAGCGGATGGCGTCCCGGCCGTGGACGGTGAAGGACCCGTGGTTCGAGGTGGACACGTACCGCGCCTGTCCGTCCTGGATCCAGACGACGACGTGCTCCCAGTCGTGGCGGTGGCCGCCGAGGCCGCTGCCCCAGACCGCCTGGTCCTTCTCGAAGTACAGGCCGTAGAGGACGGCGCACCAGCCGTTGTTGCACCGCGCGCGGGAGTAGCCGTTGGTGTTGGTGAGGTCCCAGGAGTCCCGGCACTGGCTGTTGACCGTGCCGGAGGGGTTGAGCCCGGGGTTGAGGGTGCCGTCCGGGCCGATGGCGGCCGTCGAGTAGCAGCCGTCGGTGTCGTAGTCGTACGCCGGCTGGTAGGTCTGCTCCAGGGCGGACGCGTTCGCGGGCAGCGCCGGCGGCGGGGCGGCGAGGGCGGTGCCCGGGACCGCGAGGAGGAGGGCGAGGGCGCTGCCGAGGACGGCGGCCCCCTTCGTGACGCGACGCGAGGTCTTCAACTCCGGCTCCCTGGTGGGGTCGAGGTGATGGGGGGTGGGGGTCGCACCGCCTGCCGGACGGTGGACCGGACGATCGCGCGCTGACATGCCCATTCCAAGTCGCCTCCAAACGGCCCGCAACCACCCGGCGGAAGGAGGCGTCCTGATCAGAGGTGCTGGGGGAAGACCGGGGGAAGACCGGGGGAAGGCCGGGGAAAGGACGCATGGCGGTGGCGGGGCGGACGGGAAAACCGAGGGCGCGACGGCTGCGGCGGACGCCTGGGGGCGAGCGCCGTCCCGGCCGGCTGCTCGCCGCTCTCGGCGCGGTGACCGCCGCGCTGCTCGCGCTGCACCGCTGCCTGCCGAACACCCCGGGGCGGCTGGGCAGTCTGCTGGAGACCTACCTGTTCTGGCTGGGCCCGCTCACCGCGCTGCTCCTCCTCTGCGCGGCGGTGCGGCGCGCCCGCACGGCGCTGCTCGTCCTGCTCCTGCCGGCCGTGGTCTGGGCCGCCGCCTTCGGTCCGCTGCTGCTGCCCGCGGGGCCGCCCGGCCCGCGCGAGCTGACCGTCGTCCAGCACAACGTCGCCGACGACAACGCCGATCCGGCCGGTACGGCCCGGGCCCTGGCGGACTCCGGCGCCGACCTGATCGCCCTCCAGGAGCTGGTCGACCCGGCCCTCGCGGTCTACCGCCGGGAGCTCGCGCCCCGCTACCCGTACCACTCCGTGCGGGGCACGGTCGGCCTCTGGTCCCGCCACCCGCTGGGCACCGCCCGGGCGCTGGACATCAGGCCGCGGGACATCACGGAGCCGTGGCAGCGGGCGCTGCGGGCCGAGGTGCGCACCCCGTACGGAGAGGTCGCGGCGTACGTCGTCCACCTGCCGTCCGTACGCCTCGGGGCCACCGGTCTCGCGTCGGCCCGGCGCGACGAGAGCGCCGCCCGCCTGGGACGGATCCTGGCAGCGGAGCGCTCCGCGCGGGTGATCCTCGCCGGCGACCTCAACGGCACCGTCGACGACCGCGGCCTGGCCCCGGCGACCTCGCGCCTCGGCGCCCCCGAGCGGGGCCTCGCCCTGAGCTACCCGGCCGCGCTTCCGGCGGCCCGGATCGACCAGGTCCTCGCGCGCGGCGGACGCGTGCCCGCGATCCGCGCGCTCCCCGCCACCGGAAGCGACCACCTGCCGGTACTGGCCCGGGTCGCGCTGGACGCGGACGCGTAGCCGATCCGCGCGGTCCGGGCGGGGGCCGGGCGGGCGAGCGGGCGGTCCCGGCTCACACGGCGGCGTGGTGGAGGGCGTCGAGGGCGGCCAGTTCGTCCTCGGGGAGGCGCAGCGCGCCGGCCGCCACGTTCTCCTCCAGGTGGCCGAGGTCGCCGGTGCCGGGAATGGCCAGGACGTGGGGACCGCGGTGCAGCGTCCACGCCAGCCGGACCTGGGCGGTGCTCACCCCGTGGGCGCGGGCGACGGCCTCCACCGTGCCGTGGTCGCGCGCGGGTGCGCCGGCCTGGCGTCCGTCGCCGGCGATCGAGTAGAACGGCACGAAGGCGATGCCCTGTTCGCCGCAGAGGCGCAGGAGCGCGTCCCGGTCGGGCGAGAAGCCGATGCCGTAGACGTTCTGGACGCAGACGACCGGTGCGATGGCCTGGGCCTCGGCGAGGTGGTGCGGGCGGATGTTGGACAGTCCCAGGTGGCGGATGAGGCCGGCGTCGCGGAGTTCGGCGAGCGCGCCGAAGCGGTCGGCGATCGAGTCGGTGCCGACGATGCGGAGGTTGACCACGTCGAGGTGGTCGCGGCCGAGCCGGCGCAGGTTCTCCTCGACCTGGCCGCGCAGCTGCCCGGGGGTGGCGTGCGGCAGCCAGTGACCCGAGGGACCGCGGCCCGGTCCGACCTTGGTGGCGATGACGAGGTCGTCCGGGTAGGGCGCGAGGGCGCGGTCGATCAGTTCGTTGGCGCAGCGCAGCGACGAGAAGTAGAAGGCGGCGGTGTCGAGGTGGTTCACGCCGAGGTCGACCGCCCGGCGCAGTACCGCGATCGCCTGGTCGCGGTCGCGCGGGAGGGCGCCGGGGGCGAACGCCTCGCCGTGCTGCGGCAGGCGCATCGTGCCGAATCCGATGCGGCGGACCGTGCGGTCGCCGAGCTGCCAGGTGCCCGACGCGGACGCGTCGGTCGTCTGTGTGGTCATGGCGGGATGATCGGCGCGCGGTAGCCTGTCAGGCCATTGATTCACGCATGTCCGAATCCACAGGGGGGCCGTGTGGCGGAGCTGGCGTTCTCGGCGAACGACCTCGCGCAGGTGCGGTTCGCCGTCTCGCCGATGTGGGAGGTCGCGCCCAGCTTCCGGCTGCTCGCGTCCGACACGGCGCATCCGGTCCACCGCGCCTGGGTCGAGCAGGTGCGTCCCCGGGTGGTGGCCGCCGGGCTGGACCGGGGGTGGCTGGCCGAGCTGATCGGCCCGTCCGGCTACGTGCCCGACTTCCTCAACCCGGCCCCCGCGGGACCCGCGCCCACCGCGGCGGCCGAGTGGGACGCGATCTCGGCGACGCCCGTCGAGCGCGTACGCCAGGACCTCGACCACCTCGCCCGCCACCAGGGGCGGCTCGGCCCCCGGCTCGCGGGCCTGCGCGCGGATCCGGCCGCCCGGCTGCCCCGGCTCGCCCAGGAGCTCGAAACGTACTGGGACGTGGCACTCGCCCCGTACTGGGCGCGGATCAGGGCGGTCCTGGACGCCGACGTGTTCCACCGGGCCCGCACCCTCGCCGAGCACGGCGCCGGCCGGCTCTTCAACGACCTGCACGCCTCGGTGAGCTGGGACGACAACGCGCTCACCCTGACCCGCCGGAAGCGCGGCATGCCCCGTCGGTCCGCGGGCGCGGGCCTGCTGCTCGTCCCCTCCGCGTTCACCGGCCCCGGTCTGCGCACCCGGGTGCGGCCGCCCGACCCGCCGCAGATCGCCTATCCGGCCCGGGGCGTCGGCGCGCTGTGGGAGCCGCGGCACGCGACCGGTGCCCGGGCGCTCGACGCGGTCCTCGGCCGCTCACGGACGCTGCTGCTGACCGAACTGGGGTCTCCGGCCTCCACCACCGAGCTGGCCCGCCGCACCGGACTCTCACCGGCCGGGGTGTCCCAGTGCCTCACCGCCCTGCGCCACGCCGGCCTGGTCAGTGCGCACCGCGCGGGCCGCTCCGTCCTCTACGCCCGCACCGCCGCCGCCGAGATCCTCCTCGAAGCCGCCTCCGGCTGAGGCGGTGCGGGTCCGGCCGCGGTCGTCGCCGGCGGGAGGCGGATCGGGTCACCCGGCCACCGTAACCTCCCGAACGCGCCCGGCCCCGTGGGCCGTTGCCCGAGCCGTCAGGGCGGGCTGCCGCTTCGGGACTTGGAGGCGGGAGGGGTTGACGGGGGCTCGGCGCCTCCATAAGTTCACAGCTTGATAAAAGGCTTGCCGCCTTGTGGGACACGTGCGGACTCGGGCGGGCCGGGTCCGGACGGCAGCGCGGCACCGCCTCGACGAAAGGGTTGTCAGGTGCAACTCAAGCTCCTACGGGGTGCACGTCCCCGGTCCCTCGCCGCCCTCCTCACCGGCGCCCTCGTGGCGACGGGCCTGGTCCTCACCGCGCCCGGCACCGCGCAGGCCGCCGGCGAGCGGGTGGACGTCTGGCTCACCACCACCTCCGACGCCGGAGGCCGTACGGTCACACGGGGACTCGCCCCGCAGGCCCCGCTCGCCTTCGGACCGGCCGGCGGCGGCGCGAGCCACACCATCACCGTCGACGAGTCCACCACCTACCAGCAGTTCGAGGGCGGTGGCGCCTCGATCACCGACACCACCGCCCACCTCTTCCGCGGCGGGGCGATCAGCGCCGCCACCCGCGACGAGGTGATGCGCAAGCTCTTCTCCCCCACCGACGGCATCGGGCTCTCCTTCGTCCGCAACCCCATCGGCGCCTCCGACCTCTCCCGGCCGGGGAACGTCTCCCTCGACGACACCTGCTGCGACCTGAACGACTTCGGCGCCAACGGCTACGACACGAACGTCCGGCTGCTGACCGCGCAGGCCGAGCAGCTGAACCCGGCGCTGCGGGTCAAGGGCGTGCCGTGGAGCGCGCCGGGCTGGATGAAGGACAACGGCCGGATGGACCAGATGGGCTGGCTGAAGTGGGAGCACTACCCCACGTACGCCCAGTACCTGGTCAAGTACATCCAGAGCTACCAGGCGGCCGGCGTCGAGGTCGACTACCTCTCGGTGCAGAACGAGCCGAACTGCTGCCAGGCCGGCAACCCCACCGCCATGAACTACCCGGGCATGAGCTGGAACCCGTCCGGGCTCGTCGAGTTCACCAAGAACCACGTCTACCCGGCCTTCCGGGCCGCCGGGATCACCACCAAGGTCCTGGTCCACGACTGGAACTACGGCGACTACGCCGGCTTCGGCGCCGCGATCCTCGGTGACGCGGGCGTCCGGAACGACCCGCTCTTCGGCGGCATCGCCTGGCACGGCTACTTCGGCGACCCCGCCGTCGGCAGCCAGGTCCACGACCAGTACCCGAGCGTGCGGCAGTTCAGCACCGAGCACTCCGGCGGCACCTGGATCGGGAACCAGCACAACGAGGACCTGAAGGACATCGTCTCGTACGCCCGCAACTGGAGCAGCAGCCTGGTCAAGTGGAGCCTGGCGCTCAACCAGGACATGGGCCCGCACAACGGTGGCTGCGGCACCTGCACCGGTCTGGTCACCGTGCAGGAGGGCGGCGCCCGGGCCGGGCAGGTCGACTACACGGTCGAGTACTACACGACCGGTCACCTCACCAAGTTCGTGAAGCCGGGGGCGTACCGGATCGCCTCGACCGACAACGCCACCGTGCAGAACGTCGCCTGGCGCAACCCCGACGGCTCCAAGGCGCTCATCGCGCACAACGGCGGCGGCTCCGCGCAGTCCGTCCGCGTCGACTGGGGCGGCCAGTCCTTCACGTACACCCTGCCCGCCCGCACCACCGCCACCTTCACCTGGGCGGGGACCCCGGGGGCGGGCGCGCCCGCCGGGCCGCTGACCGGGCTCGCGGGCAAGTGCCTGGACGTGGCCGGCGCGTCGAGCGCCGACGGCACCGCCGTCCAGCTGTACACCTGCAACGGCACGTCCGCCCAGCGGTGGACGCTCGCCGCGGACGGCACGGTCCGCGCGCTCGGCAAGTGCCTCGACGTCACGGGGGGCGCCACCGCCGACGGGACCAAGGTGCAGTTGTACACGTGCAACGGGACCGGGGCCCAGCGGTGGCGCTACGACGCCACCACCCACGACGTGGTGAACACCGCCGCCGACAAGTGCCTGGACGTCACGGGCAACACCTCGGCCGACGGCACGCGGGCGCAGATCTGGTCCTGCACCGGCGCCGCCAACCAGAAGTGGACCCACCAGCCGTCCTGACCGCCTCCCCTCCCCCGTCCTCAGGAGAACCCATGCCACACCGGCACCACCGGCGCAGAGCGCGCCGCCACCGCACCCTGGCCGCCACCGCCGTCACCGCACTGATCGCCGGGCTCGTCGGGGCCGTCCCCAGCGCCGCCGCACCCACCGCCGACGAGCCGGCTCCCCGGACCGTCGACCGCTTCGAGGGCGAGGTGCCCTTCGCGAACCCGCCCGCAGAGGGGATCTTCACCTGGGGCAGCGACACCGACGACCACCCGGCGCTCACGCTCGCCGAGCGGGCCGACGCCCCCGAGGGGAGCAAGGTCCTCGAAGGCCGCTACGACATCAGCGGCTGGGGCGGCTTCACCCATGACTTCGCCTTCGACCTGCCGGCCCAGGACTGGACCGCCCACGGCGGCATCCGCTTCTGGTGGTACGGGCAGAACACCGCGCCGCTGCCGCCCGGCTCGGGCAAGCGGATCGCCTTCGAGCTGAAGGACGGCGGTGCGAACGGCGAGGCGTCCGAGCTGTGGACGACCTCCTTCACCGACGACTGGGAGGGCTGGCACCTCGTCGAACTCCCCTTCTCCTCGTTCCGGTACCGCGCCGACTACCAGCCGGTCGGCGGCATCGACCAGATCCTCGGCCTCGACCGGATGTGGGGGTACGCGCTGACGCTGCCGACGGGCGCACCGGGCTCCTTCGCGCTCGACGGGGTGGAGCTGTACGGGAAGGCCGAGCCGGCGCTGACCACCCAGGTGGTCACGGGGGCGGCCGTGCACCCGGTGGCGGAGGGCTCCACCGCCCGGATCGACGTCACCGTGAACACGACGGGCGCGGTGCCCACCGGCGAGCCGGTCACCGTCACGTACGCGACGGACGACTCCGGTCCGGCCGCGGCGGGGAAGGACTACCGGCCGGTCGCCGGCAGCTTCGTCCTGCCGGCCGGGACGCCCTCCGGCACCACCCGCTCGATCACCGTGGAGACGCTGAAGGACCGCGCCGGCGAGGCCGCCGAGACGATCCCGGTGAAGCTCACGGTCGAGGGCGCCAAGGCGCCCGCCGAGGACCCGGTCGTCGTGGTGGACGCGCACGGCCTTCCGTACCTCGACAAGCGGCTCCCGGTGGAGCGGCGGGTCGCGGACCTGCTGTCCCGGATGACGCTCGCCGAGAAGGCCGGGCAGATGACCCAGGCCGAGCGGAACGCGCTGCGGGCCCCGGGCGACATCGCCGGGTACGCGCTCGGTTCGCTGCTCTCCGGCGGCGGCTCGGTGCCCACCCCGAACACGCCCGAGGCGTGGGCGCGGATGGTCGACGGCTACCAGCTGCGCACCCGGGCGACCCGGCTCCAGATCCCGCTGGTCTACGGCGTGGACGCGGTGCACGGGCACAACAACGTCGCCGGGGCGACGATCATGCCGCACAACATCGGCCTCGGCGCCTCCCGCGACCCCGCGCTCGCCGCGCGGACCGGCGCGGTCACCGCGAAGGAGGTACGGGCGACCGGCGTCCCGTGGGACTTCGCGCCGTGCCTGTGCGTGACCCGGGACGAGCGCTGGGGACGGTCGTACGAGGCCTTCGGCGAGGACCCGGCCCTGGTGACCGCGATGGAGACGGTGATCCAGGGGATGCAGGGCGCCGCCGACGGGCGGGACCTGGACCGCAACGACAAGGTGCTGACCAGCGCCAAGCACTTCGTGGGCGACGGCGGCACCGGGTTCGGGTCGTCGACGACGGGCTCGTACACGATCGACCAGGGCGTCACCCGGGTCACCCGTGAGGAGCTGGAGGCGGTGCACCTGGCGCCGTTCGCGGAGGCGGTGAAGCGCGGCGCGGGCACGGTCATGCCCTCGTACTCCTCGGTCGACGTCATCGGGGACGACCTCGGCCCGGTGAAGATGCACGCCAACGCCGAGCTGATCAACGGGGTCCTGAAGGACCGGATGGGCTTCGAGGGCTTCGTCATCAGCGACTGGCAGGCCATCGACCAGATCCCCGGCGACTACCCCAGTGACGTGCGGACCTCGGTCAACGCGGGCCTCGACATGATCATGGTGCCGACGAACTACCAGGAGTTCACCCGGACCCTGGTCGCCGAGGTCGAGGCGGGCCGGATCCCGGTCTCCCGGATCGACGACGCGGTGGCCCGGATCCTCACCCAGAAGTTCCGGCTCGGGCTGTTCGAGAAGCCGTACGCGGACACCACCCACCTCCCCTCGGTCGGCTCGGCCGAGCACCGGGCGATGGCCCGCGAGGCGGCGGCCGCCTCCCAGGTGCTGCTGAAGAACGACGGCGGGGTGCTGCCGCTGAAGCCGGAGCAGAAGGTGTACGTGGCCGGCTCCAACGCCGACGACCTGGGCAACCAGACCGGCGGCTGGACGATCAGCTGGCAGGGCTCCTCCGGGAAGCGGACCACCGGCACGACGATCCTCGAAGGGATGCGGAAGGCCGCGCCCGGGCTGACGTACTCCCAGGACGCCACCGCGCCGGTGGAGGGGTACGACGCCGGGGTCGTGGTGGTCGGCGAGACGCCGTACGCGGAGGGCGTCGGGGACGTCGGCAACGGCCACGACCTGGAGCTGAGCGCCGCCGACAAGGCGGCGGTCGACCGGGTGTGCGCGGCGATGCCGTGCGCGGTGCTCGTCGTCTCCGGGCGGCCGCAGCTGATCGGCGACCGGCTGCCGGGGATCGAGGCCCTGGTGGCGTCCTGGCTGCCGGGCACCGAGGGCGACGGCGTCGCGGACGTGCTCTTCGGCCGGAAGCCCTTCACCGGGCAGCTGCCCGTGACCTGGCCCCGCTCGGAGGCGCAGCTGCCGATCAACGTCGGCGACTCCTCCTACGACCCGCAGTTCCCGTACGGCTGGGGGCTCACCACCCTGACGGCGGCACCGAAGGGCGGCGAGACCGCCCTGAAGGCGCTCGGGCTCACGGCCCGGGTGCTCCAGGCGGCCGGCCGGGGCGATTCACCCGAGGCGCGGCGTCTGGTGGCCCGGGCCCGGCTGCTGGTGCAGGATCGCATCGGGCAGCGGGTCACGGCGGCGGTGGCGAAGCCCTTCGCCGAGGCCGACCACCGGCTGCTCTCCGGTGACCCGGCGGGCGCGGTGGCGCAGCTGACCGCGGCCTACCGGGCGGCCGGCTGAGCGCGGGGCCCGGTGGACCGGCCTCACGCGAGACCGGTCCACCGGGCCCGTCCCGGGCCGCTCCCGGACCGTCACCGAAGCCTCGCATTGCATAGCCATGCGGATTGATGCATACTATTGCCATGTCCAAGGTTCTCACCTCCCTTCCCGTCGGCGAGCGCGTCGGCATCGCCTTCTCCGGTGGTCTCGACACCTCCGTCGCGGTCGCGTGGATGCGTGACAAGGGCGCGGTGCCCTGCACGTACACCGCCGACATCGGCCAGTACGACGAGCCCGACATCGCCTCGGTGCCCGGGCGCGCCAAGACCTACGGCGCCGAGGTGGCCCGCCTGGTCGACTGCCGCGCCGCGCTGGTCGAGGAGGGGCTCGCCGCCCTCACCTGCGGCGCCTTCCACATCCGCTCCGGCGGCCGCGCCTACTTCAACACCACCCCCCTGGGCCGCGCCGTCACCGGCACCCTCCTGGTGCGGGCGATGATGGAGGACGACGTCCAGATCTGGGGCGACGGCTCGACCTTCAAGGGCAACGACATCGAGCGGTTCTACCGCTACGGCCTGCTGGCCAACCCGCACCTGCGGATCTACAAGCCGTGGCTGGACGCCGACTTCGTCACCGAGCTCGGCGGCCGCAAGGAGATGTCGGAGTGGCTCGTCGCCCACGACCTCCCCTACCGGGACTCCACCGAGAAGGCGTACTCCACCGACGCCAACATCTGGGGCGCCACCCACGAGGCGAAGACCCTGGAGCACCTGGACACCGGCGTCGAGACCGTCGACCCGATCATGGGCGTGCGGTTCTGGGACCCGACGGTCGAGATCGCCCCCGAGGACGTCACGATCGGCTTCGAGCAGGGCCGCCCGGTCAGCATCAACGGCAAGGAGTTCGCCTCCGCCGTCGACCTGGTCATGGAGGCCAACGCCATCGGCGGCCGGCACGGCCTGGGCATGTCCGACCAGATCGAGAACCGGATCATCGAGGCCAAGAGCCGCGGCATCTACGAGGCCCCCGGCATGGCGCTGCTGCACGCCGCCTACGAGCGGCTCGTCAACGCCATCCACAACGAGGACACCCTCGCCCAGTACCACAACGAGGGCCGCCGGCTCGGCCGCCTCATGTACGAGGGCCGCTGGCTGGACCCGCAGGCCCTGATGATCCGCGAGTCGCTCCAGCGCTGGGTCGGCGCCGCCGTCACCGGCGAGGTCACCCTGCGGCTGCGGCGCGGCGAGGACTACTCGATCCTCGACACCACCGGCCCCGCCTTCAGCTACCACCCGGACAAGCTGTCCATGGAGCGCACCGAGGACTCCGCCTTCGGCCCGCTGGACCGGATCGGCCAGCTGACCATGCGGAACCTCGACATCGCCGACTCCCGCGCCAAGCTGGAGCAGTACGCCGGCATCGGCCTCATCGGCACCGGCGGCCCCGCCATCGGCGCCGCGCAGGCCGCCGCCACGGGCCTCATCGGCTCGATGCCCGAGGGCGGCGCCGAGGTGATCGCCTCGCGCGGCGAGACCCCCGACAGCGAGGAGACGGCGCTCGACCGCGCCGCCATGGAGTCCGGCACCGACTAGTCCCCGGCACTCCGAGCACCACCCGAGGAGGGGCGGCCCCGGCCGCCCCTCCTTCGCGTGTCCCCGTCGGGACCGCTCTTCCCGGTCAGCGGGAAACGGCTCCTGCGCCCGGCCGCCCCCGCCTGCGAGGCTCCCCTCCGTCGTGGATCCACGCAACGAGGACGGGACGGATCATGAGGGGCGCCGAGACTCTGGCCAGGCTCGCGGACTGGGCGGCGGAGAGGTACGGGGACGAGGAGGCCCTCGTCTTCGGCGGGGACCGCTGGACCTTCCGGGAACTGCGCGACCGCGTCGACGAGGCGGCGCGCGCGGTGATCGCACGGGGCGTGCGCCCCGGGGACGCGGTCGCCGTCTGGGCGCCGAACAGCGCCCGCTGGGTGGTGGCCGCGCTCGGCGCGGTGGCCGCCGGGGCCGTCCTCGTCCCCGTCAACACCCGCTACCGGGCGGCCGAGACCGCGGACATCCTGCGCCGCTCCCGCACCCGGCTGCTCTTCACCGAACACGACTTCCTGGGCACGGACTACCGCGCGCTGCTCGCCGGCTCCGGCGAGGAACTCCCGCTCCTGGAGCGGACGGTGGCCCTGCACTCCGACGACTGGCCGGAGTTCCTCGCGGCCGCCGGACAGGTCACCCCCGCCGAGCGCCTCGCCCGCTCGGCCGCCGTCCTCCCCGACGACCCCGCCGACGTCCTCTTCACCTCCGGGACCACCGGCCGGCCCAAGGGCGTCCCCTCCACCCACGGACAGAACCTGCGGGTGTACGACGCCTGGGCCCGCACGGTCACCCTGCGGCGCGGCGACCGCTACCTCCTGGTCAACCCCTTCTTCCACACCTTCGGCTACAAGGCGGGCGTCCTCGCCTGTCTGCTGCACGGGGCCACGATCGTCCCGGAGCCGGTCTTCGACGCGGCGACGGTCCTGCGCCGGATGCGGGACGAGCGGATCTCCGTCCTCACCGGGGCGCCCACCGTCTTCACCTCGCTCCTCCACCACCCCGACCGCGCCGCGTACGACCTCGGCGCGATGCGCATGGCGGTCACCGGCGCGGCCAACATCCCGACCGCGCTCATCGAGCAGATCAGGAACCACCTCGGCGCCCGGTCCGTCTCCACCGCCTACGGCCTGACGGAGGCGACCGGCGTGGTCGCGATCTGCCCGCCGCACGAGTCGCCCGAGACCCTCGCCCACACCTCCGGAACCGCCCTGGAGGGCACCGAGCTGCGCGTCGACGCCCCGCCCGGCGAGCCCGGCGAGATCCTCACCCGCGGCTTCCACGTGATGAGCGGCTACCTCGACGACCCCGGGGCCACCACCGAGACGGTCGACGCGGACGGCTGGCTGCGCACCGGCGACGTCGGCGTGCTCGACTCCCGCGGCTTCCTGCGGATCACCGACCGGCTGAAGGACATGTTCGTGGTCGGCGGGTTCAACGTGTACCCGGCCGAGGTCGAGCAGGTCCTGCGGAGCCATCCGGCCGTCCTCGACGCGGCCGTCGTCGGCGCGCCCGACGGACGGCTCGGCGAGGTCGGCGTCGCGTACTGCGTGCCCGCCGCCGGCGCCCGGATCGACGCCGCCGAACTGACCTCGTACACCCGTGAGCGCCTGGCCAACTTCAAGGCCCCGCGCGCCTTCCACACGCTCCCGGCCCTCCCCCACAACGCGGCGGGGAAGGTCGACAAGGGCGCCCTGCGACGGCTGGCGGGGAACCCCGCCGGCGGATGAGGAGCACGCACGTGAACCACAGCACCACCACCCCCACCGACGTCGACGCGGTCGTCGTCGGAGCCGGCGTCACCGGCCTGTACGCCGTGCACCGGCTGCGCGGCCTCGGCCTCCGGGTGCGCGGCTTCGAGCGCGGCGACGACGTCGGCGGCGTCTGGTACTGGAACCGCTACCCGGGCGCCCGCTGCGACGTGGAGTCCGTGGACTACTCGTACTCCTTCGACGAGGAGCTCCAGCAGGAGTGGGACTGGAGCGAGAAGTACGCCACCCAGCCGGAGATCATGCGCTACCTCGGCCATGTCGCCGACCGCTTCGACCTGCGCCGCTCCTACGCCTTCGGCACCTCGGTCGTCTCGGCGGCGCTCGACGAGGCGACGCTGACGTGGACGGTCACCACGGACCGCGGCGAGACGGTGACGGCCCGGTTCTGCGTCTTCGCCGTCGGCTGCCTCTCGGCCACCCACCACCCGTCCCTCCCCGGGGCGGAGCTGTTCGCCGGGCGGACCCTCCACACCGGGGCGTGGCCGCACGAGGGCGTCGACTTCACCGGCCTGCGGGTCGGCGTCATCGGCACCGGCTCCTCCGGCATCCAGGCCGTGCCGCTCGTCGCCGAGCAGGCGGCGCACCTGACGGTCTTCCAGCGCAGCGCCAACTACAGCGTCCCGGCGGGCAACCGCCCGCTGGACGGGCCGACGCGCGCCGCGCAGAAGGCCGGGTACGCCGAGCGGCGGCGGCTCTCGCGGCTGAGCGGCGGCGGCTCCCCGCACCAGGCCCACCCGGCGGGGACCTTCGAGGTGTCCGAGGAGGAGCGGCGGGCGGCGTACGAGGAGCGGTGGCGGCTGGGCGGGGTGCTGTACTCCAAGACCTTCCCCGACCAGCTCACCGACCCGGCGGCCAACGACGCGGCGCGCGCCTTCTGGGAGGAGAAGGTCCGGGGCATGGTCGAGGACCCGGCCGTCGCCGACCTGCTGATCCCCGCCGACCATCCGATCGGCACCAAGCGGATCGTCACCGACTCCGACTACTACACGACCTTCAACCGTCCCGACGTGCGGCTCGTCGGCCTGCGCGAGAACCCGATCGAACGGATCGAGAGCCGCGGCGTCGTCCTCGCCGACGGCACCCTGGTGGAGCTGGACGCGCTGGTGTTCGCCACCGGCTTCGACGCGATGACCGGGGCGCTGGACCGGATCGAGATCCGGGGGCGCGGCGGGCGGCTGCTGCGGGACGACTGGGCCGCGGGGCCCCGGACGTACCTGGGGCTCGGGGTGGACGGCTTCCCGAACCTCTTCGGTCTGACCGGGGCCGGCAGTCCTTCCGTGATGGCCAACGTGGTGCTCTGCGCCGAACAGCACGTGGACTGGCTGGTGGAGTGCCTGCGCCACCTCGACGCGCACGGGCACCGGGCGATCGAGGCCCGCGCCGAGGCCGTCGAGAAGTGGGTGGCGGAGTGCCGCGACCGGGCGGCGGCCACCCTGTTCATGGCGGCGGACTCCTGGTACCTGGGCGCCAACATCCCCGGGAAACCCCGGGTGTTCATGCCGTTCATCGGCGGCTTCGGGGTGTACGGGGAGATCATCGCCGGGGTCGCGGCCAACGGCTACGAGGGGTTCGACCTCATCGGTCCGTGAGACCCGCCGGGCCGCGGGTTCCCCGGGCCTCCGGGGCCCCGCGGCCCCCCTGGTCCCGGGAGGCGTCGAGCGCGGCGCGCAGGACCGCGAACGCCGTCTCCCGGGCCGCGGCGCCCTCGGGCAGGGCACCCGCCATGGAGAGGAATCCGTGGAACATGCCCGGGTAGTGGTGGGTCTCCACGGGCACCCCGGCGGCGGCGAGCGCCTCGGCGTAGGCGATCCCCTCGTCGCGCAGCGGGTCGAGGCCCGCGGTGACGACGTGCGCGGGCGGCAGGCCCGCGAGGTCGGCGTGGGCGAGCGGCGCGGCGTGGGGGTGGACGCGGTCGGCGGGATCGGGGAGGTAGGCGTCCCAGTACCAGCGCAGGTGGTCGGCGGTGAGGAAGTACCCCTGGGCGTTCTCCCGGTGCGAGGGACGCGAGCGGGTGGGGTCCAGCATCGGGTAGTAGAGCGCCTGGAAGGCGAGGCGGGGACCGCCGCGGTCACGGGCGAGCAGGGCGGTGACCGTGGCGAGATGGGCGCCGGCACTGTCCCCGGCGACGGCGATCCTGCGCCCGGGGCGGGTCCTGGCGGTCCACAGGAGGGCGGTGTAGGCGTCCTCGGGGGCGGCGGGGAAGGGGTGCTCGGGGGCGCGCCGGTAGTCGGCCGCGACGACGGTGGCGCCGGTGGCGCCGGCGAGGGCCCGGCAGAAGGCGTCGTGGCTGTCGAGGTCGCAGAGGACGAAGCCGCCGCCGTGGCAGAAGAGGATCACGGGGGCGTCCGGGCGGCCGTCCGGTTCGTAGACGCGGACGGGCACGCCGTCGGCGTCCGCGTCGGTGACGCGGGCGACGGGGAGCGGGTGGCCCGCGGGCCGGGGGCGGGCGGCGAAGTAGGCGCGTACCTCGGCGATGTCGGTCATGGTGGTGCCCAGCGGCGGGAACTGCGCGGCGGCCAGGTCGATGAGGGCCCGGACCTCGGGGTCGGGGAGGGTCACGCGTCGGTCTCCTTCGGGGTCAGGAGGGGCATCCGGCCGGCGGACGCGCCGCCGTCCACGGCGAGTTCGGCCCCGGAGAGGTAGGAGGAGTCGTCGGAGGCGAGGAAGGCGACGAGCCGGGCGACCTCCTCCGGCCGTCCCACCCGGCCGAGGGGCGCCGCGGGGTGGGAGTCGGTGCCGAGGTGGGCGGTCATGGCGGTGGCGACGGCCCCGGGGTGGACGGAGTTCACGCGGATGGCGTCCGGGCCGAGTTCGAGGGCGGCGGTCTTCGTCAGTCCGCGCAGCCCCCACTTGGCGGCGCCGTAGGCGCCGTGGCCCCAGATGCCCTGGAGGCCGGCCTGCGAGGAGATGTTGACGATGGATCCGCCGCCGCTCGCGCGCAGCGCGGGAGCGGCGGCGCGGATGCCGAGGAAGGGTCCGACGAGGTTGACCCGGAGGAGGGCGTCGAGGCGGGCCGGGTCCTCGTCCTCGATGGGGGACGTGGAGTAGATCGCGGCGTTGTTGACGAGGACGTCGAGGCGGCCGTAGGCGTCGAGGGCGGCGGCCACGGCGGTGTTCCAGGAGGCCTCGTCGGTGACGTCGTGGGGGACGAAGCGGGCGGCGGGGCCGAGCGAGGCGGCGGTCTCCTCGCCCTCGGCCTCGCGCACGTCGGTGAGGACGACGCGGGCACCGAGCGCGGTGAAGAGGCGGGCCTCGGCCTCGCCCATGCCGCGCGCGGCGCCGGTGATCAGTGCGACCTTGCCGGTCAGGTCGACGGGCATCAGCGGTCCTCCTGTCGGGGGTTCCTGGGGGCGGGTCCCGCGGTCCAGCCGCCGTCGACGGCCAGTTCGGCCCCGGTGACGTAGGCGGCGGCGTCGGAGAGCAGGAAGACGACCGCGTCGGCGATCTCCCCGGGTGCGCCGACCCGTCCCATGGGGGTGGCCGGGTAGCCGCCCTCGCCGTCGGGGATGCCGAGGTGGGCGGTCATCGGGGTGCGGATCATGCCGGGGTGGACGGAGTTGACCCGGACGCGGTCGGCGGCGAGCTCCACTGCGGCGATCTTGGTGAGGCCGCGGACGCCCCACTTCGCCGCCCCGTATCCGGCGGTTCCGGCCAGGCCCATGAGGCCGGCGGCGGAGGAGACGTTGACGATCGAGCCGCCGCCGTTCCCGCGCAGCGCCGGGACGACGGTCCGCAGGCCGAGGAAGACTCCGGTGAGGTCGATGTCGACGACCCGGCGGAAGTCCGCCGCGGTCTGCTCCGTCACGGGGTGCGAGCCGCCGGAGATCCCCGCGTTGTTGACCAGGCCGTCGACCCGTCCGAAGGCGGCGGTCGCGTGCGCCACGACCGCCCGCCAGTCGTCCTCGGAGGTGACGTCGTGGCGGAGGAAGCGGGCGCGGTCGCCGATCCGCCCGGCGACCGCGCGCCCCTCCTCCTCCAGCAGGTCGGTGAGCAGGACGCGGGCGCCGGCCGCGGCGGCCGCGTGGGCGGCCGCCGCGCCGAGTCCCCGGGCGCCGCCGGTGACGATCACCGCGCGGTCGCGCAGCACCGCGTCCGGGGGCGGGGCGGGGGTGGGGGCGGTCACGCGCGGGCCTCCGCGATGGCGTTGACGGCGAGCCAGCTGAAGGTCATGGCGGGGCCGATGGTGGCGCCGGGCCCCGGGTAGGTCTCGCCCATGACGGCGGAGGAGACGTTGCCGGAGGCGTACAGACCGGGGATGGCGGTGCCGTCCTCGCGCAGCACCCGGGCGGTGGCGTCGGTGAGGAGGCCGCCCTTGGTGCCGATGTCGCCGGGGTGCACGGGGATCGCGTGGAACGGGCCCTTCTCCAGCGGCGCCAGGTTGGGATTGGGCAGGGTCGGGTCGCCGTAGTAGCGGTCGTAGACGCTGTCGCCCCGGTGGAAGTCCTCGTCCCTGCCCGCCCGGGCGAAGCCGTTGAAGCGGTCCACGGTGGCGCGCAGCCGCTCCGGGGCGGCGCCGATGAGCCCGGCGAGTTCCTCGACGGTCGCGGCCTGCTTGACGAAGCCGCTCTCCCGCCACGGCCGGGGGAAGGCCTGGCCGGGGAAGAGTCCCATGAAGAGGTAGCGGGACTTCGCGGTGGCGTCGAGGATCAGCCAGGACGGTACGGCGGTGGCTCCGCCGCGCGCCTGGTGGGCGTACATGGCGTCGACGAACTCGTGGTAGGGCGCGGCCTCGTTGGCGTACCGCTCCCCCGCCGAGTCGACGATCACCATGCCGGGGATGCCCCGGTCGGCGACGAGGAAGAACGGCTTGGCGTCGGGGGGGACGACGGTGGGCGCGCCCCACACCTTGTCCATGAGGTCGACGGCGGCGCCGAGCGCCAGGGCGGGTTCGAGGGCGTCGCCGGTCTGGCCCTCGGCGGCGGCGCTCCAGTGGGTGGAGGTCGGGCCGGGGAGGTGCTTCTCGCGCAGGGCCTGGTCGTGGGAGAAGCCGCCGGAGGCCAGCACCACACCGCCGGTGGCCCGGACGGCGAGGTCGCGGCCGTCCTTGCGGATCCGGATGCCGGTGACCCGGCCGTCCTCCTCGACCAGCGCGGTCATCGGCGCGGAGAGCCAGAGGTCGCCGCCGAGCCGGTCCAGGGAGTACCGCATGCGGGCGATCAGGGCCTCGCCCAGGGAGAGCGGCTTCCGTCGGGTGAGCAGGGCCTTCGCGGCCCGGGCGCCGACCTTGACGGCCGTCCGCCGGCCGGCCCAGGTGCGGCCGACCATGTTGAGGTCGTGGAAGTCCTTGGACGTGATGGTGAGGCCGTACGTGGGGAGGCCGGCGCGGCGCATGGTGGCGCGGCGCTCGGGGGCGAGCCTGCCGAAGTCGAAGACCCGCGGTTCGATGGAGCGGCCCTGCGGGTAGCCGCCGAGGCGCTCCGGGTAGTAGTCGGAGTAGCCGGGGGTGTACACGAAGCGGACGTCGGTCCGGTCGTGGAACTCCCGGACCATGCTCGGCCCGTGGGCGAGGTAGGCGTCCTTGCGGTCGCCGGTGACGCGGTCGCCGACGGTGGCGTCGAGGTAGGCGCGGGCCTTCTCGGGGGTGTCGCCGAGCCCGGCCTCGTCGAGGTGGAAGTTGTTCGGCACCCAGATGGCGCCGCCGGACAGGGCGGTCGAGCCGCCGTAGGCGTCGGTCTTCTCGACGACGAGGGCGGTCAGTCCGCGCAGCCGGGCGGTGAGGGCGGCGGCGAGGCCGGCGGAGCCGGAGCCGACCACCACCACGTCGTAGGTGTGGTCCCACGTGGTGTCCAACGCTTGCTCCTTCGAGGGGTGGGTCAGCGGCCGGTGACGAGGGCGTCGGTGAGGACGGGCGCGTCGTCGCGGTCCGCGGCGGTGGCGGTCAGCAGATGGCCGTCGTCGGTGTGCCAGATCCGCAGCCGGAGCGTCTCGCCGGGGAAGAAGACCCCGGCGAAGCGGGTGCGGCAGCCGGTGATCGCGGCGGCGTCGCCGTCGTACAGCCGGTCGGTGACGGCCTTGACGGCCATGCCGAAGGTGCACAGTCCGTGCAGGACCGGCCGGTCGTAGCCGGCCCTCCGGGCGGTCGCCGGGTCGGCGTGCAGCGGGTTCCAGTCGCCGGTGAGCCGGTAGAGCAGGGCCTGCTGGCGGAGGGTGGGGAGCTCGACGACCAGGTCGGGCGCCCGGTCCGGGGCGGGCGGGCGGCGGGCGGGACCGCGGTCGCCGCCGAAGCCGCCCTCGCCGCGGACGAAGATCTCGTTGCGCTGGGTGAGGAGGGGAGCGCCGTCCTCGCCGAGGAGGGTGGACTCCTGGACGAGGACGGCGGCCCGCCCCTTGTCGTACACGTCGGTCACGCGGGTGACGGCGGTGGCACGGGCGGCGGCGGGCAGCGGCCGGTGGACCGTGATCTCCTGGCCGCCGTGGAGGACGGCGGCCAGGTCGATGTCGATCCCCGGGTGGTCGAAGACCTGGAAGCCGACGCCTCCGGTGCCGCCGGCGACGACGCCGAAGGTGGGCAGCGGCCGCGGGCCGTCCTCGTGGCCCTCGTACACGTAGCGCAGTTCGCGCGGGTCGGTCTCGGGGACGCCCGCGCCGAGCGCCAGGTGGTAGAGGCGCACGGCGTGGGAGTCCCAGGAGGCCTCGGTCCGCACCGGCGGGGCGGCCTTCGCCCGCTCGGGGTCGAGGGGCATCAGAAGGCGCCCACGGCGTAGCGGCTGCGGTAGTAGAGCAGCGGCCTGCCGTCCTCGCCGGCGTCGAGGGCGACGACGTGGGCGGTGACGAGGTGGTGGTCCCCCGCCTCGTACACCTCGTGCAGCTCGCACTCGATGTGGGCGAGCGCGCCGTCGATCCGGACGGTGCCGTGGTCGCCGGCCCGCCAGGGCACGCCGGCGAACTTGTCGGCGCCGCTGCGTCCGAGGGCGGCGCAGGTGGTGCGCTGGTCCTCGGCGAGGACGTTGACGCAGAAGCGGCCGGCCCGCCGGATCCTCGGCCAGCTGGTGGAGGAGCGCCCGACGGCGAGCATCACCAGCGGGGGGTCGAGGGAGAGGGAGGCGAAGGACTGGCAGGCGAAGCCGACGGGTTCGCCCTCGTCCTGGGCGGCCACCACCGTGATGCCGCTGGCGAAGCGGCCGAGGACGTCCCGGAAGCGCGCGGGGTCGATCAGCCGTTCCACTGGTGGCCCCAGATGCTGTCGGCGGTGATCTCCTTGGCGACCCAGGTGGCCGGGTCGACGACCAGGCCGTCCCAGCCGTACTCGACCTGGAAGCCGCCGGGGGCCTGGGCGTAGAAGGAGACCATGCGGTCGTTGGTGTGCCGGCCGAGGCTGGAGGCGATGGGGATGCCGGCGGCGTGCATGCGGTCGAGGCCGAGGCCGACGTCGTCGAGGGTCTCCAGCTCGACCATGAAGTGGACGATGCCGGGCGGCAGGGCGCCGGGGTAGAGCCCGAGGCTGTGGTGGCGGCGGTTGGGGCTGAGGAAGTGCATCCAGTGGAAGTCGCGCTGCTCGGCGGCGGTGGGCACGGCCTGCGGGGGCAGCTTCATGGAGTCGCGGAGCTGGAAGCCGAGGAGGTCCTCGTAGAAGCCGAGGGCGGCCTCGATGTCGGGGGCGGGCAGGACGACGTGGCCGAGGCCGAGGTCGCCGGTGACGAAGCGGTTGCCGTAGGGGGTGGCGAGCGGGGTGTGGTCCTGGGCCTGGCCCCAGTAGAGCTCCAGCGGGTTGCCGCAGGGGTCGGTGACGTGGAGCAGGCCCTGGACGCGGCGTTCGGCGAGTTCGGCGGCGTCGGCGGTCTTGACGGCGACGCCGGCCGCCTCCAGTGCGGCGGCGGCCTCGGCGAGGGCGGTGGCGTTCGCCACCTCCCAGCCGGCGGCGAGGAGCCGGTCGCTCTCGCCGGCCTGGACGGCGATGCGGTGGGCGCGGTCGTCGAGGCGCAGCAGGAGGGTGGTGTCGGTGGAGCCGGGGGCTTCCACCATGCCGAGGATGTCGAGGGTGTAGCGGCGCCACTCGTCGAGGCGGGTGGTCTCCAGGCGCAGGTAGCCGAGAGCGCGGATGTCCATGGTGTGCACCTCTTCGGTGAAGGTTCGCGGTGGGTCTCAGTGGGAGAAGAAGTCGACGGCGAGGCGGTTGAACTCGTCGGCCCGCTCGGTCTGGGCCCAGTGGCCGCAGTGCGGGAAGACGTGCAGGCGCGCGTCGGGGATGGTCTTGAGGGCGACGAGCGCCCCGTCGAGGGGGTTGACGCGGTCCTCGCGGCCCCAGGTGAGGAGCACCGGCTGGGTGATCCGGTGGGCCTCGCGCCAGAGCATGGTGGCCTCGGCCCAGGCGGGGTTCGCGAACGAGGCCCCCATGCGGGCGCTGCCGAGCCGGGTGTCCGGGTCGGTGGCGGAGGCCCAGCGTTCCTCGACGAGTTCGTCGGTGACGATCGCGGGGTCGTACGCCATGACGCCGAGGAAGGCGCGCAGCTGCTCCCGGGTGGGCTCGGGCGAGGCGTTGAACGCGAAGAGCCGCTTGATGCCCTCGGTCGGGTCGGGCGCGAAGAGGTTGACGGAGACGCCGCCGGGACCCATCAGGAGGAGCTTGCCGGCCTTGTCCGGGTGGTCGAGGGCGATCCGGACGGCGGTGCCGCCGCCGAGCGAGTTGCCGACGAAGTGGGCGCGTTCGATGCCGAGTTCGTCCATGAGGGCGGTGACGGCGCGGGCGCTGTAGCTGAAGTAGTCGCGGTCGGGCTCGGGCTTGTCCGAGCGGCCGAAGCACGGCTGGTCGACGAGGAGGGTGCGGAACTCCCGGGCGAAGAAGGGGAGGTTGCCGCCGAAGTTGCTCCAGCCGGAGGCGCCGGGCCCGCCGCCGTGCAGCATGATCACGACGGGGGCGTCGGGCCGGTCGGCGGGACCGGCCTCGTGGTAGTGGAGGGTGAGGCCGGCGGCCTTGGCGGTGCGGGAGGTCGAGGCGTGGGTGAGCTCGGTCATCTGCGGCTGCCTCTCAGGCCATGGTGTCTTGGATGTCGATGCCGAGGGCGCACTGCCCGTACATGACGAGGGCGCGCTCGGGGTCGTTGGCGGCGTGGCCGCGCCCGGTGTGGGCGTCGCGCCAGGCGCGCTGGACGGCGTGGGCGCCGGTGCGCATGGCGTTGCCGCCGGCGTTCTCCATGAGCAGGTCGACCGCGGCCACCGAGCGTTCGGTGGCGAGCACCTGGTCGCGGCGGGTGCGGGTGCGCAGCTCCATGGGGATCTCCTCGCCGCGCTCGGCGAGGGCGTACATGGCGCCGATGTTGCGGCGGAGCTGGAGCCAGGCGGCGTCGATGTCGCTGGCGGCGCGGGCGATGCGGACCTGGGCGAAGGGGTCCTCGGCGACCTGCTGGCCGTAGGACACGCGGAACCGCTTCCGGGTGGCCTCGGTGTAGGCCTCGTAGGCGCCCTCGGCGATGCCGACGATCGGGGTGGCGATGGTGGTGGTGAAGACGCCGGCGTACGGCAGCCGGTAGACGGGCTCGGGGTTGAGCGCGTGGCCGGGCACGTCGAGGGCGGTGACGGGGCCGAAGCTGAGGGCCCGGTGGCCGGGGACGAAGACGTCGTCGACGACGATGTCGTTGCTGCCGGTGCCGCGCAGGCCGACGGTGTCCCAGACGTCGTCGACGCGGTACTCGGCGCGGGGCACGAGGAAGGTGCGCATGTCGACGGGGTTGCCCTCGGCGTCGGTGACGAGGCAGCCGAGGAGGGCCCAGCGGGCGTGGTCGCAGCCGGAGGAGAAGTGCCAGCGGCCGGAGAGCCGGAACCCGCCGTCGACGGCGGCGGCCTTGCCGGTGGGGGCGTACGAGGAGGCGATGCGGGTCCTGGGGTCGGTGCCCCAGACCTCCTGCTGGGCGCGGGGGTCGAAGAGGGCGACGTGCCAGGGGTGGACGCCGACCACGGAGGCGACCCAGCCGGTCGACCCGCAGGCCTTGGCGATCTCCTTGACCGCCGTGTAGAAGACGACCGGGTCGGCGGCGGCGCCGCCGAAGGCCTTCGGCTGCAGCAGCTGGAAGAAGCCGGTGTCCTCCAGTTCCTTGACGGAGGCGTCGGGCACGCGCCGCGACTCCTCCGCCTCGGCGGCGCGTTCGCGCAGCACGGGGGCGAGGTCACGGACGGCTGCCAGGACGTCGTCGGCCATGGGGCATCCCCTTTCGGGTCGTGGTGGGGGAATGCCAGGACCGTACGGCGAGCCGTACGGCCGGGAGAACGCGTCGCTCCCACTGAGCGGGAAGGCGGTCGGGGAGGCCGGGGACGCGCGGCGCCGGCGGTCAGAGCATGGGGTCGTGGACGTCGAGGCCGACGGCGTCCCGGCCGAAGAGGAGCAGGGCCCGCTCGACGTCGTTGGCGGCCTGGCCGCGCCCGGTGTGGAGGTCGCGCCAGGCGCGGTCGAGGACGTCGTCGCCGCCGCGCAGGGGGCTGCCGCCGGTGTTCTCGCGGAGCAGGTCGACGGCGGTGAGGGCGCGTTCGGTGGCGAGGGCCTGGTCGCGGCGGGCGCGGGCGCGCAGCGCGCGGGTGGGTTCACGGCCGGCCAGCACCGTCGCGTACAGCTCGGCGGTGGTGCGGGCGAGTGGGAGGCGGGCGGCGTCGATCTCCCCGGCGGCGCGGGCGATGCGGACCTGGGCGAAGGGGTCCTCGGCGGCGCGCCGGCCGTGCCCGAGGGCGGGCTGGGCGCGGGCGGTGTCGACGTGGTGCTCGTAGGCGCCCTCGGCGATGCCGACCATGACGGTGGAGATGGTGGTGGTGAAGAGGGCGGCGTACGGCAGCCGGTAGACGGGTTCGGGGTTGACCTCGTGGCCGGGGCAGCGGAGCGCGGTGACGGGGCCGTAGCCGAGGGAGCGGTGGGCGGGGACGAACGCGTCGTCGACGACGATGTCGTTGGCGCCCGTGCCGCGCAGCCCGACGGTGTCCCACACGTCGTCCACCCGGTAGTCGGTGCGGGGGACGAGGAAAGTGCGCATGTCCTGGGGGCGGCCTTCGGCGTCGGCGACGAGGCCGCCGAGCAGCGCCCAGCGGGCGTGGTCGGCGCCGGCGGCGTGGTGCCAGCGGCCGGAGAGCCGGTGGCCGCCGTCGACCGGGGTGACGGTGCCGGTGGGGGCGTGCGAGGAGCAGATCGGGGCGGCGGGGTCCGCGCCCCAGACGTCGTCCTGGGCGCGGGGGTCGAGCTGGGCGACGTACCAGGGGTGGACGCCGAGGAGGGCGGCGGTCCAGCCGGTGGAGCCGCAGGCCCGGGCGAGCTCGTGGACGGCGGCGTGGAAGACGTCCGGGGCGGCGGCGAGTCCGCCGTGCGCCCGGGGGCGCAGCAGCCGGAGGAAGCCGGTGTCCTCCAGTGCGGCCAGGGAGGCGTCGGGCACCCGGCGCAGCTCCTCGGTCTCGGCGGCGCGCTCGCGCAGGGCGGGGGCGAGGGCGCGGACGGCGGTGAGGACGTCGTGGTCGCGCATGGGGGTGCCTCTCGGATCCGGGCCCGGATCATGGCATCCTCCGGGGTGACCAGAGGCAACCTACGCGTTACCGTTCCGAGACGGAACACCCCCTTCCCGGATCCCGGCCCCCTCTGGCACTCTCCACGCAATACCGGAGATTACGGACGCGGCTGGGCTCTCGCCCGTCGCGCCGTCCGTGTGGGAGGTGTCGATGACGACGCATGCCGCCGAGCTGACCGCGGCCGAGGCCGCGGCCGCTCCGCTGTCCCTGCTGGAGAAGGCGGCGAAGGTGCTCGCCGCGTTCCAGAGCGGCGGACCGCGTCTGACGCTCACCGAGGTCGTGCAGCGGTCGGGGATCCGGCGCTCCTCCGCCCACCGCATCCTGGACCAGCTGGTGCAGCTGCGCTGGCTGGAGCGGGAGGGCCGCGACTACCGGCTGGGCATGGGCATGCTGGAGCTCGGCGCGATGGCCTCGCACCACAACCGGCTGCGCCGGGCCGCCCTGCCGCATCTGCACGCCCTGCACGAGGCGACCGGCCATCTGGTGCACCTCACGGTCCTCGACGGCCCCGAGGTGGTCTATCTGGAGCGCATCGGCGGCTCCGACGACTCCGCGGTGCCCTCGCGGACGGGCGGCCGGCAGCCCGCGTACTGCACCGCGTCCGGCAAGGCGATCCTGGCGTTCAGCGACGCCGCCGTGGTGGAGCAGGTGATACGCGGCGGGCTGCGGCCCCGCACCCCGCGGACGATCACCCGCCCCGACCCCTTCCGCGCCGAACTGGCCCTGGTCCGCGAGCGCGGGGTCGCCTTCGACCAGGAGGAGGGGTTCCGGGGCGTGTTCTGCGTCGCGGCCCCGCTGCGCGGCGCGGGACGGGCCGTCGCGGCGGTCTCGGTCTGCGGTCACGGCGTCCACCGGGAGATGGAGCGGATCGCGCCGGTGGTGCGCGGCTGCGCCCGCGCGGTGTGGCAGTCGATGTTCGGCCCCGGCCGGCTGGCCGAGCAGCGCGCGCAGCCGGTGGCGGCGGCCGCGGCGCCCGGGGTGCCGCAGCCGTCGATGGACAACATGATGACGTGGCTGCGGTTCAGCGAGTGGATGTGAGCCGTTCCGCCAGGGCCCGCAGGCCGGTGGCGTAGACGCCGTCGCCGAACCGGGCCTCGACCCGGTCCGCCACCTCGTCCGTCGCCCGGTAGGCGGCGGACCAGCGGACCTCGGCGCCGTCGGGGTGCGGATGGACGGCGAGGGCCTGTCTGACCCTTCGCGTCGGATCAGGCCGGATCGTCCGGTGCGTGCGATCGGCGTGCGGCAGGGGCGCCCTCGTAGCGGAGCTACTTGGGCGTTTCTGCCGTGCGGCGAGCGTGCGTGCCGGACGGGCCGGACCCGACGGGAAGGGTCAGACAGGCCCTCGGGTGGCGACGTACTCGGCCACGGGCAGCACGAGCGGTTCGAGGAGCGTGTAGCGGTAGCGGCGCGCGGCGGGTTCGTGGGCGAGCAGCAGCTCGCGGGCCACGACCGCGCCGTCCACGGCGAAGACCCGGACGGCGCCGGGCACTTCGGGGTCGGCGCCGTCCTCGACGGCGGCGGGCGGGAGGTGCGGGTGCCAGTCGGCGAGGCCGGCGAAGCCGCCGAGGAGCGCCCACACCGCCTCCGGGTCCGCGGCGATGACGAGGGAGCGTTCGAGGGTGTGCGGGCGCATGGGGGCCTCCGTGGCGGGGTCCGGCGTCACCAGGTGCGGTCGCCGCGCAGGACGGCGTCGGCGCCGCCGTCCGCGAAGACGACCTGTCCGGTGACGAGGGTGTTCTCGGGCGAGGTGAGCCAGGCGATCAGCGGGGCGAGCTGCTCGGGCCGGGAGTGGCCGTGCAGCGGCATGGGGACGGCCCGCTCGACGAGGGCCCGGGTGACGGGGTCGTCGAGCAGGGGCCGGGTCAGCGGGGTGAGGACCACGCCCGGGGCGACGGCGTTGAGCGGGATGCCCGCGCCGGCCCAGGCGGGCTCGGGGGCGGCGCGGCGGACCCAGCGGGAGACCGCCGCCTTGGAGGAGGAGTAGACGAGGTGTCCCTCGCCCCGGTCGGCCGCGGCCTGGGCGGCGGTCACCGCGGCGGCCTCGTCGTCCGCGTCGGCCGCCGCCAGGATCTCCGGGTCGGTGGGGTGCACGGAGTCGATGGAGCCGACGACCAGGGCCCTCGGGTGGGTCCCGGCGGCGAGGAGCGGGCGCAGGCCCTCCAGGGTGGCCACGGCGCCGAAGTGGTTGACACGGATCGTGACCGGCTCGAAGCGGGCGACGCCCGCGCAGGCGACGACGGCGTCGAGCCGGCCGCCGGTGAGCTCGCGGGCGCGGGCCGCGAGGGCGGCCCGGCCCGCGGGGGCGGACAGGTCGGCGGTGATGTCGCCGCCCTCCAGGTCCGCGGTGAGGACCGTGTGGCCCTGCTCCCGGAGGAGGGCGGTGGCGGCCGCGCCGATGCCGGACGCGGCGCCGGTGACCAGGTACGTACGGGGCATGGGGAGGCTCCTCGGGAGGGGGCGGGGATCCGGGCCGGTCAGCTGTAGGTGATCCCGACCCGGTCGGTGAGCGGCAGGGCCTGGCAGGCGAGGACGTAGCCGTCGGCGACGTCCCGGTCGTCCAGGACCTCGTTGCGGGCCATCCGCACCTCGCCGGTGACGACCCGGCAGGTGCAGGCGCTGCACGCGCCCTCGCGGCAGGAGTACGGGGCGTCCACCCCGGCGGCGAGGAGCGCGTCGAGCAGCGGCGCGCCCGGCGGCCAGGGGACCGTACGGGTCTCGCCGTCGAGTTCCACGGTCACGGCGGCGCCCTCGCCCTCGGCCGCCGTCTCCGGGCCCGGCGCGCCGAAGACGTCCCCGGAGAGGGAGAAGAAGCGTTCGCGGTGGATGCGGTCGCCCGGTGCGCCGAGGGTGCGCAGCGCCTGCTCGACGGCGTCCATCAGGGGGCCTGGGCCGCAGACGAAGGCCTCGCGGCCGGCGTACGGCGCGAGCGCGGCGGCGAGCCGGTCCGGGGCCGGCAGGCCCTGGAGCGTCTCCAGCCAGTGGACGACCAGGAGCCGTCCGGGGTGGGCCGCGGTCAGGGCGCGCAGCTCGTCGCGGAAGATGACCGAGCGCTCGTCGCGGTTGGCGTACAGCAGCGTGATCCGGCCGCGGCCCGCCGCGAGGACGGACTTGGCGATGGAGAGGACCGGGGTGATGCCGCTGCCGCCGGCGACGAGCAGCAGGTCCTCGTCGAGGGAGTCCGGGGTGAAGGTGCCGGCCGGGGGCAGCGCCTCCACCTCGTCGCCCGCGGCCAGGTGGTCGCAGACCCAGTTGGAGCCGTACCCGCCGACGACCCGCTTGACGGTGACCTTCAGGGGTTCGCCGGTGTGCGGCGAGCTCGCCAGCGAGTAGCAGCGGGCGACGGGGACGCCGTCCGGTCCGGGCAGCCTCAGGGTGAGGAACTGTCCCGGCCGGTGGGCGAAGCGGGCCGCGCTCTCCGGGGCGGGCCGCAGGACCAGGCTGCGGGCGTCGGGCGTCTCGGTGACGACCTCGACGACCCGCAGCCGGTGGGTGCGGCTCCCGGCGGCGGGGGCCGCCGCCGGCTCAGACGTCGACACGGACATCGCCGACCTCCAGGGTGCCGTCGGCGACCGCCCGCTCGATGCCGGCCCGCAGCGACCGGCAGGTCCGTATCCGGGCGCTGCTCGCGCCCCGGCCGACCCGCTCGCGGAACTCGGCGCAGGCGACGGCCGCGTCGGCGGTCCACTGCACGGAGGTGTGGGCGGGGGAGAACTTCTCGCAGAGGACCTGGTTTCCGCAGGCCGGGCACTGGACCGGTCGCATGTCAGGGCGCTCCGGCTTCCGTCGCGGCCGCCGCGCGGCGGGCGAGGTTCTCGCCGACCTCGGCGCGCCAGGCGGTGTTGGCCCGCTGGGTGTCGATCTCGAACTCGAAGCGCCGGGTCATCTCGTCCTTGACGTCGGCGGCGTCGACGTAGAACTGCTCGTACCAGCGGCGCAGTTGGTAGACGGGGCCGTCCTCCTCGGTGAGGAGGGGGTTGTCGATGCGGGTCTTGTTCCGCCAGATCTCGACGTCCTGCTCGAAGCCGACGGTGGCGCCCTCGGCGGTGGCCGCGGCGGCCTCGGCGGCCTGCTCGTCGGTCATGCCGGGGAGCCGCTTGACGATGGCGCCGTACTGGAGCACGAAGCTGTCGGCGTCGACCGGGTAGTGGCAGTTGATGAGGACGATCTCCATCTCCAGGCCGCCGCCGACGTCGCTGTAGAGGTGGTCGATCATGTAGGAGGGGCCGTAGTAGGAGGCGTCGGAGCGGAGGTTGCCGGAGCTGAGGGTGCCGAGCTCCATGTCGCCGCGGGGGCTGCTTTCCATGTACTGGGTGGCGACGTGGCCCTCGAAGACGTTCTTGAAGTACTCGGGGAAGGCGTAGTGGACGTAGTAGAAGTGCGCCATGTCCACGACGTTGTCGACGATCTCGCGGCAGTTGGCGCCCTCGACGCGGAGCGTCTTCCAGTTCCAGTCGCTCCACTCGCCGGCGTCGGGGCCGTGGATCCCGGCGATCTCGGGGACGGTGACCTCGGGGGGCGGCGGGTTGCCCTCGGGGTCGTGCCAGACGAAGAGCTGCCGGTTGCGCTCCAGGGTCAGCCAGCTGCGGGTGCGGGCGCGGGGCGGGACGCGGCGGGCGTACGGGATGCCGGCGCAGCGGCCGTCGCCCGACCAGCGCCAGTCGTGGAAGGGGCAGGCGACGGCGTCGCCCTTGACGGTGCCGTGGGCGAGGTTGCCGCCCATGTGGGGACAGTAGGCGTTGAGGACGTGGAGCGCGCCGTCGTCCTCGCCCTGGAAGACCACGAGCTTGGTGCCGAAGGCCTCGATCTCGTGGGGTGCGCCGTCCTTGAAGGCGTCGGCGAGGCCGAGGCAGTGCCAGCCGCGGGCGAAGCGGGTGGGCGGGCGGCCGGCTTCGATGACCCGGGCCTCGTCGTCGAGAGCAGTCATCACGTTCTCCTCGGGTGTGGTGGGTTCAGTTCCGGGCGGCGGCGAGTTCGAGGGCGATGTCGATCAGCTGGTCCTCCTGGCCGCCGACCAGGCGCCGTTCGCCGGCCTTGAGGAGGATCTCGGCGCCCGGGACGCCGTACCGCTCGGCCTGCCGGTAGGCGTGCTTGAGGAAGCTGGAGTAGACGCCCGCGTGGCCCATGAGGAGGGCGAGCCGGTCGAGGCGGCACTCCTCGTCCATGACGGGGCGGACGACGTCCTCGGCCGCGTCGATGATCTTCAGGACGTCGATGCCGGTGCGGATGCCCATCTTGGCGCAGACGGCGACGAAGGCCTCGACGGCGGTGTTGCCGGCGCCGGCGCCGAGCCGGCGGGTGGAGCCGTCGATCTGGAGGGCGCCGGCCTTGACGGCGGCGACGGAGTTGCCGGTGCCGAGGGCGAGGTTCTCGTGGCCGTGGAAGCCGACCTGGGCGTCGCCGCCCAGCTCGGCGACGAGGGCCTGGACGCGGTCGGTGACGTCGTCCATGACCATGGCGCCGGCGGAGTCGACGACGTACACGCACTGGCAGCCGGCGTCGGCCATGACGCGGGCCTGCCGGGCGAGGTTCTCCGGGCTCGTGGAGTGGGCCATCATCAGGAAGCCGACGGTCTCCAGGCCGAGCTCGCGGGCGAGTCCGAAGTGCTGGACCGCGATGTCGGCCTCGGTGCAGTGGGTGGCGATCCGGCAGATGCCCGCGCCGCTGTCGCGGGCGGCCCGGATGTCGTCCTTGACGCCGAGCCCGGGCAGCATGAGGAAGGCGATGACGGCCCGCCGGGCGGTCTCCACGGCAGCCCTGATCAGCTCCTGCTCGGGGGTCTTCGAGAAGCCGTAGGTGAACGAGGAGCCGCCGAGCCCGTCGCCGTGCGTCACCTCGATGACGGGGACGCCGGCGTCGTCGAGGGCGGCGACGACGGACCGCACGTCGGCGGCGGTGAACTGGTGGCGCTTGGCGTGCGAGCCGTCGCGCAGCGAGGAGTCGGTGATCCGGATGTCGAGCGCGTCCGAGTACGGGGTGTGGGACATGGCTGGGGCTCCTTAGGCGCCGGGGGCGAGGAGCGCCCGGGCGAACTCCTCGCCGACCTTCGTGGCGGCGGCGGTCATGATGTCGAGGTTTCCGGCGTACGGCGGCAGGTAGTCGCCCGCGCCCTCGACCTCCAGGAAGATCGCGACGCGCGCCATGCCGCCGTTCTCGGGGCTCGGGTCGTCGAACTGCGGCTCGCCGCGCAGCCGGTAGCCGGGGACGTACGAGGCGACCTGCTCGGCGACCTCCTTCACGGAGAGCGCGATGGCGGCGCGGTCGGCGTCCTCGGGAATGGCGCAGAAGACGGTGTCGCGCATGATCACGGGCGGGTCGGCGGGGTTGAGGATGATGATCGCCTTGCCGCGCGCGGCGCCGCCGATGGTCTCGATGCCGCGGGCGGTGGTGCGGGTGAACTCGTCGATGTTGGCGCGGGTTCCGGGGCCCGCGGAGACGGAGGCGACCGAGGCGACGATCTCGGCGTACGCGACCGGGACGACGCGGGAGACCGCGTACACCATGGGGATGGTGGCCTGGCCGCCGCAGGTGATCATGTTGACGTTGGGCCGGTCGAGGTGGGCGCGGAGGTTGGCCGGCGGGACGACGGCCGGGCCGACGGCGGCCGGCGTCAGGTCGATCGCCCGGATGCCGAGCTCCGCGTAGCGGGGGGCGTTGGCGCGGTGCACGTAGGCGCTGGTGGCCTCGAAGACGAGGTCGGGCCTCTCGGCCTGGCCGAGCAGCGCGTCGACGCCCTCGTGGGTGGTCTCCAGACCCAGTCCGCGGGCCCGGGCGAGACCGTCGCTGTCGGGGTCGACCCCGACCATCCAGCGGGGCTCGACGAGCTCGGAGCGGAGCAGTTTGTACAGGAGGTCGGTGCCGATGTTGCCGGAGCCGACGATGGCGGCTGTCGCCTTGGTCTTGCGGGTCATCATCACCTCAGGTGAAGGAGAGGGAGACCGGGCCCAGCCCGGTGAAGTCGGCGGTGTAGGTCGCGCCCGGGACGACGTCGACGGCGCGCGTGCACGAACCGGGCAGCACCACGTGCCCCTTCTTCAGGGGCACGCCGAAGCGGGCGACGGTCCGGGCGAGCCAGGCGACCGAGCGGGCCGGGTCGCCGAGCACGGCGTCCCCGCGGCCCTCGGCGAGCCGCTCGCCGTCACGGTCGAGCCGTGCCTCGACCGCCCTCAGGTCGAGCCCGCGCGGGGACCGGCCCTCGCCGATGACGAATCCGGCGGAGGAGGCGTTGTCGGCGATGGTGTCGGCGATCGTGATCCGCCAGTCGCGGATGCGGCTGTCGATGAGCTCCAGGGCGGGCACGACCCGCTCGGTCGCGGCGAGCACGTCGGCGGGGGTGCAGTCCTCCCCCGGCAGGTCGTCCCCGAGGACGAAGCCGATCTCCACCTCGACGCGGGGCTGACAGTAGCGGCGGGTGGGCACGGCCCCGCCGGGGGCGAACTCCATGTCCTGGAGCAGATGCCCGTAGTCGGGCTCGTCCACCCCCATCATGCGCTGCATGACGGGCGAGGAGAGCCCGACCTTGTGGCCGCGCACCTCGGCGCCGGCGGCGAGCCGGTGCCGGATGTTCACGAGCTGGATCTCGTACGCGTCATCGGCGTCGATCCCGGGATACGCCTCGCTCAGCGGGGCGATCGGCACGACGCCGTGTTCGGCGGAGCGCAGCAGCGCGGCCGCCTCGTGTCGCTGACGGTCCGTGAGCATGACGGTTCCCTCCTGGGACGCTCGGGTCTGTGTCCGACGAAGCTAGGCCCGCGCCCCGCACCCCCGTGAGCCCCCGCTCCCACTGACCGGGAAACCCGTCACCGCCCCGCCCGTCACGTGCCGCTCCGCCCGTCACCGCGCGGCCCGGGCCCCGGCGGAGCCCGGGCCCGGGCGGCA
Source organism: Streptomyces sp. NPDC047974 (assembly GCF_040653375.1). Classification (NCBI taxonomy): domain Bacteria; kingdom Bacillati; phylum Actinomycetota; class Actinomycetes; order Kitasatosporales; family Streptomycetaceae; genus Streptomyces; species Streptomyces sp. NPDC047974. The sequence continues at coordinate 483,957 of NZ_JBEZNU010000001.1, forward strand.
CGGCGGGCGTGTCAGTGCGCGCCGTACACCGGGTGGGGTGGTTCGGCGGCGGCGAGGAGCTTGAGTGCGGTCTCGCCCGCCTCCGCCGGGGTCCAGCGGGCACGCTTGTCGGCCGTGGGCCCCGGCCGCCAGCCCTCCATGACCGTGATCCGGCCGCCCTCCGTCTCGAAGACCCGCCCCGTCACCCCCGCCGCCGCGTCGGAGCCGAGCCAGACGACGAGCGGCGAGACGTTCTCGGGCGCCATGGCGTCGAACCCGGCGCCCTCGGGCGCGGCCATCGCCTCGGCGAAGGCCTGTTCGGTCATCCGGGTCCGCGCCGCGGGGGCGATCGCGTTGACCTGGACCCCGTACCGTCCCATCTCCGCCGCCGCGACGAGCGTGAGCCCGACGATCCCCGCCTTGGCGGCGGCGTAGTTGCCCTGGCCCACGCTGCCGAGCAGCCCCGCTCCCGAGCTGGTGTTGATCACCCGGGCCCGGGGCGTACGCCCGGCCTTGGACTCGGCGCGCCAGTACGCCGCCGCGTGCCGCAGCGGCAGGAAGTGGCCCTTGAGGTGGACGCGCATGACGGCGTCCCAGTCGTCCTCGCCGAGGTTGACGAGCATCCGGTCGCGGAGGAAACCCGCGTTGTTGACGAGCGTGTCGAGGCGGCCGAAGCCGTCGACGGCGGCGGCGATCAGGGAGGCCGCGCCCTCCGTCGTGGCGATGTCGCCGCCGTGGGTGATCGCCTCGCCGCCCGCCGCCGTGATCGCGTCGACGACCTCCTGGGCGGGGCCCGCGCCCCCGCCCGTGCCGTCGAGTCCGACGCCGAGGTCGTTGACGACGACCCTGGCTCCTTCCGCCGCGAAGGCGAGCGCGTGGGCGCGCCCGAGTCCGCGGCCCGCTCCGGTGACGGCGACGACGCGTCCCGCGCAGAGTCCGGTCATGGGGTCCTGCCTTTCAGGGGTGGTTGACGGTGGCGGCGTCGAGGAACGCGGGGCGTTCCCCTCCGCCGTGGACGTGGAGGGCGGCGCCGCTGACGTACGCGGCCCGGTCGGAGGCGAGGAAGACGCAGGCGTCGCCGATGTCGGCGGGCGCGGCGAGCCGCCCGAGCGGCACGGTGCGGCCGACGGCGGCGATGCCGTCCTCGTCGCCGTAGTGCAGGTGGGACAGCTCGGTGCGGACCATGCCGAGGACGAGCGTGTTGACCCGGACGAGCGGGGCCCACTCCACGGCCATGGAGCGGGCGAGGTTCTCCAGCGCGGCCTTGGCGGCGCCGTACGCGGCGGTGCCCGGCGACGGGCGGGTGCCGCTGACGCTGCCGACCATGACGATGGAGCCCCCGGCCGGCTGACGGCTCATCACCCGGTGCGCGGCGAGCGAGGCGTTCAGCGGGGCGACGAGGTTGAGCTCGACGACCCTGGCGTGCTGGGCGGCGTCGCCGTCGGCGAGGGCGCGGTAGGGCGTGCCGCCGGCGTTGTTGACGAGGGTGTCGAGGCGGCCGTGCTCGTCGCGCACCCGCTCGAAGAAGGCCGTGACGGCGGCCGGGTCGCGCAGGTCGACGGGGAGGAAGCGGGCGGTGCGGCCCGCCGCCGCGACGGGTGTGTCGGGGGCCCGCCGGGCGCAGGTCACGACCTCCGCCCCGGCTTCGAGCAGGGCTCTGGCGATCCCGGCGCCGACGCCCCGGGTGCCGCCGGTGACGACGGCGACGGAGCCGGACAGATCGATGGTCACTGCCAAGGGACACCTCCCGCAGCGGGCGAACCGCTGCTATCTTCCACCTAACAAACGTTTGGTGGAAAGGTAGCTGATCTGCTCATGGGTGTCTCCACCTCCGCACCGGACGACGGCGTCACCGTCGTCACCGTCGACTTCCCCCCGGTCAACGCCCTCCCCGTGCAGGGCTGGTACGACCTCGCCGCCGCCGTCCGGTCCGCGGGCGCCGACCCGAAGACGCGCTGCGTGGTGCTCACCGCCGAAGGCCGCGGCTTCAACGCCGGCGTCGACATCAAGGAGCTCCAGCGCGCGACCGGCCCCGAGGCGATCCTCGGCGCCAACCACGGCTGCGCCGAGGCCTTCTCCGCCGTCTACGACTGCGCCGTCCCGGTCGTCGCGGCCGTCCACGGCTTCTGCCTCGGCGGCGGCATCGGCCTCGTCGGCAACGCCGACGCGATCGTCGCCTCCGAGGACGCGACCTTCGGCCTGCCCGAGCTGGACCGGGGCGCCCTCGGCGCCGCCACCCACCTCGCCCGGCTGGTCCCCCAGCACCTCATGCGGACGCTGTACTACACCTCCCGCACGGTCACCGCCGAGGAGCTGCACCGGCACGGCTCGGTGTGGCGGGTCGTCCCGCGCGCCGGGCTGCGCGCGGCGGCCCTGGAGCTGGCCCGGGAGATCGCCGCCAAGGACGGCCGGCTCCTGCGCCTCGCGAAGGCGGCGATCAACGGCATCGACCCGGTGGACGTGCGGCGCTCCTACCGCTTCGAGCAGGGCTTCACCTTCGAGGCCAACCTCAGCGGTGTCGCCGACGAGGTCCGCGACACCTTCGGCACGGACGAGCAGGAGGAGCAGGCGTGAGCACGGACAAGACGATGACCGCCGACGAGGTCGTGGGGCGGCTGAGCAGCGGGATGACGATCGGGATCGGCGGCTGGGGCTCCCGGCGCAAGCCGATGGCGCTGGTACGGGCGCTGCTGCGCTCGGACCTCACGGACCTGACCGTCGTCTCGTACGGCGGACCGGACGTCGGTCTGCTCGCCGCGGCGGGCAGGATCCGCAAGCTGGTCGCCGCCTTCGCCACCCTGGACTCCGTCCCGCTGGAGCCGCACTTCGTGGCGGCCCGGCAGCGCGGCGCCTTCGAACTGGTGGAGCTGGACGAGGCGATGATGATGTGGGGGCTCACGGCCGCCGTGCACCGCCTGCCGTTCATGCCCATCCGCGCCGGGCTCGCCTCGGACGTGATGACGGTCAACCCCCGGCTGCGGACGGTCACTTCGCCGTACGACGACCGCGAGGAGCTGGTGGCCGTGCCCGCGCTGCGGCTGGACGCCGCCCTCGTCCACCTCAACCGCGCCGACGTCCACGGCAACGGCCAGTACCTGGGTCCCGACCCGTACTTCGACGATCTGTTCTGCGAGGCCGCCGACACGGCGTACGTCTCCTGCGAGCGGATCGTGGAGAGTTCCGAGCTGCTCAAGGACGCGGGGCCGCAGACGCTGCTGCTGAAGCGGGCCTTCGTGGACGGGGTCGTCGAGACGCCCGGTGGCGCGCACTTCACCTCCTGCGTCCCCGACCACGACCGGGACGAGGCCTTCCAGCGCCACTACGTCGAGGCGGCCCGCGACCCGGAGAAGTGGCGGGAGTTCACCGCGCGGTTCCTGTCCGGCGACGAGGACGCGTACCAGGCCGCCGTGGCGGCGTTCCACGAGGAGGAAGCATGAGCGGCACCGACACTCCCACGACGGCCCCGGCGGTCACCCGGGCCGAGTACTGCGTGCTGGCCTGCGCCGAGGCGTGGCGCGACGCGGGCGAGGTGCTGGCCAGCCCGATGGGCACGGTGCCGATGATCGGCGCCCGGCTCGCCCGGCTCACGTTCGCCCCCGACCTGCTGCTCACCGACGGCGAGGCGCTGCTGATGGGCGACGTCCCGGCGCTCGGCGCGGCGCCCGGGGTGGTGGAGGGCTGGCTGCCGTACCGGCAGCACCTGGCCCTGGTCGCCACCGGCCGGCGGCACGTGATGATGGGCGCCAGCCAGCTCGACCGCCACGGCAACCAGAACATCAGCTGCATCGGCGAGTGGGAGCGGCCGGCCCGCCAGCTCCTCGGCGTCCGCGGCGCCCCCGTCAACACCCTGAACAACCCGACGAGTTACTGGGTCCCCCGGCACTCGCCCCGGGTCTTCGTCGAGCGGGTCGACATGGCCTGCGGGGTCGGCTACGACCGGGCCTCGGCGGCCGGCCCCTCCGCCACCCGCTACCACCGCCTCCCGGGCGTCATCACCGACCTCGGCGTCTTCGACTTCGAGACCCCGGACCGCACGATGCGCCTGCGTGCGCTGCACCCGGGCGTCACGGTCGCACAGGTGCGGGAGGCGACCGGCTTCACGCTCGCCGTGCCCGAGGAGGTGCCGTACACCCGGGACCCCACAGCGGAGGAACTCCGGCTGATCCGCGAGGAGATCGACCCCCGGGGGCTGCGGGACCGCGAGGTCCGGGCATGAGCGACGCCTCCCTCGCCACCCCCCTCACCGCCCTGATCGGGGTGCGGCACCCGATCGTGCAGACGGGCATGGGCTGGGTCGCGGGGCCCCGCCTCGTCTCGGCCGCCGCGAACGCGGGCGCGCTGGGCGTCCTGGCCTCGGCGACCATGGGCGTCGAGCAGCTCAGGTCCGCCGTGCGCGAGGTCAAGTCCCGTACGGACGCGCCGTTCGGCGTGAACCTGCGGGCGGACGCGGGCGACGCGGCCGAGCGGGTCGGGATCATCATCGACGAGGGGGTGCGGGTCGCGTCGTTCGCGCTCGCGCCCTCGCGCGAGCTGATCGCCCGGCTGAAGGACGCGGGGGTCGTCGTGATCCCCTCGATCGGCGCCCGCCGGCACGCGGAGAAGGTCGCCGCGTGGGGCGCCGACGCGGTCGTGGTGCAGGGCGGGGAGGGCGGCGGCCACACCGGCAGCGTCGCCACCACCGTCCTCCTCCCCCAGGTGGTGGACGCGGTCGACATCCCGGTGATCGCCGCCGGCGGCTTCCACGACGGCCGCGGTCTCGTCGCCGCGCTCTCCTACGGGGCGGCCGGGATCGCCATGGGCACCCGTTTCCTCCTCACCTCCGACTCGACCGTGCCCGACGCGGTCAAGGCCCGCTATCTGGCGGCGGCGGTCGGAGACGTCACCGTCACCACGAAGGTCGACGGACTGCCGCACCGGATGCTCCGCAGCGAACTGGTCGACGCCCTGGAGCGCTCCGGGCGGGCCGCCTCGCTGCTGAGGGCCGTGCGGCACGCGGCGGCGTTCCGCCGCGAGTCCGGCATGAGCTGGTCCCAGATGGTCAGGGACGGGGTCGCCATGAAGCACGGCAAGGAACTGACCTGGAGCCAGATCCTGCTCGCCGCCAACACCCCGATGATGCTGAAGGCGTCGATGGTGGACGGCCGCACCGACGCCGGGGTGATGGCCTCGGGCCAGGTCGCCGGCCTCATCGACGACCTGCCGTCGTGCGCGGAGCTCGTCGACCGCGTGATGGCCGAGGCGGCGGCCACGCTCCGCGCCCTGCCCCGCGCCGACTGACCGGCCCGCGCACACGACGTCCGCCGGGGTGACGGCCACCCCGGCGGACGTATCGTGCTTCCGCCCTCCCCCAATGAACGAACGGACCACCCGCATGCCCGTCCAGCGGCTGAACCACGCCGTCCTCTTCGTCTCCGACCTGGACCGCAGCCTCGCCTTCTACCGCGACGTCCTCGGCTTCCGGCCGTTGCCCGGCGCCTTCCCCGGCGCGGTGTTCCTCCAGGCGGCGGGCTCCGCCAACGACCACGACCTCGGCCTCTTCCAGTCCCCCGCACCCGGCTCCGGCGCGGGCCGCGGCCGGGTCGGCCTCTACCACCTGGCCTGGGAGGTCGACACCCTCGCCGAGCTGCGGGCGATGCGGGCGCGCCTGACGGAGGCGGGAGCGCTCACCGGGGCGAGCGACCACGCCTCCACCAAGGCGCTCTACGCCCGCGACCCCGACGGCATCGAGTTCGAGGTGTGCTGGCTGGTCCCCGACCACGCCGTGGCCGCCGAGCTCGCCGCGATGACCTCGCCCACCCGCCCGCTGGACCTCGACGCCGAGATCACGGCGTACGGCGCGCAGACCCCGGGAGGCCCCCGCGCCGCTCACACGGTCCGGCAGCAGCCACCCGCCGCCACTCCTCCGCAGGGCCCTGCAGCCGCTCGGTGATCGTCACGTCGGCCCGGCCGCGGCCCCCGCACATCGCCCCCTCCCCGACGGCCCCCTCGCACCGCTCGGCCCCAGGGGGCCTCCCGGGCTTCGGGGACCTGCGCCGGCCTCCGGCCGGACGGTCGGGGGGGCACCTCCGTGCGCTACAGCCGCTCGATGATCGTCACGTTCGCCTGGCCGCCGCCCTCGCACATCGTCTGGAGGCCGTAGCGGCCTCCGGTGCGCTCCAGTTCGTGGAGGAGGGTGACGGCGAGCTTGGTGCCGGTGGCGCCGAGGGGGTGGCCGAGGGCGATGGCGCCGCCGTTGACGTTGACCTTCCCGGGGTCGGCGCCGGTCTCCTTGAGCCAGGCGAGGACGACCGGGGCGAAGGCCTCGTTGATCTCGACGAGATCGATGTCGTCGAGGGTCATGCCGGCCTTCTTCAGGGCGTACGCGGTCGCCGGGATGGGCGCGGAGAGCATCCGGATCGGGTCCTCGCCGCGCACCGAGAGGTGGTGGATCCGGGCGCGCGGGGTGAGCCCGTGCTCGCGGACGGCGCGCTCGCTGGCGAGGAGCATCGCGGAGGCGCCGTCGGACACCTGGGAGGAGACGGCGGCGGTGATCCGGCCGCCCTCCACCACCGGCTTCAGGCCGGCCATCTTCTCCAGGGACGTGTCGCGGCGCGGGCCTTCGTCGGTGGTCACCTCGCCGTAGGGGACGATCTCGCGGGTGAAGCGGCCCTCGTCGATCGCGCGGATCGCCCGCTGGTGGGAGCGGAGCGCGAACTCCTCCATGTCGCGCCGGGTGATGCCCCACTTCTCGGCGATGAGTTCGGCGCCGTGGAACTGGTTGACCGGCTGGTCGCCGTAGCGGGCCCGCCATCCGGCCGAGCCGGCGTAGGGGCCCTCGGTGAGGCCGAGGGGCTCGGCGGCCTGGCGGCTGGCGAAGGCGATGGGGATCATCGACATGTTCTGCGTGCCGCCGGCGACGACGAGGTCCTGGGTGCCGGACATGACGCCCTGCGCGGCGAAGTGCAGGGCCTGCTGGGAGGAGCCGCACTGCCGGTCCACGGTCACGCCCGGCACCTCCTCGGGGAGCCCGGCGGCGAGCCAGCAGGTGCGGGCGATGTCGCCGGCCTGGGGGCCGACGGTGTCGAGGCAGCCGAGGACGACGTCCTCCACGGCGGCCGGGTCGACGCCCGAGCGTTCCATCAGGGCCTTCAGGGCGTGCGCGCCGAGGTCGGCGGGGTGGACGGCGGAGAGTCCGCCGTTCCGCCTGCCGACCGGGGTGCGGACCGCCTCGACGATGTAGGCCTCGGCCATGGTGACTCCTCATGCGTACGGTTCGGGTGTCCGGTGTCGGTCGCGGAGGGCGATCCCCTCCAGCACCATCGAGAGGTACTGGCGGGCGATCTCCTCCGGGCTGTGCTGTCCGCCCGGCCGGTACCAGGACGCGGCGACCCAGACGGTGTCGCGCACGAAGCGGTAGGTGAGCCGGACGTCGAGGTCGGTGCGGAAGGCCCCGGAGGCCACGCCGGCCTCCAGGGTCCTGAGCCAGGCCCGTTCGAACCTCCGCTGGGCGTCGGCGAGATAGCCGAAGCGCGGCTGGTCCGTGAGGTGCCGGGACTCCTTCTGGTAGATGGCGACGGCGGCGCGGTGCCGGTCGATCTCCCGGAACGACGCGGTGACGAGGGCCTCCAGGGTCTCCCGGGGGCCGAGCCGGGCGGCGAGCACGGCGTCGTACCGGGTCCACAGCTCGTCGAGGAAGCCGGAGAGGATCTCGTCGAGCATCGACTCCTTGGAGTCGAAGTGGTAGTAGAGGCTGCCGGCGAGCAGGCCGACGGAGTCCGCGATGCGGCGGACGGTGGTGGCGTCGTACCCCTGCGCGGCGAAGACCTCGGCCGCCGCGTCCAGGAGCTGGCGGCGCCGCTCGGGCGCCGGTCTCACGGGTGCTGGCTGCTGACCGAGAGGACCTCGCCGGTGAGGTAGGAGGCGTATCCGCTGGCGAGGAAGACGATCACGTTCGCGACCTCCCAGGGTTCGGCGTACCGGCCGAAGGCCTCGCGGGAGGTGAGTTCCTCCAGGAGTTCGGGGGTGGTGACCTTGGCGAGGTGGGGGTGCATGGCGAGCGACGGGGAGACGGCGTTGACGCGGACGCCGTACGCGGCGGCTTCGAGCGCGGCGCAGCGGGTGAGGGCCATGACGCCCGCCTTGGCGGCGGCGTAGTGGGACTGGCCCTTCTGGGCGCGCCAGCCGATCACGGAGGCGTTGTTGACGACGACACCTCCGGCGCCCGCGGCCTTCATGCGGCGCAGGGCGGCCCGGGTGCAGCGGAAGGTGCCGCCCAGGGTGACGTCGAGGACCTTGTCCCACTGCTCGTCGGTCATGTCGACGAGGTCGGCGGTGCCGCCGAGTCCGGCGTTGTTCACGACGATGTCGAGGCGGCCGTGGGTCTCCTCGGCGCGGTCGAAGAGGGCGGCGACCTGGGTCTCGTCGGTGACGTCGCAGGGCAGGGCGGCCACCCGGTCGGCGCCGAACTCGGCGGCGAGCTCGGCCTCGGACTCCTTGAGGCGGCGGGCGTGGGCGTCGGAGAGGAGGACGCGGGCGCCTTCCTCCAGGAGGCGGCGGGCGGTGGCGCCGCCGATGCCGGCGCCCGCGGCGGCGGTGACGACGGCGGTGCGGCCGGCGAGCAGCCCGTGGCCGGGGACGTAGGGGGGCGGGGTGCCGGTCACGGGCGGGCCTCCTTGGGCAGGCCGAGGACGCGCTCGGCGATGATGTTGCGCTGGATCTCGTTGGATCCGGCGTAGAGGGTGTCGGCGCGGGAGAAGAGGTAGAGCCGCTGCCAGTCGGTGAGGTCGTACGGTTCCCCGGCGGCGAGCATGCCGTCGGCGCCGCTGACGTCCATGGCGAGTTCGCCGAGTTCGCGGTGCCAGGTGGCCCAGAAGATCTTGTTGATGGAGGCCTCGGGCCCGGGGGCTCCGGCGGCGACGCCGCCGAGCATCCTCAGGGCGTTGAAGCGGATGGTCTCCAGGCCGGTCCAGGCGCGGGCGATGCGGTCGCGGACGATCGGGTCGTCGGCGGCGCCGTTGCGCCGGGCCAGGCCGATGACGGCTTCGAGTTCGCGGCGGAAGCCGACCTGCTGGCCGAGGGTGGAGACACCGCGTTCGAAGCCGAGCGTGGCCATGGCGACCTTCCAGCCGTCCCCGGGCGCGCCGACGATGTGGGCGGCGTCGGTCCTGGCCGCGTCGAAGAACACCTCGTTGAACTCGGAGGTGCCGGTGAGCTGGACGATGGGCCGGATCTCGACGCCGGGGGCGTCCAGCGGGACGAGCAGGTAGGAGAGGCCGTGGTGGCGGGTGGAGCCGGGTTCGGTGCGGGCGACGACGAAGCACCAGTCGGCCTCGTGGGCGCCTGAGGTCCACACCTTCTGTCCGGTGACCACCCAGGTGTCGCCGTCGCGTTCGGCGCGGGTGCGGACGCCCGCGAGGTCGGAGCCGGCGTCGGGCTCGGAGTAGCCCTGGCACCACAGTTCGTCGACGGCGACGATCCGGGGCAGGAAGCGGGCGCGCTGCTCGGGGGTGCCGAAGGCGATGAGGGTCGGCCCGAGGAGCTGTTCGCCGATGTGGCCGACGCGCGCGGGGGCGTCGGCGAGGGCGTACTCCTCGTGGAAGGCGACCTGTTCCTCCAGGCTCGCACCCCGGCCGCCGTACTCCTTCGGCCAGCCGACGCAGGTCCATCCGTGGGCGGCCATGTGCCGTTCCCAGGCGAGGCGTTCGGTGTGCGCCTCGTGTTCGCGTCCGGGGCCGCCGCGGCCCCGCAGGGACGCGAACTCGCCGGTGAGGTGGGCCCGCAGCCAGCCGCGGACCTCCCTGCGGAACTCCTCGACGTTGCTCATGGCGGTACGTTAACCTACCAAACACTTGTTAGGGAAGGAGGGCGGATGTCCACTGCCCGCACCACGTCCACCGGGCCCGTCCGCTACGAACGGCGCGGCCCCGTCGCCGTCGTCACCATGGACCGGCCCGAGTACCGCAACGCCCAGAACTCCGCGATGACCTACGCCCTCGACCGCGCCTTCTACCGCGCGGCCGAGGACGGCGAGGTCAAGGTCGTCGTCCTCGCCGGCGCCGGCGACCACTTCTCCGCCGGCCACGACATCGGCACCCCCGAACGCGACGCCCACCTGCCGTTCGAGCGGAAGGCCGGCCTCTGGTGGGACCACTCGGACAAGGAGGGCGCCGAGAGCCGCTTCGCCCGCGAGTCCGAGGTCTACCTGGGCATGTGCCGCCGCTGGCGCGAACTGCCCAAGCCGGTCGTCGCGTCCGTGCAGGGCGCCTGCGTCGCCGGCGGCCTGATGCTCGCCTGGATCTGCGACCTGATCGTCGCCTCCGAGGACGCCTTCTTCGCCGACCCGGTGGTCCGCATGGGCATCCCCGGCGTCGAGTACTTCGCGCACCCCTGGGTGATGCCGCCCCGGATCGCCAAGGAGTTCCTCTACACCGGCGACCGGATGAGCGCCCGCCGCGCCCACGAGGTCGGCATGGTCAACCGTGTCGTCCCCCGTGACGAACTCATGGACAGAACCCTGGAGTTGGCCGACCGGATCGCCGAGATGCCCCGGATGGGCCTGGCCCTCACCAAGCGCGCCGTCAACCAGGCCGAGGACCTCCAGGGCCTGCACACCGGCATGGACTCCGTCTTCGGACTGCACCACCTCGCGCACGCGCACAACGCCGAGACCGCACGGGACGCGCTCGGCGGCATGGACATCCACGCGATGCTGCGACATTCCGGGGGACGACCCCCCTTCCCCCGGGAGGCGGGAGCCTGATGGACCTCGACTTCTCACCGGCGGACGACGCCTTCCGGGCCGAGGCCCGCGCCTGGCTCGCCGCCCATGTGCCCCCCGCCCCCCTGCCCTCCCTGGAGACCGCCGAAGGCTTCGCCGCCCACCGCGCCTGGGAGGCCGAACTCGCCGCCGACCGCTGGTCGGTGGTCTCCTGGCCCGAGGAGTACGGCGGCCGCGGCTCCTCCGTGCTGCGCTGGCTGGTCTTCGAGGAGGAGTACTACGCCGCCGGCGCTCCCGGCCGGGTCAGCCAGAACGGCATCAACCTCCTCGCCCCCACCCTCTTCGAGCACGGCACCGAGGAGCAGCGCGCCCGGATCCTGCCCCCGATGGCCTCCGGCGAGGTCGTCTGGGCCCAGGCGTGGTCCGAGCCCGAGTCCGGCTCCGACCTCGCGAGCCTGCGCTCCACCGCCGTGCGCACCGACGGCGGCTGGCTGATCGGCGGCCAGAAGACCTGGTCCTCCCGGGCCGCCTTCGCCGACCGCGCCTTCGGCCTCTTCCGCAGCGACCCGGGCGCGGACCGGCCGCACCGGGGCCTGACCTACCTCATGTTCCCGCTCGACGCGGAGGGCGTGACCGTACGTCCCGTGGGCCGGCTCGACGGCAAGCCGGCCTTCGCCGAACTCTTCCTCGACGAGGTCTTCGTCCCCGACGAGGACGTGATCGGCGCCCCCGGCGACGGCTGGCGGGTCGCCATGAGCACGGCCGGCAACGAACGCGGACTGACCCTGCGCAGCCCCGGCCGCTTCTCGGCCGCCGCCGACCGGCTCGCCACGCTGTGGCGGGAGCGGGCGGACCCGTCCGACACCGCCGTCCGCGACCGCGTCGCCGACGCCGTGATCGGCGCCCGCGCCTACCGGCTCTTCACCTACGCCAACGCCTCCCGGATCGCCGCCGGCGACTCCCTCGGCGCCGAGTCCAGCCTCAACAAGGTCTTCTGGTCCGAACTGGACATCGCCCTGCACGAGACCGCCCTCGACCTCCTCGGACCGTACGGCGAGCTCTCCGACGAGGCCGCCGAGGCACCCGCGCACGGCGGCTGGGCCGAGGGCCACACCTTCTCGCTGGCCGGCCCGATCTACGCCGGGACCAACGAGATCCAGCGCGACATCATCGCCGAGCGGCTGCTCGGCCTGCCGAAGGGACGCCGGTGATGCGGTTCCTGCTCGACGACGAACAGCGGGAGTTCGCCCGCACCCTGGACGCCCTGCTCTCGGCGTCCGACACCCCCCGGACCGCGCGCGCCTGGGCCGCCGGCGACCACGCCCCCGGGCTCGCGCTCTGGTCCCGGCTCGCCGAGGCGGGCGTCTTCGCGCTGGCCGTGCCGGAGGCGTACGAGGGACTGGGCCCGCTCCCGCTCGAACTGGCCGTCGCCTTCACCGAACTGGGCCGGCACGCCGTCCCCGGCCCGCTGGTCGAGACGGTCGCCGCGGCCGCCCTGCTGCACCGGCTCGGCGACGACGGCGCCGCCTCCGCCTGGCTCCCGCGCGTCGCCGCCGGCAAGGCGACCGTCTCCCTGGGCGTCCCCGCGCTCACCGGCCCCTACGCGCTGGACGCGGACGTGGCCGACGCCGTCCTGGTCGTCGAGGACGACACCCTGCGCCTCGCCGGCTCCGCCGGCCCCGTCCAGCCCTCGGCCGACCCGGCCCGCCGGCTGGCCCGCCCGCTCGGCGGCACCGTCCTGGCCCGCGGCCCCGGGGTGGCCGCCGCCACCGCGTACGCCGTCGAGGTCGCGGCCCTCGCGACCGCCGCGCAGTGCCTCGGTCTCGGCCGGGCCCTGCTCGACCGGACGGTCGCCTACGTCGGGCAGCGCACCCAGTTCGGCGTCCCCATCGGCTCGTTCCAGGCGGTGAAGCACCGGCTGGCCGACACCCTGATCGCCCTGGAGTTCGCCCGGCCCCTGCTGTACGCCGCCGCCCTCGCCCTCGCCGGACGCGGCACCGCGCCGCGGGAGATCGCCGCCGCCAAGGTCACCGCGGGCGAGGCCGCCCACGCCGCGGCCCGCACCGCCCTCCAGCTCCACGGCGCCGTCGGCTACACCGAGGAGCTCGACCTCTCCCTGTGGATCCGCAAGGCACGCCCGCTCCGCGACGCCTGGGGCACCCCCGCCGCCTGCCGCGCCCGCGTCCTCGCCCCCTGAGCCCTCGGCGCACGTCCCCGTCCCCACCGCACCCCGGAGCCCCATGACCCCCGCACCGTCCCCCGACCCGGCGCTGCTGCGCCGGGTGGCGCTGTCGAGCCTCCTCGGCACCGTCATCGAGTACTACGACTTCCTGCTGTACGGCACCATGGCGGCGCTCGCCTTCGGTCCCCTGTTCTTCCCCGGCGGCGATCCCGTCACCGGCACCATCGCCGCCTTCGGGACGCTGGCCGCCGGCTACGTGGCCCGGCCGCTCGGCGGCGCCGTCTTCGGCCACTTCGGCGACCGCCTCGGCCGCAGGTCCATGCTCGTCCTGACCATGGCGCTGATGGGCGTGGCGAGCTTCCTCATCGGCGTGCTGCCCACGTACGAGACGATCGGCGTCGCCGCGCCGGTCCTCCTGGTCCTCTTCCGCGTCGTCCAGGGCCTGGCCATCGGCGGCGAGTGGGCGGGCGCGACCCTCATGGTCGTGGAGCACGCCGACCCGCGCCGGCGCGGGCTGTGGAGCGGTCTGATGCAGATGGGCTCGCCGCTCGGCTTCCTGCTCTCCACCGTCGCCGTCGCCCTGGTGTCGCTGCTCCCCCGCGCCGCCTTCCTGGAGTGGGGCTGGCGGCTGCCGTTCCTGTTCAGCGCGGTGCTCCTCGCCGTCGGCCTCTACGTGCGGCTCTCCGTGACCGAGAGCCCGCTCTTCCGGCGGGCGGTCGAGGAGTCGGCCGCCGGGCAGTCGGCCGGGGTGCCGCTGGCGCGGGTGCTGCGCAGGCCCCGCACCCTGCTGCTGGCCTGCGGCGTCGGCATCGGCCCCTTCGCGCTGACCGCGCTGATCAGCACGTACATGCTCACGTACGCCACCGGGATCGGGTACACGACCTCGCAGGTGATGACCGGGCTCGTCTTCACCTCGCTCGCCGGGCTCGTCTCCATCCCGCTGTTCTCCGCGCTCTCCGACCGCGTCGGCCGCCGGCCCGTCGTGCTCGGCGGCGCCGCGGGCGTCGTCGCGCTGGCCTTCCCGGTCTACGCCCTCGTCGACACGGAGGTGCCGGCGCTGCTCGTCCTCGGCATGGTCCTCGGGCAGATCGTCCAGTCCGCGATGTACGCGCCGCTCGGGCCGCTGCTCCCGGAGCTGTTCGGCACCCGCGTCCGCTACACCGGCGCCTCGCTGGGCTACCAGCTGGCCGCACTCGTCGGCGGCGGCTTCACCCCGCTCCTCGCCGGCGCGCTCCTCGCGGACCGCTCCGCGAGCACCCCCCTCGCGGTCCTCGCCGTCGTCTGCGGCCTGGTGACCGCGCTCGCGATCCGGCGCACCGCCGAGACCCGCGGCCGGGACCTCTCCGAGGAGGACCCGGAAACCCCCGCCGCACCCCCCGTCGAGAAGGGAGCAGAGGCATGAGGTTGACCGAGGAGCAGGAGGAACTGCGCACGGCCGTGCGGCAGTTGCTCGGACGGCATCCGGGCGAGGAGGCCTGGTCGCCGCTGGCCGGGCAGATCGGGGTGGCGGGGCTCGCCGTCCCGGAGGAGTACGGCGGCGCCGGCTGCGGGGCCGTGGAGGCGCACGTGGTGATGGAGGAGCTGGGCCGGGAGCTGAGCCCCGTCCCGTACCTCGGATCGGCCGTGCTGGCGACGCAGGCGCTCCTCGCCTCGGAGTCCTGCCCGGAGCACGCCGCGCTGCTGCCCGGTCTGGTGGCGGGCGCGACGACGGCCGCCCTCGCCTGGGCGGAGGCCGGTTCCTGGGACCCGGAGGCGATACGCGCCGAGGCCGTCCCCGGGGCCGACGGCGGCTGGCTGCTCACCGGCGTGAAGGAGCACGTCCTCGACGGGGCCCGCGCCGACACGCTGCTGGTGGCGGCTCGTACGCCCGCCGGGGTGTCGCTCTTCGCGGTGCCCGGCGAGGGGGCGGGGGTCGGCCGCGAGGCGGCCGTCCCGATGGACGCCACCCGGGCACAGGCGCGGGTGGTGCTCCGCGGGGCCGAGGGCAGGCTCGTCGGCGCGGACGGCGACGGCGGCCGGGTGCTGCGGCACGTCCTCGACCTCGGGTGCGCGGCGCTCGCCGCCGAGCAGGTCGGCGCGGCCGCGCGGTGCCTGGAGCTCACGGTGGCGTACGCCGGGGAGCGGGTGCAGTTCGGGCGCCCGATCGGCTCCTTCCAGGCGGTGAAGCACCGCCTCGCGGACGCGTACGTCCGCGTCGAGTCGGCCCGCTCCGCCGCGCTCGGCGCCGCCTTCGCGGCGGCGGGCGGCGCACGGGGACCGGAGCTGACCCGGCTCGCCGCCACCGCCAAGTCGGTCTGCTCGGAGGCCTTCTCCGAGGTGGCGGGCGAGATGATCCAGCTGCACGGCGGGATCGGCATCACCTGGGAGCACGACGCCCACCGCTACTTCAAACGGGCGCACGGCGCGTCCCGGCTCTTCGGCCCGCCGCACTGGCACCGCGCCCGGCTGGCCGCCACCCTCGGACTGCCCGGGCCGCTGCCCGTCAGCCGTTGATGGAGAAGAAGATGGTGTCGTGGGTGTACCAGTCGTAGCCCCGCGCCTTGGTCGACTCCCACTCCTCGTGCTCGAACTCCAGCTTCTCGACGAGGAGGTCGAGGTCGTACAGGAAGTCGGGGTCGATCTTGTCCCGGACCGCGCGGTAGGCGTCCACGGCCGGCTTGGCCTTCTCCAGCGGCAGCATCCCGATGTCGGGGCCGTCGATCGCGTAGGGGACGGGGAAGGGGATCTCGTCCGGCGGCCCGGAGAAGAGGTAGCCGTGCGGCAGCAGGTCGGCGGGGACGCCGTGCTGCCGCAACTGCTCGTCGAGGAGGCTGAAGAAGGTGCTGGGCTTGGAGTACACGCCGAGCTCGGAGGGGTCGGACCCGCAGTAGTCGATGACGTGCTGCAGGGCCCGGGCGTAGGCCTTGCCCGCATACGTCCCCGGCGCGTCGGCGCGGCCCTCGATGAGGTGCTCCAGGGCCTCGGGGATGGTCAGGTCCCAGTCGAGGTCCTCGTGGTCCAGGTCGCGCTGGCTGGCCTCGGCCCGCTCGCGCATCATCGGGAGCACGCGGCGCTGTTCGTCGGTGAGGCGCTCCGCCGCTCCGAGGTAGGCGACGGCCTCGGCGCGGTCGCCGGTGGTGTACGAAATGATTCGGCTCATGATCGACATGGTGCCATCCGGCACCGACAGCGCCCCCTCGGCCGGAGCCGAGGGGGCGCTGTCGGGTGGCGTGGTGACGCGGGGTCAGCCGGCGAGCAGCTGCAGGGTGTCGATGACGCGGTTGGAGAAGCCCCACTCGTTGTCGTACCAGGCGACGACCTTGACGTGGCGGCCGTCGACCCGGGTGAGGGCGGCGTCGAAGATGGAGGAGTGCGGGTTGCCGGTGATGTCGGAGGAGACCAGCTCGTCCTCCGAGTACTCCAGGACACCGGCGAGCTTGCCCTCGGCGGCCTTGCGGTAGGCGTCGAGGATCTCCTCGCGGGTGACCTCGCGGGTGACGGTGGTGTTCAGCTCGACGATGGAGCCGACCGGCACGGGCACGCGGATCGAGTCGCCGGCGAGCTTGCCGTCCAGCTGCGGGAGGACCAGGCCGATGGCCTTGGCGGCACCGGTGCTGGTGGGCACGATGTTGACGGCGGCGTTGCGGGCGCGGCGGGCGTCGCGGTGCGGGCCGTCCTGGAGGTTCTGCTCCTGGGTGTAGGCGTGCACGGTCGTCATGAAGCCGTGCTCGATGCCGGCCAGCTCGTCGAGGACGGCGGCCAGCGGCGCGAGCGCGTTGGTGGTGCAGGAGGCGTTCGAGACGATCGTGTGCAGCTCGGCGTCGTACTTGTCGCTGTTCACGCCGTAGGCGAGCGTCACGTCGGCACCGTCGGAGGGGGCGCTGACCAGGACCTTCTTGGCGCCGGCGTCCAGGTGGAGGCGGGCGTCCTTGGCGCTGGTGAACCGGCCGGTGGCCTCCAGGACGATGTCGACGCCCAGCTCGGCCCAGGGGAGCTTGGCCGGCTCGCGCTCGGCGAGGACCTTGATGCGGTGGCCGTCCACCACGAGGGTGTCGCCGTCGACGGAGACCGGGCGGCCGAGGCGGCCGGAGGTGGAGTCGAAGGCGAGGAGACGGGCGAGCGCCTTCGGCTCGGTGAGGTCGTTGACGGCGACGACCTCCAGCGTGGTGTCGCGCTCCAGGAGGGCGCGGAGCACGTTGCGGCCGATGCGACCGAAACCGTTGATGGCGATGCGAGTCATGATGCGGTGTCCCTTCCGTTTCTTCGTCACCCAGCCTCGCCTGCCGCGGCGTCGCGTGGCAGGGGCGAGATCGCCATGGTCCGCAAGGATCGCGCCAAGATCCTGGCGATCCGGCCAGGTGAGGGGCTCAGTCGCCCTGTGTGAAGGTGCGCCGGTAGTCGCTCGGGGTGGTGCCGAGGATCCGCTGGAAGTGCATCCGCAGGTTGGCGCCGGTGCCGAGGCCGGTCTCGGCGGCGATCTGCTCGACGCCGAGTTCGGAGCGTTCGAGCAGTTCCCGTGCACGGTCGACGCGGGCGCGCAGCAGCCACTGCATGGGGGTGTAGCCGGTCTCCTCGACGAAGCGGCGGGAGAAGGTGCGGGGCGAGACGGCGGCGTGCCGGGCGAGGACGTCCAGGGTGAGGGGTTCGTCGAGGTGGTGGAGGACCCATTCGCGGGTGGCGGCGAAGCGTTCGCCGTGGGGTTCGGGGACGCTCCGGGGCACGTACTGGGCCTGGCCGCCGCTGCGGTAGGGGGCGGCGACGAGCCGGCGGGCGGCGTGGTTGGCGGCGCCGACGCCGAGGTCCCCGCGGAGGATGTGGAGGCACAGGTCGATGCCGGAGGCGGCGCCCGCGGAGGTGAGGACGCTGCCCTCGTCGACGAACAGGACGTTCTCGTCGACCTGGACCAGGGGCCACTTCTCGGCGAGCGCCCGCGCGTAGTGCCAGTGCGTGGTGGCGCGCCGGCCGTCGAGGAGGCCGGTGGCGGCGAGCGCGAAGGCGCCCGTGGAGATGGCGGCGAGCCGGGCCCCGCGCGCGTGGGCGGCGATCAGGGCCTCGACGACGGCCTGCGGCGGGTCCTCGCGGTCGGGGAAGCGGTACCCGGGGACGAAGACGATGTCGGCCCAGCCGAGGGCGTCGAGCCCGTGGTCGACGTTGTACGACAGCCCGTCGCCACCCGCGACGAGACCGGGGGTGGCGCCGCAGACGCGCACCTCGTAGGGCATGCTCGCGCGGGTCGTGAACACCTGGGCGGGGATCCCGACGTCGAGGGGTTTGGCACCTTCGAGGACGAGGACGGCGACGCGGTACAGACGGGTGGGTGGCACGTCACGAGCCTACGTGGCCCTACGGGCCTGGCCCCACGGCCCGGGCACGCGCGCGTGGGGCGGGGCCGAGGGGGCAGGGCCGAGGGGGCAGGGCCGAGCAGGACGGGACCGAGCCGGGCAGGGCAGGGGCGGGCGGGCGTCGCTCGGCTGCCACGACGGCCCGGCGGCGCCCGGGCACGCGCGCGTGGGGCGGGGTCAGCCGTTCGGCAGGATCACCGCGCGGCCGTCGACCCGGCCGGCGTGCAGCCGCTCGTACGCCTCGGGGGCCTCGTCCAGGCCGTAGGTCTCGACGTGGACGTCGACGGCGCCCGCGCGGGCCAGGTCGAGGACCTCGATGAGCTCGGCGCGGGTACCCCAGTAGGGGGAGGACACGGAGACCTCGTACGGGAGGGCGCCGAAGCCGACCGGGAGCGTGCCGCCGCCGAGGCCGACGATGGTGACGTCGCCCTCGACCGCGGCCATGGCCCCGGCGGAGGCGGTGGTGGGCGGGGCGCCGACGAAGTCGAGGACGACCTCGGCGCCGCGCCCGTCGGTGAGCTCGCGGACGGTGTCGGCGGCGGAGGAGTCGGAGAGGACCGTCTCGTGGGCGCCGACGGCCCGGGCGAGGGCGAGCTTCTCCTCCGCGACGTCGAGGGCGACGACCCGGGCCGCGGTCAGGGCGCGCAGCAGCTGGACGGCGACGTGCCCGAGGCCGCCGGCGCCGATGACGACGGCGGTGGAGCCGGGCACGAGCTTCGGCAGGGAGCGCTTGACGGCGTGGTAGGGGGTGAGGCCGGCGTCGGTGAGCGGCACCGCCTTCACCGGGTCGAGGCCGCCCAGCGGGACGAGGTGGCGGGGGTGGTCCACGAGCAGGTACTCGGCGATGGCGCCGGGCGCGCCGAGTCCGGGCGGGCGGATGCCGAGCTCGGCGGCGCGCAGGCAGTAGTTCTCCTTGCCCTGGGCGCACATGAAGCAGTTCCCGCAGCCCCAGGGGCCGTAGACGGCGACCGAATCGCCCTCGGCGAAGCCGGAGACGCCGTCGCCGAGGGCGGCGACGGTGCCGACTCCCTCGTGGCCGAGGGTGAGGGGCAGCGCGAAGGGCAGCTGCTCGGCGGGCCAGCTCATGACGGCGATGTCGGAGTGGCAGACGCCGGCGGCGGTGACCTTCAGGAGGACCTGCCCGGGGGCGGGCTCCGGGTCGGGGACGGTGACGACCTCGGGGGCGGCGCCCACGGTGCGGTACTGCAGGGCCCTCATGACGGCTTCCTCTCCGGCGCCGCCGTGGCCCTCGGCGACGCCGGGGCGGGCGGGCACGCCTTCTCCAGGGTGCGGCCGGAGCGCGGCGGGCGCGCGGCGGGGTCCGCGCGGGCGGGAGGTCAGGCGCGCAGGGTGTACCAGGGGCGCTCGGCGTGCTCGGCCGGGGTTCCGTCGAGGATCCGCGCGGTGCGGGCCGCCGGGTCGAGGAGGACGGTGGCGAGGCTGGCCCAGCGGCGGCCGAGCGGGGCCTCCGGGTCGGGCACGCAGCTGACGGGCGGCTCGCCGGCTCCGGTGACCAGGAGCCGCAGCAGCTCGTCGTGGCCGGTGGCGGGCGCGCGGTCGAGGCGGTCGCGGAGGAAGGCGTACCGCTCGCCGGAGTCGGGCTGGTAGAGCCAGGTCTTCTCGCGGCGGGCGGGCCCCGGGGTGAGGAAGTGGTTGGTGCGCAGGAGGGTTCCGTCGGGCGCCGGCGGCACCTCGGAGACGCCGTCGGGGCTGAGGTCGAGCAGGACGGCCCGCCGACGGTCGAAGAGGAGGAAGGAGCCGGAGGAGGCGAGCGGCGCGGAGCGGATCAGCTCGACGGCGTGGGCGGCGTCGTCGGCCTCCTCCAGGACGAGGGCGGCGAGCACGTGCACCGGGAGGCCGCCGGCGCGGTCGTCCCGGTGGCCGAGGATGTTGAAGTGGAGGGCGAGGCCCGCGCTGTTGACGCCGATCTTGGCGAGGATGCCGTGTTCGGTGAGGCCCACGTAGCGGTGGGCGCCGCCGGCGGAGTCGACGGTGTGCCAGGAGTGGCCCAGTTCGACGTGCCAGTCCCAGGTCTGGACGCCGAGGTGGGTGGTGCCGCCGCCGGGGGCGGGGACGCGGCGGACGACGGTGGAGCACTCGCCGGGCGGGACGGCGCGGCTCCGGGCCAGGATCTCGGTACGGGCGTTGAGCGCGGCGACCCGCCAGGGTTCGGCTCCGGCGCCCTCCGCGATCCCCTCGATCTGCTCGCGCAGCGCGGGCCGGAAGGCGTCGATCGCGTCCAGGGCCCGGCGGGCGTCGTCGCGGACGGTCGTCCCGGGGATCTCGGCGAGGGCGAAGAGCCGGTCGTAGACGTCGAGGGCGGTGGCCAGGCCCTCGGCGAGCCGGGCGCCCCGCCGGCGGCCGCGCTCGCGCGGGTCGGCGGCGTCGACGGCGACGTGGAGCCGCCGGTCGGGGCGGGGGAAGGCGGTGAGGGACATGGGCGGGCTTCCTGCGCGACGACGGGACGACGGGACGACGGGACGACGGGACGACGGGACGACGGGACGACTTTATTGGCCATGCGACCAATAAAGCCTTCCGCTCATCCAACAACCTGCCCCGCGCCACCGTCAAGCCCGCCCCTCCCCCACTCCCGGACACCCCGTCAGAAGCCCGCCGGCGCAGCCCTGTCAGTGGGCTGCGGCAGACTCGGGACCATGCTCACGGGGATCGACGACATCGACTGGACCGGGCTCCAGCACGCCTACGGGGACGCCTCGGACGTGCCGGACATGCTGCGCGGGCTGCTCTCCGCCGACGCGGACGAGCGGGAGCGGGCCCTGGACGCCCTCCACGGGACGGTCCACCACCAGGGGGACGTGCACGACAGCACGGTCGCCTGCCTCCCCTTCCTCTTCGAGATCGCCGTCACCCCCGGCCCCGGGGGACGCGGCGAGGTGGTGGAGCTGCTGCGGAGCATCCACGGCGACGGACGCGATCCCGAGGTGATGGACTTCTGGTCGGACGACGAGGAGGAGTACGCGGAGTGGCGCCGGCTCCTCGCCCGGGCCGAGGCGGACGTCCGCGACCGCGCCGGGAGCCTCCTGCCGCTCCTCGCCGACCCGGACCCCGGAGTGCGGCGGGCCGTGCCGGGGGCGCTCGTACAGCTGCTGCCCGACCCGGAGGCCGTACGGGCCGCCCTGACCGGACGGCTCGCGGCGGAGGCGGAGTCGGATCCGGCCGTGCTGCGCGCGGTGGCCGCGGCCCTCGGCGACCTGGGGGTGCGCCACGCCGGGCTCACCGGGGCGGCGGCCGACGCGCTGGTGCCGCTGCTCGACCGGCCCGGCGGCGGCCTCCCCCTCGCCGCGCTCACCGCCCTCGCACGGTGCGCCCCCGAGCGCCTCCCCGGGCCGGGCGCCACGACCCGGCTGGCGGCGGCGGAGCTGCGGACGGCCCTTGAGGGGCCGCCCGAGGCCGCACCGGCCCCGGCGGAGACCACGGACACCCTGATCGGCTACCTGCGCCGGCTGCGCGCCGAACACACGGCGGGCGCCCGGGCCCCCTGGGCGACCGACCTCCTGGGCGAGCTGCACTTCACCCTCGGCGACCGGGTGGAGGCGCGGTTCGCGCTCGTCGCCGACCAGCTGGGCAGCCCCGAGCGGGGACAGCGCCGCGAGGCGGTGAACGCGGCCGGGACCCTGCTCACCGGCTGGCGGGGGCCGCACGAGGAGCCCGTGCGGCTCCTGGGCGAGCTGGCCCTCGGCGCCGACCCGGTCCTCGCCCGCGAGGCGGCCTCGGAGCTGTGCCGGCTCGCCGTCATCGGGGCACCGGCGGCCGGGGCGCTGGCCGAGCGCGTGGCGCGGGGGCCCGGGCTGCCCCCGCAGGCGCGCTGGCACGAGACGAGTTACGGGAGGGCACTCTGCGCGCTGGCGGCGCAGGGCGACCGGAGGGCCGTCCCCGGCCTGGCCGAGGTGCTGCGGTACGGACACGTCCCCGAGGAGCTGCCGGAGTGGCTGGCGCGCATGCCCCCGGAGACGGCCGCCCGGCTCGCCCCCGCCCTGACCGCCCGGCTGGCGGCGATGGTCGGCGCGGGCCGGAGCTCCTTCGCCGCACAGCTCCTGGGCGCGGCGGTCGTGGCCGCGCCGGAGTCCGCCGTCACCGCCGCGGTCGGCTGTCTCGGGCTGGCGGGCAAGGCCCGGCTCCGCTCCCGGGGAGCGGCGCTGCGCACCCTCGCCGGTCTCGGCTCCGCGGCGCGGCCCGCGCTCCCGGTCCTGCGCTCCCTCGTCGGGGAGGCCGACGGGCCGGAGCTCGCGGCGGCGCTGTGGGCGGCGGGCGGCGACGCGGAGGCCGAGCGGGCCCTGACGATGCTGGCGGCGGCGCTCGGCGCCGGGAACTCCGGGAGCGCGGGCGGCGAGCGGTACGAGGCCCTGCGCGCGCTCGCGCGTGCGGGCACGGCGGCGGCCCCGCTGCTGCCCGCGCTGCGCGGGCTCGCCGCGCGCCCGGAGGAGGTCGACGCCTGGCACGCGGGCGCGCTGGCGAAGGCCCTGTGGCGGGTGGGCGGGGACACCGGGGAGACCCTGGCGGCGACCCGGCACGCGTGGGAGCGGAGCCGCGCGGCCCGCCCCGACATGACGGAGATCTGGGCGGGCCTCGGCCCGGCCGCGGCACCCGTCCTCCCGCTGCTGCGCGCCGAGGCGGCCGCGCCGCGCCGTCACGACAACGAGGGCGGCCTGCGCGGCCGGATGCGCTTCCGCGTCGCGGAGGACGAGCGGCTGCTCCGGCACGCGCGGACCGTCCTCGCCGCGTGCGGGGCCCCGGACCCGGGGCCCGGGGATCAGGCCGAGCAGTTCGGGCAGAGACCCCGGTAGGTGACGTCGACCTTGGAGACGGTGAAGCCGTAGCGCTCGGAGTCGGGGAGGACGGCGAGCGGGTCGCCGTCGGGGTGGACGTCCCGGATGGTGCCGCACTCCACGCACACCAGGTGCTGGTGGGCGTGGCGGGCGTTGGGGTCGTACCGCTTCGCGCGGCCGTCGGTGGAGAGCTCCACCACCTCGCCGAGGGTGACCAGTTCGCCGAGCGTGTTGTAGACGGTCGCCCGGGCGATCTCGGGAAGTCGCTCCACGGCGCGTGCGTGCACCTCGTCGGCGGTGAGGTGCACGTGCTCGCCGTCGAGGACCTCCGCGACGACACGCCGCTGCGACGTCATCCGCCAGCCTCGGGCGCGCAGCCGCTCCAGCAGGTCACTCATAGGGGCTACCTGTTTCCTTCTCGGCGAAGGCCCGGGGCGCGAGGCGTCCTGCCCCCGGCCCCGCACCTCCACTTTGGCGTTGTTCTTGACTTGGACTTCGTCCATTGTAGGATCAGTTTTGTTGATGGCCAAGGGACAGGAAGAGCTCATGTCTGAGAACCTCGATGCACACGGCGGAGACGCGAAGGCCGCGGGCGGCGGCTGCCCCGTCCCCCACGGGCAGCGCGCCTCGCACCCCACCCAGGGCGGCGGCAACCGCCAGTGGTGGCCGAACCGGCTGAACCTGCGGATCCTGGCCAAGAACCCGGCCGTGGGCAACCCGCTCGGCGAGGACTTCGACTACGCCGAGGCCTTCCAGGCGCTCGACCTCGCCGCCGTGAAGCAGGACATCGCCGAGGTCCTCACCACCTCGCAGGACTGGTGGCCGGCCGACTTCGGGCACTACGGCCCCTTCATGATCCGCATGGCCTGGCACAGCGCGGGCACCTACCGCATCAGCGACGGCCGCGGCGGCGCCGGCGCCGGCCAGCAGCGCTTCGCCCCGCTCAACAGCTGGCCGGACAACGGCAACCTCGACAAGGCCCGCCGTCTGCTGTGGCCCGTGAAGAAGAAGTACGGCCAGTCCCTCTCCTGGGCCGACCTCATGATCCTCACCGGCAACGTGGCCCTGGAGTCGATGGGCTTCGAGACCTTCGGCTTCGCCGGCGGCCGTGCGGACGTCTGGGAGGCCGACGAGGACGTCTACTGGGGCCCCGAGACCACCTGGCTCGGCGACGAGCGCTACTCCGGCGACCGCGAGCTGGAGGAGCCCCTCGGCGCGGTCCAGATGGGCCTCATCTACGTCAACCCCGAGGGCCCCAACGGCAACCCGGACCCGGTCGCCGCGGCCCGCGACATCCGCGAGACCTTCCGCCGGATGGCGATGAACGACGAGGAGACCGTCGCCCTCATCGCCGGTGGCCACACCTTCGGCAAGGCGCACGGCGCCGGCCCCGCCGACAACGTGGGCGCGGACCCGGAGGGGGCCCCGATCGAGGCGCAGGGCTTCGGCTGGGCGAGCAGCTACCGCTCCGGCAAGGGCGCCGACGCCATCACCTCCGGCCTGGAGGTCACCTGGACGACCACGCCCGCCCAGTGGGGCCACGACTTCTTCAAGCACCTCTTCGAGTACGACTACGAGCTGACGAAGAGCCCCGCGGGCGCCCACCAGTGGGTGGCCAAGGACGCCGAGGCGATCATCCCGGACGCGTACGACCCGGCGAAGAAGCACCTCCCGACCATGCTCACCACGGACCTGTCGCTCCGCTTCGACCCGGCCTACGAGCAGATCTCCCGCCGCTTCTACGAGCACCCGGAGCAGTTCACCGACGCGTTCGCCCGCGCCTGGTACAAGCTGACCCACCGTGACCTGGGCCCGGTCGTCCGCTACCTCGGCTCCGAGGTCCCCTCGGAGGAGCTGGACTGGCAGGACCCGCTGCCGGCCCGCACCCACGAGCTGGTCGACGCGGCGGACGTCGCCTCCCTCAAGGAGAAGATCCTCGCCTCGGACCTGACGGTCGCCCAGCTGGCCGGTGCCGCCTGGGCCGCCGCCGCCTCCTTCCGCGGCAGCGACAAGCGCGGCGGTGCCAACGGCGGCCGCATCCGCCTGGAGCCGCAGCGCGGCTGGCAGGCCAACAACCCGGACGACCTCGCCCAGGTGCTGCGCGTCCTGGAGGGCGTCCAGGAGTCCTTCAACGCCGGCCGGACCGACGGCAAGCAGGTCTCCCTCGCCGACCTCGTGGTCCTCGCGGGCTCCGCGGCCGTCGAGAAGGCCGCCGCCGACGCGGGCCGCACCGTCGAGGTGCCCTTCACCCCGGGCCGCGTGGACGCCGCCCAGGAGCAGACGGACGTCGAGTCCTTCGCCGCCCTGGAGCCGCAGGCGGACGGCTTCCGCAACTACCTCGGCAAGGGCGTCCGCCTCCCCGCCGAGTACCTGCTGGTCGACCGCGCCAACCTGCTCACGGTCAGCGCCCCCGAGCTCACCGTCCTCGTCGGCGGCCTGCGCGCCCTGGGCATCACCCAGCCGGGCACCTCGCTCGGTCTGCTCACCGCCAACCCCGGCACGCTGACGAACGACTTCTTCGTCAACCTGCTGGACCTGGGCACCACCTGGTCCCCGGTCTCCGGCGACGCGAACACCTTCGAGGGCCGCGACGACGCGACCGGCGAGGTCAAGTGGACCGGCACCCGCGCCGACCTGGTCTTCGGCTCGAACTCGGAGCTCCGCGCCCTCGCCGAGGTCTACGCGAGCGACGACGCCCAGGACAAGTTCGTGACGGACTTCGTCGCCGCCTGGACCAAGGTCATGGACCTGGACCGCTTCGACGTCCGCTGACCCACCCCCGCCGGGGCGGCCGTCGCGAGCCGGCCGCCCCGCACCCCCCGCGCCCCCGTGACCCTGCCCCGGTCACGGGGGCGCACCCCTGTCCGGGCTCAGCGGGGGGCCAGCACTCCCAGCAGGTGGGTGACCGCCTCGGCGACCGCGACGCGGGCCGGGGTGAGGTAGCGGCGCGGGTCCACGTCGGCCGGGTGGGCGGCGAGGTGGTCGCGGACGGCGCCGGTGAAGGCCTTGTTGAGGTGGGTGGAGACGTTCACCTTCGTCATGCCGGCGGCCACGGCCCGCGCGAGCAGCGGGTCGGGGACACCCGACGAGCCGTGCAGGACGAGGGGGACGTCGACGGCGGCCCGGAGCCGGGCGACGAGGTCCAGGTCGAGGACGGCGTCCCGGGTGACCATCTGGTGGACGCTGCCGACGGCGACGGCGAGCGCGTCGACGCCGGTCGCGGCGATGAAGGCGCGGGCCTCGCCGGGGTCGGTGCGGACGCCGGGGTCGTGGGCGTCGCCCTTGCCGCCGACCTCGCCGAGCTCCCCCTCGACCCAGACGCCGTGGCGGTGGCAGTGGTCGACGACCTCCCGGGTGGTGGCCACGTTCTCCTCGTACGGCAGCCGCGCGGCGTCGAACATGACGGAGCCGAGGCCGAGCTCCACGGCCTCGCGCACGAGGTCCGGGTTCTCCGCGTGGTCCAGGTGGACGGCGACGGGCGTCTTGGCGGCGCGGGCCAGCGCGAGCGAGGCGAGCGCGACGGGTTCGAGGCCGCCGTGGTAGCGGACGGTGTTCTCGCTGATCTGGAGGACGACGGGCCGGTCGGCCCGCTCGGCACCGGTGACGATGGCCTCGGCGTGCTCCAGCTGGAGGACGTTGAAGGCGCCCACGCCGACGCCGTCGGCGTACGCCCGCCGGACGATCTCGTGGGTCGGGGTCAGTGGCATGGTCCTGCTCCGGGGACGAAGGGGTGGGTACGGGCGGGCGGGGCTGTTCAGACGCCGGTGTCCGCGAGGACGACGGAACGGGTGAGGTTGCGCGGCCGGTCGGGGTCGAGGCCGCGGGCCTCGGCGACCGCGACGGCGAGGCGCTGCGCGAGGACCAGTTCGGCGAGCGGGTCGAGGCCGCCGGCCACGAGGGTGCCGCCGACCGCGCGGATCTCCTCGGCGAGGCCCCCGGGCAGCGGCCCGAAGCTCCAGGCGACGCGCCCGGGACCGGTGATGCTGATGGGCCCGTGGCGGTACTCCATCGCCGGGTACGCCTCCGTCCACGCGCCGGCCGCCTCCCGCATCTTGAGTCCGGCCTCCTGGGCGAGGCCGTAGGTCCAGCCGGTGCCGAGGAAGGTGAACTGCCCGGCCTCGCGGACCGCCTCCTCCAGCGGCCTGACCAGGGCGAGTTCGGCGTCCTCGGCCGCCCGGGCGAGGGGGGCGACGCCCTCGGGCAGCGCGCCCTCGGCCTCCAGGTGGGCGCGGAGGAGGGCGAGCGCGGTGGTGGCGAAACGGGTCTGGACGACCGACTCCTCCTCGGCGAAGTCGAGGACGGCGACGGCGTCGGCCAGCTCCATCACGGGGGTGGCCGGGTCGGCGGTGATCGCCCCGGTGGCGACGGTGCCGGAGATCCGGGCGAGGACGGCGAGCACCTCGCTGGTGGTGCCGGAGCGGGTGAGGGCGACGACCCGGTCGTAGCGGCGGTCGAAGGGGAAGCGGGAGGCGGCGAAGGCGTCGGTCTCGCCGTGGCCGCCGGCCTCGCGCAGGTCGGCGTAGGCCTGCGCCATGAACCAGGAGGTGCCGCAGCCGATCACGGCCACGCGCTCGCCGCGCCGGGGCAGGGCGTCCACGTGCCGCGGCAGCGTGCGGACGGCTTCGCGCCAGACCTCGGGCTGGGTGGCGATCTCGGCAGTGGTACGGGAGGGGGTCATGTGCACTCCTTGCACGGAAGCGACAGAGTCGACGCGTGAAGATGCTCGGAACGCCCCTATTCAAGCAGATTCGCTCATTCACTTGCCAGATCCCGACACCCGGGCGACGTAGGATCGGAGCCGTACCCACGGGAGGATCGGTCCGGCATGTCCAAGCACGAGCGGTGGAACACGCTCCTGGAGCTCCTGGCGTCCGCCGGCAAGGTGGAGGTCGAGGAGGCGGCGGCCACCCTGGACGTCTCCGCCGCCACGATCCGCCGCGACCTCGACGAACTGGCCGAGCAGCGCCTCCTCGTCCGCACGCGCGGCGGTGCGGTCGCGCACGGCGTCTCGTACGAGCTGCCGCTGCGCTACAAGTCGGGCCGGCACGCCGCCGAGAAGGCCCGGATCGCCGCGGCCGCGGCCGAGCTGATCGGCCCCGGCGAGGTCGTCGGCCTGAACGGCGGGACGACGACCACCGAGGTCGCGCGGGCGCTCGCGCTGCGCTTCGCGGGCGAGCGCGCCGAGACCGGAACCCCGGCCGGCGCCTCGGGCCCCGCCCTGACGGTGGTCACCAACGCCCTGAACATCGCCGCCGAGCTGGCGGTGCGCCCGCAGATCAAGATCGTGACGACCGGCGGGGTGGTGCGCCCCCAGACGTACGAACTGGTGGGCCCGCTCGCCGCCGGGGTGCTGGGCGAGGTCGTCCTCGACACGGTGGTGCTCGGCGTGGACGGGATCGACCCGGAACTCGGGGCGATGGCCCACCAGGAGGAGGAGGCGAGCATCAGCCGGCTCTTCGCGGAGCGCGCGAGCCGGGTCGTGGTGGTGACCGACGCGTCGAAGCCGGGGCGGCGCGCCTTCGCCCGCATCTGCGGCCTGGACCGGGTCGACCTGCTGGTGACCGACGGCGGGATCGACGCCGGGACGGCGGACCGGCTCACGGAGGCCGGCGTCCGCGTCCACACGGTCTGACGGGCCCTCGTCACCGCACGGAGCGGGGCGGTCCGACACCCCATTGGTCGGACCTCATACCAATCCCTCACCGGTCCGACCACGATGAACAGGTCCGACCCGGCCGTTCACCAAGCCCTTACCGCACGGGTGTACACCTTTGAGGAGCGCTCCCCCATCATGTCCCCGACGTGCCGCCAGGGCACACCGTGACAGGAGGGGCGGGCATGCTTCCCATCAGCCGCAGGGGGTTCGTCGGGATCGGCGCGGGACTCGGCGCCGGACTCGTCACCGGGGCCGCGCTGCCCACCGCGACGGCCTCGGACGCCACGACGGCCTCGGACGCCGCGCGGACCGCGACCGGCACCCTCGCCGACGTCCGGCACGTCGTGATCCTCATGCAGGAGAACCGCAGCTTCGACCACTACTTCGGCACGCTCCGCGGGGTCCGCGGCTTCGGCGACCGGGCCGCGGGCAACATCCCCGGCGGCTGGAGCACCTTCCAGCAGCCCGACTGGGGAGGCAGGCAGTTCCCGTGGAAGCTCGCCGACACCCCGCCGGCCGGCGGCGTCGACGGCGAGACCCTCGCCCAGTGCAACGGCGACCTGCCGCACAACTGGACCTCGCAGCACGCCGCCTGGAACAAGGGCCGGCTCGACAACTGGGTGACCGGCGTCGGCAACACCCGCACCCTCGGCCACCTGGACCGCACGTCCCTCCCCTTCCACCACGCCCTCGCCGACCACTACACGGTCTGCGACGCCTACTTCTGCTCCGCGCTCAGCGCCACGGGCCCGAACCGCACCTTCCTGTGGAGCGGGCGGATCGACGGCTCCAGCAAGGACGGCGGCGAGGAGTCGGGGCTGACCTGGGAGACGTACGCGGAGGCGCTGCAGCGGGCCGGGGTGAGCTGGAGGGTCTACCAGAACGCCCAGGACAACTACGGCGACAACGGGCTCGCGTACTTCAAGAGGTTCACCGACGCCCGGCCCGGCGACCCGCTGTACGACCGGGGCATGGCCTCGGTCCCGAAGGTCACCGGCTCGACGCCGGACGACATCGCCGCCGCCATCCGCGCGGACGTCGTCGCCGGCACGCTGCCGCAGGTGTCGTGGGTGGTGGCCAACGAGGCGTTCTCCGAGCACCCGTACGCGCCGCCGGGCGACGGCGCCCACTTCGTCGACCTCGTCTACCGCGCCCTGACGGCGAACCCCGAGGTCTTCGACTCCACGGTGATGATCCTCAACTACGACGAGAACGACGGCTTCTTCGACCACGTGCCGCCGCCGGTCGCCCCGCCCGGGACCCCCGG
The DNA here is from genome assembly GCF_040653375.1 of Streptomyces sp. NPDC047974. Classification (NCBI taxonomy): domain Bacteria; kingdom Bacillati; phylum Actinomycetota; class Actinomycetes; order Kitasatosporales; family Streptomycetaceae; genus Streptomyces; species Streptomyces sp. NPDC047974. The sequence continues at coordinate 513,848 of NZ_JBEZNU010000001.1, forward strand.
CGAGTACCTCGACGGCGTCCCGATCGGACTCGGCTTCCGGGTCCCGATGCTGGTCATGTCGCCGTGGACGCGGGGCGGCTGGGTCAGCTCCGAGGTCTTCGACCACACCTCCGTGCTGCGCTTCCTGGAGACCTGGACCGCCGCCCTCGGCACTCCGGCGGCCTGCCCGAACATCAGCGCCTGGCGCCGGAAGGTCACCGGCGACCTGACCGGCGTCTTCGACTTCGCCCGCCCGGTGTACGGGGTCCCCGCCGGCCTGCCGTCGACGGCGAAGGTCATCGGCATGGACACCTGCGCCCCGCTGCCCAACCCCGCGCCGCAGAACAACGCCCTGCCCGCCCAGGAGCCCGGGACCCGGCCCGCGCGGGCGCTCCCCTACCAGCCGAACGGCAACCTGGACCGCTTCGAGTTCGGCGCCGCCGGCAAGATCCTCGCCTGGTTCTCCATGACCAACCAGGGCCCGCAGGCACGCCGCGCCGCCCACTTCTCGATCCACCCGCACCAGCACCGCGACACAGCCGCCTGGCAGTACACGGTCGACCCGGGCACCACGGCCACCGACTACTTCAACATCGGGCTCGGCTCCGGCTCGGGGAAGTACGACATCTCGATGATGGGCCCGAACCGCTTCCTGCGCCGCTTCATCGGCGACGCCTCGAAGGCGGGCAAGGCGATCGAGGTGGCGGCGCGGTACGCCACGGAACCGGGCACCGGCAAGACGGCGGTCTGGTTCCGGATGACCAACGCCTCCGGCGGCCCGGTCACCTTCACCGTCCGCTCCCACGCCTACCGGACGGACGGCCCGTGGACGTACACGGTCGCGGCGAACTCCTCGCGGGAGGACTTCTTCAACGCCGTGGCGTACGCGGACGGCTGGTACGACTTCACGATCCTGGCCGACATCGACGGCACCTGGTCGCGCCGCTACACCGGTCACATCGAGACGGGCGCGCCGAGCGTCACGGGCTGACGGCCCGGCGGGCCCTCACCTCCCGGCCAGGGCCGCGCGCCGGATCGTGGCGTCGAGGAGCGCGAGCGCGTCCTCGGCGGTGCGGCCCGGCGCGCGGTTCCAGGGGCCGATCAGCCCGTGCCAGCCCCGGGACCGCAGCTCGGTCATGATCCATGCGCCGGACTCGTTCATGGTGGCCGCGCTGCCGTGGCCGAGCCGGTGGGCGGCGAGCAGGGCGCCGCAGAGACAGCGGGCACCGCGCGCGTCGCGCAGCTTGTACGGGGTGTTCTGCCAGCCCCACTCGGTCAGCACCCGGCGCGCGTACGCCAGGTGGACGGAGGGGCGCACGTCGGCCCGGCCGATCCTGCGCCAGACGTGCAGCCGGTCGGGGAGGGCGGCGCCGATGCGGCCCGGCAGGGGGCGCTCGGCGGGCGGCGACGGGGGCAGCGCGTCGAGCGCGCCCAGGGCGTCGGCGACCAGTCGGTCCACGGGGACGGAGAGAAGGGCCCGCCAGGCCTCGGGAGCGGCGCTCTCGCAGAGGCGGGCCGCCTCGCGGTCGAGGGCGTCGAGGGTCCCGAGAGAGTCGAGGGTGTCGAGGGCGTCGGGATCGAGGGCGTCGGCGTCGATCAGCAGGGCGAGGGATGACATTCCCACATCATTAGCCACATATGCCCGATTTGCGCGTTACGCCTCACCCGTTCCACCCCCAAGTCGCCGCACAATTCCCCTAAAGGTGCCAGTCGCCTTATTCGGACATTGCACACCCCGTGACGCGACTCACTCCCCGCGCTCCGCGGACGGCTCCCCGCCCCTCGCCACCCATGCGGGACAAGGGATTCCGGAACGGTCGCCGAAACGGTAGATCTTGAATTCCACGCGTTCGATCTTCGGTTTCCCTTTTCCGGTGCATTCGCGTCTTGTTCCCCTCCGTATTCCTCGCCTACGGTCACCTCCATTCGGACGGACGCCTAATCCTGCCACCGCCCGAAAGACCTCCCATTTCACCCGACGGCAGGAGCGGGGGACCCACCACACCGCCGGTCCGGTCGTCCGGAGCGGCTCGGGGTGAAGCCGTGTACGCACGGCCGGACAGCTCCAGTCCGAACCCGACAGCTCACCTCGCAGGCGCCGGAGAGGAAACCGTCATGCCCGCTCACGGCAAGCACCGCCGCCCCCGACGCCGCCCCGTCTCCCGAGGTCTCGCCTTCGCCGGCACCGGCGGCGTGGCCCTCGCCCTGCCCTTGGTCGTGCCCGCCACGGCCGGCGCCGAGCCCGTCGCGCAGTCGGCGGCACCGACCGCCGCCGTGGCCGCCCCGGCCGTCCGGGCCGCCGCGCCCGCGAAGGCCCCCGCCGCCCCCGCCGCCACCCGCGCGTACACCGTCGTGAAGGGCGACTCCCTTTCCCTGATCGCCCACCGAAAGGGAATTCAGGGCGGCTGGAAGTCGCTTTACCAGGCGAACAAGGAAGCCGTGGGTGACAATCCGTCACTCATTCACCCGGGCCTCGAACTGACGATTCGTCGGGATTCCGCGAAGCCCGCCGCGCCGGCCGCCGCGAAGACCCCCGCGAAGACCGGTGCCAAGCCGGCCGCGAAGCCCGCCGAGTCCGCCTCCACCGGTTCCGCCGAACGGGCGAGCCGTTCCTCCGCCCGTGCCGCGGTCCCGGCCGTCCAGGCCCAGCCGGCCGCCGCGAAGGCCGCGCCCGCCGCCGTCCGGTACGCCGACAACCTCGACGGCTGGATCCGCGAGTCGCTCGACGTCATGGCCCGGTACGGCATCCCCGGCTCGTACGACGGCATCCTCCGCAACGTGCTGCGCGAGTCCTCCGGCAACCCCCGCGCCGTCAACCTCTGGGACTCCAACGCCGCGAAGGGCACCCCCTCCAAGGGCCTGCTCCAGGTCATCGACCCGACCTTCGCCGCCTACCACGTGCCGGGCACCTCGCTCGACCCGTACGACCCCGTCGCGAACATCACCGCCGCCTGCAACTACGCGGCCGACCGGTACGGCTCCATCGACAACGTCAACGGCGCCTACTGACCCGACCCGTTCACGGCCGCCGCGAAGTGGCCGGTGAACCACTCCGTCGCCAGCGCCGCCACCTCCTCCAGGGCCCCCGGCTCCTCGAAGAGGTGACCGGCGCCCGGCACGACCTCCAGGCGGCTCTCGCAGCGCAGCATTTCCCCGGCCCGCCGGTTGAGGTCGACGACGAGGCCGTCGGCACCGCCGACGATCAGCAGCGTGGGGGCCCGCACCCCGGCGAGCCGCTCCCCCGCCAGGTCGGGCCGGCCGCCCCGGGACACCACGGCGGCCACGTCGTCGCCCGCTTCCGCCGCCGCCCACAGCGCGGCCGCCGCCCCGGTGCTCGCCCCGAAGTAGCCGCGCGGCAGACCCCCGGTGCCCGGCCGCCCGGCCGTCCAGGCGGCGGCCCGGCCGAGCCGTCCGGCGAGCAGCGGGGTGTCGAAGATCCGCGCGCGGTCGGTCGCCTCGGCCTCCGTGAGCAGGTCGAAGAGGAGAGTGGCGAGCCCCGCCCGGTTCAGTGCGGCGGCCACCGCGCGGTTCCGCGGGCTGTGCCGGCCACTGCCGCTGCCGTGGGCGAAGAGGACCAGGCCCGCTGCCCCGTCGGGCATCGCGAGCTCGCCCGGAAGCTCGGGCGCGCCTGGGACGCGTACCGCCGTGTGGCCGACGGACGGACCGCGCGCCGCCCGGCTCCGGTCGAGGCAGGCCACCACCTCCGCGTCCGGCGTCTGGTCGAACTCCCGGTAGAACTGCCCGACCGCGTAGAAGCCCTCCGGCGTCCGGACGGCGACCGTCTCGTCGGCCTCGCCGCCGAGCCGGGCCGTCCAGCCGTACGGCGCCACCGGCACGGCCAGCACGATCCGGGCGGCTCCGGCGGCCCGCACCGCCCGGCAGGCGGCGAGCGCGGTCGCGCCGGTGGCGAGCCCGTCGTCGACGACGACCGCCGTACGCCCCTCCAGCGGCACCGGCCGGCGGCTGCCCCGGTAGGCGCGGGACCGCTCGGCCATGACCAGCCGTTCGCGCTCCTCGGCCTCCTCCAGCTGCCGCCGGGCCACGCCCGCGTCCCGCACCACCTGCTCGTTCACGACCCGGACGCCGCCCTCCCCGATGGCCCCCATGGCCAGCTCGGGCCGGCCCGGCACGCCGAGTTTCCGCACCAGGCAGATGTCCAGCGGCGCGTCGAGCGCCTCGGCCACCTCCGCCGCCACCGGCACCCCGCCGCGTGGCAGCCCGAGGACGACGACGTCGGACCCCTGGAGATGGCCGAGCCGGGCGGCGAGCTGCCGCCCCGCGTCGGCCCGGTCGGCGAAGTACATGGCACGCCGCCTTCCCGATCGGCGACCCCCCTCGGGCGCGGGCCCTCGGACCCGGCCCGTACTTCCAGGGTCCCACCGGCGGGGGCGTCGCCGCCCGGCCCGGCCTCAGCCCACCCCGTGCCGCACGACGACCACCGGGCACGCGGCGTGGTGCAGCAGCGCCTGGCTGACGGAGCCGAGGAGCAGCCCGGCGAAGCCGCCGCGCCCCCGGGCGCCCATGACGAGCAGCTGCGCGGTCGTGCTCTCCTCCAGGAGGACCTCGCGGGGCCGGCCGCGTACCAGCCGGGCCTCGGCCTCGGTCCCGGGGTGCCGGCCCGCGGCCCGGGCGAGCGCCGTTTCGAGGACGCGGGCCGCCTCCGCGTGCACCTCCTCGGCGCCGGCGAAGAGCGGCGTCAGGTCACCGGGGCCCGAGCGCGGGGCCCAGGCGTGGACGGCGACGAGGCCGGTGCCGCGCGCCCGGGCCTCCGCGTAGGCGAAGTCGACGGCCGCGTCGGAGTCCGGCGAGCCGTCGACGGCGAGGAGCACCGGCCCCTCCGGCTCGTCCCGGCCGCGCACCACGAGGACCGGGCAGGCGGCGTGGGCGGCGAGGTGGACGGCGACCGAGCCGACGACGAGGCCGGTGAAGGCGCCGGTGCCGCGGCTGCCGACGACGACCAGCTCCGCGCCGCGCGACCGGGTCGCGAGGACGACGAGCGGTTCGCCGGTGATGAGCTCGCCGGAGACCTCGGTACCCGGGGCGACCGCCCGCGCTCGGGCCACGGCCGTGTCCAGGACGATCTCCGCCTGCCGTCGCAGGCCGCTCTCGGTGGGGCCGTACACCGAGGGCTCCAGGTCGACCCGGAACATCGGCCAGAGGAAGGCATGCACGACGACCAGGCGCGCACCGCGCGTCCCGGCCTCCCGGGCCGCCGTCTCGACCGCCCCGAGCGCCGACGGCGAACCGTCCGTCCCGACGAGGACGAACGGCCCGCCGGCCGTCGTGGTCTCCGGTGCCGTGGCCGGTTCCTCGCTGCGCCCCATCGCTCTTCCGTCCTTCCGGTCGTGCACCGCCGGTCGCGGGTGCCCTCGTGCCGAGTACACCCGTCGGCTGCCCGCACGACGGGGCGCCACGCGGGCCGGACGTCCCGACCGGCCCCGCCGAAGGTCCCGAGGCGGCCGCCCGGGACCTCCGACGGCGACAGGCGGCGACAGGCGGGGGCAGGCGGGGCGGTCAGGCGGCCAGGAAGGCCTCGATCGCCCGGGCGAGGTCCTTGGGGGTCTCCTCGGGCGGGTAGTGCCCGGCGTCCGCGAGGACCTCGAGGCGGGCGTTCGGGTACCAGCGCAACCAGGTCGCCTCCATCGCCTCGGCGCCCAGCGCCGGGTCGTGGGCGCCGACGACGAGCAGCACGGGCGTGGGGTTGTCGCGGACCCGCTCGTGGAAGTCGGTGCCGGACCAGGAGTCGAGGTAGGAGCGGAAGGCGGCGGTCGTGGAGCGGCTCACCGAGCGGTCCACGAGGGCGTCCAGCCACGGGGCGCCATGCCGGCCGCCGGTGGTGTGGTCGATGATCGCCCGGCGCAGCGCCGGGTCGTCGACGGCGCCCGAGAACAGCTGCCGGCTCTCCTCGTCGAGCGGGAAGCCGGCGGCGGAGACGGGCGAGATCCCGACGATCGAGCGGACCCGGTCGGGCGCGTCGAGCAGCATGAGCTGGGCGGCCTTGCCGCCCATGGAGTGGCCGATGACGGAGAACGAGTCCCAGCCGAGGTCGTCGGCGACGGCCAGCGCGTCGGCCGCGACCTCCTCCATGGTGTAGGCGCCGTCGGCGTCCCTGGCCTCGCCGTAGCCGCGGCAGTCGACGAAGGCGTAGCTGCCGGCCGAGGCGTCGAGGTGCTCCCGGAGCGGGTCGAAGCTGCTGCGGTCCCCGAACCAGTTGTGGAGGACGAGGGCCCTCCCCGGGCCGTCGCCGTGGACGTCGTACGGAAGTACCCGGCCGATCATGGTGCCCCCTGCGTGCGAGGTGGTGATGAGGGTGGTGGTCGTCGTCCGCCCGCCGCCGGTGGCGCCGGTGGACGACGACCGAGTGTGACGGGCCGCACGCGCCGGGTCAACAGGCCCGGGTGTCCTCCGGGCGTGTTCCGGGCGCCCCGCGCGCGCGACGGACGACCGGCGGGAGACCCGATCCGGGCCGGGCCGACCCCTCGTCGGGATGCGGCGGCTTTCGGGCCGGGCGCATGCTGGCTGTGTGACCCCGCACGGCCCGGGCCCCGGCCCGCCCCAGGGCCCGGCCCCGGGCCCGCCCCCCGGCACTCCGTCGCAAGCCCTGACGCAGGCGCTGGCGGAGGCGGCGACGGACGCCGTGGAGGCGGTCGGCGGCTACGCCGGCGGGGTGTACCTCCGCTCCGGTACGGAGGGGCTGCTGCGCCTCTCGATCCTGGCCGGACTGCCGGGCGAGCTGTTCCGGCCGTGGTCGCGGATGCACACCAACCGCCCCTTCCCGGTCGCCGAGGTCCACCGGTCGGGGCAGCCGGTGCACCTGGCGGACGTCGAGGACTCGATGCGGCGCTTCCCCCAGCTGGTGGCGAGCCTGCCCTTCCCCTTCGCCTCCCTGTACGCCCCCGTGGTCGCCGGCGGGGAGCGCTTCGGGGTCCTCGTGGTGCTGCGCCCGCCGACGCCGGGGCTGCCGGTCGGGACGCGGGACCGGGAGCGGATGACCCGGGCGGGGCTGCGGCTCGGCGAGGTGCTCGCGGAGCTCTCGGCGCGCGGCACCGGCGTGTGGTGGCCGGGCGACCCGGTCTGCGTGCAGCTGCCGTCGGGGGCGGTGCCGCCGGTGCGGTTCGGTTCCTTCGACTGGGACCTGGCGGCGGGGACGGTGACGATGGACGACGGCCTGCGGGCGATCCTCGGCGTCCCGGACGCCTCCCTGCTGCCGATCGAGGCGCTGACCTCACGGCTCGATCCGGAGGACGGGTACGCGCTGTGGGCGGCGGCCCGCAGGACGGGCACGGCGGACGACGGCGGCGGGGTGCGCCGCCTGCGTCTGAGGGGGCCGGACGGCGGGCTGCACCTCCTGGAGGTGTCGGCGCGCTCGCGGTTCGTCGGGGCGGACGGGCACGGGCACCTGGCGGGCAACCTGGTGGACCTGGGCACGGGCCTGGTCGGCTCGGACGCCACGGACCGGCTGCCCCGGGCGATCCTGGCCATCGACCGGCTGGGGCGGGTCACGTACGTCAACGAGCGCACCGAGCGCCTCCTGGGCCGCCCGCGCGGGGCGCTGGCCGGGCGGCCGCTGTGGGAGGCGCTGCCGTGGTTCGGGCTGCCGTTCCACGAGGAGCAGCTGCGGGCGGCGCTGCTGTCGACGGAGCCGGTGCGGTTCCTGGCCCGCCCGGAGGAGGGGCGGTGGCTGTCGGTGTCGCTGCACCCGGGCCGGGACGGGGTGACGATGGTCCTCGTCCCCGAGGAGGAACCGGAGCCCGGGTCCGCCGTACCGCCGGCGCCTCCCACGCCGTCCGTGCGCGCCGGGGACGGGCTCGGCTCGGAGGCCGCGCGGGCGGCGTCGCTCTACCGGCCGGTGGCGCTGGCGATCGCGCTGACGGAGGCGGTGACGGCTCGGCAGGTGTCGGCGGTGGTCACGGAGGAGCTGCTGCCGGCCTTCGGCGGCCGGCAGCTGGCGATCTACCTGCTGAGCGAGCGGCGGATGTACCTGGCGTGGGAGACGGGTTTCCCGCCGGGCTTCCTCGACCCCTTCGACGGGGTGGCGCTCGACGCCCGCGTGCCGGGCGTGGACGTGCTGACGTCCGGGCGGGCGATGTTCTTCGAGTCGATGCAGATGCTGCACCGGGCCTATCCGGAGCTGCCGCTGGACGCGGAGTCGGGCGCGCGGGCGTTCCTGCCGCTGATCGCCTCGGGCCGGCCGGTGGGCTCGTGCATCCTCGGCTTCGACCGGCCGCGCGACTTCGGGCCGGAGGAGCGGGCGGTGCTCACGGCGCTGGCCGGGCTGATCGCCCAGGCGCTGGAGCGGGCGCAGCGGTACGACACCGAGGCCGCCGTGGCGCGGGGCCTCCAGGACGCGCTGCTGCCGCACCGGCTGCCGGTCCGCGAGGGCATGGAGACGGTGGGCCGCTATCTGCCGGGGACGCAGGGCATGGACGTCGGCGGGGACTGGTACGACGTGGTGGAGACGGCCGGCGGCGAACTGGCGCTGGTCATCGGCGACGTGCAGGGGCACGGGGTCGCGGCGGCGGCGACGATGGGTCAGCTGCGCAGCGCGGTGCGGGCCTTCGCGCTGAGCGGCCTGCCCCCGCAGGAGGTCGTGCGCGGCACCAACCGGCTGCTGATCGACCTGGACCCCGGCCAGTTCGCCAGCGCCTGCTACGTCCTGCTGAACGCGAGGACGGGCGACGTGCAGGCGGTGCGGGCGGGGCATCCGCAGCCGCTGCTGCGGCGGCCGGACGGCGCGGCGGAGCTGCTGGACATCGCCGGCGGGGTGGTCCTCGGGGTGGACGGCCGCGCGGCCTACCCGGTGACCCGGTTGCGCCTTGAGGAGGGTGCGGTCCTGGCGCTCTTCACGGACGGCCTGGTGGAGCGTCCGGGCGCGGACATCGACGAGGGCGTGGAGCGGCTGCGCCGGATCCTGGCGTCGACGGGCTCGCTGCCGCTGGCGGAGGCGGCGGACCGCCTGATGCACGAGGCGGTGCGCTCCTCGGACCGCCCCGACGACATCGCCCTGCTGCTCGCGTCCCGCTGGCGGCGGCACGGCGGCTAGGGCGCGTACCGAGGCGTCTCACCCGGTCGGGTCAGCGGCGCTGGTCGGCGGGGGCGGGCGCGGCGAGGCTGGGGAGGGTCCGGCCGTCCGGGCCGGACGAGAACCGGGTGGGCGCGCGTCGGCCGCCCGAGGCGAGGAGGTCCCGTGCAGCAGGACAAGCAGCCCGACTACCGGCCGGTGGTCTTCCGCGACCGCTCGGCGGGGTACGCGTTCCTGACGCGGTCGACGGCGACGAGCGAGCGGACCATCGAGTGGGACGACGGCAACACCTATCCGGTGATCGACGTCGAGATCTCCTCGGAGAGCCACCCGTTCTTCACGGGGAAGGCGCGGACGGTCGACACGGAGGGCCGGATCGCGAAGTTCGAGCGCCGGTACGGCGAGGGCGACTGAGGCGCCCGGAGGACCCGGGCGGGGCGGGGTGTCGTCGTGGCGACGTCACCCCGCCCGCACCGTGGCGTTCCGGTCCGTGAGGAACCGCGCGGGGGCGGGTCAGCCCTCGACGACGCCGGACTTGGCGATCTTGATGGCGGCCTTGGTGGCGCCGGAGGCGGAGCCCAGGGCCTCGATCTTCTTGACCAGGTCCTGGCCCTCGACGACCTCGCCGAAGACGACGTGCTTGCCGTCGAGCCAGTCGGTGACGATCGTGGTGATGAAGAACTGCGAACCGTTGGTGTTCTTGCCCGCGTTCGCCATCGAGAGCAGGAACGGGCGGTCGTGCTTCAGCTTGAAGTTCTCGTCCTCGAACTTCGCGCCGTAGATGCTCTTGCCGCCGGTGCCGTTGTGGTTGGTGAAGTCACCGCCCTGGAGCATGAAGGCGGGGATGACGCGGTGGAAGCCGGAGCCCTCGTAGCCGAAGCCGTTCTGGCCGGTGGCGAGCTCGCGGAAGTTCCGCGCGGTCTGCGGGACGACCTCGTCGAACAGGGTGAAGACGATCCGGCCGGCCGGCTCGTCGTTGATGGTGATGTCGAAGAAAACGTTGTTGCTCATGGGGACATCCTGTCATTACCCGCGCACCGCGCGCGCCCGGGCCGCCGCCCGGCGGGTCACGACGCACCGGTGCCCCGCGCCGACAGGGACGCGGGGCACCGGAGACGGTGGGCGAGGCTCAGCCGAGGCCCTTCCCCGCGCCGTCGGCGACGGCGCCCTCCACGGTCGTGACGGTCTCGTGGAGCACGGCCCCGGCGCCGTCCTCCTGGAGGAGTCCGGTGGCCCCGCCGAGCGGGCTCTCCGCCGCGCTGGCCTGCGGCGGCGGGCTGACGAGGGCGGTGACGACGCCTGCGGCGAGGGAGGCGATGGCGAGCATGCTGCGCTTCTTCATGCCCTGGTCAACTGCCGGGACGGAAAAGAGTTACGGCCGCCCCGCCGCCGATGGGTCCCGGACCACGGCGCGCGGGGCGACGGGCCCGGTCATCCGTCAACTCGCCCCGGGGGCACGGAGTCCCCGGTGGCGACGAGGCCGGCCTCGTAGGCGAGGATCACGAGGTGGACCCGGTCGCGGGCGTCGAGTTTGGCGAGGAGCCGGGTGACGTAGGTCTTCACCGTGGCGAGGGTGATGTGGAGCTCCTCGGCTATCTCCGCGTTCGGCAGGCCCCGGCCGACGAGGGTGAGGACCTCCCGCTCGCGTTCCGTGGTGCGTCCGGCGACGTGCCGGGCGGCGGGGGTCGGCCCGTCCGGCGCGGCGGCCCGGCCGTCGCGGGGGCGGCGGGTGAACTCCCTGATGAGCCGTCCCGTGACGGCGGGGGCGATGAGGGCGTCGCCGGAGGCGACGACGCGGACGGCGGCGAGGATGTCGTCCATCGCCATGTCCTTGACGAGGAAGCCGGACGCGCCGGCGTGCAGCGCGCCGTAGACGTGGTCGTCGTCGTCGAAGGTCGTCAGGACGACGACGCGGGCGCCGGACCGGCCGGCGGTGATCCTCCGGGTCGCCTCGATCCCGTCGGTGCCGGGCATGCGCAGGTCCATGACGACGACGTCGGCGCCGGTCTCCTCGACGAGCCGCACGGCCTCGGCGCCGTCGGACGCCTCGCCGGCGACGCGCAGGTCCTCGGTCTCCGCCATGACCATGCGCAGGGCGGTGCGCACCAGCGGCTGGTCGTCGGCGAGGACGACCCGGACCGGGCGCGGGGCGGGGGCGGTGGTGTCGCTCATGCGGGGGCGTCTCCTGGTGGGACGGGCAGGTGGGCGGTGACCCGGAAGCCTCCGCCGGGGCGGGGCCCCGCGGTGAACTGGCCGTGGAGCAGTCCGACGCGCTCGCGCATGCCGACGAGGCCGTAGCCGGAGCCGCCGCCGGTCGGCGCGCGCCGCCGGCCGGGGGCGGCGGCGGGGTTCTCGACGGTGAGGGCGAGGACCCCGGGGTCGCGGTGGTCGACGGTGACGGTGCAGTGGTCGGCGCCGGAGTGGCGGACCACGTTGGTGACGGACTCCTGGAGGACCCGGAAGGCGGAGAGGTCGACGTCGGGCGGCAGGCGCCGCGGGGCGCCGACGCGGCGGACGGTGACGCGCACCCCGGCGGCGCCGGTGGTCTCGGCGAGCCGGTCGAGCGCGGCGAGCCCGGGCAGCTCGGGGAGCGCGGGGTCGCCGGCCGTGCCGGGCGCGTCGGCGCCGCGCAGGGCGCCGAGCATGCGGCGCAGGCCCGCGAGGGTCTCCCGGCTGGCGGCCTCGATCTCGTCGAGCGCGTCGCGGGCCAGTTCGGGGCGCTTGTCGATGACGAGGCGGGCGGCTCCCGCCTGGAGGGCGACGATGCCGATGCTGTGGGCGACGGTGTCGTGCATCTCCCGCGCGATCCGGAGCCGTTCGGCGGTGACGGCCTGTGCGGCGGAGCGGCCGCGGGTCTCCTCGGCGTGCAGCCGGGTCTGGCGCGCCGAGCGGCCGAGGAGCCAGACGGCACCGGCGGTGGCGACCACGGCGAGGGCCGTGGTGGTGCCCGCGGTCCAGCCGGCGAGGGCCCGGACGGCGAGGTGGCCGAGGACGACGCCGGCCGCGAGGACGAGGGCCCGTTCGGACTCCTTCGCGGGCCGCCGGTCGGCGATCACGTAGAGGGCCACGTCGACGGCGACGTACTGGGCGAGCGGGATGGCGGTGACGCCCAGCGGCGTGGAGCCGAGGACCGCGGCGGCCAGGAGGTGGCCGAGGGCGGCGGTGGGCCGGCGTTCGAGGAGCGCGCTGCCGCGCAGGGCGAGGGCGGTGGCGAGGCCGAGCGCCGTGAGCCCGTCCCAGCGGAGGAAGACGACGCCGGCGAGGACGTCGGCCTCCTGCTGGCCGGGCAGCCGCAGCCGGAGGAGCACGGTGAAGAGGAGCCCGGCGAGCCAGGCGAGCGCGGCCCACCAGCCGGGGGTGACCCGTGTACGGAGGGGCGCTGGCGCGGTCGCTGACATCCGGTGATCGTAGAGCGCGGCGCCGGGCCGGGGCATCGACCCCTGGTCGTACGACCGGGGATGACGGCGGGTCACGTCGCTGTCCGTCCTGGTCGGATGCCCGGGTGCGGGTCCGTTCGGCACCGTGGTGGACATGATCGAAGCAAGGGAACTCACGAAGCGCTACGGCGCCACCACCGCGGTCGACGGGCTGACCTTCACCGTGCGGCCGGGCCGGGTCACCGGCTTCCTCGGGCCCAACGGCGCGGGGAAGAGCACCACCCTGCGGATGGTCCTCGGGCTGCACGCGCCGACGAGCGGGGAGGTGACGGTCGGGGGCCTGCGGTTCGCGGACCGGCCGCGCGGGCTGCGGCACGTGGGCGCGCTCCTCGACGCCTCGGACGTGCACGGCGGGCGGACGGCCCGGGCGCATCTCGCGGCCCTCGCGCGGAGCAACCGGATCCCGCTCGCGCGGGTCGACGCGGTGCTGGCGGAGGTCGGTCTGGCCGGTGCGGCGCGGCGGCGGACCGGCGGCTTCTCGCTGGGGATGCGGCAGCGGCTCGGCATCGCGGGCGCGTTGCTGGGCGATCCGCCGGTGCTGCTCTTCGACGAGCCGTTGAACGGGCTCGACCCGGAGGGCGTCCGCTGGGTGCGGGGGCTGTTCCGGCGGCTCGCGGCGGAGGGCCGGACGGTCTTCGTCTCCAGCCATCTGATGAGCGAGATGGAGCACACCGCCGACGACCTGGTGGTGGTCGGCCGGGGCCGGCTGATCGCCGAGGAGAGCCTGGCGGAGTTCGCGGCGCGCGGCGCGCGGCCGAGCGTGGCGGTGGGGACTCCGTCCCCCGGGGTGCTGACGCCGCTGCTGCTCGCCGCGGGCGCGGAGGTGGTCGCGGAGGAGGGCCGGCTGACGGTGACGGGGCTGAGCGCGGCCCGGATCGGCGAGCTGGCGGCCGGGCACGGGGTGGTGCTCGACGGGCTGACGGCCCGCAGGGCCTCCCTGGAGGAGGCGTTCATGGAGCTGACGGCGGAGAGCGCCGACTACACGGCGGGGGATGCGCGATGACGACACTGATCGCTTCGGTGGTGGAGCCGCGGGCGAGGTTCCGGGACCTGGTGGCCTCGGAGTGGCTGAAGCTGTGGTCGCTGCGTTCGACGGGCTGGTCGCTGCTGCTCGGCACGCTGGCGGTGGCCGCCTTCAACGTGGGCGCGGCGTGGGACCACTGGCGGTACTGGCACGCGTACGACGAGGCGGCGCGGGCGGCGTTCGTGACGGACGGCATGGCGCTCGGGGACGCGTTCACGGGGAACGCGGCGACGGTGCTGGTGCTGTGGTGCGCGGCGATGGGCGCGGTGGCGGTGGTCGGCGAGTACGGCAGCGGGCAGGTGCGGACGACGTTCGCGGCGGTGCCGGCGCGCGGGGCGCTGGTCTCGGCGCGGGCGCTGGTCCTCGCCGGGGTGTACACCGGGTTCGGGGCGGTGGTCGCGGGCGGCTCGTTCTGGGCCACGCAGGCGGTGCTGTCGCTGCGCGGTGCCGGGGTGTCGCCGGACCATCCGGGGGCGGTGCGGCTCGTGGTGGCGTCGGCGCTGCTCGCTCCGGTGAGCGCGCTGGCCGGGATGGCGCTGGGGGCGCTGCTGCGGCGCGGGGCGGCGGCCGTGGTCGGTGCGGTGGTGCTGCTGCTCGTGCTGCCGATGGTGCTGAGCGAGGAGCGGCGGCCGACGGCGGTGCTCGCGCACACGACGCCGTTCCGGGCGTGGCACCGGCTGGCCGGGGACGGCGCGGTGGGGCCGTACCCGTGGACGACGGGCGGGGCGTGGCTGGTGTACGGCGCCTGGGCCGTGGCCTCGATCCTGGTGACGGTGGTGGTGGTGCGCCGACGGGACCAGTGAGGCGGTCAGCGGGGGTCCGGCCGGGTGAGGCGGCGGCGGACGAGGATCTCGTGGACGAGGCGGCCGACGAGGGCGCCGCCGTAGACGACGAAGCCGACGCCGACGAGCCAGGACTGCAGGACGAGGACGGTGCCGAACTGGCCGTAGGTGACGGCGTTGGAGGCGATCAGCGGGGAGAAGACCAGCTGGGAGAAGATCCGCAGCCCGAGGAGGCCGAGGGCGGTGAGCACGGCGCCGGGGAGCAGGGCCCGCCAGCGGAGGCGGCCGCAGAGGAGGAAGCGCTGGGACCACCAGAAGAAGAGGAAGGTGCCGAGGAGGTCGCCGAGGGCGACGAGGACCGTGACGCCCGCGGGGGCGTGTTCGGGGGCGGGGAAGGCGACGAAGAGGAGGAGGGCGGCGACGAGGACGGCGAGCCAGACGACGTGGCGCCACATGGTGTGCCAGCGGGCGGTCGGGAGGTCCCAGACGCGCTCGTACCCGGTCTGGACGGCGGAGCCGAAGGTGACGCCGAAGGCGGCGAGGGCGGCGAGACCGAAGGCGGTGGTGCGCTGGAGCGCCTGGCCGGGCTGGCCGAAGAGCTGCTCGACCTCCTCCTCGGAGACCTCGGTGACGCCGAGGCCCTGGATGAGCCAGCGGGCGAAGCCCTGGCCGCGGGAGAGGTCGGCGGCGGCGACGACGATGAGGAGGGGGACGAGGGTGAGGAGGCTGAGGGCGGCGAATCCCATGGCGCGGTGCATGAGTTCCACCGCGCGGCCCCGGTTCCAGATCAGCCCCGCGTGCGACTCGGCCAGGCGGACGCGCGACCGCTGGAACCAGGGGGTGTGTTCGGGCGGCGGCGGGTCGCTCGGCGTCTCCGGGGTGGGGGGCATGTCAGGTGCGGTACCCGCCCGAGGGCCGGGTCCCGCAGCGATGCGGCCGAACGGGTGGGTGCGGGTCCGCTCAGGGGAGGCGGCGGGCGGCGGGGCCGGGGGTGGCGGTGACCTCGCGGGCGGTGAGGACCTCGGCGTCCTCGCCGGCGCACTGAACGACGACCCGGACGGGGGAGCCGCAGGCCGTGTGGCGGATGTCCAGGACGGGGCCCTCGGGGTCGCCGGTGTGGGTGTCGCCCCACTGCTTGAGGGCGAGCATGACGGGCCAGAGGTCGACGCCCTTGGGGGTGAGCCGGTACTCGTGGCGGGTGCGGGTGCCCGGTTCCCGGTAGGGCACGCTGCTGAGGACTCCGGCGGCGACGAGCTTGCGGAGCCGGTCGGCGAGGACGGCCTCGGAGAGGCCGATGTGGCGGCGGAAGTCGTCGTACCGGCGGACGCCGTTGAAGGCGTCACGCAGGATGAGCAGGCTCCACTTCTCGCCCACCAGGTCCAGGGTGCGGCGGACCGAGCAGTTCTCGGTGTCGATCTCCAGCCACTTCATCGTCCCACTGTAGCCACCTGGCTCTGTCGTTGACAGTCAGCCGACGTCAGGGCTAGCTTCGATGGACAGAGTCAGCTGCCGGAACGCCGGCGGGGATCGACGGGGACGACGGAGCGGAGTGGTCATGGGGCGGTCACGGACGGTCGAGTGGGAGGACGCCGGGGCCACGGCGCGGGCGGCGGCCTCGATGGCCGGGCTCGACTTCCTGCGCGAGATGATCGCGGGCCGGCTGCCGGGACCGCCGATCGCGGCGCTGCTCGGCTTCTCCCTGGCGGAGGCCGAGCACGGGCGGGCGGTCTTCGTCCTGGAGCCCGGCGAGGAGCACTACAACCCGATCGGCAGCGTGCACGGCGGCGTCTACGCCACGCTCCTCGACTCGGCGGCCGGGTGCGCGGTGCACACCACGCTGCCGCTGGGGACCGCGTACACCTCGCTCGACCTGCAGACCCGCTTCCTGCGGCCGATCACGATGGACACGGGCACGGTGCGGGCCGTCGGCACGGTCCTCTCCCAGGGGCGGCGCACCGCCCTCGCGGAGGCCGGCCTGTACGACGAGGAGGACCGCCTCCTCGCGCACGCCACCAGCACCTGCATGCTCTTCCCGGTTCCCGGCCGGGAGCCGGGCGCAGGCGCTCGCGCCTGACGCCCGGCACGCGTCCGTCCGGTCAGCGCTGCGCGAGGACCGGGCGGGCGCGGGTACAGCGGTCGGGGGCCGCGTCGGGAGCCGCGGTCGCCTGGAGGGCGGCGCTGACCAGGGTGGCCAGCAGGTCGATGTCGGAGCCGGCGTCGAGCCGCACCGTCACCCAGCCGGAGCCGGCCCGGAGCCGTACCGCGGTCGAGTTCTGGAGGGCGGGGCGCAGCCGGGCGACCATCGCCCGGGTGAGGTGGACGTCGGCCTCGTGCTCGCCGTGGAAATGGACGATCTCCTCCGTCGCCGTCCCGAGGCCGAGTTCCGCACCGCAGTGCGTACGGCCACGGGTCAGCGAGGGCCAGCTCATCAGACGTTCACTGGCATGCCTGGCCGTGTTCATACGAGGAGCGTGCCGGGCTCCGGGGCCCGGCACAAGCGTCCTGGCGAAAGAATCCCGTCGAGACCGGAAACGGACGGCGGAAGAGGGCGATGTGACGGTTTGTCACCACGGTGGGTGGGGTCCGGGGAGCGCTCCGTCACCGCCCTCGGGCCGGCTCGCCGGACGGGCGCGGACCCGGGCGGCGAGGACGGCGACGTCGTCCTCGGCGTGGCGCGCGTCGAGCCGGCGGAGGACCTCCTCGACGACCCCTTCGGGCCCGGGGTCCGGCGGCAGGCGCAGTCCGGCCAGCCGGGCCAGCGAGACGTCGATGTCCTCGCCGCGCCGTTCGACCAGGCCGTCGGTGAAGAGGAGCAGGGTGTCGCCCGCGCCGAGCGGCCGGGTGGCGGGTTCGTAGCCGCCGACGCCGGTGCCGAGCGGCGGGCCGACGGGAAGGTCGACGAGTTCGGCGGAGCCGTCCCGGCCGAAGACCGCGGGCGGGAGGTGGCCGGCGCTGGCGAAGGTGGCGGTGCCGCGACCGGGGTCGACGCGGACCAGCAGACAGGTGGCGGGGCGGCGGGCGCCGTCCTCCGCGACCACCGCGTCCAGGTGGCGCAGCACCCGGTGGGGCGGGAGGTCGGTGGAGGCGACCTCCCGGAGGGCGGAGCGGTAGGCGTTCATGTCGACGGCGGCGTCGAGGCCGTGGCCCATGACGTCGCCGACGACGAGGAGGCTGCGGCCGAAGTGGAGCCGTACCGTCTCGAACCAGTCGCCGCCGACCAGGGTGCGCGGGCCCGCGGGCAGGTAGCGGCCGGAGATCTCCAGGTTGGGGTGCGGCCGGCCCGGTTCGGCGACGAGCGCCCGCTGGAGGTGGAGGGCGACGGACTCGGTGGCGGCGAGCCGCCGGGCATGCCGGATGTGCCGGGCGGCGAGCCGCGCCGCCTGCTCCACGACGACCCGGTCGTCCTCGGTGTACGGCGGCGCGGGCCGGGCCAGGGTGACCGTGCCGAGCGCACGCTCCCGGTCCACGGCGAGCGGGGCGGAGAGGGTGTGGGCGGTGCCCTCACCCTGAGCGCCCGCGCCCTGGGCGCCCTCGCCCGCGTCGCCCGGGGCCTCGGACCCGGGGGCGGCCTTCCGGTCGGCGTCGGTGGTCAGGGTGACGACGGCGGTTCCGCCGGGGTGGCGGGTGAGGAAGACGGCGAGTTCGTGGCGGGTGGTGGCCTCGTCCAGCGTGGTCCCGATGGAGCCGATCGCGGCTTGCAGGACCTCCGCGAGGGGCCGCGGCCCCTCGCGGGCCGGGGTGGGCGCCTCTTCTCGTTCCGCCACGACACCTCCACCGCCGTGCGGCCACCGGGCGGGCGGCGGGCGCCCGCACACCCCCATTGCACCAGCGGGCGGCGTTCCGCGCGCGGCGCGGGCCGGCGCGGGAACGGTTGTGCGGTGGTGCGGGATCTGATCAAGTACAGCCAGAGGCTACCGGCCAGTACGAATCTTCGCTCCCCGGGGGGACAGCCATGACGAACGGGTTCTTCGACTCCGTCGACGAGGTCACGGAACGGCTCGCGGCCACCGGCTACCTGGCCTCCCCCGCCATCGCCACCACCGTCTTCCTCGCCGACCGCCTCGGCAAGCCGCTCCTGGTCGAGGGCCCCGCGGGCGTCGGCAAGACGCAGCTGGCCAAGGCCGTCGCCGAGGCGGCCGACGCCCGGCTCGTGCGGCTCCAGTGCTACGAGGGCGTCGACGAGGCCCGCGCGCTGTACGAGTGGAACCACGCCAAGCAGCTGCTGCGGATCACCGCGGGGCGCGGCGAGTCCTGGGACGAGGCCCGCACCGACATCTTCAGCGAGGAGTTCCTCCTCCCCCGGCCGCTGCTGACCGCGATCCGCTCCGAGGAGCCGACCGTGCTGCTCGTCGACGAGACCGACAAGGCCGACGTCGAGATCGAGGGCCTGCTCCTGGAGGTCCTCGGCGACTTCCAGGTCACCGTGCCCGAGCTGGGCACGATCACCGCCGCCCGGCGCCCCTTCACGGTCCTCACCTCCAACGCCGCGCGCGAGCTGACCGAGGCGCTGCGCCGGCGCTGCCTCTTCCTGCACATCGGCTTCCCCGAGGAGGAGCTGGAGCGCCGGATCGTGACGCTCAAGGTGCCCGGCCTCGACGCGGCCCTCGCGGCCTCGGTGGTCCGGGTCGTGGGGGCGCTGCGCGCGATGGACCTGCGCAAGGTGCCGTCCGTGTCGGAGACGGTCGACTGGGCGCGGACGCTGCTCGCGCTGGGCGCGGACCGGCTGGACGAGCGGGTGGTCCGGGAGACCCTCGGCGTGCTGCTCAAGCACCAGGACGACATCGTGCGGGCCGGGGCCCAGCTCGACCTGGACGCGGTGTGAGCGGCGACGGCACCGCGTCGGTGACCGGGCCGGTCGCGCGTCTCACCGGGCTGGTGGCGGCGCTGCGCGACCACGGCTTCGGCATCGGGACCGGTGAGACCGTCGACGCCGGGCTCGCGCTCGAAGCCGTCGGGTTCGCCGACCGGGAGCGGATGCGGGAGGCGCTCGCCGCGACCCTGCTGCACGGGGAACGGCAGCGTCCGGTCTTCGACCGGGTCTTCGACCTGTACTTCCCCGCCGTCGTCACCGTCCCCGGCCGGCACGGCGTCGAGGCGGGCGGGACCGGTGGGGCAGGTGACGCCGCCGCCCTGGCCGCGCTGCGCGCCCGGATCGCCGAGGCGCTCGCCGCCGGTGACACGGCGCTCCTGGACCGGCTGGCGGCGGAGGCGGTCGCCGGCTTCGGCGGGTACGGCTCCGGCCCCGGGACGGACGGCTGGTCCTCGTACCAGACGCTCTCCCGGCTCCGCCCCGAGACGCTCCTGGCCCGGGTGCGGGCCGCGCGCACGGCGGCCGGGCGGGAGCCGGACTTCACCGACCGGCTGCTCGACGACGAGATCCGGCGGGCCGTCGAGGGCTTCCGCGAGCGGGTGCGGACCGAGGCGCGGCGGCGGGTCGCCGAGCTGCGGGGCCGCGACGAGGTGGCCCGGCGGGCGGTGGCCGTGACGGCGGACCGGGTGGACTTCCTGCTGGCCGGACGGGAGCAGCTGGAGGAGCTGCGGCGCACGGTACGGCCGCTGGCTCGGAAGCTGGCGACCCGGCTCGCGGCCCGGCGGCGGCGGGCCGCGCGCGGCGGGATCGATCTGCGCCGGACCCTGCGGGGCTCGCTGTCGACGGGCGGCGTGCCGGTGCGGCCGGTGCTGCGCCGGCGCCGGCCGGGCCGGCCGGAGCTGGTGCTGCTGTGCGACGTGTCCGGTTCGGTGGCGGGTTTCGCGCAGTTCACGATGGTCCTGGTGCAGGCGCTGCACGACCAGTTCAGCCGGGTGCGGGTGTTCGCCTTCGTCAACCGGTGCGACGAGGTGACGGGGCTGCTGTCCCCGGGCGCGGCGGATCCCGCCGGGCTCGGCGAGCGGATCCTCGCGGGGGCCCGGCTGACCGGCTGGCACGGGCAGAGCGACTACGGGACGGCACTCGACGAGTTCGCCGAGCGGTACGCGGACGCCGTCGGCCCCCGCACCGTCGTCTTCGTCCTCGGCGACGCCCGCACCAACAACGCCGACCCCCGCCCCGAGGCGCTGCGACTGATCGCGGAGCGGGCCCGCAGGGTCCATTGGCTCAACCCCGAACAGCCCGCCCTGTGGGGCACCGGCGACTCGGTGGCCCCGCTCTACGCGCAGCTCGTGGACATGCGCTCCTGCCGCAACGCCCGCCAGCTCGGCGAGCTCATCGCCCGCCTCCTCCCCGTCTGAACCGCTCCGGCCCCGTCCGCACAGCGCCCCGCCCCGTCCGCACCGCGCCCCGCCCCGTCGGCGCCGAGCCGGGGAGCGGCGCGCGGCAGGCCCGCCCGTGGCAGGATCGGGCCATGGCCCCGACCGGATCCGACCGTCCCGAGACCGACTTCCCGCGCGGTATCGGCGCGCCCGCGACCCGTGCGCTCGTCGCCGCCGGGTACACCGGGCTCGACCGGCTGGCCGGGGTGCCGGCCGCCGAGCTCGCCGCTCTGCACGGAGTGGGCCCGAAGGCCCTGCGGGTACTCGCCGAGGCCCTGGCCGAGCGCGGCACCGCACTCGGCTGACCCCGCCTGGACCGACCCTCGGCTGTACTGCCCCGGGGCGGGCGTTCTAGCGTGGGGGCCATGGAACTCCTGGGAGACATCACCCCCGACCGCCCGCTGCTCGTCCTCGCCG
This sequence comes from Streptomyces sp. NPDC047974, assembly GCF_040653375.1. Classification (NCBI taxonomy): domain Bacteria; kingdom Bacillati; phylum Actinomycetota; class Actinomycetes; order Kitasatosporales; family Streptomycetaceae; genus Streptomyces; species Streptomyces sp. NPDC047974. Next base: position 534,758 of record NZ_JBEZNU010000001.1, read on the forward strand.
TCAAGGAGGAGGCGCAGTTCCTGGACACGTCGCTGCCCGTGCTCCTCACCGGCATAGGCAAGGTGAACGCCGCGACCGCCCTCGCCACCGCCCTGGCCCGGGGCCCGCGCCCCACGGGCGTCGTCAACCTCGGCACCGCCGGCGCGCTGCGCGCCGGCTGGACGGGCACGCACGTCGTCGGCACCGTCGTCCAGCACGACCTCGACGGCGAGGCCCTCGCGCGGCTGACGACGGGCGAGACGTTCGGGGCGCCGATCTCCCTCCCCGACGGCGGGGACGTGGTGCTCGCCACCGGGGACGCGTTCATCTCCGACGAGGCCTCCCGCGCCCGGCTGGCCGAGCGGGCCCCGCTGGTCGACATGGAGGGGTACGCCCTGGCCGCCGCCGCGGAGCTCGCCGGGGTGCCGCTGCGGATGGTGAAGCACGTCAGCGACGAGGCGGGCGCCGGCGCCGACCGCACCTGGCGCGAGTCGGTCGCCGCCTGCTCCCGCGAGCTGGCCGACTGGGCGGCGGCCCACATCCCGGCGTACCGCCTCTGACCGGCACCGCCCGGCCGCTCAGCCGAGCGGCAGTTCCAGGAACGACGCGGCCTCGGGCGGCGAACCGATCTCGGTCTGCGTCCAGGTGACGGAGGCGTCGCCGTACAGCGGGTCCTTGCTGTCGACGACGAGCATCAGCCGGTGGCCCGCCGGGACGTCGTACGCGGCGGCCTGCAGGCGCCAGGTGACGGTGGTGTCCCGGTCGGGCGTCAGGTCGTAGGCGTTGAGCGGCTCGTGGGTGACGATCCGGGCCGTGCCGTCCTCGGCGACGTCGAAGAGGTGGGCGACGAGGCAGGCCGTGGTGACGGTGGAGCGGACGCTCAGGCGCAGCCGCGGGACGCCGCGGACGCGCCGGCCGACGGGCCCGCCGTCGGCCGCCACGAGGGGTTCGGTGGTCCAGGCGAGGGCGTGGCGGCGGTCGATCTTGCGGGTGTCGTAGATCTTCGGGTTGCCCCTCCACTCCTCCTGGCCGGTCCTGAGCGGCTCGCCCATCGCGGTGGCCTCGGTGTCGACGCCCGCGAGGAAGGTGCGGCGCCACCCGGTCGCCGGCCCGCCCGTCCCGTCCTCGCCGAGGGGCACGAGCCCGCCGTCCGCGCCGCCCGCGCCCTCGCCGGTGAGGGCGAGGACCTCGCGGCCGACGGTGACGTCCCGCCAGGTGGGGCGGGATTCCCTGACCGCGGGTTCGACGATCCGCCGGGCGCCGGTGGGCCGGCCGGTGACCGGGTCGGCCACGGGCTCGGTGACGTACGTGAACATCACCTGGGCGCAGACCTCGTCCCAGTCCTCCACGCCGTTGCGCTCGCCCTTGAGGTGGTGGTCGAGCCAGGCGTACGCCTCGTCGAGGACGGGGTCGGGGGCGCCCGGCCGGGTACCGAGGAGGCCGGCGCCCTCGGGGGCGGCGTGGTCGCCGATCCAGAGGTTGAGCCGCTTGGGGACCCGGAGGCGGTCGAAGGCGTCGACGGTCTGGTTCACCGCGAAGAGGCTCTCGTGCCAGGTGTTCGAGCAGAAGGTGGGCGTGCCGTGGTCGTCGGTGAGGTCGGTGTACGTCTCCGGGGAGCGGCGCTCGGCCCAGCCGACGACGGCGTCGAGGTTCCGGTCGTTCAGGAAGTCGTCGAGGATCCTCCGGTTCTCCTCGTCGAACTTCTCCTCCACGGGCCCGCCGGTGAAGCCGATCAGCGCCTTCACGGCGGCGACGTGCCGGGTCCGGTTCTCGTAGAGGCTGGTGGCGAGGTTGCCCCAGGTGCTGAGGGCGACGACGGCGGCGACGCGTTCGTCGTGGGCGGCGACGAGCCGGCTGATGCCGGAGCCGTAGGACTCGCCCATGAAGCCGGTGACGGCGGGGGCGAAGCGCTCGACGGCAAAGTCGATCACGGTGGAGCCGTCGGCGACGTCGTACGGGCCCGCGACGTCGACGTGCCCCTCGGAGGTGGTCGGCAGGCCGGGGATGCCGAGGCCGCGCGGGGTGTAGGCGAGGACGTGGTAGCCGCGCAGGGCGAGGGAGAGGTACGCGCCGGGGAAGAGGCCCCAGCCGAAGGGGGTCCAGCCGGAGGGGAGGACGACGAGGGGGTGCGGGCCGGGGGCGAGCTGCCGCAGGCTGAAGGCGGAGAGACGGTGGCCGTCGGTGGTCTCGATGCGGTGGTAGCCGGGCAGGGCCAGGCCGCGGACCCGGGTGACGCGTTCGGCCAGGGCGGCGGGGAGCGTGCCTTCCGGAAGCGCCCCGTCGTCGAGGAGGGCGGTGACGACGGTCTGGCCGAGGCGGACGGCCTCGGGGTGGACCGTGCCGCCGGAGGCCCACAGGCCGTCGTCGGCGAGACGGTCCGTGTCGGCCTGGGTGAGGGCCGCGCCGATGCCGGGGAATCCCGGGAACTCCTCGGACGCGCCGTCGGTGGTGGGGTTGGGCTGGGGCACGTGCACCCGTTCCTCTCGACTGGGACGTGACGGTCCGTCACACACGGACCCACGCAAGCCTCACGTATCGGGAAGGGAGCGGCCAGAGCGCACGAAGGGCGCACGGATCACGCAAGGGGGCGGGAACGACCCAGGTGGCCGCGCAGTCGACGTTTGGGAGCGGATGACGTCGTTCCGCCAGGTCGGCCCGGCTGTCCGGCACCGTCCCGCACCGCTGTCAGCGGGGGTCCTCCGGCGCGGCCGGCCCTCCGGTGCGGACGACGAGGAGCGCGGCGACGTCGTCGTCGAGACCGCCGTCGCCGTAGGCGGCGAGGTCCCGGTGGAGGAGCTCGGGGACCTGGTCGGAGGGGGCGCCGGCCCACTGGCGGGCGCGCTCCTCCAGGGGGTAGAAGACGCCTGCCCGGTCGCGGGTCTCGCTGACGCCGTCGGTGTAGAGCAGCAGCCGGTCCCCGGGGCCGAAGGGGAACTCTTCCACCCGGTGGCGGGAGTCGGCGAGGCCCGCGAGGTTGAGCGGCAGCGAGGGGTCGGCGACGTCCACGGTGACGACCTCCGTGCCGTGCTGGAGGAGCGGGGCGGGGTGGCCGCAGTTGAGGAGGCGGGCGGTGTCGCCGCCGTCGGGGAGTTCGACCAGGACGACGGTGGCGAAGCGTTCGGCTGCGTCGGACTCGGGGTCCCAGGCGGCGTAGCGGGCCAGGCCCTCGTCGAGCCGGTCGGCGAGCGCGGGCAGGTCGGGGGCGTCGTAGGCGGTGGAGCGGAAGGCGCCGAGGAGGACGGAGGCCGTCTCGACGGCGCCGAGGCCCTTGCCCTGGACGTCTCCGAGCATGATGCGGACGGCGCCGGGGATCTGGACGGCCTCGTAGAAGTCGCCGCCGATGCGGGCCTTGGCCGCGGCGGCCACGTACAGCAGGTGGAGTTCGACGGGGCCGAGCCGGGGCGGGGGCGGGCGGAGGACGACCCGCTGGACGACGTCGGCGACGGCCGTCACCTCGGCGAGGTCGCGTTCGCGGCGGGTGCGGACCGCGCTGACCCAGGCGGAGGCGGCGGTGACGCCGAGGATGATGCTCTCGCTGGCGAGGAGTTCCGCGGCGGCGGGTCCGCCCCGGCCGACGACGAGCAGCGCCCGCAGGGCCATGGCCACGAGCCCGATGCCGATGGTGCCGCGGACGCTCCAGGTGGCGGCGGCGAGCGCGGGCACGGTGATGAGGAGCCGGTCGAGACGCTCGGCGTCCGGGGTGATCAGGTCCGCGACGACGACCAGGGCCATGACCAGGACGGGCAGGGCGCGGCCGAGGGTGACCTGGGTCCGTGTCTCGGGGGCGAGCCGGGGCCGGGGCCGGGGACCAGCTGCGTGCATTTCATGATCGTACGCAGATCGGGCGGCGGGACCGGCGTGTGGCGCCGGGCTGGCGTGTCCCGCCGCTCCGCCCGCCGCCCGCCGACGGGAGCGCGAGCGAGGCCGGCAGCGTGAGCGCCGCGAGCAGCGCGAGGGCGGGCAGCGCGGCCCCGTGCGCGGGGACGAAGCCGCCGCCGGGCACGAGGGCGAGGAGCGCGGCGGCGAGGGCGACGCCGACGGCCGGGCCGGTGTTCATGGCGGTCTGCTGGAGCCCTCCGGCGACCCCGGCGTGCGCCTCGGGGGCGTGGCGGACGATCGCCGCGGTCGCGGTGACCATCAGCGTGACGAAGCCCGCGCCCAGGAGCGCGGCGCCCGTCCCGGTCGCCACGGCTCCCGCGCCACCGTCGAGGCGGGCCAGGACCAGCACTCCCGAGGTGAGCAGGGCGCCCCCGGCGAGGGCCGCGCCCCGGGGCCCGAGCCGCCGCTGGAGCGGCGGGCAGAACGCGGCGCCGAGCACCATCAGGACGGCGAGCGGCAGGAAGCGGACCCCGGCGTCGAGCGGGTCGAGCCGCTGCGTCTCCTGGAGGAAGTACGTGGTCACGAAGAGGGTTCCGGAGAGCGCGGCGGAGGCGGCGAGCAGCGCGGCGAGCCCGGCCGCCACGGGCCGGCTCCGCAGCAGCGCGGGCGGCAGCAGCGGGTCGGGGGCCCGCCGCTCGTGGCGTACGAGGGCGAGCGCGGCGGTCGCCGAGGCGGCGAGGGTGACGGCGGCCCGCCCGCCCGCGCCGGGGTGCGGGAGCGTGACGAGCCCGTGCACGAGGAGTCCGAGCGCCCCGGCGAGCAGCAGCGCGCCGAGCGGATCGCCGCCCGCACGCGCGCGTGCGGACTTCGTCCGGCGGGGCTCGCGGACGGTGAGGGCGAGGAGGCCGACGGCGAGGGTCGGGGGCACGCCGAGGAGGAAGACCGCGCGCCAGCCGTACGCGGAGACCAGCGCGCCGCCGAGGAGGGGCCCGGCAGCGGCGGCGAGGCCGATGGCGCCGGTGCGCAGCGCGATGGGGCCGGTGAGCCGGTCCGGCGGGTAGGCGGTGCGGAGCATGCCGAGGGTGGCGGGCTGGAGCAGCGCCCCGCAGACCCCCTGGAGGACCCGGAGCAGGATGACGGCTCCGATGCCGGGGGCGAGCGCGATCCCGGCGGAGGCGGCCGCGAAGCCGAGGGCTCCGAGGGCGAAGACCCGGTGGTGGCCGTGGCGGTCGCCGAGCCGCCCGGCGAGCACGAGGAGGCTCGCGACGGCGACGAGGTAGCCGGTGCCGGTCCACTGGACCTCGGCGACGCCGGCGTGCAGGTCGCGCTGGAGGGCGGGCTGGGCGAGCGTCAGGACGGTGCCGTCGAGGGCGACGACGGCGGCGCCGGTGACGCTGCACACGAGGGTGCGGACGGGCGTGCGGACGGGCGTGGCCGGGGCGGTGCTCACCGGGCCGGATCCGTCGGGCCGAGGTGGGCGTCGAGAGTGGCGCGGACGAGGGTCTCGGGGTCGTCGGAGCCGGTGGCGAGGGCGAGGCTGCCCCAGTGGCGGAGCTGGGCGAGGCCGTGGAGGTTCGCCCAGAGCGCACCGGCGGCGGTGACGGGGTCGACGCCGGTGACGGCTGCGGGGCGGAGTTCGGCGACGAGGGCGGTCAGCCGGGCGAACAGCGGCAGGCTCGTCTCCCGCAGCCCCAGCCGGCCGCTCTCCAGCAGGTCGTGGCGGAACATCAGCTCGTACATGCCGCGGCGCTCGGCGGCGTACGCGAGGTAGCGGCGGGCGAGGAGTTCGGCGCGCGCCCGGGGACCGGCGTCGGTGCGGTCGGCCTCCCGCTCGGCCTCGGCGATCCTGGCGGCGAGCTCGGCGAAGCCCTCGCGGGCGATGGCCGAGAGCAGGTCGAGGTGGGTGGGGAACCAGCGGCGGGGCGCTCCGTGGGAGACGCCCGCGCGGCGGGCGATCTCGCGGAGCGTGAGGGCCTGGGCTCCCTCGGCGTCGACGAGGGCGACACCGGTCCTGACGAGCAGCTCGCGCAGCCCGCCGCGGCCGCCGTCGTCGCCGTCACCGTCGACCGGAGCGTCAGGGTGATCCTGAGGTGAAGGGTGAGACATAGACACTGTCTACCAGGCGGGAGTAGACACCGTCTACTCCCCTTCCGGCCCGTCGGTTACACTGGTGGACAGCGAAGGGGAGTAGCCCTGCGAACCGGTCGTCGACACACTGGAACCCCCGGGTTCCCGGTGACCGGGTCCGCGTACGACGCGGACGGGCGAGACCTTCGGCCAGGCATCACCACGTCCACACCTCCGTGGGCGTGGTCCGTCATGCCGGGCCGAGTGGTCCTCCCGTCGCCCACCGAGGTGCCGTGCGGAGCCATGGGGCCCGGACCGAGCAGAGAGCGCCGGTATGCACCTCGACCCCTTGGCGATCGTCACCGCCTTCGGGCTCATCTTCCTCGCCGAGCTTCCCGACAAGACGATGTTCGCGTCGCTCGCCATGGGCACGCGCATGCGTCCCCTGTACGTCTGGTTCGGCACCTCCGCGGCCTTCGCGGTGCACGTCGCCATCGCCGTCGGCGCCGGCAGCCTCCTCGGGCTGCTCCCCGGCTGGATCGTCAAACTCGTCTCCGCGCTGATGTTCGGCTTCGGCGCGTTCGTCCTGCTGCGGGCCGGGGGCGACGACGACGAGGACGACGCGGGCGGCAAGACCGTCACCGGCTTCTGGCCGGTCTTCTCCACCGCCTTCATGGCCGTCTTCATCAGCGAGTGGGGCGACCTGACCCAGATCACCACCGCCAACCTCGCCGCCACCAACGGCACCGCGTCGACCGCGATCGGCTCCTTCCTGGCGCTGACCTCGGTCTCCGCCCTGGCCCTCGTCGCCGGCCGCTTCATCGCCAAGCGGGTGCCGCTCAAGACGGTCCAGCGCGTCGGCGGCGTCTGCATGGCGGGCCTCGCGATCTGGTCCCTGGCCGAGGTCTTCACCGGCTGACGCGCCCGCCCGCCCCGCCCGCGCCACCCCGGGGCCGTACCCGCACACGCGTGGGTACGGCCCCGGAGTCGTACCCGCCCCGTCGTCCCGACGGACCCACGGAATCCCGCCCCGCCGTCGGCCACCGGTGCGATCATGCACGGATGGCCACCACCTCCGAGCCGGCCGACCGCCTGACGGCGTTCGGGAACCAGCTCGTCCACGTCCACCTCTGGCTCCGCGAGGAGCTCGCCGCGCTCCGCTCCGGCCTCGACGACCACCTCTCCGGCAGGGCCGACCGCCCCCGTGAACTGCGGGCGCACTGCCTCGCCTTCTGCACCGCGCTCACTCGCCACCACACCGCGGAGGACGACGGCGTCTTCCCGGCACTCGCCGAGGCCCACCCCGAGCTGCGCCCCGTCCTCGACGAACTCGCCCACGACCACGTCCAGGTGGAGGAGCTCCTGGTGCGCCTCCAGGCCCTGCTGGACGACCTGCCCGCCGCGCCGGCCGAGCCGCTCGGCCCCGAGGCGGCGCGGAGGCTGAGCGGCGAGCTCGACGGGCTGATCGCGCTCGTCGAATCGCACTTCACCTACGAGGAGAGGAAACTGGTCGCGGCCCTCGACGCGTTCTCGGCCCCGCTGCCCGACGACTTCGCGCTCCGCGACCTCACGGAGGGGTGACCGAGGCGCCTCCGCGCTTCCTCGCCCCCGCGCACGCCCGCACGCCCGTATCCAGGAGAGGACGCCCCATGAGTGACGATCCGGTCCACGGCGAGCTCGACCGGCTGGCCGGGGAGGTCTCCGCCCGGGTGATCGACTGGCGCCGGCACCTGCACCGGCACCCGGAGCTGTCCAACCGGGAGGCGGAGACGGCCCGCCTGGTCGCCGGTCATCTGCGGAGCCTGGGCCTCGACGAGGTCCGCACCGGCATCGCCGGGCACGGGGTGGTGGGCGTGCTGCGCGGGACCGCCGCCGGGGGCGACGGCCGGGTGGCCGCGCTGCGGGCGGACACGGACGCGCTGCCGGTGAAGGACCTGTGCGGGGTCGACTTCGCCTCGACGGTGGTCGACGAGACGTACCCCGGCGGCCCGTTCCCGGTCTCGCACGCCTGCGGCCACGACTGCCACACGGCGATGCTGATGGGCGCGGCGACCGTCCTCGCCGGTGTGCGCGACCGGCTGCCGGGCACGGTCCTCTTCGTCTTCCAGCCCGCCGAGGAGGGGCCGCCGGTCACCGAGACCGGCGGGGCGCTCGCCATGGTCGACGCGGGCGCCTTCACCGACCCGGTGCCGACCATGGCCTTCGGGATGCACGTGACGCCGCACCCCAAGGGACACGTGGGCTACCGCGTGGGCAACCAGTACGGGGCCTCGGTGATGGTCGGGATCACGATCACCGGCGAGCAGGTGCACGGGTCCACGCCGTGGCAGGGCGTCGACCCGATGCCGGCGGCCGGGGCGGTGCTCACCGGGATCGGGCAGCTGTACCGCCAGGTGTCCGCCTTCGACCCGGTCACCGTCACCATCGGACACATCGAGGACGTCGGCCGGTTCAACATCATCGGTCAGACGGTGACGCTCTGGGGCACCATCCGCTGCGCGAAGGAGTCCGACATGGACGACGTGCGGCGGCGGCTCCGGCGGCTCGCCGAGCACTCCGCCGCGGCGTACGGCGCCAGGGCCGAGGTGCGGTACCTCCAGCCGGTTCCGCCCGTGCACAACACCGGGCCGTGGGTGGCGGCCGGACTGCCGACCTTCCGGCGGGTGGCCGGCGAGGAACGCGTCACCGAGACCGGGCAGACCCTCGGGTACGACGACGTCTCCGAGTTCGTCCGGCTCTTCGGCGGGCTGTACCTGATCCTCGGCGTGCAGGACACGGTGCTCGGCCCGGACGGGCTGCCGGTACCGGAGGAGGGCGGACGGGGTCTCGTCCCCAACCACCATCCGCGCTTCTACGCCGACGACGACACCCTCGTCACCGGCGTCCGCCTCCACGCGCACGTGGCGTACGACCACCTCACGGGGGCGCTGCTGCCGGCGGAGTAGACGGCGCGCCGGCTCCGAGTTGCGTCCTCGCGCGCAGCCGCGAGGCTGGGGGGTATGAACCTGGACCTCACCGCCCTCGCCGACGAGCACCTGGCCGCCGCCCGGACCGCCCCGCACGGTCGCAGCGCCCATCTGGTGCTGCACGACGGCGTGCTGCGGCAGACCGTGATCGCGCTGACGGCCGGCACGGCCCTGGACGAGCACAACGCTCCCCCGGCGGCCAGCCTCCAGGTGCTGACCGGCAGGGTGCGACTGACCAGCCCCGACCGGACGCACGAACTGTCCGCGGGCGAGCTGCGGGAGATCCCCAAGGTGCGCCACGGACTGACCGCGGTGGAGGACAGCGTGGTGCTCCTGACAGCCGTCAACGACTGACGGCGGGTCGGCTCTCGACGAAACGGGGCGGAGGAGCGGGCACGGAGCGGGCACGGAGCCGGGCTCGGCCCCCGGGTACCGAGCGGGCACGGAGCCGGGCGGGAACGGGGGCTGACGCCCCGTCGCCCTCCCGCCCGGCCCGTCACGCGCGCCCCTGTTAACGTTCACGAATGCGGCTTCTGTCCCGATTCGATGTGCGCGGTCTCGTGCGGCGCGCGGCAGCGCTGCGGCCCCGGCGGCGCGCCGGCACGGTCACCCTGCCGGAGGACGACACCGCCGACCGGGAACGGCTCCGGGACCTCGCCTCGCTCCTCTGCGAGCTCGGCTCCGATCTGCTGCGGGCCGCCGAGCGCAGCTCGGAGGTCGAGCGGACGCTGCACGACATCGCCGCCCGCTACGGCACGAGGGCCCGCTGCTTCGTCGTCCCCACCGGGCTGTTCGTCCGGGTCGGCGGCGGGCCGGACGGGCGCGGCGGCGAGCTCGACTTCGCCCCGGTCGAGGGGCCCGACCTCCGGCTCGACCAGGTGGAGGCGCTCCAGGCGCTGGTCGGCCGGATGCTCGCGGAGGAGGTGCCGTTCGGCGAGGCGAGGCGCGCACTGCGGGAGAACCGGGAGCGGCCGGACCGCTTCAGCCCGGCCGCCACCGTCTTCGGGTACGTGCTCCTGACCGTCGGGCTCGGCACCATGCGGCACGCGACCGTGCCCGCCGTCGCCGGGTACGCGGTGCTCGGCGCGGGCGTCGGTCTGCTGCGCCTCTTCGGCGACCGGCTGCCCGCGGCCCGTACCGCCCTGCCGGTGGTCACCGCGATCCTCGTCACCGCCGCCGCGCTGCGCTGGGCGGGCCCCCTCCTCCACGAGAACCCCGCCGTCCTCTACATCCCGCCGCTCATCGCCTTCCTGCCCGGCGCGGCGCTCACCCTCGGCGCCATCGAACTCGCCACCGGGGCCGCCCTGTCGGGGCTCTCCCGGCTGGCCGGCGCGCTGACCGTCCTGCTGCTCCTCTCGCTCGGCATCCTCGTCGGCTCCGAGCTGATGCGGCCGCACCCCTCCGGCGGGAAGGCGGCCGAGACGCTCGGGGCATGGGCGCCCTGGGTGGGGGTACTGCTGCTCGGCTTCGGCTTCCTGCTGTACTTCTCCGCCCCGCCCCGGGTCACCGGCTGGCTGCTCGGCGCGCTCCTGGTGGAACGGCTGGTGCAGTCGGCCGCCTCCGAGCTGGCCGGGGCGGCCTTCGGCGCCTTCGCCGCCGGGGCCCTCCTGCCGCCGATGGCGACCTGGATCGAGAAGCGCTCCCGCACCCCCGACCAGGTGGTCTTCCTGCCCTGCTTCTGGCTCCTGGTCCCGGGCGCGGTCGGGCTCACCAGCGTCTCGGAGATCATCGTCGAGAAGGACACCGACGGCGGCCTGAACAGTCTGGTCGGCACGGTGATCACGGTCGCCGCGATCGCCCTCGGGGTACTCGTCGGCGCCGGACTCCAGCGCCGTCCCCGGCTGATGATCGGCGAGCCCGTGCCGAGTACCCCCGAGCCCGTCCCGGCCGGGGACCGGGCCGGCCCGGCGAAGACGCCGGGCGGCGCCGGGGGCTGAGGCCCCCTCAGAGCGCGGGGCGCAGCGGGCCGGCGGCGTGGCCGGGCGTGCGGGCGCCGAGGGCGCTGCCGCGCAGCCACTCGGGCCAGCCGAGGTTCCAGTCGCCGTACCCGTTGTCGAAGGGCGTCATCAGGGCGCCGTACCCGTGGACGACCCGGACGAGGTCGCCCTCGCGGACCGTGCGGTAGAACCAGCGGGCGGCCTCGGGGGACATGCCGGTGCAGCCGTGGCTCACGTCGGCGCTGCCCTGCGCGTCCAGGGACCAGGGGGCGGCGTGCAGGTACTCGCCGCTCCAGGTCACCCGGGTGGCCCAGCGCACCTTGAGGTCGTAGAACTCGCGGCTGCCGCGGGCGATGCCGATCGAGTCGCCGCGCATCCGGACCAGGGGCTCCTTGCCGAGGACGACCTTGGTGCCGACCCGGGTGCGGAAGCCGCGCTTGCCGGTGGTGACGGGGATGACGCGGAGCAGGCGGCCGTCGCGGTAGACCCGCATCTCGTGGGCGGCGACGTCGGTGACGGCCTCCACCCGGGCGCCGGTGGCGAAGGTGAGGGGCCGTGAGGGGCCGCCGTGGAGCCGGTCGGTGACGCGGGCCCCGTCGAGTCCGGAGCGGACGCGGACGGTGGCGCCGGACGGCCAGTAGAGGCGCGGCCGGTAGTGCAGGGTGTCGGCGTCCACCCAGTGCCAGGCCCCCTCGGCCCGGGGTTCGCTGCGCACCTCCAGGGCGTGTTCCACGGTCCGCCGGGCGGACGGATCGCCGGCCGGGACGGGGTGGCTGAGCTCCGCGGTGACCGGCTGGCCCACCCCGTACGTACGGCCCCGGCGGCCGTCCCCGGGGCCGAAGACCACGGTGAGCCGCTCCCCCGCCGGGGCCTTCGCGGTGCGCACGGCGAGCCGCACGGTCCGCCGGCGCGGAGCGTCGCCGCCCGGCTCCTCCACGACGAGCCGGGCGGTGTACGTGCTTCCGGCGGGCAGCGCGACCTCGCTGGTCCAGCGGGTGCCGTCGGCGCCGGCGCGTCCGGCGATCCGGCGTCCTCGCCGGTCGGTGACGGTGACGTCGGTGAGCCGGCCGGGGCTGCGCAGGGCGAGGTCGACGGGGCCAATGGCGGCGCGGGGCAGGGCGACGGTGGCGGACGCGGGGGCGCGGGCGTCGAGGGTCACGGTGGTGGGGTACAGCCGGCACAGTCCGACGGCGGCGGGGCAGACGCCGACCGTGACGACGGCGGGCGCCCGGGCGGCGGCCACGCCCGGGCGCCCGGGCACGGGCGCCTGCCCGGCGGCGGTGGTGACGAGTACGGCCCCGACGGCGAGCGAGAGCGCTCCCCACCCCTGTACGTATCGGCGTGACGGCACGTCGGACACCCTCGCCTTTCGTCGCGGACCGGTGCCGACCGGCTGACGGGTGCCGGCCGGTCGGGAGGCCGGCGCGCGGGCGCCGACCGGAGTATCAGAACCGACGAGAGGACAAAAAGATGATCAAGGGCGCGGGCGTGGCGGGCGAGAGGTCCGCGAGACGACTCGAATGGGTCAGCGGGGCGGTTCCGGAAGCTCCTCGCCGGTCTCCAGGAGGGACTTCAGGCTGGAGACGATCGCCGGCCAGCCCTCACCGACGAGTCCCCGCATGATGCCGTCCGGCTCCAGACCGCCGTGGGTGACCGTCAGCCGGACCGTGTCTCCGGAGGGTTCGACGGTGAAGGCGACGGTGGAGCGGCGCTCGCGGGCGAGGCGCGCGTACACCTCGTCGTCCAGACCGACGGCCCTCGCCCATTCGGGGGTGAAGGTGTGCCAGGTGTACGCGAGCCTGCGGCCCGGCACGGCCTCGACGACGACCTGCTCGGGGTCGGCGGTCCGGCGGTCGCCCTCGTCCCAGACCATCGGCGCGCCGGGGGTCCACTCCGACTCGAAGGCCACGCCCCAGTAGCGCCGGGTCAGTTCCGGCTCGGTGAGCGCCTTCCACAAGTCGTCCGGGGTGGTCCTGATGTAGCTGGTGTAGACGTACGCGTCGGTCTCCATGGCGCTGCTCGCTCCTCCGGTCCCCGGTCGTCTCCCCCGTGGTGTCGTGGTGATCCAGCCTAGGCAGGGGCGGGGCAGGGTGCCAGGCAGGACCGGGCGGCCGTGGATCCTGCGGCCGTTGAATAGGTGCGGAGGAACCTATTCAACGGACTGCTAGCGTGTCCTGATGTCCCTCAAGCACGCCGTCCTCGCAGCTCTCCTGGAGGGCGAGGCATCCGGATACGACCTCGCCAAGATCTTCGACGTGTCCGTCGCCAATTTCTGGGCCGCCACCCCCCAGCAGCTCTACCGCGAGCTCGACCGGCTCTCGGAGGCCGGACTGATCTCCGCGCGCGTGGTCGAGCAGGAAAGGCGCCCGAACAAGCGGATGTTCAGCCTCACCCCGGAGGGCCGGCGGGACCTCGACGCCTTCACCTCGGCCGCGCCCCGGCCGACGGCGGTGCGCGACGAGCTGATGGTGCAGGTGCAGGCGTGCGACGGCGGCGACACCGAGGCCGTACGGGGCTTCGTGGCACGGCACATGGAGGTCTCCCGGGACAAGCTCGCCCGGTACGAGCGGCTGCGGGAGTGGCTGCTCGGCGGCCGCGACGAGGAGACGTACCTGCGCGAGGCGGAGCGCGTCGGACCGTATCTGACGCTGATGCGGGGCCGGCTCCTGGAGGAGGAGAACCTCCGCTGGGGCGAGCGCGTGCTCACGGTCCTGGACGCACGGATCGCCGCGGGCCTCGGCGGGCGCGGGGTGACACCGGCGGGGGCGGGGACGGCCTCGGCGTGACGCCGGCTCCTACCCTGCGGTAGAACTCTCGGGTAGTCCGTCGGGGTGGCCGGCGGGCGCGGACCGGGCGGACGCCGGGAGACCGGGCGCCCGACGAAGGGGCGGACCCCATGAACGTCGGCGATCTCGTCGAGGACTTCACCCTTCCGGATGAGACCGGCGCCCCGCGCTCCCTCTCCGGGCTGCTCGCCGAGGGGCCGGTCGTCCTCTTCTTCTACCCCGCGGCGATGACGCCCGGCTGCACCGCCGAGGCCTGCCACTTCCGCGACCTGGCCGCGGAGTTCCGCGCGGCGGGCGCCCTGCCGGTGGGCATCAGCGGCGACGAGGTCGAGAAGCAGAAGGAGTTCACCGAGCGGCACTCGCTCGGCTATCCGCTGCTCTCCGATCCCGAGGGCGGCGTACGGGAGCGCTTCGGCGTGCGGCGCGGCTTCTCGCTCGCGCCGACGAAGCGGGTCACGTTCGTGATCGGCCAGGACCAGCGGGTCAAGGAGGTCGTCCGCAGCGAGCTGCGGATGAGCGCCCACGCGGACCGCGCGCTGGCCGCGCTCGCGGCGCTGCGCACGGCCTGACGGCTGACGGCTGACGGCTGACGGCTGACGGCTGACGGCTGACGGGCATAGCGGGCGACGGGCATAGCGGGCGACGGCTGACCGGTTCGCGGCCTCGCCGCTTCGGCGGATCACCGCTCGGCCGGCCTTCGGCCGACCGGCCGACTTGCCCACCGGTAGGCCGACCGGGCCCGGGCCCGTCCGCCCGGGCCCGTCCGCCTCGGGGTCAGTTCCCGAGGAGCTTGGCCTTCGCCGCGGCGAACTCCTCGGGGGTGAGCAGTCCTTCCTGGGCGAGTGCGCCGAGCCGGGCCAGCTGTTCCGTCAGGCCCCCGGCGTCGGCCTGCCCGCCGGGCGGGGGCGCCGCCGGGGCCTGCGGAGGCGGGGGCGGCTGGGCGGGGGCCGCCTGCGGGGGCGGCTGCTGGGCCTGCTGCTGGTACTGGAGGTCGGCGATGGCCTGTTCCTGGTCCTGCTCGCGGCGTGCGTTCCGCGCGGCGCTGCGGCCGGCGGCGTACGCGGCTCCGCCGACGAGGGCACCACGCAGCAGCGGGGCTCCGGCGGGGCGGACCACAGGACGGGCGAGGGGGCGGCGGCGCATGAACATCGGGCGTCAGCTCCTTCCCGCGGCGGCGGCGACCGCCTGCTCGTAGGCGGCGCGCGCCTCTTCCACATGGGCGTCGGGGATGGGCACCCGGGCCGCGACGCGACCGCCCGCCTCCCGGATGGCCTCGGCGGCCCGGCCGGCCCAGATGTGCTCGACGAGCAGCATCAGCGCGCAGGAGCCCGGTTCGAGGGACTGGGCGACCTCCGCCGCGTCCTCGGGGCCGAGCAGATTGGCCTCGGGACCGATCTCCGCGGTGGCCTCGTCGTACTCGTCGTACTCGATCAGTTCGGAGGTGGTGACCTCTCCCGCCGGAGACCGCACGACGACGAGCGAGTCGATCAGCCGGACCTGCCCCTCCTTGCGGAGTTCGGCGATCGCGGCGACGGCCGCCACCTTCAGCCGCTCGCCCGGAAAGGCGAGCACCACACATTCCACCGGTCCCATGGCTCTCCGCTCCTCGGCGGCGGGGGCCGCCGTCCGCGTACGGGATCTCCATGCGACCACGACGGGGTCCGGCCCGCACGCCGAGCCCGGACGGGCCGCCACGACATGCGGGTTCGGGCCGGACGGGTGAGACTCGCTCCAACGCGCGGCCTCCCGGCCGGCGGGAACGGAGTGTGCGGGAATGGACGACTATCCCCTCCTGAACGTCTTCTGGACGATGCTGTGGTTCTTCCTCTGGATCATGTGGCTCTTCCTGCTCTTCAAGGTGATCACGGACGTCTTCCGGGACCACGAGCTGAGCGGCTGGGGCAAGGCGGGCTGGCTGATCTTCTGCATCCTGCTCCCCTACCTCGGCGTGCTGGTCTACGTGATCGCCCGCGGCAAGGGCATGGGGCTGCGTGACGCCAAGCAGGCGAAGGACGCGGAGGCCCGTTTCCAGGAGTACATCCGCCAGACGGCCGGCACCCAGGCGGCCGCGGCCGCGCCGAGCGCCGGCGACGAACTGGCCCGGCTCGCCGAGCTGAAGGAGAAGGGCGCGATCTCCGAGGAGGAGTTCCGGCAGGCGAAGGCCAAGGTCCTCGCCTGACCTTCCCCCTCCCCGCCCACGCCCGCCCCCGCGGGCCCCGTGTCCCGGACCCGCACCCTTAATGCGAGTCCGGGATACCGCTTTGATACGGTCGTACCGTGAGGTTGACCAAGTTCACCGACCTGGCCCTGCGCGCCGTGATGCGCCTGGCGGTCGCCGAAGACGAGGAGCCCGTCACCACGCGCGCGGTGGCGGAGGAGATGGCGGTGCCGCACGCCCACATGGCGAAGGTGGTCACCCGGCTCCAGCACCTCGGCGTGGTGGAGGCCCGGCGCGGACGCGGGGGCGGACTCGCCCTCACGGACTTCGGCCGGCGCTCCTCGGTGGGCTGGCTGACCAGGACCCTGGAGGGCGAGGAGGAGGTCGTCGGCTGCGAGGGCGATCCACCGTGCCCGCTGCGGGCGGCCTGCCGGCTGCGGGGCGCGCTGCGGGAGGCGCAGGACGCCTTCTACCGCACGCTCGACCCGCTGACGGTGGCCGATCTCGTCCGGTCGCCGACCGGTCCCGTCCTGCTCTCCCTCACCCCGCGCGCACCTTCCTGACCCCGCGCACTCCGCCCGTGCGGCCCCCGCCGCACGGGATCTCTCACCCCTTTAAATACGTAGATCATCTACCAGATTGAGAGTTCCGATGCTGTCCGAGCAGGCCGTACCCGTCGTCCGCGCCACGCTGCCCGCCGTCGGCGGGGCACTCGACCGGATCACCGAGCGCTTCTACGGGCGTCTCTTCGACGCCCACCCCGAGCTGCTGCGCGACCTGTTCAACCGCGGCAACCAGGCCAACGGCGACCAGCGCAAGGCCCTCGCCGGCTCCATAGCCGCCTTCGCCGTCGCGCTCCTGGAGCACCCGGACACCCGCCCCGACACCCTGCTCTCGCGCATCGCGCACAAGCACGCCTCGCTCGGCGTCACGGCCGACCAGTACAAGGTCGTGCACGAGCACCTCTTCGCCGCCATCGTCGAAGTGCTCGGCGAGGCCGTCACCCCCGAGGTCGCCCAGGCCTGGGACGAGGTGTACTGGCTGATGGCGAACGCGCTCATCGCCCTGGAGAGCCGCCTCTACCAGGAGGCGGGCGTCGAGGACGGCCAGGTCTGGCGCCCGGTGCGGATCTCCGAGCGGCGCGAGGAGACCGCGGACACCGTCTCCCTGACCCTCACCGACCCGGACGGAGCGCCGCTGCCCCCCTTCCGGCCCGGCCAGTACGTGAGCGTGCGCGTCGCCCTCCCGGACGGCGCCCACCAGATCCGCCAGTACAGCCTCTCCAGCGCCCCGGGCCGCCCCGCGTGGCGGATCACCGTGAAGCGGGTCGACGGCGACCCGGCGGGCGAGGTCTCGAACCGGCTCCACGCCCACGCGGCCGCGGGCGACGTCCTGGAGGTCTCCGCGCCCTTCGGCGACCTGGTGCTGCCCGAGGGCGACGGGCCGCTGCTGCTCGCCTCCGCCGGCATCGGCAGCACCCCGATGCTCGCCATGCTCGACCACCTCGCCACCACCGGG
This sequence comes from Streptomyces sp. NPDC047974, assembly GCF_040653375.1. NCBI lineage: Bacteria > Bacillati > Actinomycetota > Actinomycetes > Kitasatosporales > Streptomycetaceae > Streptomyces > Streptomyces sp. NPDC047974. The sequence continues at coordinate 551,988 of NZ_JBEZNU010000001.1, forward strand.
GCCGAGCGCCCGGTCGTCGTCGTCCACGCGGACCGCTCCCCCGAGGCGCACGCCCACGCCGAGGAGCTGCGCGAGCTCGTCGGCCGGCTGCCGCAGGGCAGCCTGCACCTCTGGTACGAGGCGCCGGGCGCGTCCGGCGCGCGCGAGGGCCGCGCCGACGTGACCGGCCTGGAACTCCCGGCCGGCACGCACGCCTACCTCTGCGGCCCGCTCCCCTTCCTGCGCACGGTCCGCGGCGACCTCGTCGCCTCCGGTGTGGCCGCGGCCGACGTCCACTACGAGGTCTTCGGCCCGGACCTCTGGCTCGGCACCGCGGCCTGACCTTCGATCCCCAAGCGCCGTAGCGTTCCTGCAGCGGATCCTGCATAGTGTGGGCGCGGATCGGCCTCGTAATCAGCGGGGCCGACAGGGAATGGACGGAAGCGATGGGATCGTACGGAGCGGGTGGCACCCACCTGGACGCGCGGCGGCCGGTGCGGGGGATCGCCCTCGACATCGGCAGCTCTCGGACGCGGGCCTGGGCGCCGGGGGCGGGCGTCTTCGCGGACGTGCCGAGCACGGCGGTCCGGCGCGGCCGGGTGTCGGACGACTCCGCCCAGCTGCTGCTCCTCAAGCGGCTGGCCGCCTCCGCCCCGGGCGGCGAGAGCCACGACACCGTCGTGATGCTCACCCACCCGGTGCTCGCCGCCCCGGCCGAACGCGAGGCGGCCCGCCGGGTGGTCGCCGGTCTCGGGCCTGTCCGGGTGATCGCCGTGGACAGCGCCCGGGCCGCCGCGGCCTACGCGGCGCCGCCCGGCGGCGGCCCGCTGCTCGTGGTCGACCTCGGTGCCCGGCTGACCGAGGTCACGCTCGTCGTGGACGGACAGGTGCAGGACGCGCGGCTCGCCGAGCTCGGCGTCGACGACCTGCCGCCGCACGGCGGGGTGCCGGACGCTGTGGTGGGCACCGCCGCCGACATGGTCAGCGACATGTGGCGCGAGGACGCCACCGGCGCCGTGCGCGGAGCGCTGCGCCGGGGAGTCCTGGTGACCGGCGGCGGCGCGCTGCGGCTCGACGTGACCGCGCGGCTCGCCCAGGTGCTGCGGGGCCGGGTCCGGCTGGCCAACGACCCGGCGACCAGCGTCGTCCGGGGCGCCGGACTGATGCTCGCCTCGGCGCTGCGCCACCCGGGGGCCCGGCGCACCCCGTGACCGGGGCGCGCCGGGCGTGGTGTCAGCAGCCGGTCGCCCAGATGTGGGAGTCGCCGCGGTCGTTGGCCGCGCCGTTGTACCCCACCTCCTGGCCGGGGGCGAGGCAGATGGTCATGCCCCCGCCCTGCCAGGCGCTCTCGTAGACCCGCACGTGGTCCTTGATCCCCGGTCCGGAGATGCCGTGGTTGGCCCACGAGGAGTCGGTGTCGGAGATCCAGCCCTCCCACCAGCCGTCGTCGCCGCTCCAGTTGGCCCGCTGCCCGCCGAAGTCCGAGTCCTGCCAGACGCAGAAGTGTCCGGAGGGGCATTCGGCGGCGGTGGCGGGGCCGGCGGCGGCAAGGCCGGTGGTGAGGGCGGTGGTGAGGGCGAAGAGGGCGGCGGCCGTGGCGGCCGGGAAGCGCTTCACGAGGTGGCTCTGCCTTTCGGTGGTGGGGTGGGCGCGGGCAGCAGGACCGCCCGCCGCAGCGCGCTGTCGCGCAACTGCCGGTAGGTGGCGAGCTCGTCTCGGTGCAGGGCGCGCACCTCGGTCAGCTCGGCGCGCTCCAGTCGGGCGCGGGTCTCGTCGAGTCCGGTCTCCCGGGCGCAGCGGGCGGCCGTCGCCGGGTCGGGGCGCTCGGGGCGGGGGCGGCCCGGCGGGGCGACGCACCGCGTCCAGCGGGCGAGGGCGGATCGGTGGGCGGGGTCGTCGCGGTAGCGGGCCTGGGCCTCGGCGCGGAGGTTGTCGACGACGACCTGGACCCGGAACCAGCGGCGCTGGTCGCCGTAGAGCCGGTCCTTGGCGGCGGCGAGGCAGCCGTCGCTGTGGGCGGTGACGGTGGCGCCGGTGGCGAGCGTCACGGAGAGTTCACGGGTCCCGGTCCCGAACAGGGCGGCCTGGAGGGCCCTGTCCCCGGCGGGGGCGCGGGGCTCGGCGGTGGCCCGGATGCCGCGGTCGGCGAGGCAGTCGTCGACGAGCCGGCGCTCGGCCGCCCTGAGGAGCGCGTCCTGCGCGGCGCGCCCGGCGGGCGGTTCCGGCACGTCGGGATGGACGGAGGTGCAACCGGTGAGCAGCGCGAGCGCGGCGGCGGCCGGCAGGGCCCGGCGGGCGAGCGGTGTGATGGCGAGCTGCATGGGTCCCCCCTCGGCGCGGTGGCGCGGTGCCTGGTCGGCGGGCCGGAGGATGATCGCCGACCGGCCCGAGCGATCACTGCCCGTGACGACGGCGGCCATGCCTGAGCTCACTCGAACGGGTCGAACGCGCCGTCGCGCGCGCCCCTCACGCGCCCTGCGCCGGTCGTGCGCGTGACCACCCCGGACATGGCGAAGCCCCGGCTGGACGGGGGGTTCCAGCCGGGGCCACTCACCGTGACGGGCGAAGAGCGGTCACCTCTGAGGGGGGGACCTTGGGGACCGGACCCCTTCGCCGTCACATAAGGGTGAACGGTGAACGATTGCCCTGTGTTCCGGACGCTCCGGGGTGAACGGTGTGAGTCGGGTCACCCACCGTGCTGCCGATCTGCGCGGTCAGTCCTTCTCGGGCCGGTAGACGGCTCCGGCGCGCGCGGTGCCGGGGGCGAGGAGTTCGGGGACGGTGACGAAGGTGTAGCCGCGGTTCTGGAGCTCGTCGATGATCCCGGGGACGGCGGGGACGGTGCCGTCGTATATGTCGTGGAGCAGGATGATGCCGTCGCGGTGCGCCTGGTCGAGGACGCGCTTCTCTATCAGGGCGGAGTCGGTCGTGGAGTAGTCCTTGGCGGTGATGCTCCACAGGATCTGCGCGAGGCCGAGCTCCTTGCTGACGTCGCTGACCATGGAGTCGGTACGGCCCTGGGGCGGGCGCATCAGGACCGGCTTGCGGCCGGTGATCCTCTCGACGGCGTCCTGGGTGCGCGACAGCTCCTCGCGGACCTCGTTCTCGTCGAGGTCGGTGAGGATGCGGTGGGACCAGGTGTGGTTGGCGACCTCGTGGCCCTCGTCCGCGATCCGCTTGACGACCTTCGGATAACGGTCGACGTGCTTGCGGCCGAGGAGGAAGAAGGTGGCGGGGACCCGCTTCTCCTTGAGGACGTCGAGCAGGTGCGGGGTGTCCTTGCCCGGTCCGGCGTCGAAGGTGAGCGCGATGCACTTCACCTTGGCGCAGTCGACCCGGCGGGAGTCCGCGCCCGCCTTGTCGTCGCCGCCGGACTCGGCGCGCGCCGCCTGCGGCGTCAGCGGGTCCACCCCGCAGCCGCCGAGGGTGAGCATGAGCGTGGCGGCGGCGAGCACGGCGGCGGTCCTCCCACCGCGACGGCCCAGGCTGGATCGGAACATGGTGGTACCCGCTTTCCCCGGTTTCGTGTGTGACGCGGCCCCTCCCGCGCCTGGTCAGGGCGCCGGAACCGAAAGGCCGCCGTGAACTCTACACACGGTGTATACCGAGGTCGGAGGGGGGTCTCCCCCTCCCCTCCCTCTTCACTCCCCCTCCCCTCCGCGGGCACGACTCCGCCCCGGACGGAGCCCGTCCGCTCCGTCCGGGGTGCCTGGGCCGTACGGGCCCCCGGTGGCTCAGCGGGAGGCGAGGAGCAGCCGCGCCTCGGTCTCCTGGTCGCCCGAGACCGCCTGGAGGGACTCGATGTCGAAGTCGGCGGCGAGCACCTTCTCGACCTCGGCGACGGCGTGGTATCCGCCGGTCAGCACGGCGGCCACCTTCCCGTCGAGGGCGGGAGGAGGCGTGCTCTCACGCCGGCCGCCGGAGGTGTCGAAGGTGGCCATCCAGACGGTGGCGGCCGGTCCCGTCTCCGCCGGGGCTGCGGGCTCGACGTCCTCCAGCCGGTAGTAGCGGTCCAGGACGTCGAAGACCGCCCGGGCGTCCGCCTGGCGGCAGTCGCTCAGCTGGACGTTGACGTCCGTGTCGATGTGCAGTTCGTACACGTCGCTCATCTCCTCGCGGCCCATGTGCCACCCTTCCAGCATCCCCCTCCCCCGCCCGTACGTCGACGGCTCCGGCCCCTCCGCCGTCACCCCTCGGCGCGGAGGGTGTCGACGGTGTCGGCCTCGGCCGCGGTCTTGTCGGGACGGTGGCGCAGCACGCGGGCGAAGCGGAGGGTGATGCCGCCGGGATAGCGGGTGGAACGCTGCAGGCCGTCGTAGGCGATCTCCACCACCAGTTCCGGCCGCACCCGCACCGTGTGGCCGTCGTCCTCGACGGCCAGTTCCCCGAGCCGGGCGGTCTGCCAGCCGAGCATGGCGTCCGTGAGGCCCTTGAACGTCTTTCCCACCATCACGAAGCCGCTGCCGTCCGCCGCGCGGGCGCCGAGGTGGAGGTTGGAGAGGTAGCCGGTGCGGCGCCCGTGGCCCCGTTCGACGGCGAGGACCACGAGGTCGACGGTGTGCACGGGCTTCACCTTGAGCCAGGTCCGGCCGCGCCGCCCGGCCACGTAGGGCGCGTCGAGGGCCTTGACCAGGACGCCCTCGTGACCTCGGGCCAGGGTGTCGGCGAAGAACCGCTCCGCCGCCTCCCGCCCCGCCGGGTCCTCGGGACCGGCGACCTCCAGCCGGCGCACCCGGCGCTCCTCGGGCAGGAGCCGGACGAGGACCGCGTGCCGCGCGCGGCCGGGCCGGTCGACGAGGGCCTCCCCGTCGGCGGCGAGGACGTCGAAGAAGACGGGGGTGAGGGGGAGCGCGGCCCGGGCGCCGTCGACGTCCGCGCGCGAGCCGACCCGCCCGGCGATGGACTGGAACGCCGCCGGGCGGCCGCTGCCGGGATCGAGGGCGATCAGCTCGCCGTCCAGGATGAACGACTCCGACGGCACCTCCCGGGCGACGGCCACGACCTCGGGCAGGCGGCCGGTGATGTCGTCCAGCGAACGGGTGTGGACCCGCACCTCCTCTCCCTCCCGGTGCACCTGGATCCGGATGCCGTCCAGCTTCTCCTCCACCGCACACGGCCCGAGCGCCGCCACCGCCTCGGCGACGGAACCGGCCGTGTGCGCCAGCATCGGCTGCACGGGCCGCCCGACCCGCAGGGTGAACCGGCCGAGCGCGGCGCGCCCCTCCGCGAGGACCGCCTGGGCCACCGGCGGCAGCGACCCCTCCAGCATCACGGCGCGCCGCAGTACGGTGGCGGGCACGTCCGCGGCCTTGGCGACGCCCTCCAGAGCCACGGCGTCCAGTGCCCCCTGCCGCACCTCCCCCGACAGCAGCCGTACCAGCAGCTCCTGCTCCTCCACGGTCGCCGCCGCACACAACTCCCGTACCCTACGTGCCCGTTCCGCCTGTGACCCGGGCCCCGCGACGCCCGCGAGCCCGTCCATCGCCGCGTCCACCCCGGCCAGCGTCAGGGCGGGCACGGCGACCGGCGGAACGGCGGGCGGGACGACCTCCTTGAGCGTGCTCCAGCCGACCCCGATCCGGCCCTGCGGCAGCCGGCCCGAGAGGTAGGCGATGACGAGCGGACTCTCCTCGGGCGTGGCCTCCGCGAACAGTTCGGCGAGCAGCGCGATCTTCCGCGACCGCGCCGAGGTCGCGGCGACCTCCCGGGAGACCTCGGCGACACGGGCCAGCAACATGCCCCCATCGTCACCGCCCACCCCGACCACCGCACCCGCACCCACACCGCGCGCCCACGCCCGCACCGGCACAGACCCCTCCACCGCCGCCCCGGCTCCCTCGTCAGCTCCAGTCGCGGCCCTCGCCCCACCCCCCGCTCGCGGTCGCCCCGCCCGGAAGGGCCCGCCGGATGCGGCCCAGCAGCCCCGGTCGCCGCCGGGCACCCGCCGCCCGCCCCGGCGGTGGCGCGCCCCGGCCGGCGCGCGGGCGACCGGGCAGGCCCCAACCCTGCCTGGCCGCGGGCCCGACCTCGCGCTCCGGTTCCGCTCTCTCCGGCGCTTCCGCCGCCGGAGGGTCCTCGGGCGCGGGCGCCTCCACGGGCCGCGGTTCCGCCGCCGGTGGTCGGCGCTCGCCCGGGTACGGCGCCCGGCGTGCGGCGCGGGCCTCGTCCAGGGCCAGGGCCAGGCTCATCCGGTGCCAGAGGATCTCGTCGGGGTCGTCGGCGCGGACGAGACGGACGGCGGTCTCGTGGGTCGCGCCCGCGACCGGGACGCCCGGTGGCGGAGACGGCCGCAGCCGGTCGAGGCAGGCGCGCTCGTAGGGGTCGTCGACGATCTCCGCGACCTGGACCGGGTCGAGCAGGGAGGCGATCGCCGCCGCGCGGGCCCAGGGGTCGTCGGTGCCGCGCAGGAGGAGGGACAGGTGCCGGGAGCGCCAGTTCCTGGCCCGCAGGTCCTCGCCGGCGGCGTCCCGCTCGCGCACCTCGGCCGGGAGCCGGCCGGTGAGCAGTCCGGGATTCTCCTCGCCGAAGGCCGTGACCTCGGCCGCCAGGTACAGCCAGACCACGGCCCGGTAGCGGTTGAGGTAGAAGCGGACCGGGCTCAGATGGCCGGTGCGGGCCAGCCGGTTGAAGCGGTCGTAGGCGATCGAGAGGAGCGCGGCGGCCTCTCCCGCGCCCACGGCCCGCACGCGCTCCCGCAGGCCGTCGGGGAAGTCCGGCGCCGCCTTGAGCCGGTCGAGCTCGGAGCGCGCGACCGGGCGCCGCTCGGGCGACCGGTCCCGGTGCGCTCCCGGCGGGGCCGGGACCGCGGCCGGGTTCGGGACGGTCCTGATGAGCCCCATCCGAACGGCGAGCCGGAACTCGTCGCGCTTCAGTTCCAGCTGTTCCGCCGCTCGGACCGGTGCCACCGTCCGTGTCGTGTCGTCCACCGTCATGGCGTCCGCCGCCTCCCCCACTCGCTCGCGCCGGCCTGCCGACCGGTCCGGGTCCAGGTGAACCCGACACCCACGAATGTAACGGAGAGTGACGACATCTGCGCACCTGTGGACGGACGCCTGTGGAAAACTCAGGCGGTCGGTCCGCCCGGCTGACGCGCCGCGACGCCCAGGTGCTCGCCGACCCGGTTGACCAGCAGCGTCATCTCGTACGCGACCTGGCCGACGTCGGCCTCCGCGTCACTGAGCACGGACAGACAGCTGCCCTCGCCCGCCGCCGTGACGAACAGCAGCGCCTCGTCGAACTCGACCATCGTCTGCCGGGCCCGGCCGGCCCGGAAGTGCCGGCCCGAGCCGCGCGCGAGGCTGTGCAGCCCGGAGGAGACCGCGGCCAGGTGTTCCGCGTCCTCCCGCGCGAGTTCGCTGCTCGCGCCCGTCACCAGGCCGTCGTTCGACAGCACCAGCGCGTGCCGTATGGGCCCGACCCGCCGGGTCAGATCGTCCAGGAGCCAGTCGAGCCCCTTGTCCAGCGCCATGCGGTGTCCTCCCCCTCTTCGGTGCGGTCCGCCGACCGGGCCCCGTGCCCGCGTGCGCCGTACGGACCGCGTGTCGCGGCAAGCCTTACGCACTGTCGTGGACAGGGCAAGCACCCCGATCGGCCCGGGTGTGCCGCCGTACGCCCGCGACGTGCCGATCCGGTCCGCCGGGCCGGCCCGTCCGGCGCCCGCGGGCGCCCGTTCAGCCGACCGTGTCGAGGAGTCGGGCGGTGTGCATCCGCCCCGCGTACTCGACGACGCGGATGAGGACCTCCTTGCCGGAGTCCCGGTCGCGCGCGTCGCAGAGCAGCACCGGCGTGCCCACGTCCAGGTCGAGGGCGCGGGACACGTCCTGCGCCCCGTAGGAACGGGCGCCCTCGAAGCAGTTGACGGCCACCACGAACGGGATCTTCCGGTGTTCGAAGTAGTCGACCGCCGGGAAGCAGTCCTCCAGTCGACGGGTGTCGGCGAGGACGACCGCGCCCAGGGCGCCCTGCGAGAGCTCGTCCCAGAGGAACCAGAAGCGGTCCTGTCCCGGGGTGCCGAAGAGGTACAGCGAGAGGCCCGCGCGGATCGTGATCCGGCCGAAGTCCATGGCCACGGTCGTGGTGGTCTTCCGGTCCACTCCCCCGGTGTCGTCGACGAGTTCACCGGCGCGGCTGAGGCGTTCCTCGGTGCGCAGGGGCCGGATCTCGCTGACCGACCCGACCAGGGTGGTCTTGCCGACGCCGAAGCCGCCGGCGACGAGGATCTTCAGGGCGAGAGCGTCGGCACCGCCGTCCGCGCCGGTGCTGTCAGAGCGCTCGTAGGCCATCGATCACTTCTCTCAGGATGCGTTCGTCGGGGAGCTGCGCGGGCGGTACGGGTCGGCTGACGCGTACGAAGCCCGATTCGAGGAGGTCGCCGAGGAGGACCCGGACGACGCCCACGGGGAGGTCGGCGTCGGCGGCGAGTTCGGCCACCGACTGGGTCTCGGCCCGGCACAGGGAGAGCAGGGCGCGGTGTTCCGGGCCGAGCAGGTCCTCCTCGGCCCGGCCCGGTGGGTCGTCGTCGACGACGACCAGGGCGATGAGGTCGAACCGGACGTTGCTGGGGCCGGGTCTGGTGCGTCCGCCGGTCATCGCGTACGGCCGGACGAGCGGGCCGGCGTCGGCGTCGTACCACTGGCTGGTCATGGGGAGGGTCTCCGGTCAGCCGGCGGCCGGTGGGGTCGCGGCGAGCCGCGGCGGGGTGTGCAGGTGCTCGCCGACACGCTTGACGAGCCGGGCCATCTCGTAGGCGATGAGGCCGATGTCGGCGCTGACGGAGCTGAGGACGGCCAGGCACGAGCCGTCGCCGGCGGCGGCGACGAAGAGGAAGCCGTCGTCCATCTCGACCATGGTCTGGCGGACTCCGCCGGTGTGGAACTGGCGTCCGGCGCCCTTGGCGAGGCTGTGGAAGCCGGAGGCGATGGCGGCGAGGTGCTCCGCGTCCTCCCGGCTGAGTCCGCTGGAGGCCCCGACCGGGAGGCCGTCGCTGGAGAGCACCACGGTGTGCCGGACCTCGCGGACCCGGGCGACGAGATCGTCGAGGAGCCAGTCGAGTTCGCCGGAGCGGTGGGGGGAGATCCTCTCGTGGTCGATCATGCGTCGTCTCCTTCGGGTCGGGTGGCCTGGGGCGGGTTGGGGCGGGCGCCGAAGTACGGGCCGAGGTCGGTACGCGCGCGTGCGTCGCGGCGGGGGTCGCGCGGGTCGTCCGGGGCGGCCTGCGGGGCCGTGGGCGGTGCCGGAGAGTTCGGTCCGGTGTCGCCGTACGGGCGCGTGCCCGGGGGCGTACCGGTGTCCGCACGGCTGTCCGTACCGGGGTGCGCGGCGCCCTCGGTCCGCGCGATGCCCACCGGGGCGCCCGTCGAGGGGGCGCCGCCACCGAGCGGGCGCCGGGCGCCCGGGGCGGGGCCGCCACCGCGCTGCCAGCCGTCGCGGTAGGCGGCCATCCGGTCGCGCACCCGCTCGGGCGTCCGCTCCGGCGCACCGGCGACGGCGGGCGCGGGCAGCGGTTCGGACGCGGGCGCCGCGCGCAGCTGCGGGACGAGGCTCGCCTGACGGATCCGGCGGGGCAGTCCGGCGTCACCGTCCGTGTCGTCGGGGCCGGGAACCGGGTCCTTGCCCGTCGCCGCTCCGGCCGTCGGCGGCGGTACGGCGGCGTGGCCACGGGGGCGCAGGGCGGTGACACCGGCCGGTACGGAGGCGGGGGCGGCGGCCGGGACGGTCGTGGGGGTGGTCGCGGGGGCCGCGCCGAGCGCGGGGACGGCCGTGGGACGCGGCAGGGCGCTCGGCGTCGACCGGGGCCGGGCCGGGGCCCGTTCGGGACCCGGCGGCGGGGTGGCGGAGGTCCGCGGCGCCGTCCCGGCCGCGGCCGGGCCGTGCCCGGCACCCGCGCCGCCGTCCGCGACCGGGGCCTGGGCGCCGCCACCCGCTCCGACGGTACGGGGGTCGGCCGGGGGACGCGCGAAGCGGCGGGCCTCCGCACGGTGGGCCTCAGCGCGCTCACGGGCGGCGCGTTCGTCGACCCGGGCCGCGGGGTCCTGCGGCGAGCCGGCACCGGGTTCGGCGCCGTGATCCTCCTCCAGGGCACCCTGGAGGAGGTCGGTGGGCAGGAGGACGACGGCAGTGGTGCCGCCGTACGGGGACGGCCTCAGGTGCACCTTGATCGCGTGCCGGGCGGAGAGCCTGCTGACGACGAAGAGGCCGAGGCGGTCGCTGTCGAAGAGGTCGAGCGCCTCGGAGCGGTCGATGCGGGCGTTGGCCTCGGCGAGGCTCTCCTTGCCCATGCCGAGTCCACGGTCCTCGATCTCCAGGGCGTAGCCGTTCCCGACGGGCTCGCCGCTGACCCGGACCTTGGTGTGGGGTGGGGAGAACTGTGCCGCGTTCTCGATGAGTTCGGCGAGGAGGTGGGTGAGGTCGGCGACGGCGACGCCCGCGACGGCGGTCTCGGGGAGCCGGCGCACCTCCACGCGCGCGTAGTCCTCGATCTCGGAGACGGCGGCGCGGACGACGTTGGTCAGCGGGACCGGCATCCGCCAGGCGCGGCCGGGCGCGGCGCCGGAGAGGATGATCAGGCTCTCGGCGTGGCGCCGCATCCGGGTCGTGAGGTGGTCGAGCCGGAAGAGGTCGCCGAGCTCGCCGGGGTCGTCGGCGCGGCGCTCCATGCTGTCCAGGAGGTTGAGCTGGCGGTGGACGAGGACCTGGCTGCGGCGGGCGAGGTTGACGAAGACGCCGGAGATGCCGCTGGCCAGTTCGGCGCGCTCGACGGCGGCGGCGAGCGCGGCCCGGTGGACGGTGGTGAGTGCTTCGCCGACCTGGCCGATCTCGTCCTGGGGCGCGGGTCCCGACGGGGCCTCGGCCCGGACGTCGATCTCCTCTCCGGCGCGCAGCCGTCCCATGGCGGCGGGAAGTTTGCGGCGGGCGATGCCGAGGGCGGTGTTGCGGAGGCTGACGAGCTCGACGACGAGCCCTCGGCCGATGCGCACCGAGATGACGAGGGAGGCGGCGACGGCGACCAGCCCGAGGACGACGGCCGCGCCCGCAGGGCTCAGGATGCCTCCGGCGAAGGGATCGGTGGACTCGGCGGCGGCCGCCCGCGCGTCGTCCTCGACGGCGGTGAGCCCGGCGCGTACGGCGGCGAGGGCGGCGTCCCATTCGGCGGAGGGCACGGCCTGGGCGGCGGGCCGGCCGTCGGCGGCGCGGGCGACCCGTTCCTCGGCGCCGGTGAGCCGGGCGTGGTCGGGGCCGGCGGCCAGCCGGGACCAGGCGGTCCGGCCGGCCGGGGGCAGGTCGGCGGTGGCCGAGGCGAGGAGGGTCCGCCGGGTCTCGGCCGCGCCGGCGAAGGCGCGCTGGTGGTCGGCGGTCAGCCGGCCGGTGAGGTGGGCGGAGGCGAGGAGGGCGTCCTCGCGGGCGAGCATCTCGCCGGCGCGGGCCAGTTCGAGGAGCACGCGCGCGTGGGAGCCCTGTCCGGTGTCCTGGATGCCGGTGAGGGCGCCGCCGACGGCGAAGCCCGCCGAGACGGCGGCGGTGTACGCGTCGTACACCCGGTCCCGGTCGCCGCGGCCTTCGACGGCGCCGGCCCGGAGCCGGGCGAGGCCCTGCGCCTCGCCGACGAAGGCGCCGACGCGGTCGGCGACGTCGGCGGGCAGGTCTCCGGAGTCGCCGACGGTGTGACCGCCGCCGAGCCGCAGCCGGGCCACGGCCTCGTCGGTGCGGCGGATCCGGTCCTTGAGCTCGGCGGCCCGGCCCGCGCCGGGCGCGGCGAGCTGCCGTACGGCGGCCCGGCGTTCGTCCTGGAGCGCGGCGACGGCGGCGGTCACGGGCTGCCGGATGTCGGCGTCGACGCGCTGGAGCTGACGGAGCCGGGCCATGTCCTGCGCGGTCGTGACGGTGGCGAAGCCCCAGAGGGCGAGGAGCGAGACGACCGGGACCATGAGCAGCGAGACGATCTTCGCGCGCACGGTCCGGGGCCGCAGCCCCCGGCGGCGGGGCCCCGTGCCGGACGAGGCGGGCGCGGGCTCGGGAAGGGGCGCAGGACCGGGTGCGGCGCCGGCTCTGTCCTCCTCCCCGGCCGGAGCGGCGGAGTCCGACGGCTCCGTCCCGGCTCCCGCCGCGGCGGTCCGCGGTTCCGCTTCATCGGCGGGCGGCCCGGCGTGCGCGCGCCGCCCGCGTGCGGTCGCCGGCGGCGCGGGCGCCGCGGCGTCCTGGTTCTTGCGGGGAGTACGCATGGGCTCCTCGTTCCGGCAGTTCTACAGCTGGGGCGGTGGGGGGCGAGAAAGGCGGCGGGTGCACGCGCGCGTGCAGGGGTCCAGGGGGCTTTCGGGGGCGGGCTTGCGGGGGCCGGGCTTGCCGGGGGGCGGGCTTGCGAACAGGCGTCAGGGCGCGGGCGACCGCAGGGGGTCGCGCCCGGCGTGGAAGCCCGAGGGGGCCACGTCGACCGCTCGCTCGTCCGGCTCGGTGAGGCGTTCGGCGGATGCGTACGCGGCGCGTTCCCTGGCGGTCGGGGAGAGGGCGACGAACGCGGAGGTGATGAAGAGGTACGAGCCGAGGCCGACGGCGAGCGGGAAGATGAACTGCATGACGGTGGCACCGGGGAGGTCCGCGGAGGAGGGGGCGACCTCGACGCGCACCGCGAACATCCCCGTGTAGTGCATGCTGCTGACGGCCGCTCCCATGACGAGCGAGGCGAGCGCGACCGCGATCGGGGCGTGGATGTTGAGCGCCGCCCAGAGCGCCGCGGTGGCGGCGACGACCGCGATGACGACCGAGAGGGCGACGAGCACGGGGTCGTAGTGGACGGTGCCATGGAGACGGAGGGCGGCCATGCCCATGTAGTGCATGCTGGCCACGCCGATCCCGGTGGTCAGTCCGCCGATCAGAAGCGATCGGACCCGGTCGCGTCCATAGCCGACGGCGAACACGCCGACCCCCACCACGCCCATCGCGATGACGAGGCTGAGGATGGTGAGCGGCACGTCGTAGCGGATGTCGGTGCCGGTGACGCCGAAGCCGAGCATGGCCACGAAGTGCATGGTCCAGATTCCGGTGCCGATCGCGGAGGCGGCGGTGAGCAGCCAGTTCCGCCGCGAACGGCCGGTCGCGTCGAGCGCGCGTACGGTGCAGCGCAGCCCGAGGGCGGCGCCGATGCAGGCCATCGCGTACGACAGCACAGGTGTCAGCCAGCCGAAGGCGGCGTGGTCCAGGTGTCCCATGACTCGGGGACGCTAGTGCGCATCGAGGGGCGCATCGGGGGCGCATTTCGAAAGCTGTTGGAATATGACGGAGAGAACTTCCAGTTCGATCGGACATCGTTCGAACATTCACACAGAACGTTCACACTCACGGGTAGGCGATCATGAGTCCATGAGCGATGACCCCACAGATGTCCGAGCGTTTTTCGCCATCCGCGCCGCCGACTGGGACCGCCGCTTCCCCGACGACGGGCCCGCCTACGCCGCCGCCGTGGCGGACCTGCGACTGCGCCCCGGGGACGCCGTACTCGACGCGGGCTGCGGCACCGGCCGCGCGCTGCCCCCGCTGCGTGCCGCCGTCGGCCCGTCGGGCACCGTGCTCGGCGCCGACCTCACCCCGGAGATGCTCGCCGAGGCCGTACGGAGCGGGCGACGCGGCCCCGAGGGCGCCTCCGCCCTGCTCCTCGCCGACGTCGGCCGACTGCCCCTGCGGGACGGCGCGCTCGACGCGGTCTTCGGCGCGGGCCTCGTCTCCCACCTCGCCGATCCCGTCGCCGGCCTGCGTGAACTCGCCCGCGTGGTACGGCCCGGAGGGCGGCTCGCGCTCTTCCACCCCATCGGCCGCGCCGCCCTCGCCGCCCGCCACGGCCGTCGGATCACCCCGGACGACCTGCGCGCCGAACCCCGACTGCGCCCCGTCCTCGCGGAGGCCGGCTGGCGGCTCGACGCGTACGTGGACGAGGACGCCCGCTACCTCGCGTCGGCGGTACGGGAGGGGTGATGCCTGGCTCCGGGATCTCGGATCCGGACCTCTGGAGGTTGGATCCAAATCCCCGGATCATGGATCCAACCTCCAGGATCCTGGATCCAGACGCCTGATTTTGGATCTTGAATCTTGGATCCAGGCGACTGGATTTTGGATCCATATTCCCGGATCCAAGCGCCCGAATAGTGGATCAAGGACGAGACCTCCGTCCGCTTCGAAGAGGCCGGCCACACCCTGGCGGCGGTCTTCACCCGCGCCGCCGGCCGCCCCGACGCGGAAGCAGGGGCACGGCGCCGACTCCGGGTCCTCCGCGCGCGCCAGCCCGGACGAGATCCAGGCCCGGACAAGCCCTCAACGCCCCCTTCTGTCCCGGCACTTCACTGTCTACCGTGGAAGTGGCGGGCAGTCGTGCCCGGGGAAAGGCGGTCGGCCGTGGCACGGATAGCGGAACGCATGCGCAAGCTCCTCCCCTCCGCCCGACGCGCGGCCGGAAGCGGGGCCACCGCTCCCCCGGTCCGCTCCGGACGCCAGGGCCACAACCTCTTCGAGGCGGCGGCGGTGTACGTGGCCGCCTGCGCCGAGGACGACCAGGAGCGGATGGACGAGGCCGCGACCTGGGTCTCCCCGGGGCAGCTCAGCTTCGGCGTCAACGAGCTGGCCGGCCGCGCCCTGCTCACCCTCGCCCGGGAGCGCAACCAGACCCCTGAGACCGTGGCCCGCGCACTGCTCGGGATCAAGGGGCGCTGAGTCTCACACTCCGGAGGCCCTCGACGCACGGATTACTCGGTAGTAGGGTGCGCCGACGATCCGATGGCGAGCGAGCGAGGGAACCTGTGGTGGAGGCTACGGAACCGGCGGAGGGCGACGACGCGCTGTACGTGCTGACCGCGTGTCTGCTCACGCCCGCGCGCTTCCCCAGCGTGCTCGGCGACGACTATCCGGCGGCCTGCGCGGCCCTCGGGCTCGAACCGTACGAGCAGGGGTACGGGCTCGTCTTCGGCCAGGACGGGCTCGGCGCGCGCTGGACGGTCGTCATCGACGACGTCTCGCTGGTCGCCGTGGCCATCGCCTCCTGGGACTGCGGGATGGCGTACGACCTCTCCCCCGACGAGGAGTCGGTCGTCGCCGGGCTGCCCGGCTGGCCGCTGCCCGTCGCGACGCAGGCCCCCGGCATCCCGGACCCGCACGACCCCGAGCCGGAGGAGGGCGACCCCGCCCCGCTGGCGCCGCCCGCCGAGGACGCGTGGACCCCCGCCCACCGGCGGCTCGGCGCCGACGAGGTGGCGCTGCACTGGAACGCGTGGCGGGAGCAGATCGCCCCGCGGCCCGCCGCGGCACCGGCGGAAGAGCCGCCCGCCGCCGCGGCGGAGCCGACGGCCGCGTCCTCCGACAGCGCCGCGCCCGATCCGTACGCCGGTGTCCGCCGGGCCATGGACGAGCTGCACGGCTATCTGGAGGCGCCGCCGCCGGTGGGCCGGGTGCGGTCCGACGCGACCGGCGAGAGCGCGCGGACGCTCCGCGTCGACGGCCCCGGCTGGTCGCTGGTGGCCCGCACCGACGACATGGCCTTCTTCCTCCTCGACGAGCTTCCCCACGAGGTCCTCCCGGTGGCCCCGGGCCCCCGACTACCCGCGCTGCTCGAAGGGCTCGACGCCATCGCCGTACGCCCTTCCTAGGACCGGACGAGAACCGGACGAGGACCGGACGAGGACCGGACGAGGACCGGGCGAGGGGGCAGGGCGTCAGACGCGCTCCAGCGGACGGTGCGGCTCCGCCGGCAGTTCGACGCGGATCGGGTCGCCGGGGCGCACCTCGCCGCCGGTCAGGACGATGCCCATGATCCCGGCCTTGCGGACGAGCTCGCCGTCGGCGTCGCGGCCGACGACCTGCTTGAGCAGGCCGTGGCGGAAGCCGTCGATCTGGGCGCAGGGGTTGCGCAGGCCGGTGATCTCGACGACGGCCTCCGCGCCGAGGTGGAGGCGGGCGCCGGTGGGCAGGGCGAGGAGATCGAGGCCGCGGGTCGTGACGTTCTCGCCGAGGTCGCCGGGGGCCACCTCGAAGCCGGCCGCTGCGACCTCGTCGAAGAGTTCGGCGTGGATGAGGTGGACCTGGCGGAGGTTCGGCTGGGTCGGGTCCTGGGCGACGCGCGAGCGGTGCTTGACCGTGACGCCGGCGTGGACGTCGCCGTCGACGCCGAGCCCGGCGAGGAGCGTGATGCTCTCGCGGTTGGGCTTGGTGAAGGAGTAGGTGCCGTTGCTGCTGACCGTGGTGACGGTGCCTTCGTCCATGTGCGGACCCCCCTGGTGCGCGGTACTGGCCGGAATCGTGTTCGACCCTACTCCGGACGGTGCGCGTGCTCCTCGCGGAGGGTGGCACCGACGTCGTGGAGGTGGCCGAGGGCCTGCCGGTAGGAGTCGACGAAGCCGGTCTCGGTGTACGGGATGCCCAGGTCCCGGCAGTGGGCGCGGACGGCGGGCTGGGCGAGGCGCAGGTGGGGGCGGGGCATCGACGGGAAGAGGTGGTGCTCGACCTGGTAGTTGAGGCCGCCGAGGAACCAGTCGGTGAGGGCGCCGCCCCGGATGTTGCGGGAGGTGAGGACCTGGCGGCGCAGGTGGCCCCAGCTGTCGCCGTCCTCGTGCTCGTCGGGCCGCTCCATGCCCTTGTGGTTGGGGGCGAAGGCGAGGCCGAGGTGGACGCCGAAGAGCATCTGGTGGACGAGTGCGAAGACCAGGGCCTGGGCGGGCGTGAGGGCGGTGAGGAGCAGGGCCGCGAATCCGGTGAAGTGGAGGACGAGCAGGGCGGCTTCGGTGAGGCGCGCGCGGCGCGTGCGGTACGGGCCGTCCTTCGCGAGCAGGGCCTGGACGCCGTACAGCTTGAGGGCGAGGCCCTCCAGGGTGGTCAGCGGGAAGAAGAGCAGGGCCTGGTGGCGGGTGAGGAAGCCGCGCAGGCCGGTGCGGCCGGCGGTCTGGTGCTCGGCGAAGACGAGGACGTCGGCGGCGACGTCGGGGTCCTTGTCGAGGTGGTTGGGGTGGGCGTGGTGGCGGTTGTGCTTGTCGTTCCACCACTCGCGGCTCATGCCGAGGAGGAGGTTGGCGTGGACGAGCTGGATGACGCGGCCGGCCCGGCGGTCGGCGGTGATCTGGGCGTGGCCGGCGTCGTGGGCGAGGAAGGCGGCGCGGGCGGAGAGCAGCGCGAGGGGCACGGCGAGCAGGACGGACCACCAGGCGGGGCCGGTGAGGAGGAGGGTGACGGCGACGGCGACGAAGCCGAGGAGGGTGAGGGCGATGTCCCGGGCGTACCAGCCGGGCCGGTGTTCGAGCAGTCCCTGGCTCCGCACCAGGCGAAGGAGCGGAGAGAACTCGCTGCCGGCGGTCCGGTTCCGTGCGGCGGGCGGCGCCGGGGCGGGTGCGAGGGCGGTGGCCTGGGACATGGGAGGGCTCCGACTTCTGTGAGGTGGGCTGTCGCCGTCCGCGCCGGGGGCCGGTGACAGGTCTTCACCGTAGGAATCCGTGACGGGCCGGAGCCATGGCGTCACCACCCGTCCGCGGGCGGGGGCGGACCGGGGGCCGGGGGTGGGGTGTTCCCCACCCCCGGGCCGAGACACGGGCCCCGTCCCCGCCGAAGCTCGGGTTCCCGAGACGGCCGAGGCGCGGGTTCCCGCTGCCGCCGAGGCACGAGTTCCGGCTCCCGCCGAGGCACAGGCCCCACCCGGCCGAGGCACGGGCCCCTACCTCCCGAGGTGCGGGTTCCCGCTCCCGCCGAGGCACGGGATCCGACGCCGACCAAGGCGGTGCGCATGTGTCGGGTGTCACGCACGGATGTGCACGGTCGGGGGCTCGGGTGGGGTAGGGTCGGCCGCTCCGTCTCGCAGGTAGTCATATGTGGGGAATGTGTTGACGTCGTCGTTCCGCTCCTCCGGCCCCGGTTCCGAATCCTCCGTCCCGCCCGTCCCGCCCGTCCCGGCGCCCGATGCCACCGCTCCGGCCGCCGTCTTCCTCCCCGCCGACCCGCCCAGGGCCGGCCGGATCGCGCTCTGGTCGCCGGACGGAGAGCCGCTGTCCGCGCCGCCGGGGGCGGTCGAGGACGTACTCACGGTGGTGGACGGAGCGGACCTGCGGCCCGTGTCCGTCCCGGCGGCGCTGCTGCCGGTACGGGACGCGCTGCCGTTCCTCGCCGCCGCCCGGCTCGCGGGCGGGGCGGACCCGGCGGCCGCGTTCTGGGGCGGCGCGGCGCTCCTCGCCCTGGACCTCGTCGCGCGCGGCCTGCTGCTGCCCGGGGTGACGGCGGACGGTCACGACGCCTGGCGGGCCGGGCCGTTGGGGCCGGAGGAGCTGGACCGGCTGCGTACGCTCGCCGCGTCGATGCCGCCCACCGCGCACGCCGTCCCGCTGGCACCGGCGGAGGACACGGAGGAGGCGGAGGACTGGCTGCTGCCCGAGCCGGAGGAGCTGCTGCGGGCCTTCCTCGACGCGGTCGCCGACGCCCTCCCCCGTACCCCGGCCGCCGCGCTCGCCGCCGGCGGCCCCGCGTTCGCGGCCGAGGAGGCCCGGTCCGTGCCCGAACAGCGGGCGTGGGCCGCCGATCTGGCGGCCGGTCACGACGCGGGCGTACGGCTGTCGCTCCGCCTCGAACTGGTCGGCGGCGACGCGGCCGGGGCGGCGGCGCCGGGCTTCCGCGCGGTGCTCCAGCTGCACTCCGCCGCCGATCCCGCGGTGGTCGTGGACGCGGCCGACGCGTGGTCGGGCACCGGACCCGCGGCGGCGGCGCTGGGTCCGCGCGCCCGGATGGACGCGCTGCTCGCGCTGCGGCGGGCCGCACGCGCCTGGCCCGCGCTCACCCCGCTGCTGACGGCCGCCGTGCCCGACTCGATGGAACTGGCCGACGACGAGCTCGTGGAGCTGCTCGGCCCGGCGTCCCGGGCGCTGGCCGCGACCGGCCTGCGGGTGCACTGGCCACGGGATCTGACGGACCGGCTGACCGCGCGCGCGGAGATCGGGCCGGTGGACGCGGCGCCGGGAACCGGCGCCGCGCCCGGCCCCTTGACCGACCTCGCGACCGGTCCCGCGACCGGCCCCGCGACCGGTCCCGCGACCGGCGCCCCGTACGGCGAGGGAGACAGCGACAGCGACGGCGGAAGCGGTGGCGGGGGCGGGGGCGGCCTGCCGTCGTTCCTCTCCGCCGACGCGCTGCTCGCCTTCAACTGGCGCTTCTCCCTGGGCGACCGGGAGCTGACCCGTGCGGAGCTCGACCGGCTCGCCGAGGCCGGGCGGCCGCTGGTGCGGCTGCGTGACCGGTGGGTGCTGGTCGATCCGGCGGAGGTGCGCCGCGCCAGGGAGCGGCAGGACCGCAAGGTGACGCCGGTCGACGCGCTCGCCGCCGTGCTCACCGGCACGACCGAGGTCGACGGCCATCGGTTCGAGGTGGTCGCGAGCGAGGCCCTGGAACGGCTGCGCGAGCGGCTCGCCGACCCCGAGGGCGGGGCCCGCGAGGTGGCGCAGCCGGCCGCGCTCGCCGCCACCTTGCGCGACTACCAGCTGCGCGGCCTGAACTGGCTGCACCGGATGACCTCGCTCGGCCTCGGCGGCTGTCTCGCCGACGACATGGGGCTCGGCAAGACCATCACCGTCATCGCGCTCCATCTGCACCGGCAGGGCGAGCCCGCCACCGCGGGGCCCACGCTCGTCGTCTGCCCGACCTCGCTGATGGGCAACTGGCAGCGGGAGTACGAGCGGTTCGCCCCCGGCACGCGCGTGCGCCGCTTCCACGGCGCAGGCCGCGACCTGGACGGGCTCGGTGCCGGGGACGTCGTCCTCACCACGTACGGCACCATGCGGCTCGACGCCGAGCGGCTCGCCGCCCGGACGTGGGGGCTGCTGGTGGCGGACGAGGCCCAGCACGTGAAGAATCCTTACTCCGCCACCGCCCGCCGACTGCGCACGATCGGTGCACGCGCGCGTGTGGCGCTGTCGGGCACTCCGGTGGAGAACAACCTCTCCGAGCTGTGGGCGATCCTCGACTGGACGACGCCCGGGCTGCTCGGCGGGCTCGGTGCCTTCCGGCGCCGGTACGCGGCCGCCGTCGAGGGCGGCGGCGACCCGGCCGCCGCCGAGCGGCTCGGCGCGCTCGTCCGCCCGTTCCTGCTGCGCCGCCGCAAGTCCGACCCGGGCATCGCGCCGGAGCTGCCGCCGAAGACCGAGACCGACCGGGCCGTCTCCCTGACGCCGGAACAGGCCGGTCTGTACGAGGCGGTGGTGCGCGAGAACCTGCTGGCGATCTCGGCGGCCGACGGGATGGCCCGGCGCGGTCTCGTGGTGAAGCTGCTGACCTCGCTCAAGCAGATCTGCAACCACCCGGCCCAGTACCTGAAGGAGGAGCGGCCCCGGATCGCCGGCCGTTCGGGGAAGCTCGAACTGCTCGACGAGCTGCTCGACACGATCCTCTCCGAGGGGGCGAGCACCCTGGTCTTCACCCAGTACGTGGGGATGGCCAGGATCCTGGAGGCGCATCTGGCGGCGCGCGGGGTGCGGACGCAGTTCCTGCACGGCGGCACCCCGGTGGCGGAGCGGGAGGCGATGGTCGAGCGGTTCCAGGAGGGCGAGGTGCCGGTCTTCCTGCTGTCGCTGAAGGCGGCCGGGACGGGGCTCAACCTCACCCGGGCCGAGCACGTGGTGCACTACGACCGCTGGTGGAACCCGGCGGTGGAGGCGCAGGCCACCGACCGGGCGTACCGGATCGGGCAGACGCGTCCGGTGCAGGTGCACCGGCTCGTCGCGGAGGGGACGGTCGAGGACCGGATCGCGGCGCTGCTCGAACGCAAGCGCGCGCTGGCCGACGCGGTGCTCGGCGCGTCCGGGGACACGCCTGCGGAGCTGACCGAGCTGACCGACGCGGAACTGGCGGAACTGGTCTCCCTGCGCGGGGACGACGTCGCGAACGGGGACGGACGATGAGCGGATACGGGACGACGGACGGGTTCGGGCCGGCGGACGGCCACGGGTACGGGACGGCGGGCCGGGGGTCCGAGGAGCTCACCTTCGCGGCGGCGCCGCCGGTGCGCGGCGGGGCCTTCACCCGCACCTGGTGGGGCCGGGCGTGGCTCCAGGCACTGGAGGACACGGCGCTCGACGGCCGGCAGGTGAAGGAGGGCCGGAGGCACGCGCGGGCGGGGGCCGTCGGCGCCGTGTCGGTGCGGCCCGGGCGGATCACCGCCGTGGTGCAGGACCCCGACGGCACGGCGTACCGCAGCGACGTGCTGGTGCGCACCCTGACCGACGAGGAGTGGGACCGGCTGCTCGACCTCGCCGTCGACAGCGCCGGGCACATCGCCGCGCTCCTCGACCACGAGATGCCGCCGCACCTGGTGGAGGACGCGGCGGGGGTCGGCGTCGACCTGCTGCCGGGCATCGGGGACCTGGAGCCGGAGTGCGGCTGCGAGGCGTGGGACCACTGCCCGCACACCGCGGCGCTCTGCCATCAGGTGGCGCGGATCCTGGACGAGGACCCCTTCGCGCTGCTGCTCCTGCGGGGGCGGGGGCAGCAGGCGGTCGTGGACGCGCTCCAGGTCCGCAGCGCCGCCCGTGCGGGCGGCGGGACGTCGGCGGGCGCGCCGGAGGACGGGGAGAGCGCGGCCGGGGACGGCGGCGGGCCGCGGGGCGTGTCGGCGGCGGAGGCGTACGCGCTGCGGGACATCCTGCCGCCGCTGCCCGCGGTGCCGGTGCCGGACGCGGCGCCCGGGGAGCCGCCGGCCCTGGACACGGAGACGGACCCGGAGCCGGGGGTGGAGCCCGCCGCCCTGGAGTTCCTGGCCGCGGACACCGCGGCCCGCGCCCACCGGCTGCTGACCCAGCTGCTCGCGGGCCGGCCGGCCGTCCCGGCCGGTTCGGCGGGGGGCCTGTCGGTCGCCGAGGACGCGGTGCGGCTCGCGGCCGGCGGGCCGCCGGCGTGGGTCGCGGGGCGCCTCGCCTCGGGCACCGGGCGTTCCCGCGCGGAGCTCGACGTGGCCACGCGCGCGTGGCGGTGGGGCGGGGCCGCGGCCCTCGCCGTGCTGGAGGAGTCGTGGACGCCGGACGAGGAGGCCCTGGCCCTGGCGGAGGCCCGGCTGGCCGAGGCGTGGGAGGACGGCGACGCTCCCGAGCTGAGCCGGTCCGGGGCGCGGTGGACGGCGGCGGGCGCGGGGGCACAGCTGCGGCTCGGCGAGGACGGCCGCTGGTGGCCGTACCGCCGGGCGGGTGGCGCATGGGTTCCGGTGGGTCCGGCGGACCGGGATCCGGCGGCGGCGCTCACGGCGGCGACGGTCGAGGGCGAACGGGACGACGAGCCGGAGGGCGCGAACTCCGGCTCGCGCGGCCTTTCGGAATGACCGGTAAAACCCTCGCAGCCTGATCACTTGTTGTCATTTTCGATACGTATTCCTGCCCTCTTATAGGGCCAGTTTGATTGATAGAACCCTTCCTTCCATCGAGGTCACACGCCAATCGCGAACTGACTATGCTCCGCAGATGTGTTGCGCCGCGCTCACAGCGAGTCATGAACGCTGGGAGCGGGCGCCGACGGAGCACGGCCGCGAGGGGATGTTTCGAGCACCTGTGCGTGATCGATCGCATGTCCGCTCTTTTTCCTGACGGTACGTCGCCCCACTTCAGTCCTTTCCCATTTCCGGACGTCGAGGGAAACCGTTGATGGTACGCGCAGGTTCAACTTCCAGAGCCAGGCCGGGTGCGATGGCTCCGGTGTGGCTCGTCCCGCCGGGGGTGCTGGCCGCCCTCTTCGCCATAGGGCTGCTCTTCGCGCCTGCGCAGATACGGACACCGGTCGCCTGGTACGGCTTCGCCGCGGTCTCCCTCACGCTCGGCAGCACCGCCCTGACCGTGCGCCTGGCCCGGGCGGCCGAGGAGGCCCGGCACACCGGGGCGCTCCGGGCGGCCCGGCAGGCCCACGCCGAGAGCGAGGCCGCGCTGCTCGCGCGCCTCGCCGACCAGCGGACGGCCACGGTGTGGATGGCCGACGAGCTGCTCCCCGCGGCCGTCGCCCGGCTCCAGAAGGGCGACTCCACCTCGGAGATCGTGAACTCGGTGCGCCTCGGCGAGCACCTCGACGACGGTTTCACCCAGGCGCTCAAGGGCGCGCTGAGGACCCTGCTGCTCGCCGTCGAGGCCGAGGAGAACACCCGGGACTCCTCCCAGCGCGCCCTCGTGGCCGTGGCCCGCCGCGTCCAGGCGATCGTGCACCAGCTCGCCAAGGACCTCCGTGAGATGCAGATGGTCCACGGCACCGACCTCGTCCTCGCCCGCGGCCTGCAGGACGTCGACCACCGCAACGCCCTGATCGGCCGTCTCGCCGCCAGCATCGCCGTCCTCGGCGACGCCCGCCCGGGACGCCAGTGGTCGAAGCCCATCCCCCTCTACGACGTGCTGCGCGGCGCCATGTCACGCATCGTCGACTACCCCCGGGTCAAGCTCCAGTCGGTCACCGAGGCCGCGATCATCGGCCCCGGCGCCGAACCCCTGATCCACCTGCTCGCCGAACTCCTCGACAACG
This sequence comes from Streptomyces sp. NPDC047974, assembly GCF_040653375.1. Classification (NCBI taxonomy): domain Bacteria; kingdom Bacillati; phylum Actinomycetota; class Actinomycetes; order Kitasatosporales; family Streptomycetaceae; genus Streptomyces; species Streptomyces sp. NPDC047974. The sequence continues at coordinate 575,451 of NZ_JBEZNU010000001.1, forward strand.
CGACGACGTTCTCGCCCCCGCACTCCCCCGTGGAGGTGAGCGCCGTCGAGGTGCCCTCGGGCATCGCGATCGAGATCGAGGACCGGGGCGTCGGCCTCACCGAGGAGGTCCGCCAGCGCATCAACCGTGTGATGACGGACTCGGCCTCGGGCCTCTTCCTCGCCGGTCTGGGCGAGGTGACCCAGCTCGGACTGCCGGTGGTGAGCCGACTGGCCCGCGAGTACGGCTGCGACGTCGACCTGCGCCCCTCCGCCTACGGAGGCGTACGGGCCGTGATCCTCGTACCCCGGCGCCTGATCACCACGGTGGAGAAGCCCGTCGTGAGAACCCCTGAGCCCGCACGGAAACGCGCGACCGGGCCCATCCGGCCCCTGCCGTCGCGCGGCGGCGCCGCGGTGCCGCCGCCGGCCGCCGAGCCGCTGCCCGTGCCGCCGCCCACCCCCATGCTCCCCACCTCCTTCGACGAGGGCGCGGCGCCCTACATCGACGGGACGACCCTCAACGGTCTGCCCCGCCGCCGCCGCGACTCCCCCGTCCCGACGCCGGTCCTCCGCACCGGCCCCGAGCCCGCCCCCGCCCCCACCTCCGCGCGCCAGCCGGGGCTGATGTGGGAGGCCTTCAACGGCACCAAGCGCTCGGACCCCGCATCCCCCACTCCGCACAGCCAGCCGTCTGATGAGGTCGAATAACATGCAGCCACTGCCCAACATCGACTGGATGCTCACCGAGCTCGTGGGCGGCGTTCCGCACGTGCGACACGTGGTCGTCCTCTCCGCGGACGGTCTCAGCATCGGCCAGGCCAACACCGCTCCCGACACCGCCGACGCGATCGCCGCCGCCTGCTCCGGCATCCAGAGCCTCGCCCGGGCGATCGCGAAGATGTTCCCGCACGGGAACGGCACCACCCACATGGTCGGGATCGAGGCCGACGGCGGCTACTTCTCCCTGATGGCGGCCGGCCCCGGCGCGTACCTCGCCGTCCTCGCCGACGCGGAGGTCGACGCGGGGCTCCTCGGCGACCGCATGCGGACGCTCGTCACCAGGATCGGCCGACACATGACCAGTCCGCCGCGTGAAGACGTCCGGCAGGCGATGTGACCTCGGACAATCCGAAGCCCTGGGAGGAGGGCACCCCCGTACCGCTGTACGTCATCACCGGCGGCGAGGGGTCCTCGGCCAAGACCTTCGACCTGGTCACGCTGATCGCGACGAGGTCCTCGCCGGACCCCTCGATGCAGCCCGAACAGGCATCCATCCTCACCATGTGCGAGTACCCGCTGTCGGTGGCCGAGGTGTCGGCCTACCTCAGCCTTCCGTTCAGCGTCGTCACCGTGCTGCTGTCCCAGCTCGTCGACGACCAGCGCGTCGAGGCGATTGCACCCGTCCCCGTCGCGGCCTTCCCCGACCGGGGTCTTCTGGAGGCGGTGATCCATGGACTACGCAGACTCTGACACGCTCAGGGCACCAGGGCGGCGCGAGACCGACCTGTTCCTTCCGCACGGCGCCCGGGGCGTCAAGGTCGTGGTCGTCGGCGGCTTCGGCGTCGGCAAGACCACGATGGTCGGAGCGGTGAGCGACATCCCGCCGCTCACCACCGAGGAACGCATGACGCAGGCCGGTGTCGGGATCGACCACAACCCCGGCGTCACCGGCAAGAACACCACGACGGTCGCGATGGACTTCGGCCGCATCAGCATCAACGAGGAACTGATCCTCTATCTGTTCGGCACCCCGGGGCAGGAGCGCTTCTGGTTCCTGTGGAACGGCATCTTCGAGGGCGCGCTCGGCGCCGTGGTCCTCGTCGACACCCGCAGGATCGAGGTCTGCTTCGAGATCATCACGCGTCTGGAGGACCGCCGCGTCCCCTTCGTGGTGGCCGTCAACACCTTCCCCGAGGCCCCCCAGTACCCGCTACCCGAACTGCGCACGGCGCTGGCCCTCAGCGACTCCGTCCCCCTGGTCACCTGTGACGCCCGCGACCGGGCGTCCTGCCGGGACGCCCTCCTCTCGCTGATGGTCTACCTGTGCACCCTCGCCGCCCAGGAGACCGCATGACCCTCCCCGCCCACGATCACACGACACCGGCCGCGGGGCTCGTCCCGCCGCCCGGCTGCCCGGCCCACGTGGCCACCGGACCCGGCGGAGCGACCCGGCTCTACGGCCCCGCCGCCGAGACCGACCCCATGGGCCTGTACGAGGAACTGCGCGCCGCCCACGGTCCGGTGGCGCCCGTCCTCCTCGACGGCGACGTCCGCGCCTGGCTCGTCCTCGGCTACAACGAGAACCGTGACGTGGCGACCCGCGCCACCCAGTACTCCCGCGACCCGAGGGTCTGGCACGGCTGGAGCACCGGGGAGATCGACCCCGCCACCTCCCCGCTGATGCCGATGATCGGCTGGCGCCCCGACTGCGTCTGCGCGGACGGCGAGGAGCACCAGCGGCTGCGCAGCGCGGTCACCGCCTCGCTCGACCAGTTCGACCACCGGGGCATCCGGCGCCGCATCAACCGCTTCGCCCACGAACTGATCGACACCTTCTGCGAGGACGGCGAGGCGGAGCTGGTCGACCGCTTCACCGAGCACCTGCCGATGCTCACCCTCATCCACCTGCTCGGCATGTCCGACGAGGCGGCGCCGAAGCTGGTGCAGGCCGCGCGCGACCTCTTCAAGGCGACCGAGACCTCGCTCGCGAGCAACGCCTTCGTGGTCGCGAGCCTGGAGGAGCTCGTCCGGGAGAAGCGCCGGAGCCCGGGGATGGACATCGCCTCCGCGCTGATGTCGCACCCGGCGGGGCTCACCGACGAGGAGGTCGTGCACCACCTGCGGCTGATCCTGCTGGCCGGCTACGAGACCACCGCCAACCTGATGTCGAACGTGCTGCGCATGGTGGTCACCGATCCGCGGTTCCGCGGCTCGCTGGCCGGCGGTCAGATGACACTGCCCGAGGCCGTCGAGCAGGTCCTGTGGGACGAACCGCCGCTGATGGTCTGCCCGTCCCGCTACGCCAACGGGGACACCACGCTCGGCGGGCAGCGGATCATGGCCGGCGACATGCTGCTGCTCGGCCTGGCCGCCGGGAACATGGACCAGGTGGTACGCCCCGATCCTGCGGCGCCCGTGCACCACAACCGCGCGCACCTCTCCTTCAGCGCGGGCAGCCACGAGTGCCCCGGGCAGGACGTCGGCCGCATCATCGCCGACACCGGCATCGACATCCTGCTCACCCGGCTGCCCGACATCGCCCTGTCGATCCCGGAGGAGGAGCTCGGCTGGCGCTCGTCCACCTGGGCGCGGCACCTGACGGCGCTTCCGGTCTCCTTCGCGCCGCGGGCGCCGCGGGGCATGCAGGACGAGGAGCCGCTGCCGGCGGCCCCGGCACCGCACACCGCCGAGGTCCCCGGTCCCACGACGGCACCGGAGGCGGCGACCGCCACCGCGGCCGCGACGGCGGCCGAGGCCGGGCCGTCCGGTCCCGAGCCGGCCGTGCGGCCCGGGGCTTCGTCGTCCTGGTGGGACAGGCTGCTGCGGCTGGTGCGACTGCGGTAGTTCCGTCATGGCTCGGCGTCGTGGCCGAGCCCGACGGTGGAGGGGGGTGTGGCCGCGTGCCGGCCGGACCCCCTTCCGCACCACTCGGCGGAGGAGGCGGCGGGCAGCCGCTGTTCCGGGACGGCCGGGTCGGTGGGGACGTACCGGGGGGCACCGGTGTACCAGGCGTGGAGGCCGGAGAGGAAGCTGCACGCCCCGCCGAGCCAGGTGTCGAGGGCGGCCTGTTCCTCGGGGGTCAGGCCGGCCCTGCGGGCGAGCAGCGGCACGTCCTCCTCGCGGAGCTGCTCGAAGTCGCGCATGCGGGAGTTGACGAGGTGGACGGAGGCCGGGACGGCCTCACGGAGGGGGATCCCCAGGGAGGTGCCGAGGACGACGACGAGGTTGTTCACGTCGTGTTCCTCGTGGACCTCCCGCTCATAGGAGGCGATGTCGTTCGCCAGGCCCATGACGTCCATGAACGCGGCGACGAGTCCGCGGACGGTCCGGTGGCGTCGGATCCGTTCCGGTATTCGGGCGCCCGTGGCGAGCTCGACCGAGTAGGGCGCGGTGTGGGCGGCGAAGCTCTCGCGGCGGAAGGGGGCGTAGTCGATGAGGTGGGGGACGCGCCCGGTGCGGCTGTTGGCGAGCTCCTCGACGCCCGCGTCGACGTAGCGGGCGAGGGCCCTGCTGAACTCCTGCCGCCAGTGCGCGAGTCGGGGCGGGAAGAGGTGCCGCTGGAGGTCGGCGATGCCGCGCTCGACGGCGTTGACGGGCTCGGGGAAGCGGGCGCCCTCCTCGGTGCGGAGGAAGGCGTGGAGCCGGACGGTGAAGTCGTGGGCGCCCTGCAGGTCGCTGGTCCGCTTGAAGGAGTGGGCGAAGTAGTCGTCCCAGGCGAGCGCCCAGATGTTGAAGCGGTGGTTGAGCCGGAGGGCGGCGGGCGAGGCGTCGGGCAGGGTCCAGGCGGTGAGCAGGTCCACCGTCATGGCGCGGAACTGGGCCGGGGTCCAGATCGGCCGGACGTCGGCGCGTCCTTCGCCGGTGTCCAGCATGCCCATCTCGCGGGCCCAGGTCTCGCTCTCGGCCCGCAGGCCCGGAAGGTGCGGATTGACTCTGAGCGGATGAGGCATCCACAACTCGGGGATCTCGACGGCATGCAGGGGCATGGTCGCTCCACCTCCTTCAGTCCTCGGAATCCGTCTGTATCTTGCCGCTGTCACTGACGCCCGACAATTCCCGCCACGCGACGCTGCAAACCTGCCCGCCCGAACCGGCCCACAACCCCCGGACCGGACGGGTCCGGATCACGGTAACCCTGGCGTCTTGCTGGGCAGTTGTGTTCTCCTGAAGTCTCGGGGCCCTGTACGGAACGCTGCCGCGCGGTCTTCGACGGCCCTGACGACCATGGCCAGTTCCGGCTTGCCAGGAGGCCCCGAAGCAAGGTCAGTTGACGCCGCGCGGGCGGAACTGGACGCTGATGCGGGGCCCTACGGCCCGGCCGGTCTTCGGCACCGCGTGATCCCAGGTGCGCTGACAGGAGCCGCCCATCACGACGAGGTCGCCGTGGCCGAGCGGGAGGCGGAGGGCGACGGGACCGCCGCCACGCGGGCGGAGCACGAGGTCGCGCGGATCGCCGAGCGAGAGGATCGCGACGATCGTGTCGTGGGCGGCGGAGCGGCCGGTCCGGTCGCCGTGCCAGGCGACGCTGTCCCGCCCGTCCCGGTAGAGGCAGAGCCCGGCGGTGGCGAACCCCTCGCCGAGCTCGGCGGCATAGTGCGCGCCGAGGGCGTCGCGGGCCTCGGTCAGCGCGGGGTGCGGAAGGGGCTCGCCCTCGCGGTAGTGCGCGAGGAGGCGCGGTACGGCGACGACGCCGTCGTACATCCTCCGGTGCTCGGCCCGCCAGGGCACCCGCCGCGCCAGCTCCTCGAACAGCGTGTCGGCCCCCTGGAACCATCCGGGCAGGTGGTCCACCCAGGCCCCGCCGGCCAGCGGCGTCCGCCGCAGCCCGTCCAGGGCCCCGGGTCCGGGCTCGTCCCCCTGGTCGAACAGGGAGCCCTGGAGGCCGGGGAGGTCCGGTGGCACGGTGGTCATGGATCCAGGATACCCCTACAGTCGAACATATGAGCGAGTACCTTCGCGGGGAGGACCGGGGATGGGCCGGGACGGGCCGGGGTGGTCCGGGGTGGTCCGGGGAAGACGAGGCGGGCCGGGAAGAGGAAAAAAGCCGGGGATGATGGGGGAATGATGACGCTCGCCGAGATGGACGCGCTGGCCGAACGCGCGCATGCCGGACAGGTCGACAAGATCGGCGTCCCTTACGTGGCACACGTACGGGCCGTCGCCGCCGGGCTCGCGCCGCTCGGGACCGAGCTGGCCATGGCGGGGCTGCTCCACGATGTCGTCGAGGACACGGAGTGGACGGCGGAGGGGCTCCGGGAGGCCGGGGTGCCCGAGCGGGTGGTGCGGGTCGTCCTGGCGGTCAGCAACGAGCCCGGCTGCCCGTACGAGGAGAAGATCCGGCGCATCGCCCGGGACCCCGACGCGACCCTGGTGAAGATCGCCGACAACGCCCACAACAGCCGCGCGGACCGGGCGGCGGCACTCGCGCCGGAGCAGCGCGCTCGGCTCGCCGCCAAGTACCGGGCGGCGCGGCGGGTCCTGTGGGCCGCCGCGGACCCGGAGCGGGTCGCGACGATCCTGCGGATCGTCAACCCCGACCTGCTGCCGGAGTTGACGGGGCCGTAGGGCTCACCGGCGCTCAGAGGGCCGGCGGTCCCGCCTCGGCGCGCCGGAGCACGGGGGCGAGCCGGTCCAGGTCGGGGCCGCCCTGGACCATCCGCTCGTCCCACCAGGTGGCGCCGGCGTCCCTCAGCGGCCCGACGACGTCGCGGGCCCGGGCGGGGTCCGCGGGCGTGGCCCCGCCGAGCACGAACTCGAACGGGCCCTCCGCTCCGGTCTCCGCCCGCCGCGCGCGGACATAGCCGACCAGCTCGCGCACCTCGGCCACGTCCGGGACGTGGCCGTGCCGGGCGGTCTCGAAGAGGGGCACGGCGCCGTCCCAGCGGGCCGCGCGGCGCATCGGGGCGCGGCGCGGCCAGAAGCCGCCGATCCAGACCGGCGGCGCGGGCCGCTGGACGGGGGTGGGCAGCAGCACCACGTCCCGGACCTCGTAGTGGGCCCCGTGATGGTCGACCGGCTCGCCGGTCCAGTAGCGGCGGAGCAGGTCGAGGCCTTCGTCGAGGCGTCCGGCGAGTGCGCGAGGCGCGGCGTCGTCGCCGAAGGCGCGGTACTCGTCGTCGACGGGGCCGCCCAGACCGGCGGCGAAGACGACGCGGCCCCCGCTCAGCCGGTCCAGCGTCGCCACCTGGCGGGCGAGCCGCTCCGGCCGGTAGCGGGGCACCGGGGTCAGCAGGCTGCCCAGGCGTATCCGCGAGGTCGCGAGCGCGGCCGCCGTCAGCAGCATCCAGGGGTCGCCGAACGGGCGCCCCTGGTGCCGCCGGTGCAGGACGTGGTCCCAGACGAAGAGTCCGTCCCAGCCCGCCTGCTCGGCGGCCACCGCGACGGTCGCGACGTTGCGGGGGTCCGCGAAGTCGCCGAAGTTCGGGATGTTGAGGGAGTAGCGCATCCGGGCAGGATCGTCCGGCCCGGAGGCGCGGGCAACGGATTTCGGGGCCGGTCAGGCGCGGCAGCGCAGGAGTTCGAGCGGCGGGTGGGCGAGGAGGTCGGCCCAGAAGTCCTCGCCGTAGGCCTCGTACCCCTCCGCGGAGATCGTCATCGGCACCCACTCCACCTCGGTGAAACCGGCCTTGGCCAGGGCGTCCTCGTAGACCTCGCGGCGCGGGGCGGAGCCCACGATGGTGATGGGGTGCGGGTCGAGGAGGGCGGTGACGCGGACGCGCGGGCCCGTCTCGATCTCCTCGCCGGTCGGTTCGCAGCGGAAGCCGTACGTCTCCAGGGAGGCGCAGTCGAAGGCGTAGTCGGGCTTCTGCGCGAAGACGTAGAGCCGGCCGCCGGGGACGAGGCCGCGGTGGATGTTGGCGCACATCCGCTCCAGCTCGGCGATGGACCCGGCGTAGTTGAGGCACTGCACGGCGAGCGCGAGGTCGAACGGCTCGGCCGGCGGGGCCAGTTCGGCGACGTCGCCGACCTCGTAGCGCAGGCCGAGGGGGTCGCGGGCCTCGATGGAGCGGGCGGCGGCGATCATCTCCGAGGAGATGTCGACGCCGAGGACGTCGGAGGCGCCGCGCCGCTTGAGTTCACGGCTGTAGAAGCCCGTGCCGCAGGCGAGGTCGAGGACGGACTTCCCGGTGACGTCCCCGACCAGTTCCAGGACGCTGGGCACTTCTCCGTAGCGGGTGATGGGCAGGGCCTTGAAGCCCTCGAACGCCTCGCCGATCCCGTCGTACTGCTGCACCGTCATCGTGCTTCCCCCTCGTGGTCGTCGGGTGGTGGTTCCGTCGGGCACCGAGTCTGCGCCGCCCGCGCCCGCCCGCCGTACTGTCGGATGCCACGAGAAGCCGGGCGGCGCACGCTCGTATCACCCAAGGAAACGTCCTGATCAGGGAGTTGATCGCCAGCGGAGGGGGCGGGGTCAGCCGGCGTCGAGCGCGCCGACGAGGCTCGCCACGGTCACGGTGTTGAAGACGAAGGCGACGATCGCGTTCGCCGAGACGGTCCTGCGCATCTCGCGGGAGGTCACGTCCACGTCGGTGGTGCCGAAGGTGGTCATGACGGAGAGGGCGAAGTAGACGTAGTCGGCCCAGAGCGCGGGGCCGTCGCCGGGGAAGTCGAGCGCCCGCTCGTCCTCCACGAGGTTGTCGGCGTGGAAGGAGACCGCGAAGGCGGTGAGGACGCACACCCAGGCGGTGACGACGAGCGTCAGCGCCATGGCGACGCGGACGCCCGTGGGGAGGTCGGTGCCGAGGTGGCCCGGGCGCCAGACCACCGCGACCAGCAGGGCGGCCGCGGCGATGGAGAGGGAGACGCCGGGGCCGGGGGCGCTGCCGAGCACGTACCGCTGGAGCACCGTGCCGCGCTCCTCGCGGCGCCCGGCCCAGGCGCGGATGGCCTCGGGGGTGGCGGTGGAGAAGGCGGTGAGGGTGACGGCCAGATAGGTGGACAGGTACGAGAAGAGGACGATCACGCCGGCGTCGGCGGTGGAGAGGCGTCCCGCGTCGTCGAAGACCAGGATCAGCAGGGCCGTGACGCAGCCCGCCACGATCCAGCTCACCGTCGAACGGGGGCGCTCGGGAAGCCAGGAATGCACCAGGGGCACGACGGGACCCTCTCGTCGCGGCGACGAACGACAGGGCCCCAAGGTACGACATGTCGGGCGTGGAACGCGGATCAGGCCTTCTTGACCACGCTCGACTTGAGCTGCATGGGACCGAAGCCGTCCACCTTGCAGTCGATGTCGTGACCGTCGACGCCGTCCACGAGCCGGATGTTGCGGACCTTGGTGCCGGCCTTGATGCCGGTGGGGCTGCCCTTGACCTTGAGGGTCTTGACGACGGTGACCGTGTCGCCGTCGGCGAGCGCGTTGCCCACGGCGTCCTTGATCACCTTGGGGCCGCCGGGCTCGGCCTCGGCCTCGGCGGCGGCCTCACCGCCCGCGGGCCACTCGTGACCGCATTCGGGGCAGACGTACAGCGCACCCATCTCGTAGCTGTAGACGCCGGAGCATTCGGGGCACGGGGGCAGGTTCTCGTTCACTCCTCGATCCTACTGAGCGTTGTGACCAATTGCGAAAATTCGCAAGCCGGGCGTCGCGTGCCCTCAGCTCCGGAGGTACGAGGCTCCGTTGAGGTCCAGGATCGTGCCGGAGGCCCATTCGGCGGCGGGCGAGGCGAGCCAGAGGACCGCGGCCGCGATCTCGGCCGGGTCGGCGACCCGGCCGAAGGGGCTCTGGGCACGGATCGCGTCGCCCTCGGCGCCGGTGAGGCGGGAGGCGACCCGCTCGGTGGCGAAGAAGCCGGGGGCGACCGAGGCGACGCCGATGCCGTGCGGGCCGAGGGAGACGGCGAGGGACTGGCCGAGGGCGTGCACGGCGGCCTTGGTCGCGCCGTAGGCGGGGTGGTCGGGCTCACCCCGGAAGGCGCCTCGGGAGCCGATGTTGACGATCCGGCCGGCGGCCCCCCGGTCGATCAGCCGGCGGGCGACGAGGTGGCTCAGGTTGGCCGTGGCGAGCAGGTTCACGGAGACGTGCCGCTGCCAGAGCGCCGCCCACTCCTCGTAAGGGGTCTCCGCGAGGGGGTGCGGGAGGTTCACGGCGGCGTTGTTCACGAGTACGTCGATACCGCTGCCACCGCCGGCCTCGCCGAGGGCCTCCGCCGCCTCGTCGACGACCCGGGCCGCGTCCCCGGGGTCCGCGAGGTCGCCGCCGACCAGGACGTGTCCGCTCCCCTCCAGGGAGGCGAGGGTGGCGCGGGCCTCGTCGGCGCGGGTGCCGTAGTGGACGGCGACCCGGTCGCCGTTGGCCGCGAAGGCGCGGGCGACGGCCCGGCCGAGGCCTCGCGAGGCGCCGCTGACGAGGACGCCGCGGCCGGTTTCGGAGAGCTGCACGGGGGACCTTCCGGCTGGGGGACGTACGGCACGGACCATACGGAACGTCATTCTGCCGCTGCGGCAAGGGGGATGGGCCGGCGAGGGGACCAGCGGGCCCGACGCGGAATCAGCGACTCCTTTTGGAAGGTTTTGTGTCACTCCGGATATCAATCCGGTCAGGTTGAGTTTCGAACCGATCAACAACGCCTCTATAGTGCGGTCGTTCCGAGCGTCCCCTGTGCTTGCCTCTCGAGAGTCCGGTTGATGTCGGCGTCGCCCACCCCGTTCCGCCCTGCCCTGATCACCTCGCTGCTGACCCTCGCCGCGGGCGGTGCGCTCACCGCCGCCGCGACGAGCGCCGCACCGGCCGAAGTCCGGTCCTCACTGGCCTGGTTCGCGGCCTGCGGCGTGCTGCTGCTCGCGGCCGCCGCCTTCGCCGTCACCTGGTACGCGCGCACCGCCCGCGGACTCGCGAAGCAGACCGAGCGGCTGACCGCGCAGGTCGCCTCCCAGGACACCTACGCCGCACAGCGCCAGGCCGCCGCCGAGCGCGAGGCCGCGGCCCTGAAGGAGCGTCACGAAGCCCAGGCCGCGGCGGAGACGGCCGCCCACACGGCCCGCGCCGACGAGCTCGTGCGCACCCAGCGCGCCGAGGCCGAGCGGCTCGCCGCCCGCCACGCGGCCGCGGTCGCCGGTCTCGAACAGCGGCTGCGCCGTGCCGAGTCCGCCCGCTCCGCCGCCCTCGCCGCCGCCGCCAACGCGGCCGGCCGCATGCAGGCGCTGGCCACGAGCATGATGGCCGACCTGCGCGAGATGGAGCACCGGCACGCCGACGAGGACGTCCTCGCCGACCTGCTCCACCTCGACCACCGCACCGCGCAGGCGGGTCGGCTCGCCGACTCCGTCGCCGTGCTCACCGGCGCCCGCTCCGGCCGCCGCTGGGCCCGGCCCATCGTCATGGAGTCGATCCTGCGCGGCGCCATGGGCCGCATCGCCGGCTACCAGCGGGTCCGGCTGCACTCCAAGTGCGAGGCGGCCGTCGCCGGCCACGCCGCCGAGGGCGTCATGCACGCGCTCGCCGAGCTCCTCGACAACGCCGCGAACTTCTCCCCGCCGAGCGCCGAGGTCCACGTCTACGTGGAGGAGGTCCCGGCCGGTGTCGTCATCACCGTCGAGGACAGCGGCCTGACCATGAGCGACGTCCAGCTGCGGCGCGCCGAGGCGGCCGTCGACGCGAGCACCCAGGACCTGGCCGGCCTCTCCGGCACCCGCCTCGGCCTCCACGTCGTCGGCCGGCTGGCCCGCAAGCACAACCTGTCGGTCTCCTTCCGGCCCTCCGCCCGCGGCGGCACCGGCGTCGTCCTGATGATCCCCCAGGAGATCGTCAGCCGCGGCGCCGAGACGGCGGCGCAGACCGCCAAGGCCGCCGCGCCGCTCCCCGTGCCCGCCCCCCGCACCGCCCCCGACGCCACGCCGGCCGCCGCCCCCGAGGCCGCCCCCGAGACCCCGGCCGACGGCGACGGAGACGGCGACGGGACCCTGCTGCCGCGCCGCCGGCGCGGCCGGACCCTCGCCGCCCACCAGGACAAGACCCCGGCCGAGCCGCCCCGCCCGGCCAAGCCCCGCACCGGCGAGGCGTCCCGCGCCTCGGCCCGCTTCGGCGGCTTCCAGAGCGCCCTGCGCGGCACCGAGCCGAAGCCGGGCGACACCCCCGCCCCGGGCCCCGCCGCGGCGGCCGGCCCCTCGGCGGAACCGACGACGCCGTCCTCGAACGACCCCCATTCGGAAGGCAATCCGCGATGACCGGCACGACCACCGACGACAAGCTCAGCTGGCTCCTGGAGGGTCTGCTCGAACGGACCCCGGGCACCCGGCACGCCCTGGTGCTCTCCCGGGACGGCCTGAAGCTCTGCCGCACCTCCGGGCTCTCCGTCGACCAGGCCGACCAGCTCTCCGCCATCGCCGCGGGCATCCAGAGCCTGTCCCACGGCGCGTCCGTGGAGTTCGGCGACGGCACCGGCGGGGTCCGCTCCGCGATGGCCGAGTTCTACGGCGGGATCCTCTTCATCGTCGAGGCCGGGGAGGGCGCCCACCTCGCGCTCGTCGCCGACGAGGACGCCGACGCCGGGCTCGTGGGGCACAACATGACCGAACTGGTCGAGCAGCTGGGCGAGCACCTCGTCGCGAGGCCGCGGGGATGAGCCGCGTCAGGCCGGGTCGCGACGACTCCCCCGACCGGCTCTACACGCTGACCGGCGGCCGCAGCAGCTCCGGGTCCACCGCCTTCGACGTGGTCACGCTCGTGGTCGCGGAGAGCGATCCGGTGCCCGGCATGCAGTCCGAGCACGCCGCCATCCTGCGGATGTGCCGCTTCCCCACCGCCGTGGTGGAGGTCGCCGCCGGGCTCGGGCTGCCCGTGTCGATCACCAGGATCCTCCTGGCCGACCTGCACGACACCGGCCGGATCAGCGCGCGGCACCCGCGCCCCGCCTCGTACCGCCTTCCCGATCACGACATCCTGGAGCAGGTGCTCGTTGGACTCCGCAATCTCTGAGCAGCAACCGGCCCTGAGCAGCACCGCCGACAACGGACTGAAGATCGTCGTCGTCGGCGGCTTCGGGGTCGGCAAGACGACCCTGGTCCGTTCGGTCAGCGAGATCCGTCCGCTGAACACCGAGGAGACCATGTCGCAGGCGGGCGAGGACATCGACGACACCGTCGGCGTCGCCGCCAAGACGGCCACGACGGTCGCCTTCGACTTCGGCCGGATCTCGCTCGACGCGCACAACGTGCTGTACCTGTTCGGCGCGCCCGGGCAGGAGCGGTTCTGGTTCCTGTGGGACCGGCTCTTCTCCGGGACGCTCGGGGCGGTCGTCCTCGTCGACACCCGGCGGATCTCGGACTCCTGGTACGCCGTGGACCGCCTGGAGCACCACGGCACCCCGTTCGTCGTCGCCTGCAACGACTTCGGCGGGCCCGCGCACACCGCGGCCGAGATCCGCGACGCCCTCGACCTCGCCGAGGAGGTCCCGCTGGTCTTCTGCGACGCCCGGTCCAGGGAGTCCAGCAAGCAGGTCCTCATCGCGCTCGTCGAACACCTCAAGCACGTCGTCGCCGCCGACCCCGAGCGCGGTCGGCGGCCCGTCCCGGAGCCCGCCCCGTGAACCCTGCCGAGCCCGCGCCGGTCCCGCTGAGCGGTCCGCGCTTCCACACCGACCCGGTCGAGCTGTACCGGCGCATCCGGCGGGACCACGGGGCGGTCGCCCCGGTCGTCCTCGACGGCGACGTGCCCGCCTGGCTGGTCCTCGGCTACCGCGAGCTGCACCAGGTCACCAGCGACCCCGTGCTCTACTCGCGCGACTCCGACCTGTGGAACCAGTGGGACGCGATCCCCGCCGACTGGCCGCTGCTGCCGATGATCGGCCGCAAGCAGCCGTCGATCCTGTACACGGTGGGCGAGCGCCACCGCGAGCGGGCCGGGGTGATCTCCTCCGCCCTCGAGTCCGTCGACCCCTTCGAACTGCGGCGGCGCGCCGAGCGGTTCGCCGACGAGCTCATCGACGGGCTGTGCGGCAAGGGCGAGTGCGACATCATCGCCGAGTACGCCATGCTGCTGCCGGTCCGGGTGCTCGCCAGCATCTACGGCTTCGCCGACGAGCAGGGCCCGGGGCTCGTGACCGCCATGAACGAGATGATCAACGGCGGTCCCGGCGCGCTGGCCGGGCAGCGGCACCTCGCCGAGTCGATGGTGGCGCTGCTCGCCGCCAAGGCGGAGGCGCCCGGGGACGACGTCGCCTCGCGGATGCTCGGCAACACCGCCGGGTTCACCGTCGAGGAGGTCGCCCAGGACCTCATGGTGATGATGGCCGCCGGCCACCAGCCGACCGCCGACTGGATCGGGAACTCGCTGCGCCTGATGCTGACCGACGACCGCTTCGCCGCCTCGCTCTCCGGCGGCCGGCACAGCGTCGGCGAGGCGATGAACGAGGTGCTGTGGGAGGACACGCCCACGCAGAACGTTGCCGGGCGCTGGGCCTCGCGCGACACCCACCTCGGCGGCCGGCAGATCGGCCGCGGCGACCTGGTGCTGCTCGGGCTGGCCGCCGCCAACGCCGACCCGCACGTCCGGGCCGACGCCGGCGCCCTCACCGGCGGCAACAACGCGCACCTCTCCTTCGGTCACGGCGAGCACCGCTGCCCGTTCCCCGCGCAGGAGGTCGCCGAGACCGTCGCCAGGACCGGCATCGAGGTGCTGCTCGACCGGCTTCCGGACGTCGACCTCGCCGTCGGCGAGGCCTCCCTGACCCGTCGCCCCTCCCCCTGGCTGCGCGGCCTCACCGCGCTGCCGGTGACGTACACCCCGACCCCCGCCCTTGGAGGGACCGCATGACCTGCCCCATCGACCACACCGCGGGCGGCGAGCCCGTCGTCCTCGACCCGTTCGTCACGGACCTCGACGGCGAGAGCGCCCGCCTCCGCGAGGCCGGTCCGCTGGCCCGCGTGGTCCTGCCCGGCGGCGTGTCCTGCTACGCCGTCACCCGGCACGCCGAGGCCCGGGCGCTCCTCACCGACGCCCGGCTCGTCAAGGACATCGAGCAGTGGGGGGCCTGGCAGCGCGGCGAGATACCGCTCGACTGGCCGCTGATCGGCCTCGCCAACCCGGGCAGGTCGATGCTGACGGTCGACGGCGAGGAGCACCGCCGGCTGCGCACGCTGGTCGCCCAGGCGCTCACCGCGCGCCGGGTGGAGCGGCTGCGCGCCGGCATCGAGACCCTGACGACGGATCTGCTCGACCGGCTCGCGGAGCGCCCGGCGGGCGGGACGGTGGACCTGAAGGCCGAGTTCGCCTACCCGCTGCCGATGAACGTGGTCGGCGAGCTGATGGGCGTGGACGCGGCGGACCACCCGCGGATGAAGGCGCTGTTCGAGAAGTTCTTCTCGACGCAGACGCCCCCGGAGGAGGTGCCGCAGATGATGGCGGACCTCGGGGCGCTCTTCGGCGCGATCGTGGCGGGCAAGAAGGAGTCGCCCGGCGACGACCTGACGAGCGCGCTGATCGAGGCCTCGGAGGACGGCGACCGGCTCTCGACGGAGGAGATCACCAACACCCTCCAGCTGATGGTGGCCGCCGGTCACGAGACGACCATCAGCCTCATCGTGAACGCCGTGGTCGCCCTGGAGACCCACCCGGAGCAGCGCGCCCTGGTGCTCAAGGGCGAGGTGCCGTGGGAGAACGTGATCGAGGAGACCCTGCGCTGGTCGACGCCCACCTCGCACGTCCTCATCCGCTTCGCGAGCGAGGACATCCAGGTCGGCGACCGGATCCTGCCGAAGGGCGAGGGCCTGATCGTGTCGCACGGCGCGATCGGCCGGGACGAGGTGCAGCACGGCCCGACGGCGGGCGACTTCGACGTCACCCGCGAGTCGCTCCGGCACATCGCCTTCGGCCACGGCCCGCACGTCTGCCCGGGCGCGGCACTGTCCCGTCTGGAGGCCTCGGTGGCGCTCCCGGCGCTGTACGCCCGCTTCCCCGGGCTGCGGCTCGCCGTGCCGCGCGAGGAGCTGAGGAACAAGCCGGTCGTCACCCAGAACGACCTCTTCGAGCTTCCGGTCGTCCTCGCCTGAGGTCCGAACGCCCGTGCCGCGGTGGCCCGTTCCCCTCGGGGAACGGGCCACCGCGCGTTCTCTCCCTCCTCGCTGCAAGTTTCCGCAAGATCTTGCGGAGTCGGTGGCGGGGCTGGTTGACTCGCCCGGAATCCACGGGCGGGACCCGGGGCCCGCGCACGAGAGGGGAAGCATGAGCCACGCGTACGACGTCCTCGTCCTGGGAGGGGCGGGTGTCGACACCATCGTGTACGTCCCCGAGCTCCCGCTCCCGTACGCGGACAGCTACATGATCCGCCCCGGGATCGAGGCCCGGGCGGGCCAGACCGGTGACTTCGTGGCGCTCGGCGTCAGCTCCCTGGGGCTGCGCACCCACCACATCGACCTGCTCGGCGACGACCACGCCGGCGACCTGGTCCGCGCCTTCCACCGCGACCGCGGCATCGACTTCACGGAGGTCCCGCAGCCCGCCGGCACCCGGCGTGCCGTCAACCTCGTGAGCCCCGACGGCCGCCGGCTCTCCCTCTACGACGACAGCCGCACCCGGGAGTCGGACCGACTCCCGGAGGACCTGGTCCGCAAGCTCGCCGCGGCCAGCCGGCACGCCCACGTCTCGATCACGTACCCCTGCGCCTTCACCCTGCCGCTGCTGCGGGAGGCGGGCCTCGGAGTCTCGACCGACCTGCACAACTGGGACGGCGAGAACCCGTACCACGAGCCGCTCGCGTACGGCGCCGACGTCGTCTTCGTCTCGACGACGGCGCTGCCCGACCCGGCGGCGACCATGCGGCGGATCCTGGAGCGCGGCCGGGCCGAGGTGGTCGTGGCCACGGCCGGCGCGGAGGGCTCGTACCTGCTGACGCGGGCGGGCGGCGAGCCGCTCCACGTCCCCGCGGTGGCCCCGCGCGGCCCGGTCGTCGACTCCAACGGCGCGGGCGACGCCTACGCGGCCGGTTTCCTCTTCGGCCGGCTCACCGGCGAAAGCCCGGAGCGCTGCGCCCTGTACGGGGCGGTGGCCGGCGCCCACGCCTGTACGGTCCCCGCCACCGCGAGCGACGCGATCGACCGGGCGACGCTGCTCGCCGAGGTCGCCGCCCTCAGCTGAGGCCGGGAGCGGGCAGCGCGGCGCCGACGGCCGCGTGGACGGCCCGGGCGAGCCGGGCGCCCCAGAGCGAGCGGGGTCCCGCGAAGGGTTCGGCGGGGCCGCCGGGACGGGGCGCGCGGGCGAGGACGCAGACCGCGTCGGTCGGGGTCCCCGAGCAGTCGTGACCGGCGTCGAGCAGCGCCTGCACCTTGGCCTCCGTGGCGGTCGCCACCGCGTTGACGAGGGCGGCGTCGGTGAGCGGCGCGGGCACGGTGACGACGATGTTGATCGTGCCGGGGGCCTGGGGTCCGGGGAGTCCCGCTCCCGGAGCCGCCGCCCAGCCGCGCACCTCTATGCCGGCGGTGGCGACCGCGTCGACGCCGCCGTCGGCGGCGGTCCCGCGCCGGGTGACCTCGGCGGCGGTCATCAGGCCGACGCCGGGCCCCCGGAGTCCGGCGCGGCGGGCGAGCGCGGCGAGGTGCGCCTCGGGGTCGGTGCGGGTGTAGCCGTGGGCGACCTGGACGTTCATCACCCAGGCGCGTTCCCCGATGCCGCCGCCGAGGACCGCGCTGCTGACGGCCCGCCAGCCGGGTCCGCGGCGCCAGAGCAGGGCGCCGAGCCGCTGCCCGTCCTCGTCCCGTTCGAGCAGCTCAGGAAGGGCCGCACGGTTCGGTTCCACCACGACGGTCACTGCACGCGCTCCTCGCTCACCCGGACGTCCCGGAGATCCTACGGGCCCGGTTCCCGCCCGCCCTTCCGCCCGCCGTTCCGCTCGCCGTTCCGCCCGCCGTTCCGCTCGGGCACGAGGGTGGCGCCGAGGACCAGTCCCACCGCGATGGCGGTGACGACCAGGACGAGCTCCAGGAGGTCCGAGAAGCCGTCCACCACGTGCCCGCCGGCCAGCGAGGTCAGCCCGCGCATGCCGAGCGAGCCGACCGTCAGGGTGAAGAAGCCCGGCAGGACGAGGAGGAGCCGGGGCGGCCGCTCCGGGCCCCGGGAGGCCAGCGTCGCCACCGCCGCGAGCACCACCGCCGCGACGAAGGTGCCGCCGGTCTCGCCGATCAGCGCGGTGGCCGCCGACTGGACCGCGACCGTCAGGTAGACCAGCGCGAGGAGGGGCCGGAAGAAGCGGCGCGGGATCGAAAAGGCGAGCAGGGTGCCGGCGGTGAAGACGGTCCAGGAGGCGAAGAGCAGCCAGCGGGGCAGGTCGGTCCTCGCGGCCGTGTCGAAGAGGGCGGTGGTGGAGGTGCCGGTGACGTACGCGCCGAGCAGGACGCCGACGCAGAGCTGGACCAGCAGGAAGACCGCGTACACGAGCCGGACCGCGCCGGTGGTGATCAGCCCGGCGCCGAGTTCGGCGGCGGCCGCGCTGAGGTAGTCGCCGGGCACGAAGAAGAACAGCGCGGGCAGCATCAGCAGGACGGGCCCGCCGTGCGCCGGATCGCCGGCGAACAGCCCGAGCGTCACGACCGACACGGCGAGCGAGGCGACCAGCGGCAGCACCCTGGCGAGCCGCGGGACCCGGTCGGAGGCCACCGCGAGGACCGCGGCGAGCGTCGCCAGGACGGCGGTGGTGCCGAGCTCGTACCAGGTGGGCTGCATCAGCGGGGCGAAGCCCAGCGAGAAGAGCACGATCCCGAGCAGCTTCAGCCACCAGGGGTACGGAGCCGGCGCCGCCTCGATCCGGGCCAGCCGCGCGTCCGCCTCCACCGGCCCCGTGCGGCCGGCGACCACGTCGGCCACCAGTGGTTTCACCGCCGCGATCCGGTCCAGGCGGGCCACCTCGGGCGCGGCGTGCACGATGACGGTCCTGGCCCGCCCGTCCGGGGCGGTGACGGTCAGCGTGGCGGTGTCCATCACCAGGAGGACGGACACCTCGGCGCCCAGCGCCCCTCCGGCCGCCGTGACCTCACGCGCGATCAGCTCGGAGCCCTCGCCGGAGGTCCGTAGCAGCAGCCGGGTGAGGCGGGTCAGGAACCCGGCGACCCGGTCGAACCCGGCGTCGCCGTCCGCCGCCCCCGGCGGATCGCCCACGGGTCGCGCCACGTCCGCCTCCTCGGTCAAGGGTGACGAGCGATCAGCATCTCCCAGGGGGCGCCGCCCGGCATCCGGCGTCACCCGAACGGCTCTCCCGCGCTGCGCGCCCCGCCCGCGGGGCACAGCCTGGGGCCGATCACACCGATTCCCCAGGGAGGGCCCATGGCATCGATGGACGTCCCGGCCGATCTGCCGCAATCCCGTGCCCAGGCACGACCGACCGCGCCGCCCACCATCACCTGGGTGACCCTGGCGCTGATGACGACCGCGTCCGTGGCCAGTCTGCGCGCCGCGCCGACGATGGCCGTGTACGGCCTCGCCTGCGTCTTCCTCTACCTGGTGCCCGCGATCGTCTTCCTGCTGCCGACGGCCCTGGTCTCGGCCGAGCTGGCCTCGGGCTGGTCGGGCGGTGTCTACCGGTGGGTCGCCGAGGGGCTGTCGAAGCCGCTCGGCTTCCTCGCCGTGTGGTGCCAGTTCGCGATGACGATCTTCTACTATCCGAGCCTGCTGGCCTTCGTGGCCTCGACGATCGCGTTCGTCATCGATCCCTCGCTCGCGTCGAACGGCGTCTACACGGCGATCGTCATCATGGTCCTGTACTGGACCGGCGTGTGGGTCTCCTCGCGCGGCACGAAGGCGCTCGCCGGGCTCTCCAGCTGGGGTCTGATCATCGGCACCCTGGTGCCCGGCACCATCCTCGTCGTGCTCGGCATGGTCTTCCTCGGCCAGGGCAACCCCTCGGCCGCGCCGATGGACAGCAGCCACCTCCTCCCCCAGTGGACGGGCCTGGCCAGCCTGGTGCTGATCGTCAACAACTTCCTGTCGTACTCGGGCATGGAGATGAACGCGGTGCACGTCTCCTCGCTGAAGAACCCGGCGAAGGAGTACCCGAAGTCGATGTTCCTGGCGATGGGCCTGGTGCTGCTGATCTTCATCCTCCCGGCGCTGGCGATCAGCTGGGTCGTCCCGGCGGACCAGCTCAGCCTCACCGCCGGCGTCATGCAGGCCTTCGACGCCTTCTTCTCGTACTTCGACGTCGGCTGGATGACCCCGATCGCGGCCGTCATGCTGATCTCCGCCTCCCTCGGCGGCATGCTGACCTGGCTGGCCGGCCCCTCCAAGGGCCTCCTGGAGATCTCCCGCCAGGAGGGCTACCTGCCGCCGTTCCTGCAGAAGCTCAACAAGTTCGGCATCCAGCAGAACATCCTCGTCACCCAGGGCATCGTCACCTCGGTCATCGCCCTCGGATACGCGCTGATCCCGAACGTCTCCAGCGTCTACTGGATCTTCTCGACCATCACCACGCAGGTCTACCTCATCGTCTACCTGCTGATGTTCGTCGCGGCGATGCGGCTGCGGAAGCTGCAGCCGGACCATCCGCGCGGCTACCGGGCGCCCGCCCTCGGGCTGATCTGCTCGGTCGGCCTGCTGGCCTCGCTCGCGGCGATGTTCATCGGCTTCGTCCCGCCCTCGCAGTTCGGCAGCGGCAGCCTCTGGTCGTACATCCTCATCGTCGGCGGCGGCCTGGTGATCCTCGGACTGCTCATCCCCTGGGCCTTCCTGAAGCTGCGCAAGCCCAGCTGGCGGACGGCCGAGGCCGCCGCCACCGACGAGGGAGACACCGCATGAGCCCGACCCGCTTCGCCTCGGAGCACAAGGTGATCTACTGGGGCGCCATCGTGATCCTGGTCGGCCTGCTGATCGCCGGTCTCATCAAGTACAGCGGTTTCAAGCGCACCGCCGAGACCTCCCGGAAGGCCGAGCAGCTCAGCGAGGAGCTGGTGAAGGCGGGCTACCCCGCCCCCGACCAGGAGACCGCCGAACGGCTCCTCGGCACCGACGGCGGCCCGGTCTGCGAGGACCCCGGCAACGCCCTGAAGACGGCGCTGTACCGGCTCCAGCAGCTCACCACCGGAGCCCCCGGCCCCGGCAACCGCCCGGTCATCGCCGACTCCAAGGCCGTCGAGGTCGAGCGGATCGTCCTCCAGGTGTACTGCCCCGACGAGGTGGACGACTTCGACGAGGCCGTCGACGACCTCAAGACCGACGACACCGTCAGGCGCTGACGGACCGTACGGCCCCGGCCCTCACGGGGTGTCCGGGGCCGTGCGCACCGGGAAGCTGAAGGTGCGCCCCTGTTCCTTCAGCCACGGCAGCACCTGCCGCAGCGCGGTCACGCTCTGCGAGCGGTCGCCGCCGCCGTCGTGGAAGAGGATCGTCGGTCCGTTGGACAGCTCGTTCTTGACGGTCGCCACGATGGCGGCGGCGCCCGGCCGCTCGAAGTCCTTGGTGTCCACGTTCCACCCGAGCGGCCGCATGCCCGCGGCCGCGGCTATCTTCCTGCTGTCGGGCGTGAACGCCCCGCCCGGCGCCCGGTAGTACTGCACCTCCACCCCGCCGGCGGCCTCCTCGATCAGCTTCCGCGCGTCGAGGATCTGCTGCTTCTGGTACGCGACGGACTTGCGGTCCATGGCCGTGTCGTGGGTCATGGTGTGGTCGCACAGCCGGTGGCCCTCGGCCACCACCCGCTTCACCAGGTCCGGGTGACGCTGCGCCTGCGGGCCGACCATGCAGAAGACGGCCTTGACCTCGTTCTCCTTCAGGATGTCGAGCATCTTCGGCGTCCAGCGCGGGTCGGGACCGTCGTCGATGGTGATGTTGACGGCCCGTCCGCCCGCCTCGGCGGCGTGCGCGATGCCCTCCGGCACCCGGGTCGTCGGCTTCGCGGGCTCGTCCGACTCTCCGGTCCGCTGCGCCGGGAGCTTCGGCGCGGCGGCGCCGCCCGCCCCCGGCACGGCCGGCTCGTCCTCTCCCACCAGTGCCGTCGCCCCCCACGCGGCCAGGCTGATGCCGACCGCCGACGCCAACACGGCCACGTGCGCGGTGTACTTGCCCATCCGGCGCATGCGCCCTCCGATCCTCGCGTTCCCGATGCGACCCCGCGCCTTCCGGCGCGTTCCCGGGGGAGAGGACGTACGACACCCCGAACAGGTTTCACCCGTTCGGCGGATGTGACAGAGCTACCGTTCGACTCCGATTCCGCTGCTGTTCGGATGGTGCGCCGGACGGGGTTCCGGTGCAGACTGTGCACCACACCTGGTCGAGTTCCCCCCTGGAGGCCGGAAGAGTGAGCGGCGGCAGCGGCGGACGGCGCCTGACCGGCAGGGTCTCGGCCGTGCGGACCTCGACCGTGTACCGGTCCGCGGCGCTCCGCGCCCGACGCCGCCGCGCCGACGGCGCGATTCCGCTCGACGCGCCCGGCGCCGAGGAACGCCTCGCCTGGCTCAATGCCGCGAGCACCCGCATCGGCACCACCCTGGACCTGGAGAGCACCGCCCGGGAGCTGGCCGACTTCACCGTCCCCGGCTTCGCCGACGGGGCCGCCGTCGACATCCTGGAGAGCGTCCTGCACGGCGAGGAGGGTTCCCGCTGGACCGGCGCGGGCGTCCCCCCGATGCGGGCGGTCGCGCTCTCCGCCGTCGACACCATGAGCACGCTGGAGGCCGTGCCGGTCGGCGAGACCTATGTGCGCGACCAGAAGCGGCACGAGACCCTGCTCCACCGGTACTGCCTGCGGCGCGGCGAGCCCGTCCTGGTGGCGCGGATGCGCGACGAGGACTTCGCCCGCGTCGCCCCGACCGCGTCCGGCGCGGCGAAGATGCGCGCCCTGGGCGTGCACAGCTACCTCGCGGTGCCGCTGATCGCCCGGGGGCTGCTCCTCGGCAGCGCCGACTTCGTCCGCGGGGCCGGCAGCCCGCCCTTCTCCCCCACCGACCTCGCCCTCGCCGAGCAGCTGGCCTCCCGCGCCGCCGTCTTCATCGACAACGCCCGGTTGTACGGCCGCGAGCGCGAGCGGGTCGTCTCGCTCCAGCGCAGCCTCCTCCCCCGTGCCACGCCCGTCACCCCCGGCCTGCGGGTGCACGCCGAGTACACGCCGTCGGCGGCCCGCCACCCGGTCGGCGGCGACTGGTACGACGTGATGTCCCTGCCCGGCGGGCGTACGGCGCTGATGGCCGGCGACGTCATGGGCCAGGGGCTGCCGGCCGCCGCCACCATGGGCCGGCTCCGGGCCGTCGCGCGCACCCTGATGACCCTCGACATGGCGCCCGAGCGGGTCCTCGCCCGGCTCGACCTCGCCACCCGCGACCTGGAGGACGACCAGGTCGCCACCTTCCTGTGCGCGGTCTACGATCCGGCGGACTCCCGCTGCACGCTGGCCGGCGCCGGACTGCTGCCGCCGCTGCTCCTCGACGGACGCGGCGGGGCCGAGTTCGTCCCGCTGCCGGCCGGGGCGCCGCTGGGCGCCGGGGTGATCCCGTACGACCCGGTGACGGTGACGGTCCCCGAGGGCGGGGGGCTCGTGCTGTACACCGACGGCCTGGTGAAGGCGCGCGGGGCCGACCTGGAGGAGCAGCTGGAGCGGCTGCGCTCGGCCGCGCTCGCCCTGCCGCCCGGCGCCCTGGAGGAGGGCGGGCTGATCGCGGTGGCCCCGGCCGGGCCCGGCCGCTTCGACGAGGCGGTGCTGCTGACGGCGCGGGCGGTGCCGCTGCAGGCGGGGACCGGGCTGCGGGTCTGGCCGCTGTCCGGCGACGGCAGGGCCGCCTCGGAGGCGCGGCGCCTGGTCACCCGCCAGCTCGCCGAGTGGGGCCTGGACGACCTCGCGGACGTCTGCGAGCTGGTCGTCTCCGAGCTGGTCGGCAACGCCCTGCGATACGGGAACGGGCCGGGCGAGCTGCGGCTGCTGCGCGGCGAGCGGCTGGTCGTGGAGGTCTCCGACACCGGTCCCGACCTGCCGCAGATCCAGCACGCGGACCTCAGCGACGAGGGCGGCCGCGGCCTCCAGCTCGTCAACATGCTGTGCCGCCGCTGGGGCTCCTGCCGCACCTCGGGCGGCAAGGTCGTCTGGGCGGAGCAGAACCTGCCGTCCTGACGCCCGACAGGGCCGGACGTCCCGGAGCCGGGTGCCGTCCGCCCCTGCCCGCGGGCCGGTCCTCCGGTGATGCTGGTCCGGTAGGCCGTCGCGGCCCGCCGCCGGCGGGCGTCCGCCGAAGGAGACCCATGACCCCGGAACCGACCGTGCTCATCGGGCCGAGCCCCCCCAGGCGCCCCGGTCGGGGTTCCGCCGTGCGGAGCTGCGCTACGTCCTCGGGCGGGCGCTGCCGTTCCTGGTGATCGTCACCGCCGTCCTCGCGGACCTGCTCACCTCCCGGCAGGCACGCTTCGACCGCTTCCTCGTCGCCGCCCCCGCGCTCGCCTCGGCCACGTGGTCCGCCCGGGGCACGGCCGCGATCGGCGCGCTCACGATGGTCGCCAACGCCGTCCTCGCCGTCGCGCGCGGCGGCGACCTGTACCCCTCGCTCCTCGGCAACGAGGTGGTCCTCGCGCTGGTCGTCCTCGCCGCCGCCGTCGCCAGCCGCGCCCGGCAGCGCCGCGAGACGGAGGTCCACCGGATCAAGGCGGTCGCGGAGGCCGCCCAGTGGGCCGTGCTGCGCCCTCCTCCGCCCCGCCTGGGCACCGTCGAGCTGCGGCTGCTGTACGCGGCCTCCGCCGCGTACGCGCAGGTCGGCGGCGACTTCTACGAGGCGCTGAAGGTCCGCGGCGGCGTCCGGATCGTGCTCGGCGACGTCCAGGGCAAGGGCCTGCCCGCGGTGGAGGCGGCGGCGCTGCTCCTCGGCTCGTTCCGCGAGGCCGCCTACACGGCGCCCGACCTCCCGTCGATCGCCCGGAACCTGGAGGCCTGCCTGGCCCGGTACGCGGAGCGGGCACCGGAGTCCGAGGCCGCCGACCGCTTCGCGACGGTGCTGCTCGCCGAGATCCCCGACGACCGGCCGGTGATCCGGCTGCTCAGCTGTGGGCACCCGGCGCCGGTGCTGCAGCGGGACGGGGCCGTGGAGGCGGTCGAGCTGTCCGCGCCCTCGGTGCCGGTCCATCTGCCGCTGCCGGTCGACGTCCCGTTCACGGTCGAGGAGGTGGCGTTCGGCCCCGGCGACCGGCTGCTGATGTTCACCGACGGCGTCTCCGAGACCCGCGACGCGCACGGCGCGTTCTATCCGCTGGAACGGCGGCTGCGGGACTGGGCACGTGAGCCCTCCGACCGGCTCCCCGGGCTGCTCGCGGAGGACCTGGACCGGTTCGGCGCCCCGGGGCCGCACGACGACACCACGGCTCTCCTGGTGGCGCGGGCCGGGTGCGACGGGGCCCTGGTCCCGGCCGGAGCCGGCCGTGCTAAGAAGGCCGGATGACGCTCACACAGGGCCTGCGGGTGCGCCTCGCGGTCGATCTGAGGGTGGCCGGGACGGTCACGGTGGCCGGCGACCCGGCCGAGGAGCCGGCCGCGGTCGCCGGGGCGCTGCTGGTCGGGGCGGGCACGGAGGGGTTCGTCGAGCGGGTCGACGCCCCGGAGGAGTCGCGGCCGGACCCGGAGGCGGCGGAGTACGAGCGCCTCGTCTCGCTCCTGGAGTCGTTCGGCGCCCAGATGCCGCAGGCGAGCCGGGAGCGGGCGGAGGAGCAGGTGCGCGCGCTGGAACCGGCGTGGAACGCGTACCGGAACCGGCGTCCGGTCGTCACGGCGCGGGTCCGGCTCGACGGGGGCCTGGTCCTGGAGCGGGTGCGCGAGGACGTCCTGACCGCGTCGTGAGGCGCCGAGGCCGGGCACCATACCAGGACGGACCGCGCTTCCTGACCGAGTCCGCGCACTCTCCACAGCCGGACGACTCCGTACGGTAGTCATGGGGCCAGGGAGGAAACACCTTGGTCTTCAGTCTGATCCGTCGCCGCGCGGCCGCCCCCGCCGGCGCCGCATGCCCGTACTCGGCCGCCGTCGCGGCCCCCGGCCCCGCCGCCGTACCACCCCCCGCCCCGCGCGAGCCCGAGCGGGTGGACCGGCGGCAGGCGGAGGAGTTCGTCCGGACGTTCCACGACGAGGTTCCCGGCAGCGGGGACGCCGACGCCCGGGTCCGTCGGGTGCGGGCCGAGATCGCCCGCACCGGCACCTACGAGCACACCCCGGAGGAGCTGTCCTACGGCGCCCAGGCGGCCTGGCGCAACGCGGCCCGCTGCGTCGGCCGGCTCTACTGGAACAGCCTCGTCGTGCGGGACCTCCGGGGGGTGTCGACCGCCGACGGGGTCGCAGCCGCCTGCGCCGAGCACCTGCGGCTGGCGGACAAGGGCGGGCGGATCCGCCCGGTCCTCACCGTCTTCGCCCCGGACCGGCCGGGCCGCCCCGCGCCCCGGATCGTCAACGACCAGCTGGTCCGGTACGCCGGGCACCGCGCCGCCGACGGCCGCTGGGTCGGCGATCCGCGCGCGGCGGCCACCACGGCGCTCGCCCGTGAGCTGGGCTGGAAGCGGGAGGAGGAGCCCTTCCAGGTGCTGCCGCTGATGGTGCGGGAGCGGCCGGACGCCCGTCCGGAGTGGTACGAACTGCCGGACGGCACCGTCCGCGAGGTGCCGCTGCGCCATCCCGACCACACCTGGTTCGCCGACCTCGGGCTGCGCTGGTACGCGGTGCCGGCGATCAGCGACATGGTCCTGGAGATCGGCGGGGTGCGGTATCCGGCGGCGCCGTTCAACGGCTGGTACATGGGCACCGAGATCGGCGCCAGGAACCTCGCCGACACCGACCGGTACGACCTGCTGCCGCTGGTCGCGGAGCGCCTGGGCCTGGACCGCTCCTCGGAGCGGACGCTGTGGCGGGACCGGGCGATGGTGGAGCTGAACGTGGCGGTGCTGCACTCCTTCCAGGCGGACGGCGTCACGATGACGGACCACCACACCGAGACCGGGCGCTTCCTGCGCCATGTCGAGCGGGAGCGGCGGCACGGCCGGCCGACGCCCACCGACTGGAGCTGGATCGTCCCGCCGATGTCGGGCTCGGCCACGCCGGTCTTCCACCGCTACTACGACCCGGTCGACCCGGCCCTGCGCCCGGCGTTCCTCCCCCGGCAGGGGTAGCCGGGCCGCGGCCGGAGCCGTACCGCCGGGGTCAGTACCGGCCGCCGCCCGCGCGGTTGCCGCGGCCGCCGCCCCGGCGGGGCCGTCTGCCCTGGCGGGAGCCGGCGGGGTCGGTGGCGCCGCCGGCCGCCTCCGGGGAGGAGAACAGGACGGGGACGCCCGGGCCGCCGGCGACGGCGGGGGCGGCCGGGGACGCCGAGCGCGGCTCCGGGACCCGCTCGGGCCGCCGGGGCTCGGCGGGGCTCGCGGCGCGGGCCACGATCCGGGCGTGGGTGATCAGCGGGGCGCACGCCTCGCAGATCTCGGCGAGCGTCCACACCTCGCCGACGGCCGGGTTGTGGATGAGGACGAGGAGGGTGCGGCCCGAGCAGAGCGCCCGGGCCTGGTGGTGGCGGCAGCCGGCCCCGCCGCAGGCGCACGCGGCGTTCGGGCGCGGGGTCGCGAGGCGGGCGTGCGCCCGCACGTGCTCGGCGGCGAAGGCGCGCAGCGCGCGGACGTCCTTGGAGCGGTCGGGCATGCGGCAGCCCGCGGTGGTGCAGCTGACCCGCGCCGAGTGGTCGTGGTGGCCGGTGAGGCGAATCGTCCAGGTCCTGCCTGGCACACGGGATCCGAGTGGCATGCTCAACGCACACAAGTCCGTTCGGGAGAGGAGGCGTTCGGTCTCTGTTTACCCCGAAGTCGGGACCTCGACGCGTCCCCCGGGGCGTGTCAGGCGGTGTCGTCGTCCTTCTTGTCGCCCGGACGGAGCGCGGCGGCGACGAGGAACGCCGCCCAGACGGCGAGCGGGGTCACCGGCCAGTAGAAGTCGAGTTCGCCGTCGCGCAGGCAGTTCGCGCCCCAGATCGCGGACAGGACGACGAGGCCGCCGAGCCAGTAGCGCCACTCGGCGTACCACTCGGCGCGTTCCGCCCGCTCGCGCTCCTCGGGCGTGGGCCGGGGCGCGGGCAGGTCGGCAGTGAGGCCGGCGAGTTCGCCCGCGGTGCGGGCGGCGAGGGCGGCTCCGACGCGCTCGGCGTGCTCGCGGGCGTCCAGCCGGCCCTCGGTCAGGGCGACGGCGAGGAGTGCGACGACGGCGTCGCGGTCGCGGTCGGAGACGCGCACGCCGGGGACGGCGTCCTGCCGGCGCATCGGGCCGGCGGGCCGTGCGGGCTGCTCTTCCATGTGTTCCCCCGTTCGTTAGAATACGACCGTATCTCAAAAACGGGGGGTGCGACGACACCGAGGGACGTGACGATGCCGAAGACGGTCGACCGGTCGGAACAGCGGCGGCAGATCGGCGAGGCCCTGCTGCGCCTGGCCGGCGAGGAGGGCCTCGACCAGGTCAGCGTGCGCACGGTGGCGGCGGCGAGCGGCCGCTCCCCCGGCGCGGTCCAGAAGTACTTCCGCTCCAAGGAGGACCTGCTCCTCTTCGCCTCCGAGCTCTCCGGGGAGCGGATCGAGGCCCGGCTGCGGACGGTCGACCCGTCCCTGCCGCTGCGGCGGGCGCTGCGCGAACTGATCGGCGCCACCCTGCCGCTGGACGAGGAGCGGCGCGCCGAGGCGGCCGCACAGCTGGCCTTCGCGGTGCACGCGGCCCACCACCCCCGCCTCGCCGAGGTCCGCCGCCACGTCGACCGCGAGGTGCGCGACGCGCTCGCCCGGCGCCTCGCCGCCGACGGCACCACACTGCCGACGGCCACCGCCGACGCCCTCATCGCCGTCTCCGACGGCCTCGCCCTGCGGATGCTCTACGCCCCCGGGGAGGCGGACGCCCTGCTGACGGCGCTGGACCGCGCCATCGAGTCCCTCACGCCCCCGGACTGACGCCCCGGCCTGCGCTCCGGCGTCCTGGCGCTCTGTCACCATGGGCCGGTGAGCGAGACGGTGGGCGGAAACGGCACGGGCGCGGCGCGGCGCCGGAGGCGGGATCCGGAGTGGACGTACGGGGCGCTGGTGGACGCGCTGCTCCAGCTGGTCGCCGAGACCGGGCGGGAGCCGACGCGGAAGGCGGTCGCGGAGCGGGCCGGGGTCTCCGAGCGGACCGTCTTCGTGCACTTCGCCGACCGCGAGGCCCTGTACGTGGCCGCCGCCCGCCGCCAGGCGGAGCGGTGGCGCGCCCACGCCGAGGCGGTGCCGCCGGAGTGGGGGACGGCCCGCAAGGTGACGGCGCTCCTCGACCAGCGCGGGCGGATGTACGAGGTGATGACCCCGATCCGCCGGATCGGCCTCGGCCTGGAGCCGGACTCCCCCGGGCTGCGCGAGGTGATGGCGGCGGGCGACGCGTGGTTCCGGGCGGACCTCGCGGCGGCCTTCGCCCCCGAGCTGGCCCCGGTCCCGGGCGCCGACGCCCCCGGCGGGCTCCTGGACGCCCTCGACGCCGCCTCCTCCTGGGCGGCCTGGGACCACCTGCGCGCCCGCCGCGGCCTCGACGGGGCCGCCGCCGGCGCGGCGCTCGCCCGGACCCTGCGGGCCCTGCTCGGCGCACGGGAGCCCGACTCCACGGAGTGATCATCCGCCGGGACCACCGGACGCCCCTCCGGGCGCCCGGACCTTCCGCGTGCCGCCGACCCCTTGACGCGTATTGCAGTCAGACTGCAATAGTGGGCGCCCGACCAGGAAGGGTGCGTACGGCATGACTCCGATCGACCGGCGCGGCTTCGTCGCGGCCACCATGGGCGCCGCCGCGGCCGCCGTCTCCCTCAACCCCCAGACCGCCCAGGCCCTCCCGGCCTCCCACGGCTCGCCGTCCACGCCCACCCCCACCCGGACCGACGGGCTGCCGTACGACGACGCGGCCGACTTCGCCGACGCCGACCGCGGCTTCGTCGCCGCCTTCACCGGCGGGCCCGTCACCACGGCCGACGGCCGGATCGCCTGGGACCCGGCGGCGTACGACTTCGTGCGCGAGGCCGAGGCCGAGGGCCGCACGCCCACCACCGTGGACCCCAGCCTGTGGCGCCAGGCACGACTCCTGTCACGCCAGGGGCTGTACCGGGTCACCGAGCGGATCTACCAGGTCAGAGGCCTGGACCTGTCCAACATGACCCTCGTCGAGGGCGACACCGGCGTCATCGTCATCGACCCGCTGATCTCCGCCGAGACCGCCGCCGCCGCGCTCGCGCTCTACCGCGAGCACCGCGGCGACCGCCCCGTCCGCGCCCTGATCTACACCCATCCGCACGTCGACCACTTCGGCGGCTGCCGGGGCGTCCTGCCGGACGGCGCCGACGGCGTACCCGTCCTCGCCCCCCAGGGGTTCATGGAGCACGCGGTCAGCGAGAACGTGTACGTCGGCACCGCCATGGCCCGCCGCGCCGCCTACATGTACGGCTCCACGCTCCCCAGGAGCGCCGCCGCCCAGGTCGGCTGCGGGCTCGGCCCGAGCGTCTCGCTCGGCACCGTCGGACTGATCCCGCCGACCCGGTCCATCACGGCGACCGGCGAGGAGGTCACCCTCGACGGGGTGCGGATCCGCTTCCAGATGACGCCCGGGACCGAGGCCCAGGAGGAGATGAACTTCCTCTTCCCCGACCTGCGGGCCGTGTGCATGGCCGAGAACGCCACCCACACCATGCACAACATCCTGACCCTCCGCGGCGCCCAGGTCCGCGACGCGCACGCCTGGGCCGGCTACCTCACCGAGTCCATCGGCCTCTACGCCGGCGCCGCCGACGTCGCCTTCGCCTCCCACCACTGGCCCACCTGGGGCAACGACGCCATCGTCGAGCTCCTCACCCACCAGCGGGACCTCTACGGCTATCTGCACGACCAGACCGTCCGCCTGATCAACCAGGGCCGCACCGGCACCGAGATCGCCGAGACCTTCCGGCTGCCGCCCGCACTCGAAGGCGTCTGGGCGAACCGCGGCTACTACGGCTCGCTCAGCCACAACGTGAAGGCCGTGTACCAGCGCTACATGGGCTGGTTCGACGGCAACCCGGCCCACCTGTGGGAGCACCCGCCGGCCGAGGAGGCCCGTCGCTGGGTCGAGACGCTCGGCGGGCAGGCCGCCGTCCGGGCCCGTGCCCGGCACTACGCCGACCGCGGCGACCTTCGCTTCGCCGTCACCCTGCTCAACCACGCCGTCTTCGACGAGCCGGGGAACACCCGCACCAGGCGCCAGCTGGCCGGGCTCTACACCCGCCTGGGCCAGGCCGTCGAGAACGCCGTCTGGCGCAACTTCTACCTCACCGCCGCCCAGGAGCTGGTCCACGGCATCACCCCGCACGCCACCGCGACCCTCGGCCCCGACCTGTATCTGGCGCTCACCGTCGGGCAGATCGTCGACAGCCTGGCCGTCCGGGTCGACGGCCCCCGGGCCTGGCCGCTGCGCATCCTCGTCGACTGGCACGTCGACGGCGCCTACTGGCACCTGCGGCTCGTCAACGGCCTGCTGACCTGGACGAGCGACGACCGGCCCGCGCCGGACGCGGGGCTGACGATGACGATGACCCGGCCCCAGCTCCTGCGGCTCCTCGCGGGCCAGGGCACCGCCGGGATCACGATGACCGGCGACCGGGACCTGCTGTCCCGGCTCCTGGGCCTGCTGGACGCACCGCAGCCGGACTTCCCGATCGTCACGCCGTGACCCCGGTGCCGGGCGGGACCGCTCAGAGCGAGGCGAGGAGCCCGTCGAGCGGGGCCGGTACGCGGGCGAGGTCGAGGCCCTCGACGAGGATCCGGCCGTAGCGGATCTTCCGGCCCGAGGTCGTGCCCAGGAAGCGGCGCATCCGCAGCAGGGGGCTGCGGTCGCGCTGGGCGGGCTGGTTGAGGAAGGTGCGCAGGGCCCGCCCCTCCCCCTCGGCCACGACCAGCTCGCCGACCCGGTCCACGCCGAGGGCGCGGATCAGCTCGTCCTCCAGGTCGGCGACACAGACGAAGAAGGCGTCCGGGTCGGCCCCGGCGGCCGCCAGGCCCCGGGTGTAGTGGGCGCGCTCGGCGTCGTCGCAGAGGCCGGTCAGGCGCAGGCCGAGGCCGGGCGGGCCGAGGAGCCGGGCGTACCGGGCGGCGTTGGTGACGCCGTTCATGGAGAGCGCGCAGACGCCCTCGGCGGCCAGGTCGCGGCCCCGCCGGGCGGCCAGCGCCTCGACGGCCGCCACGTCGCTGCGCCCTTCGAGGAGCACCACGGTGTGCACGGGCAGGCGCGCCGCGAGTGCGCGCGCGGCGTCGCCGGTCCCTCCGGCCGCCCATGCGGCGACGGCGGACCGGAAGGCGTCCATGTCGGTCATGGGAGGAGTCTGCGCACCGGACGGCCGGGACGGTACCGGTTTTCCGCCGGGAACCCCGGCGGGGCCCGGTCAGTACCGCAGGGCGGAGGCGACGGACGGGGTCACGGTGCCGGAGAGCTTGTGCGTGCTGCGGGCGGTGCCGTCGCCGGGCTTTCCGCCGGGGACGTCCGAGATGGTGACGACGACCGCGTCGACCAGCTTGCCGTCGCCGTCCTTGAACTGGACCTGGACCGCGAAGGACCGCGTCGCGTCGTCGGTGTTCCTCACGGTGAGCGGGACGGTGGTGCGGCCGTCGGCGTCGGTGGCGGGGTCGCCGAGCGTCACCTCGTCCTTGGCGTCGACGCCGTCCTTGATCTCCGCCATCTGCTCCTCGGCCTGCTTCACCGCCCGGGAGGCGGCCTCCGAGAGGCCCTCGGCGGCGGAGGCGACGGCGGAGGCGGCCTCGCTGACCGCCCCCGAGACGGGGTTGTCGCCGTCGTCGGAGCAGCCGGCCGTGCCCATCAGGACGGCTCCCGCCAGCAGGCCGCCGGCGGCGCCCCGTACCCAGCGTGCGGTCATGTCGTGGTCTCCCTCGGGTCACACGTGCGCGTCGGCCCCAGTCAACGGCAGCGCCGGGCGCGCCGCATCCCGGGACCGGCGTTCAGCGGGCGCCGAGGGCGACGACGGCGATGTCGTCGGCGAGGTGGTGGGTCCAGTCGCGGACGTCGTCGTCGAGGTGGCGGACCAGCTCGTCGGGCGCGTGGCGGCCGACGGCGGAGAGCCGGTCGGCCACGGGGTAGAACTCGCCGGTGGAGTTCCGCGCCTCGCTGAGGCCGTCGGTGTGGGTCAGCAGGGTGGCGCCGGGGGCGAGGGCGAGCCGGTGCGGTCGTACGGCTCCGGCGGCGTCGAGGAGCCCGAGGCCGAGGGGGAGCACGGCGGGGACGTCCAGCTCGCGGGCGTGGCCGGGGCCGACCTCCAGCGGAGCGAGGTGGCCGCAGTTCACGGCGTGCAGCTCCCGCGAGGGGACGGAGTGCTGGAGCAGCAGGGCGGTGGCGAAGAGCTCCTCGTCGCCCCGGGCCAGGGCGGCCCGCCGGACCTGCCGGTCCAGGGCGGCCGCGACCTCGCCGAGGTCCTCGGTCTCGTGGGCCTGGCTGCGGAAGCAGCCCAGCAGGTCGGTGACGGTCTGGACGGCCTGGAGGCCCTTGCCGCGCACGTCGCCGATGAGGATGCGGGTGCCGTAGGGGGTGTCGAGGGCTTCCAGGAAGTCGCCGCCGATGGCGGTGCCCGCGGTGGCGGGCCGGTAGAGCCCGGCGAGCCGGAGCTCGCCGAGGCGGGGCGGGATGGGGTGGAGGACGGCGCACTGGAGGGCGGTCGCGGTCTCCCGGGTCCGGGTCAGCCGCTCGGTCTGCTCGCGGCGCGACCAGGCGACGGCACCGGCGGCGGCGCCGACGCCGAGCGCCACGATGACGCTCATGGGCTGGCTGGTGTCGGCGTCCACCATCACGTACTGGAGGACCGAGGCCGCCGCCACGGCGAGGGCGACGACGGGCCGGCCGAGGGCGAGCGCGGCGGCCGCGACCACGATCGTGCCGACCCACAGCAGTTCGCGGGCCTCGGCCGGCAGCGGCATCGGGCCGAGGGCCGAGGTGTAGGGCAGGGCCTGGGCGGCGGCGGTGCCGACGAGGATCGCCGAGGGCAGCAGGGCCGCGTTCACGCCCAGGTGGGGACGGGGGACAGCGGCGAGGAAGCGGGCCATCTGCGGGGCGGTGGCCAGCATGGTGCCGAAGCCGATGAGGGTGACGACGGCGAAGCCGCCGGCGAGGGCGTGCGAGGCGTGGTCGACCAGGGCGTGCAGCAGGGCGAGCCCGAGGGCGGCCAGCGGCAGGCCGAGGGAGGCGCCGGCGAGCGGGGAGACGGCCCGGTACCGGATCAGCAGGCAGGCGGCCGCGCCGCCGAGCCCGAAGGTGGAGAGCACCAGGGCCGCGGTCGCCGTGGGGAAGCCGACGGAGGTGACGAGCGCCGGCACGGCCATGGTGAGGACGACCTGGGTGAAGCCGAGGGCGAGGCCGGCGACGAGCGCCCCGGTCCACACGACGCCCGGCACCTGCTCGGCGCGGCGGCGCTCCGAGGTGCGGCGCAGGCCGCGGAGCCGGGCGACGGCGCAGGCGAGCGCGGCGGCGGCGAGCAGGGCGCCGACGCGGTGGTCCTGCCAGCCCCAGAGCGGGGCGAGCTGGAGGGCGGCCGCAAGTGCGACGGCGCACAGGACGCGGGAGACCGTGCGGACGGGGTCGGGCAGCGCCTCCCGGGCGAGCGCCGCGGTCTCGGGGAGCAGTC
Source organism: Streptomyces sp. NPDC047974 (assembly GCF_040653375.1). Classification (NCBI taxonomy): domain Bacteria; kingdom Bacillati; phylum Actinomycetota; class Actinomycetes; order Kitasatosporales; family Streptomycetaceae; genus Streptomyces; species Streptomyces sp. NPDC047974. Next base: position 609,713 of record NZ_JBEZNU010000001.1, read on the forward strand.
GGCGGACGAGCACCAGGGCGCCGCCGGCGGCGACGGCCATGAGGGCGGCGGTGACGCGCCAGCCGGTGAGGACGGCGGCGTGCGGGGCGAGGTTGACCGCGAGGACGAAGCCGACGGACATGGCGGCGAGCCAGCCGCCCATGATCCGGCGGATGCGGCCGGGCATGGAGACGGTGGTCATGAAGGCGAGGCAGGAGACGAAGACGGCGGCGAGCGCGGCGGCCACCAGGATCCGCCCGAGCACGTACGTGGCGGGGTCGAAGGAGAGCGCGAGGACGAGCGAGCCGAAGCAGAGGGCCGTCAGCGCGGCGGAGAGGGTGACCCGGCGCCCCTTGAGGTCGCCGGCGCGGCCGGTGGCCACCAGGACGCCGATGGCCAGGCAGGCGCCGGCGATCTGGGCGACGGCGTTGTCCTCGGCGCTGACACCGAGATCGGTGTGCACGAGGGGGGCGACGGCCGCGTTCATGGCGGGTGCGACCACGTACAGCGCGGCGACCAGGGCCAGAACGAGCCCGATCACCCGGGGGGAGACGGCGGTGCCGCTCCCCGGTGCCGGTGCGGCACCCGCCCCGTACGGCGTGGTGGTGCCGGTCATCGACAGGACCTCCTCGTGTTTCCCCCGTGGACTTCCCCTCACGATGGTCGCAACGAAGAGGTACGCCTTTACAGGGACAAAAGACCCTTAAGTCATATCAATCACCTCGGGCTGCGTGACGGCGGCCCGGACCGGGCCCACGACGGTGAGGGGTATGCGGACGTTCTCGCAGAAGCGGCGGACGCGGGAGAGGACGCTCAGCGAGGCGGGTGAGGGGTCGGCGGTGGAGAGCTGGACCCGGACGAGCCGGGGCCGGTGCGCGTGGGCCAGGGCCTGCGCCTCCAGGTCGGCGGCGGATCGGCTGGTGAGGGCGAGGTCGCCCGGGAGCGACAGGTGCAGGACGCCCTCTTCGAAGGCGTGGCCGATGAGCATGACCGCCTCCTTCCGTCGTACGCCGTCCCACCGCCCGGAGGCGGTGGGACGGACGGTTTCCGTCAAGGCGTTGTGCCGGGCACGCTGGCACCAGGCTGGCAGACGCGGACCGTGTCCGCACCCGCACGGCCCGCAGCCCCCCGAGCCGGGTGGAGCGGACGAACCCGCTGGTGGGAGCGGGGGAGGCGGCTCCTGGTTCAGCGGGACACGGTGGCCTCCGGGCCGGTGCGGTCGGCGTCGGCCTCGGCCTCGTCGAGGAAGCCGCCCGACTGGTGCCGCCAGAGCTTCGCGTACGCGCCCTCCGCGGCGAGCAGCTCGTGGTGGCTGCCCTGCTCGACGATCCGGCCGTGGTCGAGGACGACCAGCCGGTCCATCCCGGCGACGGTGGAGAGCCGGTGGGCGACGACGAGCGCCGTCCGGCCCTCCATCAGCCGCCACAGCGCGTCCTGGACGAGGAGTTCGCTCTCGGAGTCGAGGGCGCTGGTCGCCTCGTCGAGGAGGAGGACGGGCGCGTCGCGCAGGATCGCCCGGGCGAGCGCGACCCGCTGCCGCTGACCGCCGGACAGCTTCACGCCGCGCTCCCCGACCAGGGTGTCGAAGCCCTCGGGCAGCGCGTCGGCGAACTCCGTGACGTGGGCCGCCTCGGCGGCCCCGCGGACCTCCGCCTCGGTGGCCCCGGGCCGGGCGAAGGCGATGTTCTCCCTGAGGGTGCGGTGGAACATCGCCGGGTCCTGCGGCACGGAGGCGATGAGGCTCCGCAGGTCCGACTGGCGCATCCGGCTGATGTCCTGACCGCCGATCAGGATCCGTCCCGCGTCGACGTCGGTCATCCGCAGCAGCAGCCGGGTGAGCGTGGTCTTGCCGCCGCCGGAGCGGCCGACGAAGCCGACCTTGGTGCCGTTCGGCACGTCCAGGTCGAGCCCTTCGAAGAGCGGCCCCGCGCCCTTGTGGGCGAAGTGCACCCCCTCGAAGCGGACCGCTCCCGACCGGTCCCGGAGGGGTTCGGGCGCGGGCGGGTCGACGACGGTCGGCGGCTCCAGGAGGAGTTCGGTGAACTGGGCGGCCTCCGTCATGGAGCTCTCCAGGCGCCGGTAGATCTGGTTGAACTCGAACATGATCCGGGTGGCGTTGGCGTAGTACGTGAAGGCCACGATGATCGCCTCCACGCCCCGCTCCCCGGCCCCCAGCATCAGCGCGAGCAGCAGGCCGATCACGTTGGTGACGACGGAGAGGGGCGCGACGAGGGTGTCGATGCGCAGGTTGCCGTAGTCCCAGGAGCGCAGGGTGATCCGGCGCGACTCGGCGGCCCGGGTCCGGTGCTCGGCCGCCTCCCGGTCCTCGGCGGCGAAGGAGCGGACGCTGTCCATGTTGGTGAGCACGTCGGCGACGTGCCCGGACACCCGGGCGATGGCCTGCTCGCGGTCGGCGACGATCCGCTGGCGGCGGCGGACCAGCGGGAAGACGCAGAGGCCGGTGAGGGCGATCATCACCAGGAGGCCGACGACCAGCAGCGGGTCGTACTGCCAGAGCACGACCGAGGCGAAGAGCAGCGGCACGAGGCTGCCCATGACCTGGAAGGTCAGGGTGTCGACGAAGTCCTCGAAGCGGCCGGCGAAGCTGATGACCCGCTTGGTGAGGGAGCCGGCGAAGTTGTCGTGGAAGAACGCCGCGTCCTTGGCGAGGAGTTCGTCCATGCCGACGCCGTAGAGGTGCTCGATGCCGCGGGCGTCGAGCCGGTTGAGGCAGTGGAAGCCGACCCGCCACAGCGCCTCGCCGAGCAGCAGGACGGCGGCGAAGGCGAGGGCGTAGGGCAGGACCGAGTCGAGAGTGACCGGGCCGCCGTCGGCGACCCGGCCGACGAGCTTGGCGACCACCAGGGGGGCGAGGTACAGGATCCCGATGTTGCCGAGCGCCGGCAGCAGCAGCGCGGGCACGGCCACCTTCCGGAGCCGCACCATCTCTCCCCCGTAATGGCGGAGCGCGAGGCGGACGGAGCCCTTGCCCGGTCCGCCGTCGCGTTGTTCTGATGTTCCCATCACGACCTTCCGTCGCTGTTCCGACACGTACGGTGACGGAGTGTGGCGGAGGGCGGGCGCGGCGGTCCACGGGTTTTTCCGCGGGCCCTGGCGGCCCGGGCCCGGGGGCGCACGGCTCAGCGGCGCAGCCCGGCGGCGAAGGCGGCGAGTTCGCGCACGACCCGTTCCGGGTCCTCCCAGTACACGACGTGCCCGGCGCCCTCGTGGACCGCGAGGCGGGAGTCGGGGATCGCGTCGAGGATCAGCTGCTGGTCCGAACGGGTGAGGACCGGGTCCTGGTCGCCCCAGACGACGAGGGTGGGGACGAGGATGCCGGTGAGCGTGGCCGCGAGGTCCGTCTCCAGGAGTCCGCGCAGGGTCTCGCGCCAGACGCGGGCGGGCGCCTTCAGGCTCTCGTCGACGGCGGTCTCCAGGAAGCCGGGCGCCACCCGGCCCACGCCGAGCCCCCGCACGAAGTCGGCGGCGAACGCCCGGTCCACCGGGTCCTCCAGGCTCTGGACGGCCTCCCGGACCGCGGCGACCCCGGGTTTGTCGGCGAGCAGGGCGGGGGTGCCGAGCAGGACGAGTCCGGCGACCCGGTCGGGCCGCCGGCCGGCGACGATCCTCGCCTGGACGCCGCCGCTGGAGCCGCCGACGAGCACGGCCTGTTCGATGCCGAGGTGGTCGAGGAAGGCGACGAGGTCGTCGGCGAAGTCCTCCGGGAGGTAGCCCTCGGCCGGTTTGCCGGCGTCGCCGTGGCCGCGCTGGGTGGGCGCGTAGGCGTGCATGACGGCCGGCATGGCCCGCAGCATCGGCTCGAAGGTCCACCAGGAGTCGGCGTACCCGTGGACGAGGACGAGCGGCGGCCCGCTCCCGGGCCGCCCGGTCTCCGCGTACGGGAGCGTGGGGCGCCCGCCGCCGAGGACGGCGCGGTGCACGGCGACGGTGGCCATCGGCGCCCTCCTGTCTCTCTCGCCCCAGCGTAGGAACGGTTCGCGGGGCCCTCAACACGGGACCGGACACGGTACGCCGGGTATGTGGGCGGGTCCCCCGGGCTCGTGGCGCGGAGCCGCTCTGCCTTTCCCCGGGGAATTCCGGTCCGCCGTCTTCCGGACCGCCGCGCCCTGCGTGTTCGCGTGGCCGGAAGGACGCCGGTGCGCGACCATACGGACGCGCCGTCGTGAGAATCCCGGCCGGCGGCGGAAAGGCACACGCACAGGAAGAAGGCCGTACGTGACCGGCAGCGACAGCGAGAACCCGGCAATTTCCGCCCCCACCCCGAAGGACACCCGCCCCCGCACCAATCGGGACTGGTGGCCGAACCAGCTGGACCTCTCCGTACTCCATCGGAATGATCCGCAGGCCGACCCCCTTGACCAGGGGTTCGACTACGCCAAGGAGTTCGCGGGCCTCGACGTCGAGGAGCTGAGGCGGGACGTCATCGCCCTGATGACGGATTCGCAGGAATGGTGGCCGGCGGACTACGGCCATTACGGTCCGCTTTTCATCCGGATGAGCTGGCACGCGGCCGGCACGTACCGGATCGCCGACGGCCGGGGCGGCGGCGGAAGCGGCGCACAGCGATTCGCCCCGCTGAACAGCTGGCCGGACAACGCCAGCCTGGACAAGGCGCGCCGCCTGCTGTGGCCGGTGAAGCAGAAGTACGGACAGAAGATCTCCTGGGCCGATCTTCTGGTTCTCGCCGGAAACTGCGCGATGGAATCCATGGGATTCAAGACCTTCGGTTTCGGATTCGGCCGCGAGGACATCTGGGAGCCGGAGGAGATCTTCTGGGGCCCCGAGGACACCTGGCTCGGCGACGAGCGCTACAGCGGCGACCGGGACCTGAAGGGCCCGCTCGGCGCCGTCCAGATGGGCCTCATCTACGTCAACCCCGAGGGCCCGAACGGCAACCCCGACCCGCTGGCCGCCGCCCGCGACATCCGCGAGACCTTCGCCCGGATGGCGATGAACGACGAGGAGACGGTCGCGCTCATCGTCGGCGGCCACACCTTCGGCAAGTGCCACGGCGCCGTGAACCCCGAGTACATCGGCCCCGAGCCGGAGGCCGCCCCGGTCGAACAGCAGGGCCTCGGCTGGAAGAACACGTACGGCACCGGATCCGGCTCCGACGCCCTCACCAGCGGTCTGGAGGGCGCCTGGACCAACCACCCGACCACCTGGGACAACGGCTTCCTCGACAACCTCTTCCGGTACGAGTGGGAGCTCACCACCAGCCCCGCCGGCGCCCAGCAGTGGAAGCCCACCGACCCGGCCGCCCAGGGCACCGTCCCGGACGCGCACGACCGGTCGAAGTCGCACGCGCCGATGATGCTGACGACCGACCTCTCGCTGCGCCTGGACCCGGTGTACGGCCCGATCGCCCGCCGCTACCACGAGAACCCGGAACTCCTGGCGGAGGCGTACGCCAAGGCCTGGTACAAGCTCCTCCACCGTGACATGGGCCCGGTCTCCCGCTACCTCGGCCCGTGGGTGCCGGAGCCGCAGCTCTGGCAGGACCCGGTGCCGCCGGTCGACCACGGCCTCGTCTCGGACGAGGACATCGCCGCCCTCAAGGAGCGGATCCTCTCCTCCGGCCTGACCGTGCCCCAGCTGGTCACCACCGCCTGGGCGTCGGCGGCGAGCTTCCGCGGCACCGACAAGCGCGGCGGCGCCAACGGCGCGCGGATCCGGCTCGCGCCGCAGAAGGACTGGGCGGTCAACGACCTGCCCGAGATCACCGAGGCGCTGCGGACCCTGGACACGATCCGGGAGGAGTTCGCCGCCGGGCGGAGCGACGACACCCGGATCTCGCTGGCCGACCTGATCGTGCTCGGCGGCTGCGCGGCCGTCGAGAAGGCCGCGAAGGACGCCGGCCACCCGGTGACCGTGCCGTTCGCGCCCGGCCGCACGGACGCCACGCAGGAGCAGACGGACGTGGAGTCCTTCGCCGTCCTCGAACCGCGTGCCGACGGCTTCCGCAACTACCTGGCCCCCGGCGAGAAGCTCTCCCCGGAGACGCTCCTCCTCGACCGGGCGAGCATGCTGACCCTGACCGCGCCGGAGATGACGGCGCTGCTCGGCGGCATGCGGGCGCTCGACACCGGGCACGGCGGGGCCCGCCACGGCGTCCTCACCGACCGCCCCGGCACCCTGACCAACGACTTCTTCGTCAACATCCTGGACATGGGGACGGAGTGGAAGGTCTCGGAGGGCGACGAGAACGTCTACGAGGGCCGGGACCGGGCCACCGGCGAACCGAAGTGGACGGGCACGGCCGTGGACCTCGTCTTCGGCTCGCACGCCCAGCTGCGGGCCCTGTCCGAGGTGTACGCGTCGCGGGACGCGGGCGCGAAGTTCGTCCGCGACTTCGTCGCCGCCTGGTCGAAGGTGATGAAGCTGGACCGCTTCGACCTGCGCTGACGGGCCTCCCCCGGGCTTCCGTCGCCGCCGTGCGCGGGAACGCGCCGGCGCCCGGACGGTCGCATCGCGGCCGTCCGGGCGCCGGGGTCGTGCACGGGGCCGGGAGGCGGCTCCGGGGGCGGTCAGGTGGAGATCGCGGGAAGCAGACCGGCGACGGGCGCGGCCTGGTCGGTGAGCTGGTGGAGCTGGTGGAGTTCGTTGACCCTGCTCAGGCCGCCGAGCTGCTCGCCGACGCCCGGGTAGGCGGCGCGGGCGTCCTCCGGCATGCCGGTGGTCGCGAGGGAGTCGAGTTCGGCGATCGGGCTGATCGGCGGTCCGAGCGGGCCGGCGGGCGCGGCGGCGGCCTGGGTGGCGGCAGCGCCGCCCAGGCAGGTGAACGCCGCGGCGACGGCGAGGACCGAGGAGATGCGTCGGGATGAGGTCACACCCTCACAACGGAACGTTCCGCCGGGGGACACGCGACCGCCCCGGGCGTCCTCCGAACGGGCCACGCCTGCGCCGGGACGGGGCGCTGTAGGCTGATCGCGCGCACCGGCGGATCATGCTTGCGCACCTGGCCGGACCTGCGTGGCGGAGGGCAAGTGACGGAGCTCGTCCGCGGGACACCGGGACTCGTGCGCGCGGTGAACGACCGCGCCGCCCTCCACCTGCTGCTGCGTCAGGGGCCGCTCACCCGCCCCGAGGTGAGCCGTCTCACCGGCCTCTCCAAGCCCACCGCCTCCCAGGTCCTCGCCCGCCTGGAGGACGCCGGACTCGTGGTCGGCAACGGCCTGCGGACCGGCCTGCCGGGCCGGGTCCCGGAGACGTACCGGGTCAACCCCGCGGCGGCCTACGCGACCGCCGTGGACGTGTCGCCGGAGCGCGTCGCCGTCCGGACCGCCGACATCACCGGCACGGTGCTCGGCGAGAGCGAGGCGCCCGTGCCCGCGCGCCCGGACCGGGAGGCCCTGGTGGAGGCGCTGCGGACGGCCCTCGGCCGGGTCCCGGCGCCGCGGCCCCCGCGGAGCGTCGTGGTCGGCGTGCAGGGCGCAGTGGACCCGACGACCGGCCGCCTCGCCTACGCCAGCGAGGAGGACATGGCGGCCTGGCTCTTCCCCGACGTCGAGCGGACGCTGGGCGAGGCGCTCGGCCTCCCCGTCCGCATCGAGAACGACGTCAACCTCGCCGCCGTCGCCGAACGCGCCCACGCCGCCGCCGACTGCCCGGACTTCGTCCTCCTCTGGGCCGACGAGGGCCTGGGCGCGGCGCTGATGATCGGCGGCCGCCTCCACCGCGGCCACTTCGGCGGCGCCGGCGAGGTCGGCTACCTCCCCCTCCCCGGCGCGCCGACCGCACGCGAGGCCGGTGACCACTACGGCCGCCACGGCTACCAGGAACTGGCGGGCGGCGACGCGGTCCGGGACCTGCTGCGCGCCCACGGGGTGCCGGGCGCCGACTTCGCGGAGTCGGTGACGGAGGCGGTACGCCGGGCGGGCACGTCCGAAGAGGGCGCGGAGGCGGCCCGGGCGGGCCTCGGCGCGGTGGCGGCGCGGCTCGCCGCCGGGCTGGCCTCGATCGTGACCGTCGTCGACCCGGGCCTGGTCGTCCTCGCGGGCCGGCTCTGCACGGCGGGCGGCGAGCCGCTGCGCGCCCTGGTCGAGCGCGAGCTCCGCGTCCTCGCCCATTCCCGGGCCGGGGTCCGCCTGTCGGCCGTCACGGGAAACCCGGTGCTCTCGGGCGCCCTCGCCCTGGCCCTGGCGGAAGCCCGCGAGCAGGCCTTCGGCGGCCCGCCGCCGCTTCCCCGGTCCCTCTAGACCCTCCGCGGCCCGACACCCTCCGCCGTGCGCGGTGGTGGCGGAGAATGGGAGGTACGGGCGGCCCAGGAGGTGGCGACGTGGTGCAGGGGACGATCACGGTCGACGCGCCGGTGCGGCGGGTGTACGACCAGTGGACGCAGTTCGAGGAGTTTCCGCGCTTCATGCACGGCGTCGTGGCGGTCGAGCAGACCGACGCGCGGCACCTGCGCTGGCGCACCGGCATCGCCGGGTTCCGGCGCGCCTTCGAGACCGAGATCGTCGACCAGCTGCCGGACGAACGGATCGCCTGGCGCACGGTCGGCGGCGAGGTCCGCCAGCGCGGCGTCGTGACCTTCACGCCGGTCGACGACCGCCACACCCGCGTGCGCCTGGCGATGGAGGTCGAGCCGGAGGGCACCGCGGAGCGTGCGGCCGTCGCGCTGGGCATCGTGTCGAGCCGGGTCTCCGGCGACCTCCGGCGGTTCAAGGACTTCGTGGAGGACCGCCACGCCGCGACCGGCGCCTGGCGCGGCCGTCTCCGCCCGCAGGAAGCACACCGGACAGAGGCACCCGCGCGCGACGAGGAAGCCACGTAGCGGGACGACCTCGCGTGGGGGAACGACTCCGCGTAGGGGAACGACCCCAAGTAGTTTGATTTTCAACATCCTTTCGGGGGAAGATGGCCACCACACGCGGGACCACCCCCGCGCGGGACCACCCCGAAGGAGCGGACAGTGAGCGACGGCGCCGTTGCGGCCTCGACCCACCAGCGGATCTTCATCGACAAGCAGACCCCGGACGCCTACAAGGCGTTCGCGCGGGCCGCGCAGACCGTGCGGACCGCCGCCGACGACGCCGGGCTCGACCGGATCCTGGTCGAGCTGGTCAACCTCCGCGTGTCCCAGCTCAACGGCTGCGCCTACTGCCTCGACACCCACACCCGCGCCGCCCTCCTCGCCGGCGAGACCCCCCGCAGGCTCGGCCTGCTCGCCGCCTGGCGGGACACCGAGGTCTTCACCGCACGCGAGCGCGCCGCCCTCGCGCTCGCCGAGGCCACCACCCATCCGGCGGAGGCCGACGCGCAGGACAGGGCCTACGCGGAGGCCCGCCTGGTCCTGGACGACGCCGAGCTCTCCGCCGTCGTCTGGGTGGCCATCACCATCAACGCCTTCAACCGCGTCTCCATCCTCAGCAAGCACCCGGTGCGCCCGAACTGATCACCGGCCGGACGGACCCGGCCGCCTGCCGCCGAGCACCAGGCCGAGCAGCACCATCGCCGCGCCGAGGCCCAGGTGCAGCCAGTTGTCGGCGGTGTCGACCGGGACGAAGTTCGCGTCGCCGTCGAGGTCGACGAGCACGCCGTACAGCCACAGCAGGAGGTAGACGAGCCCGCCGCCGACGAGGAAGGCGCGGGCCGTCGCCGCCGTGCGGGACATGACGACGCCCGCGACGCCGAACAGCAGGTGCACGACGTTGTGCAGCACGGAGACCTGGAAGACGCCGAAGAGTTCGGCGCCGGAGTCGTGCCCGGCGAAGGCCGTCTCGTCGACGCCGGTCGTCACGCCGGGCACGAAGCCCAGCAGGGCGACGACGAGGAAGACCAGCCCGACCAGGCCGGCAGCCGACCGTACATGCCGCGCCGACCGCACCGGACGGGACGGGGAGTGCCGGGAAGCCATCATGACGGTTCCTCCCTCACGCGGGACGGTCGGTCGCCCCGCCCCTACCCCGGATGGCGACGGGCACCGCACGGGTCGAACAGACGGGCGAGCGCAGGCGGGTAAAGTCGGTGGGTCGCGGTGGGTCGCCCCACGCCTCGGCCGTCACGCCCCGTCACACCCCGTCGCGGCCGTCGCCACCCCGCGACCGCGCCCGCCCCTCCCCTCGTACGACAGGTCCGTCCTCCTTGCCTACCGCAGCCTCGCCCGACTCGCCCGCCGCTCCCGCCTCGCCCGCCCCTCCCCCCGGCCCCTCCCCGTCCGCGACCCGGCTCCGCGCGCTGAAGCCCGACTGGCTGCGCGACCCCCGGGTCTGGCGTACCGAAGTGCTGGCGGGGCTCGTCGTCGCCCTGGCGCTGATCCCGGAGGCCATCGCCTTCTCGGTGATCGCCGGCGTCGATCCGGCGCTCGGGCTCTTCGCCTCGTTCACGATGGCCGTGACCACGGCGATCGTCGGCGGCCGGCGGGCGATGATCTCCGCCGCCACCGGTGCCGTCGCCCTGGTCATCGCTCCGGTGAACCGCGAGCACGGCGTGCAGTTCCTCATCGCCACCGTCGTCCTCGCCGGCGTCATCCAGATCGTGCTGGGGATCATCGGGGTGGCGAAGCTGATGCGGTACGTCCCGCGTCCGGTGCTCGTCGGCTCGGTGAACTCGCTCGCCGCCCTGGTCTTCCTCGCCCAGCTGCCCGAGACCCGGAACGTGCCGCTGAGCGTGTACGGACTGATCGCGGCCGGGATCGTCCTGCTCGTGCTCTTCCCCAGGGTGACGACGCTGGTGCCGGCGCCGCTCGTCACGATCACCGTCCTGACCCTGGTGACGGTGGCCGCCGGGATCGCCGTGCCGACCGTCGGCGACCGGGGCGCGCTGCCGTCCGCGCTGCCCGTGCCGGGTCTGCCCGACGTGCCGTTCACGCTCGGCACGCTGGCGACGATCGCGCCGTACGCCCTCGCCGTCGCCCTCGTCGGACTCGTCGAGTCGCTGCTCACGGCGAAGCTCGTCGACGACCTCACCGACACCTCGTCGAGCAAGCGGCGGGAGTCGATCGGGCAGGGCGTCGCCAACGTCGTCACCGGCCTGTTCGGCGGGATGGGCGGCTGCGCGGTGATCGGCCAGACGATGATGAACGTGAAGGTGGCGGGCGCCAGGACCCGGCTCTCCACCTTCCTCTCCGGCGTGTTCCTGATGGTCCTCTGCGTGGTCCTCGGGCCGCTCGTCTCGCGGATCCCCATGGCCGCGCTGGTGGCCGTCATGGTCATCGTGTCCGTCGCCGCCTTCGACTGGGAGTCGGTCGCCCCGCGCACCCTGCGGCGCGCCCCCGTCGGGGAGACCGTCGTCATGCTGGTCACGCTGGCGTGCGTCCTGGTCTCCCACAACCTCGCCCTCGGCGTGGTCGTCGGCTCGGTCACCGCGGCCCTCGTCTTCGCCCGGCGGGTGGCCCGGCGCACGGAGGTCACCTCGGTGACCGACCCCGACGGGACGACCGTCGTCCACCGGGTCTCCGGCGAGCTGTTCTTCGCCTCGGCCGAGGCCTTCACCGAGCGCTTCGACCCCGCCGGCGACCCGGACCGGGTGGTGATCGACCTGTCCGCCGCCCGCGTCTCCGACGCCTCCGCCGTGGCGGCGCTGGAGGCCGTCGAGGCGGCCTACGCCCGCCACGGCAGGACCGTCGAGATCTCCGGCCTCGACCCCGCGGGCACCGAGCTCCGCGCCCGCCTGCGCGCCTGACGGATCCGGCCGGGAGCGGTCGTCCACGCGCCGCCCCTGTTACCCGCGTCCGCGCAGGGGGTTCGGAAATCCGAACCCCCTGTCCGGGTACGGGCACCATCGACCACCGGTGACCGCCCCGCCGAGGATGAACGCATGATCGATTCGGCGAAGGACAGCGGGGCGACGGCCGTGGCCCGGGCGGAGGACCTGTACCGCGTGTACGGACGGGGGGACGGCGCCGTACGGGCGCTGAACGGGGTGTCGGTGGCGCTGGCCCCCGGGACCTTCACGGCGGTGATGGGACCGTCGGGATCGGGCAAGACGACCCTCCTGCACTGCCTCGCGGGGATGGACCGGCCCACCCGGGGCTCCGTCCGGTGGGGCGGCACCGAGGTCTCCCGGCTGCCCGAGCACCGCCTCGCGGAGCTGCGGCGCAGCCGGGTCGGATTCGTCTTCCAGGCGTTCAACCTGATGCCGGCGATGACCGTCGCACAGAACGTCGAGCTGCCCGGGCGGCTCGCCGGCGAACGGCCCGAGCGGGACCGGATCCTGGACGCGCTCGCCCGGGTCGGCCTGGCCGGGCGCGAACGGCACCGTCCGGGGCAGCTCTCCGGAGGGCAGCAGCAGCGGGTGGCCGTCGCACGGGCGCTGGTGTCCCGCCCGCGGGTGCTCTTCGCCGACGAGCCGACCGGGGCACTCGACCGGACCACCGGCCACGAGATCCTCGCCCTGCTGCGGGCCGGGGTCGACCGGGAGGGGCAGACCTGCGTGATGGTCACCCACGACCCGGTGGCCGCCGGATACGCGGACCGGGTGCTGCTGCTCGCCGACGGCTTGGTGGTCGACGAGCTGGACCGGCCCTCCGCCGCCCTGGTGGGCGAGCGGCTGAGCCGGCTGGGCGGGTGAGCCCGGTGCTCGTGCTCGCCCTCGGACGGCTGCGCCGCCGCCCCGCCGACTTCGCCGGTCTGGCCGTCGCGCTCTTCCTCGCCCTCGCCACCGTGACGCTGTTCGGCCTGCTGTTCGCCACCGAGGCCATGGCCCCCGCGGGCGTCCCCGCGGCGCCCGCCGGGCCCGGTCTGATAGTGATCGCCGCGGCTTTCGGCGAGATCGCCGTCCTGGTCGCGTTCTTCGTCGTGGTGAACGCGCTGGGTTTCGCCGTCCGCCAGCAGCACCGCGAACTGGCCCTGCTGCGCACGGTCGCGGCCACTCCCCGTCAGGCGCGCCGGCTGGTGCGGACCGAGGTCGTCGCGACCACGCTGCTCGTCACCGTGCCGGGCTGGACCGTCGGCACGGTGGCGGCCCGCCGTCTCCTCGCCGAGCTCCAGCGGCGGGGCATGGCCGCGCCGGGCCTGCTGGTGCCGGAGACCCCGGTGCCGATGGCGGTGGCGCTGGCCGCCACCCTCGTCGTCGGCCTGACCGCCGCGGCCGTCGCCGCCCGCCGGATCTCCCGGATCGCGCCCGCGGCCGCCCTCACCGCGAGTGTGACCGAGCACGGGCGGACCGGGGTGCCGCGCCTGCTCGCCGGGGTGGGCGCCCTGGCGGGCGGCGGATTGCTGCTGCGGCTGGCCGCGACGCGGCCGCCCGCGCAGGCGGACCAGGCGGGGCAGGCGGCGCTGCTCGGCTCACTGGTGCTGCTGGTCGCGGTCGCCCTGCTCGGGCCGCTCGCGGCGCGCGCCCTCGTGGCCGTGGTGGGTGCGCCGGTGCGGGCGCTGGCGCCCGGGACGGGGTGGCTGGCCGACGCCCATCTGCGCGGGTACGCGCGGCGGCTCGCGTCCGCCGTGGTGCCGATCGCGCTGCTCGTGGGCCTCTCGGGCACCATGTCGATCATGACGAGTACCGCGGGGAACGCCCCGGGCACGCCGGCGACCAGCGCCACCTCCGCCACCGACGTGTGGCTGCGCCAGAGCGAGGTGGCGCTCCTCGTGTGCTTCGCGGCCGTCTCGACGGTCAACACCCTGGTCGCCGTGACCTCCGCCCGGCGCCGCGAGTTCGCCCTGCTGCGGCTGATCGGCGCGACCCGGGCGCAGCTGCTGCGCATGCTGACCGCCGAGGCGGCGCTGAGCGCCCTGGTGGGCATCCTGCTGGGGGCCTCGGTGGCGGCCGCCGCCTCCTGCGCGTTCAGCACGGCGGTGACCGGCTCCGCGGTGCCGACCCTCCCCGTCGGCACCTGCGGGTGGATCGTCGCGGGCGCCACCGCGCTGACCGTCCCGGTCATCCTGGCCACGGGCCTCCGAGCGGTAAGCGGCCCGGCGACGGAACGGGCGGGCGACAGCGGTGACTGAGCACTGCCACGATCCGGCCGCCGGGAAGTCCGGGGGCACCGGCGGAGACGCGGGTACGAGCGCGGGCTGCGGCGGAGACGGTGCGCCGGGCGGGAGCAGCAGCGGAGACCCGGACGCGGGCACGGGCGGCGACGGAGGGAGCACGGTGGCCGGGCGCATGGGCGGAGACCTGGAAGCGGGTGGAGGTGCGGGCACGGGCGGCGACGGAGGCGGCGCGGCGGCCGGGGGGCCCTCCGGTGCGGGGCCCCTCGGGGGGCCGGGGCCGGCCGTGGGCGGTGCGTCGCCGGGGTCGGCGGCGGGCCGGTGGCGAGGCTGGTTCGCCGTGCGGGGCGGGGAGTGGCTGTTCGCCGTCGGCGGGCTGCCGCTCGCGCTGCTCTGCGGTGGCTACGCGATCGCCGCCCTGTACGCGGGGGTGCTGCTGTCGCTCACGGTCCTCGGCCTGCCGTTCGTGGCCGTGGCTCTGCTGGGCGCGCGACGGCTCGGCGCGCTGCACCGATGGCTGGTCGGGCGGGCGCTCGGCGCGCGGGTCGAGGCGCCGGCCGTGCCGCCCGCGGAGGCGGGCGCGGTCGCCCGGTGCCGTGCCGTGCTGACCGACCCGGTCGGCTGGCGGACGCTGCTGTACCTGCTGCTGCGGCTGCCGCTGGGCGTCCTGGGGTTCGCCGCGGCGGTGGCGCTGCCGCTCGGCTGCGGCTGGCTGATCGGCTTCCCGCTCTGGAGCCGGCTCCTGGAGCCGGGCGCCCGGCCCGCCGACTGGGCGGACGCCCTCTCCGTACCCCTGGGACTGGTGCTGCTCGCCGCGGTGCCGGGCGCGGTCAGGGTGCTCTCCGGGGCGAACCGGCGGCTCGCCGCACTGCTGCTCGGCCCCGCGCCCGCGCAGCAGCGGGTCCGGAGGCTGGAGACCGCCCGCGCCGTCCTGCTCGCGGAGAACACCGACCGGCTGCACCGGCTGGAGCGGGACCTGCACGACGGGACGCAGGCCCGGCTGGTCGCCCTGGCCATCACCCTCTCGCTGGCCGACGACGCGCTCGCCCCCGCCTCCGGTCCCGGCCCGGGCCCGGATCTGGACCGTACGCGGGCCCTGGTGGGGCGGGCGCGAGGCCAGACCGACGACACCATCGCCGAGCTGCGGCGGATCGCCCGGGGACTGCGCCCGGTGGCCCTGGACGGCGGCCTCGCCCAAGCGCTTCCGGGCCTCACCGCCACCTCGCCGGTGCCGGTCGAGGTCAGTCTGGAGCTGTGCGAGCGCCTGGACCCGGTCATCGAACGGGCCGTCTACTTCTGCGCCGCCGAGCTGCTCACCAACGTCGCCCGGCACAGCGGCGCCCGCGCGGCCGAGGTGACGGCGAGCGCCTCCGGCGGCCGCGTCCGCCTGACCGTGCGCGACGACGGTCACGGCGGCGCGGCTCCCGGCACCGGCACCGGTCTGACCGGGCTGACCGAGCGGCTGACGGCGGTGGACGGCTCGTTGACGGTCGACAGCCCGCCCGGCGGTCCCACCACGGTCACCGCCGAACTGCCCACGCGCCCCTGAGCCCAGCCCCACACCAGCGCCGGACGGATCCCCACCGACAAGGGCTACCGCTTCTTCGTGGACCGGCTGGCGGGCGGAGGAGGGACTCAGCTCCCGACTTCCGCCAGATAGGCCAGGACGGCCTTCACCCGCCGGTTGTCGGTGTCCGTCGCCTCCAGGCCGAACTTCACGAAGACGGCGGCGACGTGCTTCTCCACCGCCCGCTCCGAGACCGTCAGCGTCGCGGCGATGGCGCGATTGGAGCGGCCCTCGGCCATCAGTTCGAGCACTTCGCGTTCGCGCGGCGTCAGCGTGTCGACGGGGCGACGCCGCCCGCCCCGCAAGAGCCCGGCGACCACCTCCGGGTCGAGCGCGGTGCCCCCGTCGGCAACCCGGTGGAGCGCCTCCACGAACGCGTCGGTGCGGGCGACGCGTTCCTTCAGCAGGTACCCGACGCCCGCCGCCCCGTCCGCGAGGAGCCGGGATGCCCAGGCCGTCTCGACGTGCTGGGAGAAGACGAGGATGCCGACCTCGGGGATCCGCGCCCGCAGTTCGACGGCGGCGCGGATGCCCTCGTCGGTGTGGCCGGGCGGCATCCGGACGTCCACCACCGCGACGTCGGGCCGGTGTTCGACGACCGCGTCGATCAGTCCGGGCGCGGTACCGGTGGTGGCCACCACCGCGCATCCGCGCGCGCCGAGCAATTCGACCATTCCGTCGCGCAGCACGACGGAGTCCTCGGCCAGGACCACCCGGAGCCTTCTGCGGAGCTGTCTGTCGGTCATCCCTCCATTATCGGGGCCCGGTTCGGTCCTCCCCGGGTGCGGGCAGCGACCGCGCCGCCACCCGGTCCAGGTGGCGGGCGAAGACCCCGGACGCGTCCGGGGTCAGGGTGCGCAGCGCGACCATCGCGGTGATGACGACGTCGCAGAGCTCCGCCTCGACGTCCTCCCAGGTGTGGCTGTTCCCCTTCCGGGGGTTCTGCCCGGTGGCCCCGATCACCGCCTGCGCCGTCTCCCCGACCTCCTCGGAGAGCTTGAGGACGCGCAGCAGGATCTCCTGGCCCGGGGGCAGGGTCTGGTGGGCCGTGAGCCAGTCGTGGAGGCGGGTGACGGTCGTCCAGGTGTCTTCGTCGCTCATGCCCCGCAGCCTGCCAGGTCTCCCCGGCCGTGCCGCGCGCCCGCTCGGGCGCCGGCGGGGGTCAGGAGACGGGCCGGTCCCCGTCCGCCGGGAGGTCCTGGGGGTACCAGCGGAGCTCGACGGTGTTGCCGTCCGGGTCCTTCACGTAGACGGACTGGGCGGAGCCGCGGGCGCCCCAGCGCGGGACGGGTCCCTCGACGACGTCGAGGGTGCCGGAGGCGACGACCTCCTGCCAGTCGAGCGGGTCGACGACGAGACAGATGTGGTCCACGTTCGACTCGCCCCGGGGCCGGGAGAACAGGTCGATGACGGCGCCCTCGTCGATCCGCACGGACGGGAACGGCACCTTGCCCGCCCGCCACTCCTCGACCCGCTCCGGCGCGAGGCCGAGAGTGCCGGTGTAGAAGGCGAGGGCCCGCTCGACGTCGGTGACGTTGAGGACGAGGTGGTCGAAGGCTTTCACGCGCATGCGGTGTCTCCCGTTGTTCCGTTCGGTGGTGCCGGTCGTACGGGAGCGATGCCCGGTGCCGCCGCGACGCGTGCCCGCGCCCGCCGGTCACCCGTCCGCGCGAACGCGTTCCGCGGCCGGTCCGCACCTCCCCCGTGCAGGTAGTGCCTATCACGGCTGATCATCGGTCACCCACCCCTTTTGGCGGGCGGCCTCCCGCCCTTGACCTGCCGGTTTCCGTCCCCTCGGAGAGAGCGGCGGCACCCCTCGCCCACGGGAGCGCTCCCACTCCCCCACCCGACCCGCACATTCCGACCGTGTGCGAAGTCTTGTCAGGCACTCGGCGCCGCCCCTATCGTCACCCGCCAGAAAGCGCTTTCTAGCGCTTCGGCCCAGGGACGGGACTCACGACGACAACGTCCCGCGCCGCCGTCGAGCGGTGCGGACGCCAACGAAAGGGCAGGCGAGCATGGGACGACGCTCCCCCTCCACGCGACTCCAGGCGGGCTTGGCCGCCATGGCGGTCGCGGCCGCCACCGGCGTGATCCTGACCATGCCGGAGGCCTCCGCCGCCGTCGCCGCCGGGGCGACCGGCTACGCGAGCCAGAACGGCGGGACGACCGGCGGCGCCGGCGGGCAGACCGTCCGGGCGACCACCGGCACGCAGATCCACGCGGCCCTCTGCGGGCGCGCCTCCAGCAGCACCCCGATCGTCATCCAGGTCGAGGGCACCATCAACCACGCCAACACCGCCAAGGTGTCCGGCACCAGCTGCAACACCGCCGACGGCGTCATCGAGCTCAAGCAGATCAGCAACGTCACGCTCGTCGGCGTCGGCGCGGGCGCCGTCTTCGACCAGGTCGGCATCCACATCCGCGAGTCGAGCAACATCATCATCCAGAACGTCACCGTCAGGAACGTCAAGAAGTCCGGCTCGCCCGTCTCCAACGGCGGCGACGCCATCGGCATGGAGAGCGACGTCCGCAACGTCTGGGTGGACCACAGCACCCTGGAGGCCTCCGGCGGCGAGTCCGAGGGCTTCGACGGGCTCTTCGACATGAAGGACAACACGCAGTACGTGACGCTCTCCTACAGCGTGCTGCGCAACTCCGGCCGCGGCGGCCTGGTCGGCTCCAGCGAGACCGAGCTCAGCAACGGCTTCATCACCTACCACCACAACCTGTACGAGAACATCGACTCGCGCGCCCCGCTGCTGCGCGGCGGCATCGCCCACATGTACGACAACCACTACCGGCAGCTGAACGAATCGGGCATCAACTCCCGCGCCGGCGCCCGCGCCAAGGTCGAGAACAACTACTTCGAGGACTCCAAGGACGTCCTCGGCACCTTCTACACCGACGCGGCCGGCTACTGGCAGGTCGCCGGGAACGTCTTCGACAACGTGACCTGGTCGCCCGCCGGCACCGACTACCGGCCCGCCGGTCCGAACCCGACCTCCAACACGACCGTGTCCATCCCCTACGCCTACACCCTGGACAGCGCCTCCTGCGTCCCGGACGTGGTCGCCCGCACGGCCGGCGCGAACAAGGGCCTGCTGGTCTCGGACGGCTCCTGCACCCCGCAGACCCCGAGCCCGACGCCGACCCCGACCGCCACGGCGACGGCCACCCCCACGCCGACCGCGACCCCGACCCCGACGGCCACCGCCACCACCGCCCCGCCGTCCGGCACCAACCTCAGCATCGGCGCCGGTTCCGACGGCTCCAGCAAGGCCGACGGGACCAGCTACGGCAACGTCCGGGACGGCAGCCTCGGCACCTACTGGTCGCCCGCCGGCACCACCGGGTCCGTCTCGGTCAAGTGGAGCGCCCCGACGACGATCTCGTCGGTCCGCATCCGCGAGGCCTCCGGCGCGGGCACCGTCACCGGCTGGCGCCTGCTGAACGCCGACACCGGAGCCGTACTCTCCACCGGGAGCGCGGCCGGCACGGTCTCCTTCCCGGCGACCTCGCTGAGCAAGGTCACCTTCGAGATCACCGGCGCCACCGGCACCCCGCGCGTCGCCGAGTTCGAGACGTACGCGTAAGGGCTCAGAAGTCCACCGGGTCGCGGACGAGGGGGCAGGTCATGCAGTGGCCGCCGCCTCGTCCGCGGCCCAGTTCCGCGCCCACGATGGTGATGACCTCGATGCCCGCCTTCCGCAGCAGGGTGTTGGTCTGGGTGTTGCGGTCGTAGGTGAAGACCACGCCGGGCTCCAGGGCGACGGCGTTGTTGCCGCTGTCCCACTGCTGGCGCTCGGAGGCGTAGACGTCGCCGCCGGTCTCGATGACCCGGAGCCCCGGCAGGCCGAGGGCCTTGGCGACGACCTCCGTGAAGGGGGTGTCGCCCTCGTCGGTGATCTCGACCCCGGGGGCGCGGTCGGAGGGGCGCAGCGAGAAGCTGTGGATCGCGTCCACGATCCGGGGGTAGAGGGTGACGACGTCCCGGTCGGCGAAGGTGAAGACGGTGTCGAGGTGCATGGCCGAGCGGAGCTTGGGCATGCCGGCGACGACGACGTGTTCGGCGGCGCCGCGCTCGAAGAGCGCCTGGGCCACCTGGGTGACGGCCTGCCGGGAGGTGCGCTCGCTCATGCCCATGAGGACGACGCCGTTGCCGACGGGCATGATGTCGCCGCCCTCGAAGGTGGCCTGCCCCCAGTCCCGTTCGGGGTCGCCCCACCAGACGGTGGCGTCCCGGTAGCCGGGGTGGAAGGTGTAGACGGCCTTCATCAGCAGGGTCTCGCCGTGCCGGGCGGGCCAGTAGAGCGGGTTCAGGGTGACGCCGCCGTACAGCCAGCAGGTGGTGTCGCGGGTGTAGAGGGTGTTGGGGAGCGGCGGCATCAGGTACTCGCGGACACCGGTGGCCTCCCGGGCCAGCGCCACGTACGGCGAGCGGAACTCGTCCGGGAGGTCGGCGGTGGAGAGGCCGCCGATGAGGTACTCGGCGAGTTCGCGGGGCGCGATCGAGTCCAGGAAGGCCCGGGTGTCGTCGATGAGTCCGAGGCCGACCTCGTCGGCGACGATCTTCCGGTCGAGCAGCCAGGCCCTGGCCTCGGGGATCGCCATGGTCTCGGAGAGCAGGTTGTGCAGCTCGACGACCTCGACACCGCGCTGGACCAGTTTGTTGACGAAGTCGGCGTGGTCGCGCTGGGCGTTCTCCACCCACATGACGTCGTCGAAGAGGAGGTCGTCGGAGTTGGTCGGGGTCAGCCGGCGGTGGGCGAGGCCGGGCGAGCAGACGAGGACCTTGTGGAGCCGGCCGACCTCGGAGTGGACGCCGAGGGGCCGGGCGGCCTGGGGGGTGTCGGGGTTCATCGCCGGCCTTTCCTGAGGGGGCGGGGTGCGGGGGTGGTCACAGTTCGATCCAGCCGGCGGCGAGGGCGATGACGCCGACGACGGCTCCGGCGACCGAGACGGCGCAGATGACCGCCTCCCGGGGCGAGAAGAGGCGCCGGCCCTGCTCGCGGCGGGCCTTCACGAAGAGCAGGGTGGCGGGGGCGTAGAGGATGAGGGAGACGAGGACGAACTTGGGTCCGGCCGCGTACAGCAGGAAGGCCGTGTAGAGGGTGGCGACGGCCGCGACGACCAGTTCGCGCCGGGTGCTCGTCCCGGTCACCCGGTGCTCCCGGGGCCGCAGCGCGATCTTGAAGGCGAAGGCGGCGGCGAGGAGGAAGGGGATGAGGCTGAGGGCGCTGGTCAGGTCGAGGGCGAAGTTGAAGGCGTCGTCGGAGAAGGCGGTGACGACGAGGACGACCTGGCTGAGCGCGGTGGTCATGAGCAGCGCGGGGACGGGCACGTCGTTCGCGGTGGAGCGGCCGAGGAAGCGGGGCATGTCGTCGTCCTTGGCGGCGACGAAGAGGACCTCGGCCGCCATCAGCGTCCAGGCGAGGTAGGCGCCGAGGACGGAGACGATGAGGCCGACGCTGACGAAGACCTTGCCCCAGGTGCCGACGGCGGCCTCCAGGACACCGGCCATGGACGGCTGGCGCAGCTCGGCGATCTCGCTCATGGGCAGGATGCCGTAGGACACGATGGTGACCGAGGCGAAGACGGCGAAGACGCTGAGGAAGCCCAGGATCGTGGCCCGGCCGACGTCCTCGCGCCGTCGGGCGTGCCGGGAGTAGACGCTGGCGCCCTCGACGCCGAGGAAGACGAAGACGGTGGCGAGCATGGTGCCGCGGACCTGGTCGAAGAGGGAGCCGGCGTAGTCGGCGCCGCCGAAGTTCTCGGCGAAGACGGAGGGCTTGAGGCAGAAGAGCGCGAGGAGGACGAAGACCAGGATGGGCACGACCTTGGCGACCGTGACGATCCGGTTGATCGCCGCGGCCTCCTTGACCCCGCGCCGGACGAGCAGGAAGAAGCCCCACAGGCCGACCGAGGAGAGGACGATCGCGAGGGCGGTGTCCCCGTCGCCGAGGGCGGGCGCCACGGCGCCGACCGTCGACATGATGAGGACCCAGTAGGTGACGTTGCCGACGCAGGCGCTGGCCCAGTACCCGAAGGCGGAGAAGAAGCCGAGGTACTCGCCGAAGCCCGCCTTGGCGTACGCGTACACGCCGGCGTCGAGGTCGGGGCGGCGGACGGCGAGCGTCTGGAAGACGAACGCGAGCATGAGCATGCCGACGCCGGCGACGGCCCAGGCGATGAGCGCGCCCGCGACGCCGGTCTCCTGGGCGAAGCGCCGGGGCAGCGAGAAGACGCCGGCCCCGACCATGGAGCCGACGACCATCGCGGTCAGGGTGAGGAGGCTGAGCTTGACCGCGGGGGGCGTGCCGGAGGCGGTCGGGGCGCTGGGTTCCGCTGCGGTCATGGTCGTACCTCGCCCGCGCTCGTACGCCGCGGTTCGGCGCGAGAGCGAGGGGCGTCGGGGCGATCAGACTCTAGCCCGGAGCGCCACGGTTCGCCCCTTTTGTACGATCTTGCCGGTACGGATGGAGGGCAGCGCGCGGACGGGAGCGTCCGGCTCCCCGGCCGGCGGTCACAAGCGGCGGAGGGCTCCCGGCTCCCGGAGGGAGTCGAGGGTCGGGTAGCCGTCCACGGCCATGATCAGGTCGGCTTCGGCGAGGAGGGAGCGCAGGACGTGGACGATGCCGTCCTCGCCGCCCGCCGCGAGCCCGTACGCGTACGGGCGGCCGACGCCCACGGCGGTGGCGCCCAGCGCCAGGGCCTTGACGACGTCCGCGCCGGTGCGGACGCCCGAGTCGAAGAGGACGGGGAGACCGTCGGCGGCCTCGACGACGTCGGGCAGGGCGTCGAGGGCGGGCAGCCCGCCGTTGGCCTGCCGGCCACCGTGGTTGGAGCAGTACACCGCGTCCACGCCCCCGTCGCGGGCGCGGCGCACGTCCTCGGGGTGGCAGAGGCCCTTGAGGATCAGCGGGAGGTCGGTGAGGGAGCGCAGCCAGGGCAGGTCGGCCCAGGTGAGGGGATTGCCGAAGACGCCGGCCCATTCGAGGATCGCCGCGCCGGGGTCCTCCTCGGGGGCCTTGGCGAGGCGGGCCCGGAAGACGGGGTCGGAGGTGTAGTTGGCGAGGCAGTGGCCCCGCAGCTGCGGGAAGTTGCTCGCGGCGAGGTCGCGCGGGCGCCAGCCGGTGACCCAGGTGTCGAGGGTGACGACGATCCCCTTGAACCCGGCGGCCTCGGCGCGCCGCACCAGGCTCTCCGCGAGCTCCCGGTCGGTGGGGGTGTACAGCTGGAAGAAGCCGGGGGTGTCCCCGAACTCGGCGGCGACCTCCTCCATCGGGTCCACCGTCAGGGTCGAGGCGACCATCGGCACGCCGGTGCGGCGGGCCGCGCGGGCGGTGGCGAGGTCGCCGTGCCCGTCCTGGGCGCAGAGCCCGACGACGCCGACCGGCGCCATGAAGAGCGGGGAGGGCAGCCGGAGGCCGAAGAGGTCGACGCCCAGGTCGCGCCGGGCGGCGCCGACCATCATGCGGGGCACCAGGCCCCACCGTTCGAAGGCGGTCACGTTCGCCCGCTGGGTGAACTCGTCGCCGGCGCCGCCTGCCACGTACGACACCACCGACGGCGGCAGCGCGGCGGTCGCCCGTTCCTCCAGCCCGGCGTAGGTCATGGGGAGGGCGGGGAGCACTCCGCCGAGACCGGCGAGGTAGATCTCGTTCTGGTAGTCGCCGTACCGCCCGCCGAACGCGCCGCTCATCGTGGCCCCGCCCTTCCCTCGCCCCGGGCCGGGCCCGCCCCGGCCGCCGGTGGCGCCCACGGTGCCAGCCGCCGCGCCCGAGCGCCATGGTCAGGACCCGTCGGGCGGGACCCGCGTGCGGCGCGGGGCCGTACCCGGACCGGCGGAGGCACATGCGGAGTTCGTCCACCGGCGTGGCATATTCCGGTGCGCCCGGGTGCCGACCGGTGGTGGAATCGCCCGATGCACGGGAACGACGGACGGACGGGCGGCGCCGAGCGGGCCGCGGTGGTGGACCGGGGCCGGTTCGCCGGCTCGGTGACCCCCTGGGACGACACCGGGTGGCGGCGCGAGGTGTTCGGCTGGGCCGAGCGGGTGCTGGCCTCGCGCGGGCTCGTGGAGGCGGGCGTACGCGAGGTGAGGGTGCGGCCCTGGTCGGTCCTCGTCCGGTTCCGCACCGGCGGCGGCGCGCGCGACGCCGTCTGGCTGAAGGCGGGCGCCCCCTCCAACGCCTTCGAGGCCGGACTGGCCGGCGCGCTCGCCGAATGGACGCCCGAGCACGTGATGACCCCGCTGGCGGTGGACGCCTCCCGCGGCTGGTCGCTCCTGCCCGACGGTGGCCCGCTCTTCCGCGACGTCCTCGACACGGGCGCGGCCGGCCCGGAGGCCTGGACGACGGCGCTGGGCCAGTACGGCGCGATGCAGCGGTCCCTGGTCCCGTACGCGACCGGGGACGGGGGCGGGGACGGGGCGTCCAGCCTGCCGGACGCGGGTGCGAAGGGCGCGGGTGCGAAGGGCGCGGGCGCGGAGGGCGCGGGCGCGGGCGCGCCGGAAGCGGGCGGCGGGCTCGGCGGGTTGGGGGTGCCGGGGGCGCGGACGCGGGAGTTGCCGGAGGCGTTCGACGCGCTCGTCGCCGGGAACCCGCTCTTCGACGGCGACGAGCGGGCCGCGCTGCTGCGGCGACGGCCCCGGCTCGTCGCGCTGTGCGCCGAGCTCGACGCGTACGGAGTGCCCGACTCGCTCGACCACTGCGACCTGCACGACGGGCAGATCCTCGCCCCGTCCCCCGGTCGCTTCACCTTCTTCGACTGGGGCGACGCCTGCGTCGCGCACCCCTTCGGCAGCCTCCTGGTCCCGGTCCGGGAGGTGCGGGAGCGGTACGGCCCCGAGCACGTGGCCCCGATGGTGGACGCGTATCTGGAGCACTGGAGCGACCTCGGCCCGTCGCGGACGGAACTGCGGCGGGCGGCGGTCCTGGCGGTGCGCCTCGCGGCGCTCGGCCGGGCGGGCTCCTGGTTCCGGCTCTTCCCCGGCACCCCGACCGGCGACAGCGAGGAGGCGAGCGCGTACTGGGTGCGGCAGCTCTTCGCCGCCACCGACGAAGAGCTCTGACGCCACGGGCGCGCCGCTCCCGCGCCTACAGGCCGACGTCCCGGGCCCGAAGGTCCTCCAGGGTCTCCCGCCTGACGAGCAGCCGGGCCACGCCGTCGCGGACGGCGACGACCGGCGGGCGGCCGACGAGGTTGTACGAGGAGGCCATCGAGAGGTGGTAGGCGCCGGCCACCGGCACCGCGAGCAGGTCGCCCGGCCGGATGTCGGCGGGCAGGTCGACGTCCTCCGCGAGCAGGTCGCCCGCCTCGCAGTGGCGGCCGGCGACGGTGGTGCTGACGGCCGGGGCGGTGGACCGGCGGCCGATCAGGCGGGGCGCGTACCGGACTCCGTAGAGGGCGGGGCGCGGATTGTCGCTCATCCCTCCGTCGACGGCGACGAAGGCGCGCCCGCCGGTCGTCTTGACGGCGAGGACCCGGTAGACGGCGACGCCGGCCGGCCCGACGACCGCCCGGCCCGGTTCGACGAGCAGCCGCGGCACGGGCAGTCCGGCGGCGGCGCAGCTCTCGGCGAGGGCGGCGCGGAGCCTGCGGGCGAGGGCGGTCGGGTCGAGGACCGGGTCGCCGGGCCGGTAGGCGATGCCGTGGCCGCCGCCGAGGTCGAGCTCCGGCAGGACGACGCCGTGGGCGTCCCGGATCCGCGCCATCAGGCCGACGAGCCTCCGCAGGGCGGTGAGGTAGGGCTTGGCCTCGGTGATCTGGGAGCCGAGGTGGCAGTGCAGGCCGGTGAGTTCGAGCTGCGGCTGGTCGAGGATCCGGGCGACGGCGTGCTGGGCGTGCCCGTCGCGCAGGGAGAGCCCGAACTTCTGGTCGTCGGTCCCGGTACGGACCTTGGCGTGCCCGCCGGCACCGACACCGGGCGTGACGCGCAGCATCACCTTCTGGTGGCCGTGCGGACCGAGGGCGGCGGCCAGCCGGGCGATCTCGGCGGCGCTGTCGATGACGATCCGGCCGACGCCGAGGCGCAGCGCGGCGGCGAGGTCGGCCGGGGACTTGACGTTCCCGTGGAGGAGGATCCGCTCGGGCGGGAAGCCCGCGGTGACGGCCAGTTCGAGCTCGCCCGCCGAGCAGACGTCGAGGCCGAGCCCCTCCTCGTCGACGAGCCGGACGAGACCGCGGCAGAGGAACGCCTTGGCCGCGTAGTGCACTTCGGCGTCGGCCGCGGGGAAGGCGGCCCGGTAGGTACGGCAGCGGTCGCGGATCTCGGCCTCGTCGAGCACGTACACCGGCGTGCCGTGCGCGTCCGCGATGTCGGCGAGCGGCACCCCGGCGAGCAGGACGCGGCCGCGGGGCTCCTCGGTGGCGGTGGCGGGCCAGACGGAGAACGCGGGGACGGGGGCCGGGGCGGTACGGGTGGGCGGGACGGCGGCGGCCGTCAGGTCGGCGGTGGTCATGCGGCGTTCCCCCTCGCGGCCGGGTCGAAGCGACGGGCACACGGGGTACCGGGACGGGCGGGCGCGGGGGTGGGGGCGGGCGCCGGGGCGGGCGCGGTCGGGGTCGCGGTCGCGGTCGCGGTCGCGGTCGCGGTCGCGGTCGCGGTCGCGGGAACGGCAGCGGGTGCCGGGGCGGACACCGGGGAGGTCAGTGCACCTGGTGTGGGTTCCGGCGACGGTTCGGGTACGGCTTCCGGCACCGAATCCGGCGCGGGGGTGAAGGGGGCCGTGAGGACCGGGTCGACGGTGAGGGCGTGGACGCCGAGCGGGCGGGTGAGGGCGCGCAGGGCGGCCTCGGCGAGCGGGATCCAGGGCTGTTCGGTGCCGAGGGTGGCGTGGAGCCGTTCGGGGGTGGTGAAGGCGACGGCGGTGCGGGCGCCGACGGGCGTGCGGTAGAGGCGGGTCGCCACGCCGTGTCCACCCGGCCGGACGGGCACGCAGAGGCGTCCGGCCGGGGCGGGTTCGACGGGGTCCGGATCGGAGGGCTCGGGTGCGGGGGCCGCGGCCACGGCCGTGCGGTCGTCGGCGTGCGGGGTGCGGGGCATGGGTCCTCCCGGGGGTCGGCCCGGCGGCGGTCCGCCGGGGCGCGTCCTCGCAGCCTTGCCCGCCGGGTGCCCCGTAGTCCCCTTCCCTGACGCGGTCCTGACGCCGGACCGGGCGACTCTTGACGCGATGGTCACGCCCGGCGCCCCGGGGCAGTGCCCGGACGGCGGCGGAGGCCGCGCCTCCGGTGGGCCACTCGCGCCGGTCCCGGACTGGCACTTGGTGTCTCCGCTCCGCGCGGTGGTGCGACCACACCTCCGGGCATGAATACCTGGAGGGGGTATGAGATACCCGAAGGGGTGGGGGCCGTCGCGGTCCACCGTCACCCCGAGGCCTCTATGGCACGGAGTGCCTGGTGGGAGGGGACCGGAACGTCGGCTGGACGGAGGGCCCGGGGAGCTGAAAGCCTCGGCGATTGAGGACCCGATCACCGGTCCCGTACGTGCGCCGCCGCGAGGGGAGCGTGGCGCGGGCCCGTGATCGTCGCGTCCTCGCAGGCGCGTCCGCCGCACCCGTACGCGCCGGTACCGCGAGGAGGAGGACCACCGATGACCGCCGCCCGGGAAGAACGGCTCCGGCTCGACACCGCGAGTGTCGACAACGCGAGGACGACGCTGCTCCAGCTCCTCGCGCGGGCGGGGGTGTACTCCGGCGACGCCGAGGAACTGATCGGACTCGTCGAGGCGGGCGCGCTCGCCGTCGCCCACGAGGAACTGGCCGGCACCGGCCGGCAGGCACCGGCCGGGAGCGGCGAACCGTACGCGGCGGGCTGGCGCGACGGTTCACGGGCCGTCGCCGAGGGGCTCGCGGGCCTCGCCGACCGGGCGCTGGGCGCGGCCGTCGCCGAGGACGCCGAGGCGGAGGCGGAGGCCCGGCCCCGGGTCGGCCGGATGGAGGTCGAGCGGGCCAAGGTCGCGGTCGTCCCGCTGTACCTCTCCTTCTCCGAGGAGTCCGACCTCGACCCCGAGGTCACCGAGCAGGTGCTCGCGTCGGCACTCGCCACCATGGGGGCGCGGCAGCGGGCGGCCTATCCGGGGCGGCTGACGTCGTTCGCCGCGGACAACCGGAGGCATCTGGAGCGGCTGTACGCCACGTACGGCCCGGGCAGCGCGATCGCCATCCACGGCCGCTACACCCTGGTCCACTCCCCCACGAGCCTCGCCGTCCTCGAACGGCTGGCCGCCCGACCGGCGGAGCTGCGGGAGGAGTGGGACGCGGCCGAACTGCCGCCCGCCTGGCTGGACGGCCTGACCCGCGCGTGGGACGCGACGGTCTGAGGCCCCCTCCGGGGTGGGACGGCCTGGACGGGGCCGGCCCGCGCGCACGGGGTCGTGCAGCAGGGCACGCCACTGACGGCAGCACGGAGTCGGGGGCGGACGCACCGCTGACGGCAGCACGGAGTCGGGGGCGGACGCGCCACTGACGGCAGCGCAGAGTCGGGGGCGGACGCGCCACCGGGCAGCACCGCGCGGGGTGGAGGGACCGGCGATCGGCGGCAGAGGGTTCCCCAGGGGGTGCAATGCGTCACACGAGGGCGCGACGGGGGCCGATCCTGTGGCGCGGCGGCCGGGGGGCACGCATAGGGTGGCGGCATGCCCAGAACTTCCCCGGCCCTTGCCCTCGACGCCCTCCTCGACGGCAACCGTCGCTTCGTCTCGGGCACGCCCGAGCACCCCAACCAGGACGCCGCCCGCCGCACGGAGCTGGCCCCCGGCCAGGACCCGTTCGCCGTCATCCTCGGCTGCTCCGACTCCCGGCTCGCGGCCGAGATCATCTTCGACCGGGGGCTCGGCGACCTCTTCGTCGTCCGCACCGCCGGGCACGTCATCGGCCCCGAGGTCCTGGGCAGCGTCGAGTACGCGACGAGCGTCCTCGGCGCGCGGCTCGTGGTCGTCCTGGGCCACGACTCCTGCGGCGCGGTCGCCGCGGCCCGCGCGGCCGTGGAGGACGGCTTCGCGGCGCGCGGCTTCGTGCGGGACGTCGTGGAGCGGGTGACGCCGAGCATCCTGGCGGCCAGGACCGCGGGTCTGACCGCGGACAGCGACATCATCGACGAGCACATCCGGCACACCGTGGACCTGCTCCTGGACCGCTCCCGGCTGCTGTCCGAGCAGGTGGCGGACGGCGAGATCGCCGTCGTCGGCCTCGGCTACGAGCTGGCGGGCGGCAGCGCCCGCCTCGTGACCACGCGCGGGGCCGTCGTGGAGGAGGGCACTCCGGCGTGACCTCCCGCTTCGACTGCTCCGATCCGGCGGCCCGCGCGGCCGGCCTCGGCGAGGCCGCGGCCGCGGTGCGCCGCGGGGACCTCGTCGTGCTGCCCACGGACACCGTGTACGGGGTCGGGGCGGACGCCTTCGACCCGAAGGCGGTCGCCTCGCTGCTCGCGGCCAAGGGCCGCGGCCGCCACAAGCCCTCCCCCGTCCTGGTCGACTCGGCCGCCGCGCTCGGCGAGCTGACCGACGAACTCCCCGACGCCGCACGGGCGTTGATCGAGTCGTTCTGGCCGGGCGGGCTGACTCTGGTGGTCCGTCACCGCGCCTCCCTCGACTGGGACCTGGGCGAGACGGGCGGCACGGTGGCGGTCCGGATGCCGGACCACCCCCTCACCCTCGAACTGCTCGCGGCCACGGGCCCGCTGGCGGTCTCCAGCGCCAACCTCACGGACCATCCGTCCCCGCAGGACTGCGACGCCGCGCAGGCGATGCTCGGGGAGTCCGTGGCGGTGTACCTGGACGGCGGACGCACCGCCGGGGCGATCTCCTCGTCGATCGTCGACCTCAGCGGCGCAACGCCGGTCCTCGTCCGCGACGGCGTCCTGCCGGTGGCGGAACTCCGCGCGCTCGTACCGGACCTGATCGTCCCCTGACCCCTCGGTCCGACCCCACCCGCTCGTGCTCCCCCCCGGCCCCGGGCAACGGAAATCTCCGTTGCCCGGGGCCGGGCCCGTCACTAGGGTCACGTCCCATCGACGTGTAGCTCAGCAGCAGAGCGCCGGGCTAGGGTCCCGGAGGGCGCGGGGGCAGCACCCGCCACGTCGGCTCATGAACACGCACGCTGATCAGCAGCCTCCGACGTCCGTATCTCCCACGGCGCCCGCGTCTCCCACGGAGCCCGCCGCTCCGCTCGCCGCCTCTCCCGGCTACGCCCGGACACAGTGGGCGCGGGCCTTCACCACCGCCCTCGGCCACACGGACCCCGCGACCCGGCGGCGGGCCGAGGAGCGGGCGCGCGGCTGGCGGGACGTCATGGCGGGGATGGCCTCCGGCAGGCTGCGGGTCGGTTCGCGTACGCCGGTGGCCGAGCTGCCCGCCTGGGTGACGCCCGACGTCCTGCACGGCGGCTTCGCGACCGGTTCCGCGCGGGCCGGCGGTCCGCTCCGGGAGTTCGAGCGGGAGGCGGCGCACCACGCCGGGGTGCCCGCCGAGCGGGCGGCGATCTTCGCGTACCACCTCACCGAGCCGGGTCTCGCCGACCTGTGGGAGCTGCTCGACTCGGGCCGCTACGAGGTGGGCCTGCCGGAGGAGGCGGCCCTCCTGACGGTGGCCTGGCTGGTGCGGGCGGGCGAGACGGACGCGGCGGTCGAACTGGTGGAGACCCTGCGGCCGTTCGCGGACCGGCTGCGCTTCCTTCCCCGGCCGACCGAACACCGCTCGGCCAGGCGTGCGGCGCGGCGCGGGGCGGAGGGCGGCGGAGAGCCCTCCGCGGGGCTTCCGGTGCCGGAGGCGGGCGCGGTGCACCGCTCCACCGTGGAGCAGGCGCGTGACGCGCTGGCCGCGAGGGCGCCGAAGCGGGCCGTGGAGGCGCAGCGCGAGGCGCTGAGCGTCTGGCGTCCGTTCGCCGACGAACTCCTCGCGCACTGGCTGGAGTTCACTGGACCCGAGGGAGTGGTGCGGCCGGACGCCGTACCGGAGGAGGCCTGGCGGGCCCGGGGACGGGCCCTCCTCGACCGGTACGAACGGCTGCTCGCCGCCCATCCGCTCACCGGCCGGCACCGGAAGCCGGGGAGCAACGAGGGGATCCTGCGGGGCGCGTTGGCGGAGCTGGTGTCCGGACGCGAGCTGGACGCCCGGCGGGCCGGCCTCGTGCGGGTGGCGGTCACGGGGATGGTGCGGAAGCGGGGCCTGCCGGGCTCCGAGCGGCACACGGCCCTGCGGGACGGGCAGTCCGCGCAGGCGGCACTGCCCCCGCATCACGCGGTGGCGCACCTGGTCGCGGAGCGCCTCGCCCGCCTGCCGCAGGAGTCGGGCCTCGTCGACGTGGCGCCGTTCGTGGTGCCGGTGACGGCGGCCGAGGAGGGGCGCACCGGGCTGCCCGAGGGGGTCGACGTGCCGGCTTCGGTGCGGCGGGTGGTCGAGGGGACGCTCAGCGCGCCGCTCGGCACGCTGGTCGCGTCCGGGATCGTCCCCTCGGCGGAGGCGATGGCGGAGCTGGTACCCCAGCTGGTCGCCGCCGAGCGGGCCGCGGTCTACCGGGACCCCGCGCTGCGCGTCCTGATGGCCGCGAACTACCGCGCCTTCCGCAACCGCCGCTCCGTCCTGCTGCTCCACCTCGCACGCCAGGTGGCTCCGGAGGAGCTGCCGTGGGTACGGGCGGTGCGCGGACACGCGGACGGCGACGCCACCACCCGCGGCTCGGCGGTCGCCGCGGCACGCACCCTGGCGGAGACGGCGGTGGAGCACTTCCCCGGCACCCTCCTTCCGAACCCGCTGGTGCGCGAACTCGGCGCCCTGCTCGTCCCGTCGGAGCCGGCCGCGCCGCTGACGGAGGAGCTGGCCGCGGACATCTTCATGGGCCGGTTCAGCGGCAAGTTCCTCGCCTCGGCGGGGATCGCGGCCGAACTGCTGGGCGGGGGCTCCCTGTACGAGCGGTACTACGGCATCGACTACGCGGAGCTGGGCGCCCTGGCCGCCCGTGCGCACGGAGGTGATCGCGAGGCGCTCGCGGAATTCGCCCGGCTGTGCCACGCCCGGGCCGGCCGGACACCGGGCCATGACTCCGTCGCCGGGAACGGCATGGTGATCGAGCAGGCCCAGATCCTCACCACGCACAACCTGGCCACGCTGGTCCGTCGCGTCGGGATCGCGCCGGAACGGGGCTGGGCCGAGGCGGCACGCCGCTGCTTCGGAACGGTCTGCCGGCTGACGGAGCGCGCGCAGCGTGGCCCCTACCCCCTGACGGCCCTCAAGGACGCCGCGTACGCCTGGCGCCAGATGCTCTTCCACCTGTCGCTGTGCGAGGAGTCCGAGCGGGCCGAGGTGCTCGCCTGGCTGCCCGCGGAAGCGGCACGCCGCCCGCTGGTGGCCTCCCGGCTCGCGCCCGCACTGCTGGGCCTGCGGCACGTGGCCGAGGGCGGGCTCTTCGACGCGGACGGGACGGCCCGGTCGGGACGGGCGCGCCGGCTGACCGGATGGTCGGTGGCCGAACACTGGCTGCGGCCCGACCCCTGGAAGTGAGGGGACTGCGCCCCGGGGCCCCTGTGGTGGGGGGTGCCGGGGCGCAGTCGACTCGCTGGATCCAATATCCGACATCCAAAATCCGGGATCCAGCATCTCGGATCCGATATCCAGATATTGGATCCGAGAGGTTGGATCCGAGAGGTTGGATCCGAGAGGTTGGATCCGAGACATCGGATCCGGGAGAGCGCTTACGGAACGAGGCGCAGGAGGCGGTTGGGGGAGCCGGTGCCCGGGCTGGTCACCTTGTCGGGGGTGGCGCCGTTCACCAGGGCGGCGGCGACCTGGGCGGGGGTGGCGGAGGTGTGGCCGGCGAGGTAGACGGCGGCGGCTCCGGCGACGTGCGGGGTGGCCATGGAGGTGCCGGAGATGGTGTTGGTGGCGGTGTCGCTGGTGTGCCAGCCGGCCTTGATGGAGACACCGGGGGCGAACAGGTCGAGGACGGAACCGTAGTTGGACCAGCTCGCCTTCGCGTCCGCGCTGTCGGTGGCGCCGACGGTGATGGCCTCGGTCACGCGGGCGGGCGAGGAGTTGCGGGCGTTGACGCCGGAGTTGCCGGCGGCGACGGCGTAGGTGACGCCGTCGGCGATGGAGCGCTTGACGGCGTTGTCGAGGGTGGTGGAGGCGCCGCCGCCGAGGGAGAGGTTGGCGACGGCGGGGGCTCCGGCGGGGTGGTGGGCGGTCACCCAGTCGATGCCGGCGACCACGCCGGCGGTGGTGCCGGACCCGTTGGCGTCGAGGACGCGGACGGCGACGACCTTGGCCGCCTTCGCGACGCCGTAGGTGGAGCCGGCGATGGTGGTGGCGACGTGGGTGCCGTGGCCGTTGCCGTCCTGCGCGACGTTGTCGCCCTCGACGGCGTCGTAGCCGTCGACCGCCCGGCCGGCGAGCTCGCTGTGGCTGACGCGTACGCCGGTGTCGATGACGTACGCGGTGACTCCGGCGCCCGCGCTGTCGGGGTAGGTGTAGGTGCCCGAGAGCGGCAGGGCGGCCTGGTCGATGCGGTCGAGGCCCCAGGGGGCGTTGGTCTGGGTGGCGTCGGCGCGGACGACGCGGTTCTGCTCGACGGTGGCCACGGACGGGTCGGCGGCGAGCCGGCGGGCGGCCGCGGCGTCGAGGCTGACGGTGTAGCCGTTGAGCGCGGCACCGAAGGTCTTGCCGACCTTGCCGCCGTAACCGGCTATGAGCCCGCGTCCCTTGGCGGACCCGGCGGCGAAGCCGGCTCCCGGCTTGAGCGTGACGAGGTAGCTGCCCTCGACGGCGTCGGGGGAGCCCGCGGCGACGACGACGCCCTCGGCGGGGGCCGGTGCCGGGGCGGCCTGTGCGGGGGCCACCGCGAGGCCGGTGACGAGCGCGGCGACAGCGGCGGCGGAGGCCGCGGTGGTGGTGGCGGCGATCAGGTTCCGGCGCGAGGGGCGGTGCGTGGGGAGTGCCATGGTGAGGGGTTCCTCCTCTTGGCGGCGCGCCCTGGGTCGGGCGGGCACGTACGTGGGGGTGGGTCGCGTGCGGTCGCACGCTCCGCCGGGGAGAGGTCTCCTCCGATCGGCGTGGGCAGAAGCCTGTTCCTCACCGCCCGGGAGGATCAAGGAAGTTGAGTCCTTGTCATGGATCCGACACGCGGCGGACACACGCAGTCCCCCGATCCCCTGTCGAACCCCCACGAACCACCCCTCCCTCCACCACCGTCGCGTTCCGGCCGCCACCCTCCGGTACCGGCCAGGCAGGCAGTCCGGCCCCGGGGCACGGTCGCGCGCGAGCGGTCCGTCATCATCGGGGCATGCGAAGGAACACCGGCCCGGCCCTCCCGGAAGACGCCTCCCGGGGCACCTCCCAGGACGCCCCCCAGGACACCGCCGCGGACTCGTCCATGGACTCCCCCGCGGGCTCCCCCGCGGCCGCCTCCACCCTGACCCCCTACCAGGAGAAGTTGCGCGAACGCCTGCTGGCCGCGCCGGTCGTACCGGCGCCCGCGCCGTGGCGGAACGTGTTCGGCGGCCACGCGGCCGTCGGCGGGCTCACCGGCATCGGCTTCGGGGTGGACCCCGAGACCGGCCACGACCTGGTCATGGTCGTCTCGACCCAGGGGTACGGCGTCTTCGACGCGGTGACGGGCGAGCGGATCGCACGGGACCGGGACCCGGAGGACGACGGGCCGGACGGCACGCCCGACCTCTCGTGCCCCTGGATCGGCCCGCCGGCCGGCGGGCGGGTGCGGGTCGCCGGGCTGTACGGCGGCGGGCTGCACGGCACGAGCGGCGACGGCTGGTCGGTGGACGTCGTGGCCCCCGACTGGCCGCACCACCGGATCCTCCTCTCGGACAACGGCGGCGGCTGGCACCGCCCGCCGCACACCGAGGGCTGGTGGCACGTCTTCCACTCCACCTGGTCGACGCTGCGCGCCGCCGGTTTCTCCCCGTCCGGACAGACCCTCGCCGTCGCCACGTCCAGCGATCTGACGCTGTGGACGCGCCACCCCGCGTGAGCGGCGGTCAGGCGTCGACCACGGCGGCGACGGCCTCGATCTCGACGAGCTGGTCGGCGTATCCCAGCACGGTGACGCCCATCAGCGTGCTGGGCACGTCGTGGTCGCCGAAGGCGTCCCGTACGACCTGCCAGGCGGCCACCAGGTCCTTCTGGTGCGTCGTCGCGACGAGCACCCGGGTGCTGATGACGTCCCCGATCCCGGCGCCGGCGTCCTCCAGGGCCGTCCGCAGGTTCGCGACGCAGGCGGCGGCCTGCCCGGGGACGTCCCCGACGGCCACGGTGGCCCCGTCGGCGTCGAGCGGGCAGGCACCGGCGAGGAAGATCAGCCGGGCCTCGGCGGGCGCGGTGGCCGCGTAGGCGTACTCGGCGACGTCGGACAGGGAGGCGGAACGGATGAGGCGGACGGCGCGGGGCACGGAGGTTCCTCTCGGCGGCTGCGGCTGACCCGGGCCACTCTCGCAGGCGTTCCCCGTCGGCTCGACCGGATTTCCCTCACCCCGCGGGGGTGGGCCAGTGGCGGTGGAGGGCGTCGATGCGGAAGGCGTGGACGTGCACGCGTACGGGTCCGGCGCCGGCCGCGTCGGCCATGTGGGGGTGGCCGGCGGGGAGTTCGGGATGGGCGTGCGCGAGCTCCTCGGGGTCGCTGCGCGGCCAGAGGCGGGCGGCGGCGAGCGCGGCGGTCAGGGCCACGACGCCGAGGGCGGCGGCGGAGGCGGCGAGCCCCGCGCGGGAGGCGAGCCAGCCGGCCAGCGGATAGGTGAGCAGCCAGCAGCCGTGCGAGAGGGAGAAGTGGGCGGCGAAGAGCCCGGGCAGGTCGGCAGCGGCGGCGGATCTGCGCAGCAGCCGCCCGCCGGGGGTGAGGACGGCGGAGGTCGCGGCGCCCAGGCAGAGCCAGAGGAGCAGCAGCGCGGGCCAGGCGGCCGCCGGGTGGGCGTCGGCCCAGCCGGAGGCGAGTCCGGCGGTCAGCAGGCCGAGGGCCGCGGCGAGCGCGCCGGCGGCGGGGAGCATGAGGGCGCGGTCGCCGGTACGGCCCAGGACGCGCGGGAGCAGCAGGGCGACGGTCATCGAGCCGGCGCCGTACGCGGCGAGGGCGAGGGAGACGTCTCCGGCCGGCCGGCCGAGGCCGTCCTGGACGAGGACGACCGTGTCGACGAGCACCAGCGCTCCGGCGGCGGCGACCGCCAGGTCGAGCGCGAGCAGGGCCCGCAGCCGAGGGGTCGCGAGGAAGACCCGGGCGCCGAGGACCCGTGAGGCCCCCGGACCGCGCGCCTTCCCGCGACCGGAGCCGGAGCCGCCGCCCGTGCCGGTGCCGGAGCCGGTGCCAAGGCCGGTGCCGAGGCCGCCGCCCGTGCCGGAGCCGGTGCCAAGGCCGGTGCCGGAGCCGGGGCCGGGGCCGCCGCCCGCACCGGAGCCGGGGTCGGTGCCGGGGGCGCCGTCGCGCACGGAAGCGTCCTCGTCCGCGGGGAGTCGCAGGGGCAGGACGAGGAGTGCGGAGAGGAGGAACCCGGCTGCGGTGCCGGCGAACAGCCACCCGTACGGCATGAACGCGAGGAGGGCGGCGGCGAGGACCGGGCTGACGAGGCTCTCCAGGTCGTAGGCGAGCCGCGAGAGGGTGAGGGCCCGGGTGTAGTCGCCCTCGCGGGGCAGGACGCCCGGAATCGTGGCCTGGAAGGCGGGGGTGAAGACCGCCGAGGCGGCCTGGAGCAGCAGCACGAGCGCGTACACCTGCCAGACCCGGTCCACGAACGGCAGGACCAGCGCGGCGAGCAGCCGTACGAGGTCGGCCCCGACGAGCAGCGTCCGGCGCGGTACCCGGCGGGCCAGGGCCCCGGCGAGCGGCGCCAGACCGACGTACGCCGTCATCTTGAGCGCGAGCGCGGTGCCGAGCACCGCGGCGGCCTGTCCGCCGGCGAGGTCGTACGCGAGGAGCGCGAGCGCGACGGTGGCCAGGCCGGTGCCGGTGAGGGCGACGACCTGGGCGAGGAAGAGGTGCAGGTAGGTGCGGTCGCGCAGGACGGACAGCATGGGGTCGCCCTCGTTCGGCAGCGGGTGCGGTCCCCTTCACGGTAGCCGACACGTGCACACGTGCGCACATGTATGCGTGAGGAGAGGGCCCGCTACGCGACGGGGCGGCGCGCTCAGTCGTGCCAGGGTTCGCCCGTCACCACGTGATCGGCCCGGTTCAGCGCCTCGACGACCAGCCGCTTCAGATGCCCGTCCGGCAGCGTGTACACCACCCGCCGCCCGTCCTTCCGGGCCTGTACGAGGCCGCCGAGGCGCAGCTTCGCGAGGTGCTGGCTCACCGCGGGCCGCGCCGCGCCGCACGCCTCGGTCAGCGCGGTGACATCGGCCTCCCCGCGCGTCAGCACCCACAGCAGCTGCAGCCGCGTCGGGTCGCTGAGCAGCCCGAAGACCTCCGCCGCCGCCGCGAGCTCCGGTGCCCCCGGGGTCCGTGGATGGACGGGGGACACGGCCTCTGCGCGCTCGTCCCGCTCCTCGCGTACTTCACGCGCTTCACGTACTTCACGTACTTCACGGGCGTCACGGACTGGATCCACCATGCGCCCATCGTAGGGAGCGGGGAGCACGGGCGTGGCAGGGCGTCCCGGGACGGATGACCGATCCGTGGACCGTCGTGCGGGCGGACGGGCCTTCGGGTGAGGATGCTGCGGACGGCCGGGACCTGGCCGGGAGCGAGGAGAGACGACGATGACCATCGAGTGGCGCTACACCATCCACCCCGGCCTCGGTGTGCTCTCTCTGGCGGGCTTCCTGGGGCAGGAGGCCGTGGGACGGTTCCAGGGAGCCGTCGGCTGGGCGCTCGCCCGGGGCACCGGGCCGGTCGTGCTGGACCTGACCGGGCTGCGCGGCTGGTCCGACGGCGGCCGTCTGGCCGTGTCGGAGGCCGCGCTGAGGCTCGCCGCGGAGGGCCGCGGCCTCGAACTCGCCGCCGTGCCGGAGAGCGGGGCGTCCGGGGACGGGGGCGACTTCGGGGACGGAAAGGTGGTCGTCACGGTCCACGGAGACCTCGCCGCCGCGCTCTCCGCGCACCGGGACCGGGGCGTGGAGGAACGCGAATGGCGCAGCGACGCCTGGCCGGAAGACGCCTGAGACCCGTACGGGTACGGGTACGGGCGCGACCGACGGGTACGGGCGCGACCGCTCGACGCCCCTGGACCCCGGCCCGCGCCCGGGAGCCCCGACACGGGAGTCCCGACACGGGAGCCCGGGCCCGGAAGCCCCGGCGCCGCCGGCCGCTCCCCCACCCTGCTCTCAACCCAGCCCCGGCCCCTGTCCTGCGCCCGGCTCCCGGCACCCCAGCACCCCAGCACCCCAGCACCAGCCCCGGGATCGCTCCCGGCCCGCCCCCTCCGTCCTCAGAACCAGCTCAGGCAGTGCGGCGGGCGCTCCGGGTGGAAGAGCGCGTCCGCCTGGCGGGCCGCGGCGGGGTGGTGGGCACGGATGTGGCCGGCTCGGACCAGGGTGCTCGGGGTCGTACCGCCGAGGTAGAGGGAGCCGAGGTCGCTCACGTCCAGGGAGAGGTCGGGGCGGCGGTCCGTGGTGGTGCAGTCGGCCTTGCCGTCCCGGACCGTGAGGAGGTAGCCGGTCCGCTCGCCGAGGAAGGGGTCGTCGACGTCCAGGACGAGTTCACCGTCCGTGGCCCACGCGCGCGTGGCCAGCGCGCGCGGGACGTCGAGAAGACGCACCCAGAGCCAGTCGGTGTCGTGACTCACGTCCCCCGCGCGGAAGTCCGCGAGCCGGTAGCGCAGCGGATGGTCGCGCGGAACCTGCTTGAAGACGACCTGGGTCACGAGGTCGTGGCCGAGGGCGTACCGCGCCAGGTCCGCGAAGACCGCGTCGTCGGTGGTGATGATCTCGTCGACGGTGAGGGTTCCGGCGTCGACGGAGTACGAGGCGTAGCCGTCCGGGGTCCCGTCGGCGTCCCGGTGCAGAGCCACGTACCGCGGCGTCTTCGCGACCGGCGGCTGCCCGGCGCCCAGCTCCCACCAGCGGTGCGGGCGCGTGAGCGCGCCCGGCTGGGCGAGGCGGTACCGGTCGTAGACCTCTTCGAGGATCGCGCCGCAGTCGGCGCGGCGCAGCAGCTCGACCGAGCCCGGCCGGGTGTCGGCGGCGGCGGCGGCGGCGGCGAGCGGGCGGGGCGGCGCGAAGGCGGACCGGTGTCGCTGCACGGTCATCCGGGTCGTGTAGGTCGCGGGCCCGTAGCCGAACCTTCGGTAGATGAGCGCCTCGGAGGCGAGCAGCACGGAGAGGATCTCGCCGCGCTCGCGCAGGTCGGCGAGTTGACGGCGCATCAGGGCGCTGAGGACTCCTTGCCGTCGGTGCGTGGGCAGGACGCCGACGGCCGTCACGCCGGAGACCGGGACCACGGTCTCCCCGGGCAGGGTGAGCTCGAAGGAGTACGCGCCGGCGGTGCCGACAGGCCGTCCGTCCTCGGTCAGCGCGAGCAGGTTC
Source organism: Streptomyces sp. NPDC047974 (assembly GCF_040653375.1). NCBI lineage: Bacteria > Bacillati > Actinomycetota > Actinomycetes > Kitasatosporales > Streptomycetaceae > Streptomyces > Streptomyces sp. NPDC047974. Next base: position 648,609 of record NZ_JBEZNU010000001.1, read on the forward strand.
CTGTCCATCTCGATCGCCGACCACCACAGACCGCCGCCGTCCACGCCCGGCGTCTCCCGGGAAAGTCCGAAGGCGGCGTGCAAGGTGTCGACGAAGACGTCGAGGTCCTCGCCTGTCGTCGAACGGATCTCCATCGCTTCCGCAGCCTCCCCGCATCCCCGCACCACGCCTCGTGGTGTCCGGGCCCCAGTGGAGCGCCGCCCCCGAACCCCGGTCAAACGGATTTCCGCCGCCCACGCCCCCCTCCCCCCTGTCCTCCCGCCGGAGCGGGTAACGTCATGATCATGGAACTGTCGACATCCCGGACCTCCACCGAGACGCCCACCCCGCCCCCCACCGACCAGGCACCGGCCGATCCCGCCGCCGGCGACGAGGCGCTCGCCACGCAGCCGATCGGCTATTGGAGCGGGCTCGTCCACGCTGCCGTCACCCGGCGACTGCGGGACGAGATGGCGCGGATCGATGTGACCCAGCCTCAGTACTGGGTGCTCAACCACCTCAAGTACGGTGCGGGTGCCCCGAGTCGGCAGGAGGTGGCGGACGCGCTCACGCCGCTCGCCGACGGGCCGCACGAGATCCCGCGGGTCGTCGACCAGTTGCTCCACCGCGCGTGGCTGCGAGCGGACGCCGACGGCCTCCTCCACCTCACCGAGGCGGGCGAGGCGGCCCGGGTACGTGTGCGCGAGCTGGCCACCGGGCTGCGCGCCGTGGTCCACGAGGGCGTCAGCGACGAGGAGTACGTCGCGGCGCTGAAGGTGCTGCGGCGGATGGCCGCCAACACCGGAACCGACGCGGGCACTCCCCGCACCCCCTGACGGAAGGCTCACCGATGTCGGAGAAGAAGCCCGCGCGATCCGGCGGCCCCGCTGCCGAGAAGCCCGTCGACGACGCACTCGTCCAGGCCGCGGCGCAGGTCGCCCGCACCCGCTGCCGGGGCGACAACCACACCATGGCGGCCGCCGGGCGCGCACGGGACGGCCGGATCGTCACGGCCGTGAACGCCTACCACTTCACGGGCGGCCCCTGTGCCGAGCTGGTCCTCCTCGGCGCGGCAGCCGCCCAGGGCGTGTACGACCTGACGACGATCGTCGCCGTGGGCGACCGGGACCGCGGAGTGGTGCCCCCGTGCGGCCGGTGCCGCCAGGTCCTCCTCGACTACTTCCCCGCCGTCGACGTCATCGTCGGCGGGGGCGACCGTCTGCGTGCCGTCCCCATCACCGACCTGCTGCCGGAGAGTTACGTGTGGGCCGACCACCAGCTCGACGCCGAGTGAACTCCTTCGGCGCCCCCCGATGCCGGGCGGCTAGAACGAGTGCCGCCACAGCCAGGCCAGGGCCGCGCCCGGGGTCACGCAGGACAGGAAGGCGGCCGGGCGGGCCAGGCCCGCGGGGTCGAGGCCGAGGGCGGTCGGCAGGAGGAGCAGCAGGCCGAGGAGGAGGATGCCGAGGGCCGGGAGGTGAGCGGACGGAGTGAACCGCCTTACGCCGCCCGTCATTTCGTGCTTGAGCACGCCCGTCAGGATGGCTCCCGCGAAGACGACCGGGAAGAGGGTGAACAGGAGGAGCCGGGTGCCGAGCACGCCCGTGCCCCAGCGGCGGCCGTCCTCCAGGACCGGCGAGTCCGGGCGCGCGTCGCCGGGCGCGTAGAAGACGTCGATGCTCGCGCCCGCCTTCGGCGGGTCGTGGCGGGTGTACATGCCCGGGACCGTCACCTCGCGCGGCCCGTCGTCGTACGGAAGGCGCAGGACCAGGTCGGTCTCGAAGTACACCGGTTCGTCGGAGGCGTTGGCCCCGCGGACCGGGTCCCCGGCGAGCCGGACGACGGTGACGGAGTACCTCGCGAACCGGGCCGCCTCCAGCCGTGCCGTCTCCCGCCCGTACTCCGGCGACACCATGAACCCGAGGTCGAAGCAGGCCATCGTGGCCAGCGGCACCAGCCAGGCGACCAGCCACCGCAGGCCGCCGCCGGCGGCCGACGGGAGGCCGGTGGGCCGCCGGGTCCGGCGGGAGGCCACGATCCAGGCGGCGGCGAAGAGCACGGCGAGGGCGGCCAGACCCGCCTCGGTGAGCAGCGGCGGGTACGGGCTGACGCCCCACAGGGCGCTGCCGACCGCCGCCGTGGCGCTGAGCAGCATCCCCCAGCCGGTGACGTGGGTCCACGCGTTCCGCCGGTACGCCGGTCCCACCCGCGACGACGCCTTCTCCCCACGCACCCTGTCCGCCCCCCGACCCGCACTCCGGCAACTCGGTCGAATGTACAGCCGGTTCGGAGCGTCTCGGCCGTCCGTGCGCCGGCGGCCGCGCACGCTCAGTCGAGGCAGAACTCGTTGCCCTCGATGTCCTGCATCACGAGGCACGACTCGTTCTCGCCGTCCGCCTCCAGCAGGCGGAAGCGTACGGCTCCGAGCGCGACCAGACGGGCGCACTCGGCCTCCAGCGCGGCGAGGCGCTCCTGGCCCACGAGGCCGGTGGCGACGCGGACGCAGAGGTGGACGCGGTTCTTGACCGTCTTGCCCTCGGGGACGCGCTGGAAGTAGATGCGCGGACTGTCGTCCTTCGGGCTGATGACGGCGTGCGCCGAGCCCACGTGGCCGGGGTGCGCCCGCTCGAAGTCGGCCCAGGTGGCGAAGGCCTCCGGCGGCGGGGGTGCGTCGTGGCCCAGCACCTCGCACCAGAAGCGGGCGACGCGCTCGGGTTCCGCACAGTCGACGGTGATGTGGAACTTCCTGATCGCCGGCATCCGCGCATCATAGGCCGGGCCCTTCCGCGCCGGGCAACGGATTTCCCGGGCCCGGGCACCACCCCCCTCGCGTTCATACTCGTGAACTTCGATCACGTACCCGCATATTGACGTGTCTCCGACACTCCCCCTAGCGTCGCCCACGGCAGCGAGAAAGCGCTTTCCCTGCGCTCTCCCCTGCCTCCCACCGTGTCCGAGCCGCCTCCCCCACCAGGAGACACCGATGCGCACCACTCCCCTCGCCGTCAGCGTGGGCCTCGTCGCCGGCACCCTCGTCGCACTGGGCGCCGCCGGCGGCGCCCAGGCCGCGACAGGGCGGTACGAGGCCGAGGTCTCGCCCGCCGTCTGCACCGGCACGATCGACTCCGACTGGACCGGGTTCTCCGGCAGCGGTTTCTGCAACGGCACCAACGCCGTCGGCGCGTATGCCCAGTTCACCGTCACCGCTCCCGCCGCCGGGACGGCGACCCTCAGCGTGCGGTTCGCCAACGGGACGACCGCGCCCCGCCCCGCCGACGTCGTCGTCAACGGCGCGACCGTCGCGGCGGGGGCCCCCTTCGCGTCCACCGGCGTCTGGACCGGCTGGACGACGCAGACCTTCACCGTGCCGGTCGCGGCCGGCTCCAACACCGTCCGGCTGAACCCGACGACGGCCGCCGGGCTGCCCAACGTCGACCACGTCGAACTCACCACCGCCGACTCGCCCGCGCCTTCCGGGCCCGCCCTCTACGTGTCGCCCGCCGGGTCCGCGGGTGCCTCCGGCACCGAGTCCGACCCGACGACGCTCGCCTCCGCGATCACCCGGATCGGTGCCGGCGGCACGATCTACCTGCGCGGCGGTACGTACGCGCACGCCCAGACGATCACCGTCGCGGCGGGCAACAACGGCACCTCCGCCGCCCGCAAGACGATCGCCGCCTACCCGGGCGAGACGCCGGTGCTCGACTTCTCCGCGATGGCCGAGTCGTCCTCCAACCGGGGGCTCGCCCTGAACGGCGACTTCTGGCACGTGAAGGGGCTGATCGTGCAGCGGGCCGGCGACAACGGCATCTACGTCGGCGGCAGCGACAACGTCATCGAGCGCACGGTCACCCGCTTCAACCGCGACACCGGCCTCCAGCTCGGACGCATCGGCTCCACCACCCCGCGCGACCGGTGGCCGGCCCGCAACCTCATGGTGAGCGTCGAGTCGCACGACAACGCCGACACGGCCGGCGAGAACGCCGACGGCTTCGCCGCCAAGCTGACCACCGGGCCGGGCAACGTCTTCCGGTACGCGGTCGCCCACCACAACATCGACGACGGCTGGGACCTCTACACCAAGCCGGACACCGGCCCGATCGACCCGGTGACGATCGAGAACTCCCTCGCGTACACCAACGGCACCCTCTCCGACGGCACCGTGAACGCCAACGGCGACCGCAACGGCTACAAGCTCGGCGGGGAGTCCATCGCCGTCGACCACGTCGTGCGGCGCAGCATCGCCTACCGCAACGGCAAGCACGGCTTCACGTACAACAGCAACCCCGGTTCGCTGAAGGTCTCCGAGAACATCTCGGTCGACAACGCCCAGCGCAACTACACCTTCGAGGCGGGCACGTCGGTCTTCCGGGGCAACACCTCCTGCCGCAGCACGAGTTCCGGCACCAACGACAAGCTCGTGGGCGACGTCGATGCCACCAACCAGTTCTGGTCCGGCTCGAACGGCTCGCGGTGCGCGAACTACAGCGGTGCCCTCGGCTGGTCCTTCGCCGCGAACGGCTCGCTCGCCGTGACGTTCGGCGGCAAGGCCGTCACCTGGTGATCACTGCTCGCTCGTGAACAGCGCGCCCGTGCCGGACCGTTCAGGCGCGGGCGCGCAGCTCTCTCCCCAGGGTGTACGCGGCCCACAGGTCGTCGCCGTCGTAACCGGCGCGGGCCAGGGCGCGCAGGCCCGGGGTGGCGTTGACCGCCACCGTGTGGCGGAGGACGGAGAAGAGGGGGACGTCGGAGCCGGAGTCGCCGTAGGCGACGCAGGCGTCGCGGTCGAGGCCGAGGGCGCCGCGGAGGCGGTCGACGGCGGTCACCTTGTCCCCGGGTACGAGGATCCGCGCCGGGTCGGGTGCCGCCCGGAAGGGCGGGGGCGGGAAGCCGGAGGCGACCACGTCGTCGACGCCGAGGCCGCGGAGCCGGTCGGCGAAGAAGTCCGGTGACATGGTGACGACGACGGCCCGGTCGCCCCGGGCCCGGATGTCCGCGAGCACCTCGCCGAGGCCACCGATCCACGGCGCCCCGTCGAAGGCCTCGGCGACGACGCCGGGGGTCAGGTCGTGCCACAGCCCGTGCAGGGCGGCGGCGAATCCCCGGGTGTCGACGGCTCCCGCAGCGAACTCGGCTTCCAGGGCGTGGAGTTCGGCCAGGCAGCCGAGGCGGGCGGCGATCTCCAGGCTGGCCGAGGTGCCCCTCAGCAGCGTCCCGTCCATGTCGAAGACGTGCAGCAGCCGTGCGTCCTTCACCGTGTCCTCCCGAGTCCGGAGGCCAGCCTACGTCGCGGACGGGGCGGTCAGCTGCCGAAGCCGAGGCCTAGGCGGTCGAGGGTGCGCAGCCACAGGTCGCGGCGGCCCTCGTTGCGGTCGGAGCGGGTGAGCGAGCGCTGGGTGATGCCGATGCCGATCGAGCGGACGGGCTCCGGCGGGAAGGGCAGCGGCTTGCGGCGGACGAGTGTGAGGGCGGTGCGCTCGGTGCGCTCGCCGGCCAGGAGGTCGAGCATCACCTCGGCGCCGAAGCGGGTGGCGCCGACGCCGAGGCCGGTGAAGCCGGCGGCGTACGCGACCTTGCCCCGGTGGCTCGTGTCGAAGAAGACGCAGAAGCGGGTGCTGGTGTCGATCGCGCCGCCCCAGGCGTGGCTGAAGCGGACGTCCTCCAGCTGCGGGAAGGTGCGGAAGAAGGTGCGGGCGAGGGTGGCGAAGGTCTCCGGCCGCCGCTCGTGCTCGGCGCGGACGCGGCCGGCGTAGCGGTAGACGACGTCGTAGCCGCCCCACAGGATCCGGTCGTCGGCGGAGATGCGGACGTAGGTGAAGTGGTTGGCGGGGTCGGACCAGCCCTGGCGGTTGTGCCAGCCGACGGCGGCGAGTTGCTCCCGGCTGAGCGGTTCGGTCATGAGCGCGTAGTCGTAGACGGGGACCGTGTAGAGGCGGTGGCGGCGCAGCAGCGACGGGTAGGCGTTGGTGGCGAGGGCGACGCGGCGGGCGGTGACGCGGCCGTAGGGGGTGCGGACGGCGACGGTGGGGCCGTGTTCGTCGAGGGAGAGGGCCGGGGTGTGCTCGTGGACGCGGACGCCGAGGTCGAGGCAGGCCCGCTTGAGGCCCCAGGCGAGGCGGGCGGGGTCGACCATGGCCGTGTCGCTCTTGTTCCACAGGCCGCCGAGGAAGGTCGGCGAGTCGATCTCGGCGCGGACGGCGTCGGCGTCGAGGAGGGCGGTGGTGGCGCCGTACCGCTCGGCGGTCTCCGCCTCCTCGGCGAGCCAGGGGACCTGGTGGGGTTCGGTGGCGATGGTGAGGGAGCCGGTCCGCTGCCAGTCGCAGTCGATGCCGTACCGCTCGATGGCGTCCTCCATGGCCTGGAGGTTCTCGCGGCCGAGGCGTTCGAGGGTGGCGATCTCGTCGGGCCAGCGGTCCAGGCCGTTGCCGAGGCCGTGGGTGAGGCTCGACTCGCAGAAGCCGCCGTTGCGTCCGGAGGCGGCGTGGCCGATCTCCTCGCCCTCGACGAGGACGACGTCGGCGGAGGGGTCGCGCTCCTTGGCGACGAGCGCGGTCCACAGGCCCGTGTAGCCGCCGCCGACGACGAGGAGGTCGCAGCCGGTGGCTCCGACGAGGGCGGGGGTGGCCTGGGGGCGGCGGGCGTCGTCGAGCCAGAACGGAGTCGGCGCGGCGTCCCGCAGCGCGTGCAGGTGGTCCATGGGGGTGTCCTCCGGGTCGCGGAGGAGCCCGGTCGCGGGGCTCCTTCCGAGGTGCCGCCCATGAGACCCGGCCGCGCAAGGCAAGGTCAATGGTGTTGACGTAAGCCTCGACGGTGGTGCCCGGGCCGGGGCGCGGGGCCTCAGGCGTGCGGATCCCAGCGGTCGAGGAGGCTTTCCGCGATGCGGCGGGCGCCGGGGTCGTACCGCTCCGAGAGCGCCCGGAAGGTGCGTTCGGCGGCCTCGGCCGGCCACTGCTCGGGGAGGTGTTCGGCGGGCAGGTACGGGTCGCGGCGGACGAGTTCCAGCCAGTCGGTGTGCAGCAGCAGCTGGCGTCCGAGGTCGTCGCGGGCGTCGGCGGAGTCGGGCCCGTCGTCGCCCCAACGGGCGAGGAAGGCGCCGTAGTCGGCGGCGATGGCGTCGAGGTCGAAGGCGGTGCGCAGCAGGGGGCCGGCCTCGGTCGGCGCGGCGGTCTGGCCGTGGAAGGCCCTGATACGGTCGCCGAGCCCGAGCTCCGCGGCGATCGGTTCGACGTCGACGCGGCCGGGCGCCGCCCACAGGCCGCTCTGCAGCGGGCCGAAGCCGGCCCAGACGAGCCGGGAGCGCAGGTCGTGGCGCTCCCGGCGCCAGGACTCGGGGAGCGAGAAGCCGACGAGGGTCCAGGTGCCGTCCCAGGCGTGGTTGACGGCGCCGGTGCGCCGGATGCGTTCCTCTCCGTCGGCGAGGACGGCGGCGGCGCGTTCCGTCAGCGAGAAGTACATGCGGCGGCCGCGGCGGTGCCGGTCCAGGAGTCCACGGCCGACCATGCGGGTCAGGGTGGAGCGGACGGCGTCCTCGCCGACGTCGGCGCGGGCGAGGGCGTCGATGACGCTCGCCGAGGAGAGCGCGGTGCCGGTGCCGAGCACATGGATGCCGAAAAAGCTCAGCATCAGGGACTGGGGGCGGGGCGCGGAGCCGCGTTCGGGGGCGTCGGGCCCGGTTTCCGGGGCGCGCTGCGGGGCGGGTGGGGTCACGGGGACAGCGTAGGCGGGCGGGGTCGGGGCGCGAGGGGCCGGCCGACGAATATTCGGCACTTCATTGACCGCAGACGAGAATGTGCCTAGCTTTGGCGCCGCCGGTGCGTGAGCGAGGCGGCGATCCCGCGCCCCGCCCCCGGCGACCCTCGACTCACGGGAAGGACCCCGTCCATGACTTCTCCCCAGGTGCACCCGGCGCCCCCGGTGGACCTCACCGGCAAGGTGGCCGTCGTCACCGGTGGCGGCCGCGGGCTCGGCCTCGCCTACGCCCGCTCCCTGGCGGCCGCCGGCGCGGCCGTCGTCGTCAACGACGTCGACGCGGAGGCCGCCGCCGCGGCCGCGAAGGAGATCACCGAGGCGGGCGGCCGGGCCGTCGCCGAGGTGGTCCCGGTCGGCACGGCGGAGGCCGCCGAGGCGCTCGTCGCCCGCGCCGTCGACGCCTTCGGCCGCATCGACACGATGGTCACCAACGCCGGAGTGCTCCGCGACCGCGTGCTGTGGAAGATGACCGACGAGGACTTCGACACCGTCGTCCGGGTCCACCTGCGCGCCACCTTCACCTGCGTCCGCGCCGCCGTGGAGCGCATGCGCGAGCAGGGCGACGGCGGCCGGATCGTGGTCGCCGGCTCCCCGGCCGGGCAGCGCGGCAACTTCGGCCAGACCAACTACGCGGCCGCCAAGGCCGGCATCGCCGCCATGGTCCGCACCTGGGCGATGGAGCTGGGCCGCGCGGGCATCACCGCCAACGCCGTCATCCCGGTCGCCGCCACCGCCATGACGAAGACGATCCCGGCCTTCGCCCCGCACGTCGAGGCCCTGGAGCGGGACGGCACGCCGTTCCCGGACAGCCTGCGCAAGGGCGAGGGCTTCGGCACGCCCGAGGACGTCGCGGGCCTGGTGACCTTCCTGGCCTCGGACGCCTCCGCCGGCGTCACCGGCCAGTGCATCGGCATCGGCGGCGACAAGCTCGCCCTGTGGTCGCACCCGCGGGAGATCGCGGTGGCGTACGCGGACGGCGGCTGGAGCGCGGACGCGATCGCCGCCGCCTGGCCGGTCTCGGTCGGCCGCTCCCCGGAGACCTACGGCATCCCCGCCCCGGTCCTGTGAGCGGCGCCGGGCTGGACCTCGACGCGCTCGTCGCCATCGACGTGCACGCCCACGCGGAGGTGTCCGCGAAGGGCGGGGCGTCGCTCTCGGCCGAGCTGGACGCCGCCGCCGGCGCGTACTTCAGGGCGGATCACCGGCACCCGACGCTGCCGGAGATCGCCGCGTACTACCGCGAGCGGTCGATGGCCTGCGTGGTCTTCACGGTGGACGCGGAGTCCGCCACCGGCACCCCGCCGGTGCCGAACGAGGAGATCGCCGAGGCGGCCGCCGCGAACCCGGACGTGATCGTCCCCTTCGCCGGTGTCGACCCGTACAAAGGGAAGGCGGCGGTCCGTCAGATCCGGCGGCTCGTCGACGAGTTCGGGGTCAAGGGCTTCAAGTTCCACCCGAACATCCAGGCGTTCCACCCCCACGACCGGATGGCGTACGCCCTGTACGAGGCCATCGAGGACGCGGGCGCGATCGCGGTCTTCCACACCGGGCAGACCGGCATCGGCGCGGGCGCGCCGGGCGGCGGCGGCATCCGGCTGAAGTACTCGAACCCGATGGACGTGGACGACGTCGCCGCCGACTTCCCCGGCATGCGGATCGTCCTCGCCCACCCGTCCTTCCCCTGGCAGGACGAGGCGCTCGCCGTGGCGACGCACAAGCCGAACGTGTACATCGACCTGTCCGGCTGGTCGCCGAAGTACTTCCCGCCGCAGCTCGTCCGCTACGCGAACAGCCTGCTCCAGGACAAGGTCCTCTTCGGCTCGGACTATCCGCTGCTGACGCCGGACCGCTGGCTCGCCGACTTCGCCGGGCTGCCGATCAAGGACGAGGTCCGGCCGAAGATCCTCAAGGAGAACGCGGCCCGGCTCCTCGGCCTCACCACCTGAGGGAGACGCCATGCGCAACCAGGGCATCGGGTCCTGGCCGGCCCGCCGGAACCGGCGGACTCCCCGCCGCACCGCCCTCCTCCACGAGGGGCGCGCGTACGACTACGCGACCCTCCACGACCGCTCCTCCCGGCTCGCGCACGCCCTGCGGGGCGCGGGCGTGGCGCGCGGGGACCGGGTCGCCTTCCTGGGCCCGAACCATCCCGCGTACCTGGAGACGCTGTTCGCCGCCGGGACCCTGGGGGCGGTCTTCGTCCCGCTCAACAACCGCCTCGCCGTCGCCGAGCTCGCCTTGCAACTGACCGACTCCGGCACCAGGTTGCTGGTCCACGCGCGCCAGCCGGACGGCAAGGTCGACGAACTCGTCTCCGCCTGCGGCCCCTTGAGCCTCCTGTGCGTCGAGGGAGACGGGCCGGGACAGGGGTACGAGCAGCTGCTCGCGGTCTCACCGGCGGAGGAGATCGACGAGGAGGTGGGCCACGACGACGTCTGCCTCATCATGTACACCTCGGGCACCACGGGCCGGGCCAAGGGCGCCGTCCTCACTCACGGAAACGTCGTCTGGAACAGCCTCAACGTCGTCGTGGACACGGACATCGCCGGGGACGAGGTCGCCCTCGTCGGCGCCCCGCTCTTCCACACCGGCGCCCTCGGCATGAGCTGCCTGCCGACCCTCCTCAAGGGCGGCACGGTCCTCCTGGAGTCGGCCTTCGACCCGGAACGGGTCCTGCGGCTCATCGGACTCCACGGCGTCACCGCCCTGTTCGGCGTGCCGACGATGTACGACGCGATGGCGGCGGCCCACGGCTGGCGCGAGGCGGACCTCACCAGCCTGAGGCTCCTCCTGTGCGGCGGCGCACCCGTCCCGACCCGGACCGCGCGGACGTATCTGGAACGGGGGCTCGTCTTCGTCCAGGGGTACGGGATGACCGAGGCGTCGCCCGGCGCCCTGGTCCTGGACCGGGCCGACGCGGCCCGCAAGGCCGGCTCGGCGGGCGTGCCGCACTTCTTCACCGACGTCACGGTGCTCCGCCCGGACGGCACGGAGACGGCGCCCGGCGAGAACGGCGAGGTCGTGGTCGCGGGGCCGAACGTGACCCCGGGCTACTGGAACCTCCCCGAGGCGACCGCCGAGGCCTTCCTCGACGGGGGGCGCTTCCGCTCCGGTGACGTCGCGGCCGTCGACGCCGACGGCTACGTCACGCTCGTCGACCGCCTCAAGGACATGATCATCTCGGGCGGGGAGAACATCTACCCGGCCGAGGTCGAGGACGCCCTCCTCCGCCACCCCGACGTCGCCGAGGCCGCCGTCATCGGCGTCCCCGACGCCCGCTGGGGCGAGGTGGGCCGCGCGGTCGTCGTCCCCCGCCCCGGCACCGAGCCCACCGCCGAGGAGCTCCTCGCCCACCTCGGAAAGCTGCTGGCCCGCTACAAGCTCCCCCGGAGCGTCGTCCTCGCTCCCGAACTGCCCCGCAACGCCACCGGAAAGCTGCTCAAGGGCCCCCTCCGGGACCACTACGGCAGCGCTCCGGCCCACTGACCTCCTGGAGAACCCCATGTCCCTCACCGTCCACGGCATCGACGGGATCCGCGCCCAGGCCGGCGCCGACCTCGGCCGCAGCTCCTGGGTGGAGATCACCCAGTCCCGCGTCGACACCTTCGCCGACGCCACCGACGACCACCAGTGGATCCACGTCGACGTGGAGCGGGCCGCCACCGGCCCGTTCGGCGGCACCATCGCCCACGGCTACCTCACCCTCTCCCTCCTCATCCCCATGTGGAGCGAGCTCCTCCGGGTCGAGGGCGTGTCGATGGCCGTCAACTACGGCCTGAACAAGGTCCGTTTCCCCTCTCCCGTCCGCGTCGGCTCGAAGATCCGCACCCACGGCCGCGTCGCCTCCGTCGAGGACGTCCGCGGCGGCGTCGAGGTCACCGTCGACCTCACCGTGGAGATCGACGGCGCCGACAAGCCGGCCTGCGCCGCCCAGGCGGTCTACCGCTTCCAGGCCTGACCGCCTCCGCACCCGCCCGAGGGGCGGGCGTCCACGAGGACGCCCGCCCCTCGGGCGTGCCCGCGCGCCGGGTACGGTGCTCCCGCGCGCAGTGGAGGGAGGCGAGAGGCCATGGCGACGACGAGGCCGGCCGAGGCGGTCGGGCCGCTGGAACGGGGGCTCGCCGTGGTGCGGGCCGTGGTCGCCGGGGACGGCGGCCGGCGCGGGGTCGGGGAGGTGGCGCGGGAGACGGGGCTCGCGCGGGCGACCGTGGACCGGATCGCGACCACGCTCACCGCCCTCGGGATGCTGCGCGCCGAAGGCCGCGATCTGCTGCTCGCGCCCGGGGCGGCCGAGCTCGGGAACGCCTACCTGGACTTCTGCGGGCTGCCGGCGCTCCTCGGGCCGCACGCCGCCGCGCTCGCCGAGCGGCTCGACGAGCCGGTGTCGCTGGCCGTGCCCGACGGGGACGGGGTCCGCTTCCTGGCGCAGGCGAGCCGGCGGCGAGCCCTGGCGTTCGCCTTCCGGCCCGGGGACCTGCTGCCGGCCGGACGGTGCGCGCCCGGCGCGCTGTTCGCCGCCGGGGAGGGCGTCCCGGACGGGGACGACGGGTTCGCGGCGCGGGTGCGGGAGGCCCGTGAGCGGGGCGTGGCCGTCGACGACCAGCTGATCGAGCCGGGGCTCGTCGCCGTGGCCCTGCCCGTACGGGATCCGGCGGGAGCCGTCGTGTGCGCGGTGAGCGTGGTCAGCCACACCAGCCGGCACGACGCCGCCGCCCTGGAGTCGCTCGCCCTGCCGCCGCTGCGGGAGACGGTCGCGGCGATGGAGGCGGCCCTCGCGCTCGGAGCCGTACCACCGGAGGCGGAGCCGCGGGCCGTGGGGCCCGCCGGGCGCGCGCTGAAGGAGGAGCTGGGGGCCGGGTTCCTCCAGTCGCTGGCCCGGGGGCTCGACGTGCTGCGCGCCTTCGGGGCCGCCCGCGGGCCCGCCCGGCTCACCGATCTCGCGCGGCTCGCCGGGCTGCCCCGGGCGACCGCCCGCCGGTCGCTGATCACCCTGTGCCACCTGGGGTACGTCCGTGAGGACGCCGGCGGCTTCGTACTCCTCCCCCGCGTCCTGGAACTCGGCCACGCCCGGCTCGCCGCGCTCACCCTCCCCGAGATCGCCACCCCGCACCTGGTCCGACTGGTGCGGACGGTACGGGAGTCGGCGTCGGTGGCGGTGCTCGACGGGGACGACATCCGGTACGTGGCGCGGGTGGCGGGCAGCCGGATCATGCGCATCGACATCGTGGTGGGCACCCGGCTGCCGGCGTACGCCACCTCGATGGGGCGGGTGCTCCTCGCGGCCCTGCCGGAGGCCGAGCGGGACGGCCGGCTCGGCCGGATCACGCCGGAGGCACTGACGCCCCGGACCCTGACCGGCTCCGGTGAGCTGCGGGAGGCCGTGGCGGTGACCGCCGAGCGGGGCTTCGGCTGGGTGGAGGAGGAGCTGGAGGAGGGGCTGCGGTCGATCGCGGTGCCGGTGCGCGACGGCGCGGGCCGGGTGGTCGCGGCGCTCAACATCGCTCTTAACGCGGGCCGTTGCGCACCGGAGGAGAGCCTCGCGGCCGTCCTGCCTCACCTGGGGGAGACGGCGGCACGCATCTCGGCGGACCTGGCGGCGGTGGGCCGCCACACGCCCGTCCCGGCTTCCTGACGGGAAGTCAAGAGCCGCTCCTCCGGGCCCGTTTCGGGCTTCCCGCCGCGTCCGGGTGCAGCGTCTCCAGGGCCGTCAGCATGAGCTCCAGGGCGAACGGATAGCCGCTGTCGCGCATGTCGGCGACGAGGAGGGGGAACGTCGCCGCGACGTGCGGATGGGTCTCGGCCGGGAGGCGGCCGTACACCTGCCCCCAGACCTCGCGGTCCGCCTCGCCCGCCGCCTCCGGCAGCGCGGCGGCGGCCGCGTCCTGGGCGGCGAAGGCCAACGCCTGGTCCACGAAGGCGTGGTAGACGCGGACCGCCAGCGGGTCGGGGAAGCCGCCGTCCCGCAGGATGCCGAGGATCTTCTCGACCGCCCGCGTCTCGTGCGGGCGGCCGGTCGTGCGGTGCGCGGCCAGCAGGGCGGCCTGCGGCTGGGCGACGTAGGACCCGTGGATGCGCAGGCCCATCGCCCGCAGGTCGGTCCGCCAGTCCCCGGTCGCTTCCCAGCCCTCCTGCGCCCGCCCGATGACCTCGTCGGCGATCGCGAGGAGCAGGGCGTCGGTGTTGCGGAAGTAGCGGTAGAGGGCGCTGGGGTCGGCGCCGAGGGCCGCGCCCAGTCGGCGTACGGAGAGGGCTTCGGCGCCGTGCTGGGCCACCAGGCGCAGTGCGGTGTCGACGATGAGCCGTTCGGAGAGGACGGCACCCTGCTTGGTGGGGCGGCGGCGCTGCCTGCTGCCTTCGGGGACGACGCGTGCGGACATGGCCGGGACCTTACGTCAACACCATTGACGTGTAAACGGCTCGCGGGCTTCCATGGCGCCCGTCAGCCGTGCGGCGGCGCCGGTGCGATCCGGTGGCCGCGCCCGGCCGGACTCCGTCCGACGCCCGCCGCGCGGCACCCCTCGCCCGCCGGCCGTCGTCGTCCGCCCCGCGCCCTCCCCGGCGCGGCCGCACAAGGGAGCTGGTATGCCCCAGGCCGATCTGGTCTTCACCGGAGGCCCCGTCCTCACCCTGGATCCGGCACGGAGCCGGGCCACGTCGCTCGCCGTCTCCGGCGACCGGATCACGGCCGTCGGCCACGACGAGGTGCGCGAGCTGATCGGCCCCGGCACCGAGGTGGTGGACCTGGCCGGCCGGCTGCTGCTGCCCGGTTTCCAGGACGCCCACATCCACGCGGTCGGCGGCGGCGCAGAGCTCGCCGAGTGCGACCTCACCGAGAGCGTCGACGTGGCGGACTACCTGGCGAGGATCCGCGCGTACGCCGAGGCCCACCCCGACCGGGAGTGGGTCACCGGCGGCGGCTGGTCGATGGAGAGCTTCGCGGGCGGCCTGCCGACCCGTCAGCTGCTCGACTCGGTCGTCCCCGACCGCCCCGTCCTGCTGTCGAACCGCGACCACCACGGCGCCTGGGCGAACACCCGGGCCCTGGAGCTGGCCGGGCTGACCGCCGGCACCCCGGACCCGGCGGACGGCCGGATCGAGCGGGAGGCCGACGGCACGCCGAGCGGCATGCTCCAGGAGGGCGCGACCGGCCTGGTCTCCCGCCTGGTGCCGGCGAGCACCCCGGAGGACCGGCTCGCGGGGCTGCTGCGGGCGCAGCGGCTGCTGCACTCGCTGGGCGTGACGGGCTGGCAGGACGCCCTGCTCGGCTCGTTCAACGGCATGCCGGACCCGTCGGACGCCTATCTGACGGCGGCCGAGGACGGTTCGCTGACCGCCCGGGTGACGGGCGCGCTGTGGTGGGACCGCGAGCGCGGGGCCGAGCAGATCCCCGAACTGGTCGACCGACGCAAGCAGTTGACCTCGGGGCTGTTCCGCGCCGGCTCGGTCAAGATCATGCAGGACGGGATCGCGGAGAACTTCACGGCCGCGATGACCACCCCGTACCTCGACGGCTGCGGCTGCGCGACCGGCAACACCGGGCTCAGCTTCGTCGACCCCGGGGCGCTGCTCGGGTACGTCGCCGAGCTCGACGCGCTCGACTTCCAGGTGCACTTCCACGCCCTCGGCGACCGTGCGGTGCGGGAGGCGCTGGACGCGGTCGAGGCGGCGATCGCGGCCAACGGCCGACGCGGCAACCGCCACCACCTCGCCCACCTCCAGGTGGTGCACCCCGCCGACGTGCCCCGGTTCGCCGCGCTCGGCGCCATCGCCAACATCCAGCCGCTGTGGGCGGCGCACGAGCCGCAGATGGACGAGCTCACCATCCCGTTCCTCGGCGAGGAGCGGGCGGCCTGGCAGTACCCGTTCGGCTCGCTGCTGCGGTCGGGGGCGACCCTGGCGGCGGGCAGCGACTGGCCGGTCTCCAGCCCGAACCCGCTGGAGGGCATCCACGTGGCCGTGAACCGGCGCGGCCCGGAGTCCCCCGACGGCAGGGTCTTCTACCCGGAGGAGCGCATCGACCTGCTCTCCGCCCTCACCGCGTACACGGCCGGCGCCGCGCACGTGAACGGCCACGACGACGCGGGCAGCCTGACGGCCGGCCACCTCGCCGACCTCGTCGTCCTCGACCGGGACGTACTGACCGCACCGGCCGACGAGATCGCCGAGGCGCGGGTGGAACGGACGTACGTCGGCGGCCGGCCGGTGTACGAGGCCTAGGCCGTCTCGTCCGGATCATGCCGGGCTCGCCCGCACCGACGACCCCCGCACCTCCAGCCGCACCGGCACCAGCGCCCCGCCCGTCTCCTCCAGCCCCTCCTCCAGTACGGCGATGAGGTGGGCGATCCCCGCCTCGGCGACCGCGTCGGGGCGGAGGCTCAGGGTGGTCACCGGCGGCTGGGTGTGGACGGCGGTCTCGTCCTCGCTGACGCAGACGAGGAGGAGGTCGCCGGGCACGTCGTAGCCGTGGCGGCGGGCCGCGTCCAGGACGAGCGGCGGGCTGGCCTCGGCGACCAGCAGGAGGGCGTCGGGGCGGTCGGGTCCGGTGCCCAGGGCGGTCTCCACCGCCTGGATCACCGGTCCGTTGCCGGGCTCGGCGGCGCGTACGGTCAGCTCCGGCAGCCCGCGTGCGGCGCACCAGGCCCGGTGCGCGGCGTCCACCTCGCGGTGGAAGCGGGTGGTGCTGTCCGGGACGACGAGGACCGGGCGGCGGGCGCCCTGGGCGTGGAAGTGGTCCAGGACCTGGCCGACGGCGTCCGCCGCGTCGACGTCCACCCAGTGGGCGCCGGGCCGGCCCTCCACGGACCGGTCGCTGAAGACCGGGATGCGGGCGGCCAGCAGGTCCTCGACGATCCGGTCGTCGGCGACGGGGTCGGCGACGACCACGGCGTCGAGGGGCAGCGCCGCCCACTCGCTCTGCAGAGAGCCGGCGGGCAGCAGCACCACCGCGTAGCCGCGCGCGAGCGCGGTGGCGGCGGTGGCGCCGGTGAGCCGGGCGAAGTACGGCGACTCCAGGAAGGTCCACGGGGTGTCGGCCAGTTCGCCGACCACGTAGCCGATGAGCCGGGCCCGTCCCGCGCGCAGCTGGCGCGCGGTGGCGTTGGGCCGGTAGCCCATGCGGCGCGCGGTCTCGCGGGCCTTCTCCCGGACCTCGGGGGAGAGCCGGCCGGTGCCGTTCAGGGCCGCGGACACGGTGGTCTTGGAGAGGCCGGCCTCGCGGGCGACGTCGACGAGCCGGACGCGCGGTGCGGACCGTGGGGCCGGCGCGGCCCCCCGGCCGCTTCCCGGGCCCCGTCCACCGCTTCCGCCGCCACCCCACCCCGCGACCTGCCCACCGCGTTCCGGGGTCGCTCCGTCATGCTCTGAGGCTTCGGTCATGGTGCTGATGCTGCCACCCCTCTGACCTTGGGAAAACCGTTCCCGCAAACCCGCTGGAACTCTTGTGCGGGAACGTTCCCGCATCAATACTCGCTCCATCCCCCCAGCGCCCGTCACTACACCCGTAAAGGGGTGGGTCTGCATGCGTACGCCCAGATTCATCGCATTCGTCTGTACCGCCGCCGTCGCGGCCTCCCTCACCGCCTGCTCCGGGGCCACGCAGCCGCGGCCGGGCACCGGCGGCGGAGCCGACTACACGGTCTCCCCCACCTCGCCCGCCGCCGAGGGCCCGCTCGACTCCTTCACGTGGTCGCTCTACGCGGAGCCGTACACCCTCGACTACGCCCTGGCGTACGACTACCCGCCGAACACCGTCCTCGCCAACGTCTGCGAGCAGCTGCTGCGGGTCACCCCCGACCTCAGGATCGAGCCCGGTCTCGCGGTGAAGTGGGCGCGGCCCGACCCGCGCACCCTCGTCTACACCCTGCGGCCCGGCGTGAAGTTCCACGACGGCACGACGATGACCGCGGACGACGTCGTCGCCTCCCTGAAGCGGCAGATGGACCCGGCCACCGGCTCCCCGTGGGGCTCCGCCTTCAAGACCGTCGACGCCATCGAGAAGACGGGCCCGCTGGAGGTGACGATCCGGCTCGGCAAGGCCGACGCGCTCTTCCACGAGCTGCTCGCCGCCTCCCCCGGCACCGTCGTCAGCGCCGCCTCCCTCGCGAAGGAGGGGAAGGACTACGGCACCCCCGAGGGCCGGCTGAACTGCACCGGCCCCTTCTCCCTGGAGAAGTGGGCGCAGGGCGACAGCATCACCCTGAAGAAGAACGCCGACTACTGGGACGAGAAGCTCGTCCCGAAGTCGGAGTCGGTGAAGTTCACCTTCATCGAGGACGCCGCGGCCCGCGCCAACGCCTTCCTCTCCGGCACCGCCGACGGCGGCTACCTGGTGCCGTCCTCCTCCTTCGCGCAGCTGCGCACCAGCGGCAAGGGCTCGCTCCTCTTCGGTCCCAACACGGCCGCCGCCGACCTCGCGGTCACGAACTTCAAGGGCACCCTCGGCGACCTGCGGGTCCGCCGCGCGCTGTCGATGGCGCTCGACCGCAAGAACATCGTCAAGGCCGCCGCCGGCGGGGTGGGCGTACCCGCCAAGGCTCCCGCCGCACGCGGCGCCTGGTCGCTCGTCCCGGAGAAGACGGCGGCGCTCCACGACACGCTGCCCGAGCCCGCCTACGACGTGCCGGGCGCGAAGAAGCTGATCGAGGAGGCCGGCGCCACCGGCAGGAAGGTGACCATCGCGACCAGTTCGCTGGCTCCCGAGATCAGCGTCGTCGCCAACGCCGTGCAGGCGGCCGGCCGCCAGATCGGCCTGGACGTGAAGCTCCAGCCGGTCTCCCCGGACGCGTACAGCAACCTCTTCGTGGACCCGGCCGCCCGCGACGGGCTCGACCTCGTCGTCACCAACGGCTACGACAACACCCCGGACCCGCTGGAGTTCTACCAGTACCTGCGCACCGGGGACTTCGGGAACTACGGCAACTGGTCCAACGCCGAGTACGACCTCGCCTTCGACCGCGCCAACACCGAGTACGACCCCGCCAAGCGCACCGAACTGACCGCCGACGTGCAGGAGATCGCCCTGCGGGAGCTGCCGGTCATCCCGGTGTACGAGGCGCCGTACTCGGTCTTCCTCGGCAAGCGGATCACCGGCGCGCCGACCGGCATCGCCCAGCTCTACTACCCGTGGGCCGCGACGATCGGGGCCTCTCGGTCATGACCCGCTTCCTCGTCGGCCGGCTCCTCGGCCTGGTGGCGGTGCTGTTCGTGACCTCGGTCGTCGTCTTCGGCACCGTGCACCTCGCCCCCGGCGACCCGGTCACCTTCCTGCTGCACGGCCGCCCGGCGACCCCCGAGGCCGTGGCGGCGCTGCGCGCCGAGCACCATCTGGACGAGCCGCTGGTGGTCCAGTACGGCAGGTGGCTGGGGGGCGTCCTCGGCGGCGACCTCGGCCGCTCTGCCCAGTACCACCAGGACGTCACCGCGCTCCTCGGTTCCCGGCTGCCCGGCACCGCCCTGCTCGTCGGGTACGCGGCGCTGCTCGTCGCCGTCCTCGGCGTCGGCGCCGGCATCCTCGCCGCGCTCCGCCCGGGCCCGGTCGACAAGACCGTCCTCATCGGCACGGGCGTGGCCACCGCCACCCCGTCCTTCGTCACCGCGATCGCGCTGGTCTCGGTCTTCTCGGTGCAGCTGGGCTGGTTCCCCGGGCCGGGCGGCGGGGCCGCCGAGGGCCTGGGGCCCCGGCTCCACCAGCTGACGCTGCCGGCCTTCGCGCTCGCCCTCACCTTCGCGGGCCTGCTCGCCCGGGTCACGCGCTCGGCCATGCTGGACGAACTGGGGCGCGAGCACGTGGAGGTGGCCCGCGCCCGGGGCGTCGCCGGCCGGACCGTGGTCCGCCGGCACGTGCTGCGCAACGCGCTGGGCCCGGTCGTCACCGTCGGCGGCACCATGCTCGCCGGCCTGCTGATCAGCACCGCCATCGTGGAGACCGCCTTCGACGTGCCCGGCCTCGGGTCGCTGCTCGTGCAGTCGGTGACCTCCCAGGACTTCGCGGTCGTGCAGGCGGTCACCCTGCTCAGCGTGACGGCGTTCGTCCTCGTCAACCTCGCGGTCGACCTCCTCGCCCCCCTCATCGACCCCCGTCTCTCCCCCGGGGAAGGCTCCTCATGACCACCACCCTCACCACGGTGCCGTACCGCAGGCCCGGCCTGCGGAGGCTGCGCCTCCTCGGGCAGGGTCCGCTGTTCACGGCCTCGGTCGCGGTGCTCGCCGCACTCGTCCTCGTCGCCGTGTGCGCCCCGCTGCTCGCCCCGTACGACCCCGAGGCCCTGGACCTGGGAGCCAGCCTGGTCGGCACCTCCGGCGACCACCTCCTCGGCACCGACCAGTCCGGGCGCGACATCCTGTCCCGGCTGCTGCACGGCGCCCGCACGGGCCTCCTCGGACCGCTCCTCGTGGTCGCCGTCTCCACCCTGCTCGGGACCCTGCTCGGCGTGGTGGCGGCCTGGCGCGGCGGCTGGACGGACACGCTCCTGTCCCGGGCGATGGACCTGGTCTTCTCGGTCCCCGGGCTGATGATGGCGATCCTGCTCGTCGCCGTCACCGGCCCGGGCATGACCGCCCCGGTGATCGCCATGGCCGTCGCGTACACCCCGTACGTGGGACGGCTCGTGCGCGGCATCGCCCGGCAGGAGAAGGCGCGGCCGTACGTCGAGGCGTACGTGGTGCAGGGCTGGTCCGGCTGGACGGTGTGCGTCCGGCATCTGCTGCCGAACATCGCGCCGACGGTCTTCGCGCAGTCGGCGATGAACTTCGGCTACGCGCTGATGGACCTGGCGGCCCTGTCGTTCCTCGGCTTCGGCGTGCAGCCGCCGACGGCCGACTGGGGCGCCATGATCAACGAAGGCCAGGGCGCCGTGCTCCAGGGCGCGATGCTGCCGGCGCTCGCGCCGTCCGTGTGCGTCGTGCTCGCGGTGGTCGCCTTCGGCATCGTCGGCGAGGGCCTCGCCGACCGCATCGCCCGTCGGGAGAAGGGAACCCCATGACCCACCAGACACCCCCTCCCGTCCTGGAGATCGACGGCCTCGGACTCCGGCTCCCGGGCGACCGGGCCGCCCGGCCCGTCCTCGACGGCGTCAGCCTGACCGTGCGCGCCGGGGAGACGGTCGGCCTGGTCGGCGAGTCCGGCTCCGGCAAGTCCGTCGCCTGCCGCAGCGTCCTCGGTCTGCTGCCGCAGGGCTCCCGTACCACCGGGCAGGTCCGGGTGAACGGCGCCGACGTCCTCACCATGGACCGGGCGCGGCTCGCCGCGCTGCGGGCCCGGGAGGTCGCGATGGTCTTCCAGGACCCGCGCGCCTCCGTCAATCCGCTGCGCCGCGTCGGCGACTTCCTCACCGAGGGCCTGCGGGCCTCCGGCACCCCGGCGGCGAAGGCCACCGCGCGCGCCGAGGAGCTCCTCGGCGCGGTCGGCATCCGGGACCCGCGCGGGGCGCTGCGCCGCCACCCTCACCAGTTCTCCGGCGGCATGCTCCAGCGGGTCGTGATCGCCGCGGCGCTCGCCGCGGAGCCGGCGCTGCTGGTCGCCGACGAACCGACCACCGCCCTGGACGTCACCACCCAGGCCGAGGTCATCTCGATCCTGGCGCGGCTGCGGGCCGAGCGGGGCACCGGCATGCTCTTCGTCACCCACGACCTGGAGCTGGCCTCGGCGATCTGCGACCGGGTGTACGTGATGTACGCGGGCCGGATCGTGGAGACCCGGTCCACCGACGAGCTGTTCGACCGCCCCCGCCACCCCTACACCGCGGGCCTGCTGGCCTGCACGCCCCGGATCGAGGCGGGCGCGCCCGCGCCGCGCGCGATCCCGGGCCGTCCGGTGTCGCTGGCGGAGGCCCCCCAGGGCTGCGCGTTCGCCGCGCGCTGCGCGCACGCGGTGGCGCGGTGCGACGAGGAGAAGCCCGAACTGGCACGCCACGGCGAGGGTTTCGCCGCGTGCCTCCGTGCCGACGAAGGGATCGCGCTGTGACGACGGCGACGCAGAAGGGCCTCGTCGTCGAGGACCTGCGGAAGCGGTACGGCGACCATCTCGCGGTCGACGGCGTGTCGTTCACGCTCCCGGCGGGAGGGTCGCTGGCGATCGTCGGCGAGTCCGGCAGCGGCAAGACGACCACGGTGCGGATGCTGGTCGGTCTGGAGCGGGCCGACGCCGGCACGGTCCGGCTCGACGGCCGGGACCGTTCGGCCCGCGCGCGGGGACGGGCCGAACGGCTCGCCCGGGCACGGGAGATCCAGATGGTCTTCCAGGACCCGTACCTCTCGCTCGACCCGCGGATCCCGGTGCGCGGCTGCCTCGACGAGGTGCTGCGCCTGCACACCTCGCTGGACGCCGCCGCCCGCGGGGCGCGGGTCGCCGACCTGCTCGACCGGGTCGGGCTCGGCGCGCGGGAGGCGGCGGCGCTGCCGCGCGGGCTCTCCGGCGGTCAGCGCCAGCGCGTCGCGATCGCCCGCGCGCTGGCGGTGGAGCCCCGGGTGCTCGTGCTCGACGAGGCGGTCGCCGCGCTCGACGTGTCGATCCAGGCGCAGATCCTGGAACTGCTGCGGGAGATCCGCCGCGAGGCCGGCATCGGCTACCTCTTCGTCACCCACGACCTGGCGGTGGTGCGGCACGTCGCGGACGACGTGCTCGTCCTCAGGTCGGGCCGGGTGGTGGAGTCCGGTTCGGTCGACCGTGTCCTCGGCTCTCCCGAACACCCCTACACTCGGCTCCTGTTGGGTTCGGTGCCGCGAAGGGGCTGGGACCCGGACCGCGCGGCCGGCCGGGCGTGAGCTCGTGGTGCCGTCGGGGGGCGGCACCACGATCCCGGCCCGTCATTCCACGCCGGTCACCCGGCTCAGCACGGCCCGGACGGCGCGGCCGACGGCGTCCCGTGAGGCGTCGGTGCGGTCGAGGGCCTCGAAGCCGTGCCGGCCGTCGGGCACGTCGACGATCTCGACGTCCGTGCCGTGCTTCCCGGCGGCGGCGAGGAATTCCTCCACCGTCGCCGCGAACGCCGGGTGTTCCCTTCCGGCGCGCACCAGGACCACGGGCAGCGGCCCGGCGCCGGCGAGCGCGTCGACGGGCCGGAAGCGCGACTCGACGGTCTCCCAGCCGGGCGGGGCGGCGAGGACGGGGTAGGAGAGGGCGAGGCAGCGCAGCCACGGCGGGGGCGACGCCAGCCAGTGGGCGGCGAGCAGACCGCCGCCGGAGAAGATCCAGAGCGCGATGCGGTCCGGGTCGACCCGGGGGTGGGCGCGGAGCCGTTCGAGGGCCTCGGTGACGTCGCCGGCGGCGCGGGCGTAGTCGGTGAGGGCGTACAGCCGGTGGTCGACGGTGGCGCCGACGACGCCGAGGCCGGCCAGGTGGCGGGCGTAGCCCCGGTAGAAGGGGGTGTCGCGCGGGGTGGGGACGCGGTCGGCGTCGACGGGGCCGCCGTGGACGAGGAGGACGGCCGGCCACCGTCCTTCGGCGT
Source organism: Streptomyces sp. NPDC047974 (assembly GCF_040653375.1). Lineage (NCBI taxonomy): Bacteria > Bacillati > Actinomycetota > Actinomycetes > Kitasatosporales > Streptomycetaceae > Streptomyces > Streptomyces sp. NPDC047974. The sequence goes on from NZ_JBEZNU010000001.1 coordinate 671,780, forward strand.
CGGGGGCGTACACGTCGAGGCGTTCGTACCGCTCGTACGGCACTTCCTGCGTGGGCAGCAGGAACTCCTGCTGTTCGTAAGAGGGTTGTTCGTCGCCGAGGGTGATGCGGCGGCCCTCGCCCGAGGCGGCACGCCGCAGCAGGTCGGCGAGTTCGCCCGGGTGGGAGAGCATCGGCCAGTGTCCGGCGGCGAGTTCGAGGAAGGCGTAGCCGGGGCCGGCCAGTTTCCGGAAGCGCGGCGGGCCGGTGCGGACCAGCATCTCGACGACGTCGACGCCCGGTCCGTCGCCGGTGCACATGACCGCGGCGGCGGGCACCCGGTCGAGGTCTCCGCCGAGCCGGAGGGGTTCGGTGAGGGTGCGGGCCGGCTGCGGCACCGCGAGCCGGTCCAGGCGGTCCAGGTCCTCGGCGGAGAGTCCGTCGAGACTCCCCCAGCGCGCCCACTCCGGGCCCCGGGGCGGCGGCAGCGGCGAGGTGTCGTGGCCGAGCCGGGCGCGGACCTCCTCGTCGCGGACGAGGAGCAGGGCGGGGTCCCCGTCCGAGGGGAGCCCGGCGGCGACGTACACCACCCGGGAGACGCGGTCCGCCCGCCGGTCGGCGGCGCCGAGGACGGGGTGGATGCCGTAGTCGTGTCCGACGAGGACGACGTCCGGCTCGTCGATCCGGTCGAGGAGCGCGGTCAACTCCCCCACGTGCGTGCCGAGTCCGGCGTCCGCACCGCCGTCCAGGGTCACCGGGTGCACGGCGTCCCCCGCTTCCCGCAGCCGCTCCGCGACCCCGTCCCACACCCATCCGCCGGTGAACGCGCCCCCCACCAGTACGAACGCCGTCATCGTCGCCTCCTCGCGTCTCGCGGCCCCAGCGGCCTCCGGCAGACTAGGAACTCCCCCTGGGGGAGATTCCACCCCGGACACGGGGGCCGGGGCAGGCGGCGGAGGTGCGGGGTGGCGGGCGCGGACGACGGGACGTGGAGCATCGGCGAGCTGGCGGGCCGGGCCGGGGTGACGGTGAAGACGGTCCGGTACTACTCGGACCGGGGGCTGCTGCCGGAGGCCGGGCGCAGTGGCGGCGGTCACCGGCGGTACGGCCCCGGGGCGCTGGCCCGGCTGCGGGAGATCCGCTCGCTGCGCGCGCTCGGCCTCGCCGTGCCGGAGGTGGCGCGGGCCCTCGAGGACGAGGGCCGGCTCGCGGACGTGGTGGCCGGGGAGCTGCGGGGCGTGGCGCGCGAGCGGGCGGCCCTGGCGTGGCGGGAGGCGTCGCTGCGGCTCCTCGCGGAGTGCGAGGGTCCCGAACGCGCCGAGCTGCTGCCCCTGCTGGGGGCGGGTCCGCTGCCTCCGGACACGGACGCGGTGGTCCGCTTCTGGCGTCGCTCGCTCCCGGTGCGGCTGCCGTCGCCGCTGGTGGCCCGGGTCCTGGACGAGGTGGTGCCGCTGCCGCCGGACGACCCGACGCCCGCCCAGGTGCGTGCGTTCGCCCTGCTGCGCGGCCTGGTCTCGGATCCGCGCCCGGAGCGGGCGCCGGGCCCGCCGCTGCCGGGCGAGCGCTACCGGGCGGCGGTCCTGTACGAGGGGCTGGCGGAGGCGTACGACCTGGCGGGGGCGGAGGTGCTGGCGGGCCGGCCGCCGGCCGGCCGCGGCGTCCTGGACTGCTTCGCCGAGGCGTACGCCCGTGCCCTCGGGGAGCCCGACTCCCCGGCCTTCCGCGAGCGCCTCGTCGGCCTGCTGGCCCGGGAGGAGACGACGGTGATGGCCCGCTACTGGAAGCTGGCCGCCCTCCTCCTCCCGCCGGACCGGCCGCCCCTGGGCCTGCTGCACCACCACCTCTCGCAGGCCCTGGCGGAGCCCTTCGCCGCCGCCTGAGGGGCGGGGCCGTCAGGGTGACATGGGGTGTGCGGGGCCCCGGGCCGGGGAAGGCGCGCGGCGTGGCGTCCGGGCGGCGGACGCTCGGTCGAGGAGGTGGTCCGGTGACGGGGCCGACGACGGCGGAGGCGCTGGGCGCGCCGTGCTGGCTGAGTCTGGCGACGCGGGATCTGGGCGCGGCGGAGCGGTTCTACGGCGCGGTGCTGGGCTGGACGTTCCGGCCGGGCAGGCTGGAGGCGAGCTCGGCGTACGCGGTGGGCGAGCGGGACGGGGTTCCGGTCGCGGGGATCGCCGCCCTGGCGGCCGAGCTGGCGGTGCCGGTGGCGTGGACGGTGTTCTTCGCGGTGGAGGACGCGGACGCGGCGGTGGCGCGGATCCGGGAGCGGGGCGGCACGGTGGGCGTGGGCCCGGTGGCGTACCCGCCGCAGGGGCGGGTGGCGCTGGCCACGGACCGGGACGGCGCGGCGTTCGCGGTGTGGGAGGGGCGCCTGGTGTCGCGTTGGCACGTGGGTGAGCGGGGCGCCCCGGCGTGGGTGGAGCTGCACACCCGGGACGCCTTCGACGCGGCCGTGTTCTACGGCGGGGTGCTGCGCTGGACGGAGGACGCGCCCGGCTGCTGCGAGACCTCGTACGAGGAGGACCGGGTGGTGCTGCGCCGTGACGGGGTGGCGGTGGCGCGGCTCGACAGCGGTCCGGTGGAGGCGGCCTCGCCCCGGCCGCAGTTGCGGCCGCGCTGGCTGGTGCGGTTCCGGGTGCCGGACGTGACGGCCTCGGTGGCGGCGGTGACGGAGCACGGCGGTCTGGTGGTGCCGGGCGGCGAGTGGGGCGGCGCCCGGGAGCCGGAGGCCGGCGGGGACGGGCGCCGGGTGGTGGTGCGGGACCCGGACGGGGCGCTGTTCACGCTGGAGGCGGACGGGACGCGGTGAGCGGTACGGGTACGGGTACGGGGCCGGTGGCCACGTACCCGTACCCGACTCCGCGTACGGCCCGGGCGCGGGCGGCGCGGGCTCAGGCGGCGCGGGCGGCCTGCGGGGCGGGGGTCTCGTCGGGGGTGTCCGCGGCGGGGGTGTGCCGGGCCGGGATGAGGGCGGCGACGAGCGAGGCGAGGAGGGCGACGCCGGCGCCGATGAGCAGGGCGGCCCGGAAGCCGTCCTCGGACGGCAGGGCGTGGCCGCCGAGGGTGGTGGTCATCTGGGCGAGGACGACACCGATGACGGCCGCGGAGACCGAGGTGCCGATGGACCGCATCAGGGTGTTGAAGCTGTTGGCGGAGGCGGTCTCCTCGGCGGGCACGGAGCCCATGATGAGCGCGGGCATCGCCCCGTACGCCAGGCCGACGCCGGTGTTGCAGATCAGGGTGACGACGAGCAGGCCCCAGGTGGAGCCCATCAGGGCGAGCGAGGAGGCGTAGCCGGCGGAGATGACGAGGGCGCCGACGGAGAGGGTGACCTTGGGGCCGCGGGCGGCGGACAGCTTGGCGCCGAGCGGGGCGAGCGCCATCATCGCGAGGCCCGCCGGCGCCATCCAGAGGCCCATCGCCATCATCGACTGGCCCAGGCCGTAGCCGGTGGCCTCGGGGAGCTGGAGGAGCTGCGGGACGACCAGCGACTGGGCGTACATGGCGAAGCCGACGAGCACCGAGGCGAGGTTGGTCAGCAGGACGACCGGGCGGGCGGTGACCCGCAGGTCGACGAGCGGGTCGCGGGTGCGCAGCTCCCAGAAGCCCCAGGCGAGGAGGACGACGGCGGCGGCGGCGAAGAGGCCGAGGGTGGTGGCGCTGCCCCAGCCCCAGGTCGCGCCCTTGGAGACGGCGAGCAGCAGGGAGACGAGACCGGCGCCGAGGCCGAGGGCGCCGGGCAGGTCGAAGCGGCCGGGGTTCGGGTGGCGGCGGCCGGCCGGGACGAGCCGGTGGACGAGGACGGCGACGACGGCGCTGAGGCCGGCGGCGACCCAGAAGAGGACGCGCCAGCTGGCGTGTTCGGCGACGGCGGCGGAGAACGGCAGGCCGAGGGCGCCGCCGACGCCCATGGAGGCGCTCATGAGGGCGATGGAGCCGCCGAGCCGCTCGGGCGGCAGGACGTCCCTGAGCAGGCTGATGCCGACGGGGACGATGCCCATGCCGAGGCCCTGGAGACCGCGGCCGACGATCATCGGGACGACGGAGTCGGCGAGGGCGCAGACGACGGAGCCCGCGACGAGGGGGACGGTGGAGGCGAGCAGCACGGTCCGCTTGCCGAGGGTGTCGCCGAGGCGGCCGGCGACGGGGGTGGCGACGGCGGCGGCGAGGAGGGTGGCGGTGATCACCCAGGAGGCGTCGTCGGCGCCGGTGCCCAGGAGACGCGGCAGGTCGCCGATGAGCGGCACCACGAGGGTCTGCATGAGTGCCGCCACGATGCCGGCGAAGGCGAGGACGCCGACGACGCCTCCGGGGCGTACGTCGGTCTGGGCGCGGTCCACGGGTGTCTCCCTGAGGTCTGGAGCGAATATCTGCGCATCACGGTTTGCGCATCACGATTTGTGCATCATGCACACTCAATGCATCATGCATAGCAAGTGCACGATGCACAAGTTATGCATGCCGCATACCACGCTCTCGCAGGGGAGAATGACCCCATGGACAAGCCCGTGGAGAAGCCCACCGACCGCGTCGAGTTCGAGACGATGCTGCTGAGCCGGCACTCGCACCTCCACGCGCCGCGCACCCGGGTCGGCGCCGGCGGCCTCGACCGCAGCGCGTACGTGCTCCTCACCCGGATCCGGATGCACGGGCCCATGTCCATCGGCCAGCTCACCGACGCCTTCGGGCTCGACGCCTCCACCCTCAACCGGCAGACGGCGGCGATGCTCCGCGCCGGGGTCGTGGAGCGCATCCCCGACCCGGAGGGCGGCATCGCCCGCAAGTTCCGCATCACGGAGGAGGGCGAGCGCCGACTGGAGGCCGACCGCTCCTTCAACATCGGCGGGCTCGAACGGATCATGGAGCACTGGTCCCCGGAGGACGTCGACACCTTCGCCGGCTTCCTGGAGCGCTTCAACCGGGACATCGAGCGCCTGGAGGGCCGCCCCTGGCCCCGGGGCTGAGGTTCGACCCCGGGGCCAGGGGCCCGGCGCCGGGGCCCCATGCCCGGGGCCCGGCGGCCCCCGGCTCACCCGTCCGGCGCCGCGGGCTCGCCCCCGGCACCCGCCGCGGCCAGGCTCGTCGGCAGGGACGCCCACGAGACGAGGTGCCGCCGATGCCCGCCGCAGCCCGCGTGCGCCGACTCGCCCCCGCCCTGACCGCGGTGGCTCTGCTCGCCGGCTGCGCCGCGACCCCGGCGGCGCCCTCCCAGGGCACGGGCCGGCTCGTCGTCGGGTACGAGCAGCCGCGCACCCCCGAGGAGCGCGCCGCCCGCGCGTTCCTGCGCGAGCGGCGGATCCTGGAGGACGCCGCCGCCTACGCGGACGCGCGGATCGCCCTGCCCCACGACGTGCCGCTGCGGGCCGCGCGCTGCGAGGCCCCCAACCCCTTCTGGTCCAAGACCACCGGGCGGATCACCTACTGCTACGGCTTCGTGGCCGACGCCCGGCGGGTCTTCGCCCGCGCCGCCGCCGACGGCGCCCCCGCGGAACGGACGCCCGTCGGCGACGACATCGACGAGGACGTCGTCGGCCTCTCCCACGGCGTCGTCTTCCACGAGCTCGGCCACGCCCTCGTCGACCTCTACGACCTGCCCGTCACCGGCCGCGAGGAGGACGCGGTCGACCAGCTGGCCGTCCTCCTGCTCGCCTCCGGCGACGAGCGCCACGCCGACTACGCGATCTCGACCGTCAACGCCTGGGGCGCGCTCTGGGCCGCGTCCGAGGGCGGCGACCCGGGGGTCGCCGCGTACTCCGACGTCCACTCCCTCGACGGGCAGCGCTTCTTCAACTGGGCCTGCTGGCTCTACGGCTCCGATCCCCGGCGGTTCACCGACGCGGTGGACGCGGAGGGGAACCCGGACGGGGTGCTCCCCCGCGACCGCGCCGCGCTCTGCCCGGCGGAGTACCGGCGCATCGACTCGTCCTGGCGCACCCTCCTGGCGCCGTACCTGAAGCGGAGCGGATCCCAGGGTCCCTGACCCGGCCGCGGTCCGGGCCGCCATCCTGACCGCCGTCCCGACCGCCGTCCCGGCATCCGGACACCGCGTTCGAACCGCTTCGACGCGGACTCTTTACGCGCGCGCCTCACGGGGGTAACTTCCCGCCGACGCAAGAAGTTTCCGCAAGTTTCCGCACGCGCTTCCATGGGGGCCGATCCCCGCCTCACCACCGGCCCCCGTCCCGGCGCGCCCTCGTCTGGAGAACCGCATGACCCCCACCCGCACACGGCGGCGCGGGCGCGCGCTCGCGCTGCTCGGCGCCGCGGCCGGCCTCGCCGGCCTGATGGCCGCGCCGCCCGGCGGCACCGCCACCGCCGTCCCGGCCCTCGACGCCGCACCGGCGGCGGCCGTCGCCGAGAACACGGCGACCGTCCACTACTGGACCAAGACGAAGAACTGGTCGGCCTACAACCTCCATTGGGCGCCCGACGGCGGGTCCTGGACCACCGTCCCCGGCACCGCGATGGAGCCCGCCTGTACCGACTGGGTGAAGAAGACCGTCAGCCTCGGCTCCGCCACCGGGCTCCAGGCCACCTTCAACAACGGCACCGGCACCTGGGACAACAACGGCGGCCGCAACTACGCGCTGGGCACGGGGAACATCACCGTGAAGGACGGCGTCGTCGCCCACTCCGACCCCTGCGCCGACACGCCCCCGCCGACCGCGAACAAGGCGACGGTGTACTACTCCTCGGCCTCCCTCGGCTGGTCGACGGTGAACGTCCACTACCAGCCGGCCGGCGGCGCGTGGACGGCCGCGCCCGGTCTCGGCATGACGGCCGCCTGCACCGGCTGGTGGAAGCGGGAGCTGGACCTCGGCTCCGCCACCTCCCTCAAGGCCGCCTTCAACAACGGCAACGGCGTCTGGGACAACAACGGCGGCGCCGACTACACGATCGGCACCGGCACCTCCACGGTCCGGGACCGGGTGGTGACCGCGAACGCCACCGACCCCTGCGCCGCCACCCCGCCCGACACCCAGGCGCCCACCGCCCCCGCCGGCCTCACCGCGACCGCCGACGGCGTCTCCGTGCTGCTCTCCTGGAACGCCGCCACCGACGACCGGGGCGTGACGAAGTACCAGGTCACCCGTACCGGCGGCACCACCGGCACGGTCGTCACCGACGTCGGCTCGACGGTCTTCTCGGACACGAACCTCGCCGAACGCACCGCGTACACCTACACGGTGAAGGCCATGGACGCCGCCGGGAACGTCTCGACCGCCTCCGCGCCGGCCACCGCCACCACCGGCGACAGGCCCACCGCCCCGGCCGACGGCAAGCCGCTCGGGACCGATCCGCGCAAGGACCCGATCTACTTCGTCCTCACCGCCCGCTTCTACGACGGCGACGCCTCCAACAACCGGGGCGGCAGCCAGCACGTGAAGTCGGGGAACGCGGCGAACGACGACCCCATGTTCCGGGGCGACTTCAAGGGTCTCGTCCAGAAGCTCGACTACATCAAGGGCCTCGGCTTCTCCGCCGTCTGGGTCACCCCGGTGGTGCTCAACCGCTCGGACTACGACTACCACGGGTACCACGGCTACGACTTCTACAAGGTCGACCCGCGCCTGGAGTCGGCGGGCGCCTCCTACCAGGACCTCATCGACGCCGCCCACGCCAAGGGCATGAAGATCTACCAGGACGTCGTCTACAACCACTCGTCCCGCTGGGGCGCCAAGGGCCTGTTCACGCCGACCGTGTACGGCGTCCGGGACACCCAGTGGAGCTGGTACTACGACGAGAAGCAGCCCGGCTTCGAGTACGACGGCCTGACGATCGACCCGAAGACCGGCAAGTCGTACTACAACGGCGACCTCTGGTCGACGGCCGAGCCCACCGGCAACACCTGCGTCAACTGGGGCAAGCCCACCGGCGGGAAGAGCGCCGAGGGCTACACCCTCTACAACTGCCAGTGGCCGAGCCCCACTTCGGGAATGTTCCCAAAGGAGCTCTTCCACCAGTGCTGGATCGGCAACTGGGAGGGCGAGGACTCGCGCTCCTGCTGGCTGCACGAGGACCTGGCGGACCTGAACACCGAGAACGCGACCGTCCAGAACTACCTGATCGGCGCGTACGACAAGTACATCGACATGGGGGTGGACGGCTTCCGCGTCGACACCGCCGTGCACATCCCGCGCACCACCTGGAACCGCCGCTTCCTCCCCGCGATCCAGGAGCGGGTCACCCAGCGGCACGGCGCCGAGGCGGCGAAGAACTTCTTCGTCTTCGGCGAGGTCGCGGCCTTCGTCAACGACAAGTGGAACCGCGGCTCGGTGAACCACTCCGCGCAGTTCTTCACCTGGAAGGAGCGCAAGGAGTACGACGCCGACGACACCAAGGCCGCCCTGGAGATGTACGACTACGAGCAGCAGCAGGGCACCGGCAACCAGCCCACCTCCACCAACGCCTTCCTGAACGGCAACAGCTACCACGCGCCCGACCACAGCCGCTTCTCGGGCATGAACGTCATCGACATGCGCATGCACATGAACTTCGGTGACGCGTACAACGCCTTCTCCAACGGCAAGGACTCGGACGACAGCTACAACGACGCCACCTACAACGTCGTCTACGTCGACAGCCACGACTACGGCCCGAACAAGTCGAGCGAGCGGTACACCGGCGGGACCGACGCCTGGGCCGAGAACATGTCCCTGATGTGGACCTTCCGCGGCATCCCGACGCTCTACTACGGCTCCGAGATCGAGTTCCAGAAGGGCCGGAAGATCGACTGCGGGCCCACCTGCCCGCTGGCCACCACCGGCCGCGCCTACTACGGCGACCACGTGGCCGGCACCGTCACCGCCTCCGACTTCTCGAAGGTCTCCGGAGCGAGCGGCCAGGTCGCGACCACCCTCCAGCAGCCCCTGGTCAAGCACGTCCAGCGGCTCAACGAGATCCGCCGGGCGATCCCCGCCCTCCAGATGGGCCAGTACTCCACCGAGGGCATCTCGGGCGGCATGGCCTTCAAGCGCCGCTACACCAGCGGCTCGACGGACAGCTTCGCGCTCGTCACCGTCTCGGGCGGAGCCACGTACAACGGCATCCCGAACGGCACGTACACCGACGCCGTCACCGGCGACGTGAAGACGGTCTCCAACGGCACCCTCACGGTCGGCGCGCCCGGCAAGGGCAACCTCCGGGTGTACGTCCTGAACGGGCCCGGGAAGATCGGCACGGCGGGCCCCTACCTGAAGTAGGCGCACGCGCGCGGAAGGGGGCGGAGCCGGAAATCCGCCCCTTTTCGCCATGTTCAAGTCAAGATTTTGTTACGTGAACGGGCTTGTCGGACAGAACACTTCCTTCCGCGCCCCCCGTCTGGGATCTTGCGTCCACCCCACACATCACAGGGCCCGGCCGGCGCCACCCGCGCCACCGGGCCATCGGAGGACGCATTGTTTTCCCACATATCCGGCCGGATGAGATTCGCGGCGATCGCCCTCGGCACGACCCTGGCCCTCGCGGGCCCGGTCTCCCTCGCCCAGGCCGCCCCGGTGGACAACGAGCCGCTCGCGGCCTTCACCGCGAACGCCCGGACCACCCAGCAGGCGCCCGCCGCCTGGGCCGCCGGCACCCGTGCCTACCTGGTGATCACCACCCCCGGTGACACGACCGCGGTCCGCAACGCGGTGGCCGCGAACGGCGGTTCGGTCTTCTCCTCCTTCGACGCCATCGGCGTGATCGTCGCCCACTCGACCTCCGCCTCCTTCGCCACCACCATGCGTGGCGTCTCCGGCGTGCAGAAGGTCGGCGCGACCCGCACCTCGGACGTCCCCGCCGACGCCTACAACCCGGCGCTCCCGGCGAACCCGTCGCAGGCCGCGGCCCCGTCGACGGAGCCCGTCCGCTCGGACATGACCCAGATCAAGGCCGACCAGGCCTGGGCCGTCAACCCGGGCTCCGCCTCGGTCAAGGTCGGCATCCTGGACACCGGCGTCGACGACCAGCACCAGGACCTGGCGCCGAACTTCAACGCCGCCGACTCGGTCTCCTGCGCCTACGGCAAGGCGGACACCCGCATCGGCGCCTGGCGCGACGTCGACCAGCACGGCACCCACGTGGCCGGCACGGTCGCGGCGGCCAAGAACGGCAAGGGCGCCATCGGCGTCGCGCCGGGCGTGAAGATCTCCTCGGTGCGCATCGCCGAGCCCGGCAGCACCCTCTTCTTCGCCGAGAACACCATCTGCGGCCTGGTGTGGTCCGGTGACCACGGCTTCAAGGTCACCAACAACAGCTACTACACCGACCCGTGGCAGTTCAACTGCCCGAACAACCTCGACCAGGCGGCCATCCTGGAGGGCGTGGGCCGCGCCCAGGCCTACGCCGAGGGCAAGGGCTCGCTCCAGGTCGCGGCGGCCGGCAACTCCAACGTCGACCTCGCCAACAAGACCACCGACTCGTCGAGCCCCAACGACTCGACCCCGGTGACCCGGACGATCACCAACGACTGCCTCGACATCCCGGCCGAGCTGCCGGGCGTCGTCACGGTCGCGGCCAACGGCACCAGCGGCACGTCCAAGGCGTCCTTCTCCAACTTCGGCCGCGACGTCATCGAGGTCTCCGCGCCCGGCGAGTCGGTCTACAGCACCGTCCCCGGCGGCAAGTACTCCTCGCTGAGCGGTACGTCGATGGCCTCCCCGCACGTCGCGGGCGTCGCCGCCCTCATGGCCAGCGCCAACCCGGCGTACACCCCGGCGGACCTGCGGGCCAAGCTCGGCGAGCAGGCCACCGACCTGGCCTGCCCGTCGGACGCCCGCTGCACCGGCACCACGGCGAAGAACAGCTTCTTCGGCGAGGGCCGCGTGGACGCCCTGAAGGCCGTCGGCGGCTCGACCCCGCCGCAGCCCGGCACGTCCTTCGAGAACCTCACCGACGTGACGGTCTCCGACAACACCACCGTCGAGAGCGCCATCACCGTCAGCGGCGTCTCCGGCAACGCCCCGTCCACCCTGAAGGTGGGCGTGGACATCAAGCACACCTACATCGGTGACCTCAAGGTCGACCTCGTCGCCCCCGACGGCTCGGTCTACGTCCTGCACAACCGGACCGGCAGCTCCACCGACAACATCGTCCAGACGTACACCGTCAACGCCTCCTCCGAGGTGGCGAACGGCGTCTGGAAGCTCCGTGTGAACGACAACGCGAGCGCGGACACCGGGAAGATCGACGCCTGGAACCTGACCTTCTGACGGTCGGACCGAAGGGGCCGGAGCGGATCGCGCTCCGGCCCCTTCGGCATGTCCGGACGAGAAATCCCGTACCGGGGGGTAGCCCGCGCGACACCCTTGCTATACGTTCCGTCTAACAAGCTTGCTAGACGCTATGTCTAACAAGCCAGGGAACGACCACGAGCCGACCGCGTGACCCAAGGAGCCGCAACGATGGCCAGCAGCACCGTGCGCCCGGACAACCACGACCAGGACGACGTCGCCGAGCGGCTGCTCCGGTCGGCGGCCAAGCTCAGCTACGACCCCGCCGTCGAGGTCGACTGGGACACTCCGCTCGACAAGGACTTCCACGGCCAGAGCCCCGAGTGGAACAGCCTCTACGGCACGGCCTACTGGAACGAGATGACCGAGGAGCAGCAGAAGGAGCTGACCCGCCAGGAGTCCGCCTCCGTCGCCTCCACCGGCATCTGGTTCGAGATGATCCTCCAGCAGCTGGTGCTCCGGGACATCTACCGCACCGACCACACCGACCCCCGCTTCCAGTGGGCGCTCACCGAGATCGCCGACGAGTGCCGCCACTCGATCATGTTCGCCCGCGGCTCCCAGAAGCTCGGCGCCCCCGCCTACCGGCCCAAGCGGGCCATCATGGAGCTCGGCCGGGTCATGAAGACCATCGGCTTCGGCGAGGCCGCCTACGCCGGCATCCTCGTCGCCGAGGAGGTCCTCGACGTCATGCAGCGCGACTGGATGCGCGACGAGCGGGTGGTCCCCTTCGTGCGGACCATCAACAACATCCACGTCGTCGAGGAGTCCCGGCACATGAAGTTCGCCCGGGACGAGACCCGCCGCAACCTCGCCGGCGCGAGCCGCGCCCGCCGCCACTTCCAGGCGCTGATCGTCGCCATCGCCGCGTACTACATCATCACCAGCCTGGTGAACCCCGAGGTGTACGTCCGGGCCGGCCTCGACCCCGAGCGCGCCCGCCGCGAGGCCGCCGCCAACGAGCACTACAAGGCCCGGCTGCGGGCCAGCTGCTCCGGCCTCATGGAGTTCCTCGGCGACGTCGGCATGCTGACCCGGCCGGCCGTCCGCTTCTACCGGCGCGCCCACCTCATCTGACCGCGGCTCCGCCCCGACTCCGACCCGAGTCCGCCCCGCGTCCGACCCCGCGTCCGACCCCGAGTCCGACCCCGACGAGCCGAGCCGAGCCGCCACCATGACCTACGCCATCACCCAGACCTGCTGCTCCGACGCCACCTGCGTCGCCGTCTGCCCGGTCAACTGCATCCACCCGACGCCCGAGGAGCCGGACTTCGGCACCACCGAGATGCTCTACATCGACCCGAAGAGCTGCATCGACTGCGGCGCCTGCGCCGACGCCTGCCCGGTCGACGCGATCTTCCCGGTCGACCGGCTCACCGCGCCCCTCAAGCGGTACGAGGCGATCAACGCCGCCCACTTCGAGGGCCGCGAACCCGCCCCCGTCCTCGCCTCCCCCACCTTCCACCCCTGGGGCGAGCCCTCCTTCGGCCGCTCCCTCCCCTCCGACTTCGCCCCCATCCGGGTCGCCGTCGTCGGCACGGGACCGGCCGGCATGTACGCGGCCGAGGACCTGCTCCTGCACACCAACGCCGAGGTCACCCTCATCGACCGGCTCCCGGTCGCCGGCGGCCTGGTCCGCTACGGCGTGGCCCCCGACCACCCGGGCACCAAGGGCGCGGGCGACAGCCTCGCCCGCTTCCACACCCACCCCCGGGCCACCGTCCGGCTCGGCGTGGAGATCGGCAAGGACGTCACCCCCGAGGAGCTGGCGGCCCACCACGACGCGGTCGTGTACGCGGTCGGCGCCCCGTCCGACCGGCGCCTCGGCATCCCCGGCGAGGACCTGCCCGGCAGCCTCTCCGCCACCTCCCTCGTCTCCTGGTACAACGCCCACCCGGAGACCGCGCCCGGAGCCGTCGCCCTCGGCACCACCGAGCGGGTCGTGATCGTCGGCACCGGCAACGTCGCCCTGGACGTCGCCCGCATCCTCGTCACCGACCCGGCCGCCCTCGCCGGCACCGACATCGCCGACCACGCGCTCGCCGCCCTGCGCGGCTCGCGGGTCCGCGAGGTGGTGCTGCTCGGCCGGCGCGGCCCCGAGGACGCCGCGTACACCGCCTCCGAGCTCCTCGCCCTCGGCCACCTCCCCGGCGTCGACCTCGTCGTCGACACCCACGACCCCCGGATCGCCGAGGCCATCGACGCGGCGGCCCCCGGCGACAAGGCCGCCCTCCTCAAGGACACGGCCCGCGAGACGGTCGACTGGGCCGGCGGCCCCGACACCGGCCGCCGCCGGATCGTCCTCCGCTTCCACTCGGCCCCCGAGCAGGCCCTCGGCGAGGACGCCGTCCGCGCGGTCCGCACCGGTGGCCCCGGGGGAAGCGCCGACATCCCGGCGGGCCTCCTCGTCCGGGCCATCGGCTACCGGGGCGTACCGCTCGCCGGGCTGCCGTTCGACGAGACCACCGGCACCGTCCCGCACACCGCCGGCCGCGTCGAGGGCATGACCGGCACCTACGTCGTCGGCTGGATCAAGCGCGGCCCCTCCGGCGGCATCGGCGCCAACCGCGCCTGCGCGGCGGAGACCGTCGGCAGCCTGCTCGCCGACGCGGTCGACGGCCGCCTCCCGAAGCCCGCCGGCTCCGCGAAGGCCTTCGCCCGCCTCGCCCGCGGCCGCGCCGGACGGCTCGTCGACGCCCGCGGTCTCGCCGCCATCGACCGGGCCGAACGCGCCCGGGGCGCGGCGACCGGCCGGCCGCGCGTCAAGCTCGCGACCGTCCCCGAGCTGGTCGCGGCGGCCCGGCGGGGCCGGCTGCGCGGGCCGGTGGGCTGACACGGACCGGGTGCGCGGGGAAGAAGCACCCGGACGGGAGGGGCATACGGGGCGAGCGTGGGGGCACTCGCCCCGTATGACCACCGAGAACACCGTCCGGCCCGACGACGGACGCGGCGAGAGCCGTGACCAGCGCGCCGACCGCCGGTGGAACGAACTCCTCCAGGAGCTGCGCGTCGCCCAGACGGGCACCCAGATCCTCTTCGGCTTCCTCGTCGCCGTCGTCTTCCAGCCGCGCTTCGCCGAGCTGGGCACGACGGACCGGGTCATCTACGTGGTGACGGTCTGCCTGGGAGCGGCGACCACGGGCGCGCTCGTCGCGCCGGTGGCGGTCCACCGCCTCGTGGCGGGACGCCGGCTGAAACCGGAGGCGGTGTCCTGGGCGGGGCGCCTGACCCTGGTCGGCGTGGTGCTGCTCTACCTGACGATGGTGTCGACGTTCCTGCTGATCATGCGCATGGTCCTGGACGACACGATCGCGCTCTGGCTGGTCGTCGTGATGGCGCTCTGGCTGGCGCTGTGCTGGTTCCTGGTCCCGCTCGTCGCCCGGCTCAACCGCGACGCCGACGGCGAAGACGGGAACGGCGACGGACACGGCGACGGGAACGACGGTACGGGGGACGGCTACGGCCCGTGGCCCCGCTGAGGATCCGGCCCGGGACGGCGGGCCGGCGCGAGCCGAGGATCAGGCCGCGACGGGAAGCGGCCGCCGCAGCACGATCGCGTTGAGACCGACGGCGAACGGCGCCGCGTCCGTCAGCCCGAGCCCGAGCACCCGCTCCTTCGGCAGCTCGACGGTGACGTCCACGCAGAACGCGAGCGCGTGCAGCGCGTCACCGCCGGCGCCCTCCTCCTGGAGCGCGAAGAACAGGTCCCGGTAGTAGCGCGTGCGCTCCTCGGACTCCTCGTAGAACGACAGACCGGGCTGCCCCAGCTGCTCGCCGAGCCCCGTGAACGCGGAGACCAGCTCCCGCTCCACGGTCTCCCAGAAACCCGCCTCCGCGCACTCCGCCGGCAGCGCCTGCTGGACGGCCTCCTTCAGCGAGAGCACCATGACGAGCAGCGGCGCGTGCTCCCTGAGGCCCCAGCCGCGCACCATCCGGACGATGGTGCTGTCCGGAACGGCGGCGGCCGCCTGGTGGATGGCCTCGAAGTCGAAATTGACGGTGGCGGGGGCGATCGCCTCCTGGAACACCCGGTCGATCGACCGGGCCTCGTCGAGATGGGCGGGCGCCACCTCGACGACGGTCCTGAAACTGGCGGCCAAAGGCTTCTCCTCTTCTCACCGCCCACCGCGGTGGTGGGCACTCGATCATCAGGAGGAGTATGCCGAGGGCCCCGCTCAGCGGCCGCGGCGGGGCTTCCCGCCGCGCCCCGCGGCACCGCCCTTGCCCTTGGCGGGCTTCCCCGGCCGCGCCGGCTTCGCCCCCGCCGTCCTCTTCGCGGGCTTCTGACCGGACTTCTGATCGGACCTCTGGGCGGTCTTCTGCCCCTTCCGCTCCTCCGCGCGCCGTCCCCGAGTGCTGTTCACGGTCCGGCCCCGGACGATCCCGATGAACTCCTCCACCAGGTCGGGCGCCTCCTCGGCCTTCGGCCAGGACAGCGCCACCCGCGACTGCGGCACACCGGTCATCGTGCGGTACGTCAGGTCCTTGCGGTGGTGCAGCCGGGCCAGCGACTGCGGCACGACCAGCACACCCACCCCGGCGGCGACCAGCTCGATCGCGTCGGCGGTGGTCTCCGGCCGCTGGAACGCCGGAAGCCCGGGCGGCGACCCCTCCCAGCCGAGCGCGTCGTCCAGCGGGTGCAGCACCAGCTCCTCGGCCAGGTCCTCCGGCGTCAGCTCCTCGGCCGCGGCCAAGTGGTGGTCCTTGGGCACCACCACCACGCTGGTCTCCTCGTACAGCGGGATCGCGCTCAGGTCCTCGCCGTCGACCGGCAGCCGCAGCAGCGCGGCGTCCGCGCCGCCCTCCCGGAGCATCCCGAAGGCCTCACCCGACGTCACCTGCACCAGCGTGAGCGGCACGTCGGGCAGCCGCTGCTCCCAGGTCCGCACCCACTTCGAGGGCGTCACACCGGGCACGAAGGCGAGCCGGAAGGCCGCGGCGTCGGGGGCGGGGGCAAGCGGGGAGTCTGTCACCCCGCAAGATTACCCGCCCCTCCGCGACCGGCGGAGCCCGTCCGGGCCGGTCGTCCGCGCAGGTCGGAGGGCGGCCGTGGTCGGAGGAGCTCCGTGTGCTCGATACCCTTGACCCCATGACGTCGCACCAGAACTCCCAGACGATGAAGCCGGCCACCGCGGCCAAGAAGCTGGGTGTGTACCTCGAGGCCACCCCCGCCGATTTCCAGGAGGGCGTCGTCTCGCGCGCCGAGCTCAACGAGCTGCAGGCGAACCCGCCGGCCTGGCTCAAGGAGCTCCGGCAGAACGGCCCGCACCCGCGCCCCGTGGTCGCCTCCAAGCTGGGCATCTCCATCTCGGGCCTCGCCCGCGGCGGGATCACCGAGGCCCTCACCACGGAGCAGATCGAGGCCCTGAAGGCCGAGGCCCCGGAGTGGCTCGTCAAGGAGCGCGCCACCCAGGCCGACGTCCGCAAGGAGACCGTCCGCATCAAGGAGCGCAACGCCCAGCGCGAGGCCGACCGCGCCGCCCGCGAGCAGGACGCCTGATCCGCTCCTGACCCACCGGCGTGGCGCGGCGCCGACCGAGGGAGGCATTCCCTCATGAACGTGAAGAGCGATCCGCCCGTGGTGGCCGCCGTGGACGGCTCCGAGCACAGTCTGCGCGCCCTGTCCTGGGCACTCGCCGAGGCGGAGGCCCTGGACGCCCCGCTCGTCGTGGCCCACGTCCGCTCCGACGCCCTCCAGCTGGGCGCGGCCAGGATCGCCTCGCTGGGCACCCAGCCGGAGCTGCGGGACACCGTCCTGGACGCGGTGCGGACCGTCGTGGAGGAGCGGGGCCACGCGGTCCCCGTCCGGTACGAGTCCCTGGACGGCACCGTCACCGACGTGCTGCCGGTGGCGGCCCGGGACGCCCGCCTCCTGGTGACGGGCTCACGCGGCCACGGCGGTTTCACCAGCCTCCTCCTCGGCTCCACCGGCCGCGCCCTCGCCGCCCGCGCCCCCTGCCCGCTGGTGGTGGTCCCGCACGAGGCGAGGACCGCCTCCCTGGACAGCGGCCCGGCCGCCGGCCGCGTCCTGCTCGGCCTGCACCCGGAGGAGACCCCGGACGAGGTGATCGACTTCGCCTTCGGGGCGGCCGCGCTCCGCCGCGTACCCCTGGAGGCGATGACCGGGCTCCGCCTCCCGCCGAACCCGTCCGCGCTGGTCGCGGCCCCCTCCCCCGCCTTCCAGATGCCCCCGCCGCTGCCCCTCGCCGACGACACCGAGGAGCTCCTCGCGGAGGCCCGGCGGGAGCAGGAGGCCCGGCTGCGCCCCTTCGCCGAGCGGCGCCCGGACGTGAAGCTGGTCCGCACGGTGGCACCGGGCGACGCCGCGGGGCTCCTGGTGGACGCCTCCGCAGAGGCGGCCCTCCTCGTCGTGGGCCGGCACCACCGGCACCGCATCGCCGAGCTCCTGGTGGGCTCGGTGGCACACGCGGTGCTGCACCACGCCGCCTGCCCGGTCGTCGTCGTCCCTCCGGCGCCGGCGGACGGGATGTCGGCGGCGGCTGGTAGACAGGGCGCATGACGCCCGACGTGTACGCCTCCGATCCCGCCGCCGCTGCCCGCAACACGCGCCCGCCGATCCCCCGGGCCGCCCTGGGGGCCGGGATCGTCGTCCTCGACGGCGACGGCCGGGTCCTGCTGGGTCTGGACCGCTCGGGCGTCTGGGAGCTCCCGGGCGGCGCGGTGGAGCCGGGCGAGTCCATCGAGGAGGCCGCGGCGCGCGAGCTGGCCGAGGAGACCACGCTCGGCGCCGACCCCGCCGACGTCGAGGTCGTCGGCCTGCTCCTCGACACGGTGACCTCGTCGGAGCTCACCCGGCTGACGGCGGCGACGGTGGTCCGCGCCTTCACGGGCACCCCGGCCGTGGCCGAGCCCGAGAAGATCGAGCGCTGGCGCTGGACCTCCCCCGACGAGCTGCCCACGGCCCTGTTCCTGCCGTCCGCGCAGGTCCTCGCGGCCTGGCGCCCTGACCTGGCCCTGCCGAGGGCCCCGTTCCACCGCTACGGCCTCACACGGCTCCCGCGCTGAGCCGGCCCGGCCCGCGCGCCACCGCGCGGGCCGGGCCGGTCGTGACTAGCGTGGACAAAGGCCCTGAGCCACGTCAAACGTCACCGATCGGAAGCGAGAGTCTCGTCATGGCCGTACGACCCGAGGGCACCCCGGTCTGGACCGACGCTATGTTCACCGACGCCGAGGGCGCCAAGACCTTCTACGCCGATGTGCTGGGCTGGACGTTCGGCGAGGCGTCGACGGAGTTCGGCAACTACACCCAGGCGTACAAGGACGGCAAGGCGGTCGCCGCCATCGTCCCGCCGATGCCCGGCGGCGACACCCCACCACAGTCCGCCTGGTGTCTCTACTTCGCCGCGGACGACGTCTCCGCCACGGCGGAGAAGATCCGGGCGGCGGGCGGCACGATCCTGATGGAGCCGATGCGGGTGGGCGACTTCGGCTCGATGTGCCTCGCCTCCGACCCGTCGGGCGTGGTCTTCGGTCTGTGGCAGGCCGGAGTCCACGAGGGCTTCGAGCTCGAAGGCGAGTCCGGCTCCTTCGTGTGGGCCGAGGTCTTCACCCGCCGGCCCGAGAAGTCCGACCCCTTCTTCACCGGCGTCTTCGGCTACGACACCAAGAAGATGACCGGTGAGGACATGGACTACAAGGTCTTCGACCTCGGCGCCGACCCGGTCCTCGGCCGGATGAGGATGGCCCCCGACGAGTTCCCGCCGGAGATGCCCGACTACATCCAGATCTACTTCGCCGTCGACAACTGCGACCTCGCGGTCACCGCGGCCGAACGCCTCGGCGGCCGCAAGCTCTTCGGCCCCATGGACAGCCCCTTCGGCCGCTTCGCCTCCCTCCTCGACCCGCAGGGGGCCGCCTTCGCGGTGATCGACGTCCGGACGACGGTCGGCGAGATGCCGCCCATGGAGTGACCCGGAGGCCGTACCGGGCTCAGGCGGTGTCGCGTACGGCGACGATCCCGTTGAAGACGCCGACGTACGCGGTCCCGTCGGGCCCGAGGGTGATCGGCGCCCAGTTGTTGTCGTAGCCGAGCCCGGTCCCGGTCAGCCGCGAGAAGACGCGGCCGCCGGTGCGGAAGTCGACGGCCGTGAGGTACCAGGCGTCGATCCCCAGGGCGCTGTGCCGCTTCTCGTAGAAGTACAGCAGGCCGTTGGCGGTGGAGAGTTTGGGCACGGTGGACGGCGACCGCACGTCGCTCTCCCACACGACGTCGCACCCGCTGCCGTCGCCCCGCACGTCGATCCGGGTCGCCCCGCCGACGACCGTGCGGCCGAACGCGAGCGACGACGGGTTCTCGTACCCGTAGTTGTTCTCCACGACGAGGCTGTCGCCCCAGCTGATCAGCGAGTTGTCGGTCGTCGAGGCCCCGGACCGGAAGACCGGCACCCGGCACACGAGCCGCTCGCCCGCCGGCACGTCGGCACCGCGCCGGTAGACGAGGACGTTCATCCGGTCGTCGGCGTTGTCGGTGATGGCGACGTACTCGTCCCGGCTGCCGAAGAGGTCGGGCGTGGTTCCCGACCCCTGGTTCACCGAACCGGGCTTGGTGCCGGTCCCCCGGTCGTACGTCTCCCGCCAGACGACCCGCGGCGTCCCGTCACCGTCGGCCCGGAACGCGTACAGCGCGTGGTCGGTGACGATGGAGACGCCGTCCTCGGCGACGGAGAACGAGTTCTGGATCTCCTCCCCGTCGAGCCGGATCGCCCGCAGGGTACCGGTGGCGGGGTCGACGGTCCCGACCCGCCCGAGCCGGGTGACCCACCAGATCCGCCCGTCCCAGTCGGGCATCACGGAGGTGACGGGGTCGCACACCCCGCTGGGGAAGAGGTTGGTCCAGCTGACGCAGTCGTGCGGCACGAGCGAGGTCAGGTCCCAGTCGTCCTCGACGGTGAACTCCCAGGTGCCGTCCGCCTTCTGCCCGTGGGCGATCCGCAGCACGTGCTGCCGGGAGTCGGCGAGCACCACCCGGTCGCGGTCGTCCAGGTAGAAGTAGGCGCCCCCGGACGTGTCCTTGAAGATCTTCTCGAAGTCGAGCCGGGTGATGGCCTCGACGGTGGAGGAGCGCTGCGGCAGCTTGTACTCGGCGAGGGTGTCGAGGCTGCGCGGGTCCAGCAACTTGAGCAGGAAGCCGCTGAAGGTGCCGCAGACGGTGATCAGCCGCCCGCCGGCGTCGAAGGTGGCGGTGGCGCACTCGCCGCCGACGGGGGCGATCTTCTCGCTCGTGACCTCGGGGTTCCGCCCCAGCGGCGCCGGATACGGATGGGTACCGCTGCCGGCTCCGTCGGCGTGCATGCCGCTGCGGCCGTTGGGCGCGAGGTGGGGGTGCTGGGCCGGTCCGGTGCCCGGCAGCGGCCGGGCGACTCCCGGCGCCCCCTCGTAGTGATCGACGAGGCGGTGTCCGAGCGCGAGGGGTATCTCCTCGGCCTGGGCGACGGGCGCCGATCCCGCCAGCAGCACGGCCGCGAGAGCGGCGACGACCGCCGCTCGCCCCCGTCGGCGGGGCACACGTGTACTCAAGACAGCTCCTAGGGATCCGTACGACTGTCGCGCCGACGGCTGACGCTAGGCGCGGCCCCAGGAGAAGGGAAGCGATGCGCACGAGGCTTCACAAGAACGCAAAAATGCCTCAACCCCCGGACATGGTCCGGGGGTTGAGGCTAAAAATTGTTCGGCGGCGTCCTACTCTCCCACAGGGTCCCCCCTGCAGTACCATCGGCGCTGAAAGGCTTAGCTTCCGGGTTCGGAATGTAACCGGGCGTTTCCCTAACGCTATGACCACCGAAACACTATGAAGTTGAACTCAACCAACCGGATTGGGAGTTCGTTACTTCAGAACTAACACAGTGGACGCGAGCAACTGAGGACAAGCCCTCGGCCTATTAGTACCGGTCAGCTCCACCCATTACTGGGCTTCCACATCCGGCCTATCAACCCAGTCGTCTACTGGGAGCCTTACCCTCTCAAGGAGGTGGGAATACTCATCTCGAAGCAGGCTTCCCGCTTAGATGCTTTCAGCGGTTATCCCTCCCGAACGTAGCCAACCAGCCATGCCCTTGGCAGGACAACTGGCACACCAGAGGTTCGTCCGTCCCGGTCCTCTCGTACTAGGGACAGCCCTTCTCAATATTCCTACGCGCACAGAGGATAGGGACCGAACTGTCTCACGACGTTCTAAACCCAGCTCGCGTACCGCTTTAATGGGCGAACAGCCCAACCCTTGGGACCGACTCCAGCCCCAGGATGCGACGAGCCGACATCGAGGTGCCAAACCATCCCGTCGATATGGACTCTTGGGGAAGATCAGCCTGTTATCCCCGGGGTACCTTTTATCCGTTGAGCGACGGCGCTTCCACAAGCCACCGCCGGATCACTAGTCCCGACTTTCGTCCCTGCTCGACCCGTCGGTCTCACAGTCAAGCTCCCTTGTGCACTTACACTCAACACCTGATTGCCAACCAGGCTGAGGGAACCTTTGGGCGCCTCCGTTACCCTTTGGGAGGCAACCGCCCCAGTTAAACTACCCATCAGACACTGTCCCTGATCCGGATCACGGACCGAGGTTAGACATCCAGCACGACCAGAGTGGTATTTCAACGACGACTCCACAACCACTGGCGTGGCCGCTTCACAGTCTCCCACCTATCCTACACAAGCCGAACCGAACACCAATATCAAACTGTAGTAAAGGTCCCGGGGTCTTTCCGTCCTTCTGCGCGAAACGAGCATCTTTACTCGTAGTGCAATTTCACCGGGCCTATGGTTGAGACAGTCGAGAAGTCGTTACGCCATTCGTGCAGGTCGGAACTTACCCGACAAGGAATTTCGCTACCTTAGGATGGTTATAGTTACCACCGCCGTTTACTGGCGCTTAAGTTCTCAGCTTCGCAACCCCGAAAGGTCACTAACCGGTCCCCTTAACGTTCCAGCACCGGGCAGGCGTCAGTCCGTATACATCGCCTTACGGCTTCGCACGGACCTGTGTTTTTAGTAAACAGTCGCTTCTCGCTGGTCTCTGCGGCCACCCCCAGCTCAGAGTGCAAGACTCATCACCAGGCGTGGCCCCCCTTCTCCCGAAGTTACGGGGGCATTTTGCCGAGTTCCTTAACCATAGTTCACCCGAACGCCTCGGTATTCTCTACCTGACCACCTGAGTCGGTTTAGGGTACGGGCCGCCATGAAACTCGCTAGAGGCTTTTCTCGACAGCATAGGATCATCCACTTCACCACAATCGGCTCGGCATCAGGTCTCAGGCTT